>DATETN010000056.1:0-124296 GCA_035283645.1 Pyrinomonadaceae bacterium
CTATGCGGGCGGGGACGCCCGCGTTCCGAATCTTTAGTTTGCAACTATGCGGGCGGGGACGCCCCTGTTCCGAATCTTTAATTTGCAACCACGCGGGCGGTACGCCCGCGCTTCGATTTAAACCGCTACTTTAAACGTCGGCGTTACGACTCTTAAACCCTAACCTGAGCTTTAGAGTTAGTCAGTACAGCAAAGATCCAGCACGTAGTACTTCGAAATCTCTAAATTCGTCCTGCCACTCATCCTCAATATCCTTAAGTGCTCTTCCTTCTTCAATTGCTTTACGAAGAGCCTCAGTGCCGGCAATAACATCAAAAGGATTCCGATCAAAGACGTACTCGTAGGGTGGCTCCTTCCAGCGAAATTCATCATAGAGCTCGTAAGCAACCTTTACCATCGCCACGCCAACCACAACCGGTCGAAATTGTTCGCGATCAAGCACATGAATTTGGACGCCACCACAACTAATTTTTGCATGCTTCTGAAATGTTGGTCTAAAGACGCAGCTCCGGAAGTACACTCCGGCCAGGCCTATCCCGTTCAGCACCGCTGCATACTCGTGTGGGTCGATGTACGGCGCGCCGACAAACTCAAAGGGTCTGGTTGTCCCGCGGCCTTCCGATAACTGAGTGCCCTCAAAGTGCACCGTGCCGGGAAACACCGTCGCGCTCTCAAGCGTCGGGATGTTTGGCGAAGGCATCACCCAAGGGCCATCGGTCTGATCAAACCACAACTCTCTTTGCCAGCCCTTCATCAAAACAATGTCCAGGTCGCAATTGATCTTAAAGTGTTGGTTGAAGATCTGCGCAAGCTCCCCCATGGTCAGGCCGTGTCTTGTCGGCAGGGCAAACTGTCCGACAAACGAGGCGTGTTCGGGCTCAAGAATATTTCCCTCGACGGAGACACCATTGATCGGATTCGGACGATCACAAACCACGACCCGTTTTCCAAATCGCTTTGCCGCACGCATACAATTGGCTAACGTATACGCGAAGGTGTAGATGCGGCATCCGATGTCCTGCATATCGAAAACGATTACATCCACATCCGCCAACATTTCAGCTGTTGGCTCTCGAGTCTCGCTATACAACGAGTGAATGCGAAGCCCGGTGTCCCGGTCTAGGCTGTGCTCCGTCTCAATCATGTTGTCCTGAACGTCACCGCGAATCCCGTGCTGCGGTCCAAACAGGGCGGTCAATTTGATCCTTGGGTCCTGATTCAACAGGTCAGCCGCATGCATAAACTTATGATCGACTGACGCTTGATTGCATACGAGCCCAACCCTGGCGTCGCCCACTATTTCTTCCGAACGCTCAAGCAGTGTCTCAAGGCCAAGAAGGATCTGCTTCTTTGCGGGTATTCGAACTGATGATTGCATCATTCTTAAAGTATCACGTGAACTGTTTCAGCCACAGAGAACTGAGCCACCATTGACGTTGAGTACCTCGCCGGTAATGTGACGCGCCCAATCTGTGCACAGAAAGGCAATCGGACCAGCAATATCATCGGCGGTCGCAATTCTCTTCAGGGGAATAGTTTCAATTATCGACTTGCGCCTTTGTCCATCAGCGAACACTTCGGTGTTCATATCGGTGTCGACCCATCCAGGCGCGACGCAATTTACCGTAATGCCAGAACCTGCTAACTCAGTTGCCAACGACTTCGTAAACGAGATCTGGCCTCCTTTGGAGGCGGCATAGTTCGAGACGCCGGCTTCACCTCTTTGACCAGCAGTGGAACTGACTATTACGATGCGACCAAACCGATTCTGCTTCATGACAGGAACAGCGGCGCGGCAAACAGACCACGTCCCTTTCAGATTTATGGCCATTGTCCTGTCCCAAAGCTCTTCAGAGATCTCTTCAACTGGCGCGCCGCGCCAGATCCCGGCATTACATACAAGAATATCGACGGTGCGAAACAACTCCACGGTGTTGTGGATGAGCAGTTCGGCCGAAGAGAGACTGGAAACGTCGGCCTGTAGAGCTGCTGCGCGGGCGCCGATTTGTTGCAGCTCGCTAACAACGGATTCAGCTGCGGAGCGGTCGTGTTGATAGTTCACTATAACCGCGGCGCCTAACTCACCCAGTCGCAACGCGGTCGCGCGGCCGATCCCACGTGATCCACCTGTAACGATTGCCACACGTTCTGAAATATTAAGATCTCGAGCCAAGCCGTTTCCTTCCCCTGCACTGCTAAGGTGCTGTCAATGTATGCTGTCGTGAATTATGAGGTGCACAGGCGCTCCACCCGCCGCTTGTACTGCCTCGCTGTAGTGTCGGGAAAGGTAGAACCGATCGGTCTGAAGTTCGATGCGCATCGTTATGCCGATGCGTGGTAGCTGATCTCTCATGGGACGTCAGGAGTGCGTTCATTAATCTAGCAGCACTTGGAGTAATTGCCAATTGCCCCTGGAGTGCGGCGGCAAGGAGCGCCAGCGGGGCGCCGCCGCTTTGGGTTTAATATCTGCGGAAAGCGCGACGAAAAGCGGCGGCGCGGGCTTGGCGCCCTTGCCGCCGCACTCCAAACTTGACTTGCATTCGAGCGAGTTCCTATAGTGCTGATGCCGCAAATGCCGAAAGACTCCAGTAACATCAGCAGCACAACTGTTTTACTCGTGCGCAGAGATGGGAAGGCTGCGCTCGCCGGCGATGGTCAGGTAACGATGGGCGAAACCATCATGAAGGCCAACGCCAAGAAGGTGCGTCGACTCTATAATGATGCGATTTTGGCTGGTTTTGCCGGAGCCACAGCAGACGCTTTTTCACTTCTGACCCGCTTTGAAAGCAAGCTCGAACAATATCACGGAAATCTGGAAAGAGCGGCAATTGAGCTGAGCAAGGAATGGCGCACGGATAAGGTACTGCGGCACCTGGAAGCGCTGCTTGTTGTTGCAGATGCTAAAAGTTCGTTCTTACTTTCCGGCAATGGCGATGTAATCGCACCGGACGACGGCGTTATTGCAATCGGCTCAGGTGGTTCGTACGCATTGGCTGCGGCCCGGGCGCTGCTCAAACACACGAAGCTGTCGGCACGCGAGATTGCCGTTGATGCGCTCACGATTGCCGGCGAAATTTGCATCTATTCCAATGAGAATATTGTCGTAGAAGAGTTGTAGGGCCCGTAAGCGAAATGGTTATTTATCTTGCTGGTGAAGTAGACGAAGAACTTCGGCTTGACGAGATGACACCTCGTCAGATAGTCGCGGAGTTGGACAAACACGTCGTCGGACAGCGAAATGCCAAACGGGCAGTCGCTGTGGCGCTACGCAATCGCATTCGACGGCAGAAATTGGCGCCTGAAATGGCCGTCGATGTGATGCCCAAGAACATCATTATGATCGGGTCCACCGGGATCGGAAAGACGGAGATCGCCCGCCGTCTGGCCCGCATGTCAAATTCACCTTTCCTTAAAGTCGAGGCCTCCAAGTTCACCGAAGTTGGTTATGTTGGCCGTGATGTCGAGAGCATGATTCGCGATCTAACTGAGATATCCGTGGACATGACTCGACAGGAAAAGATTGAAGAGATTGCTGAGAAAGCAGAACTCAACGTAGAAGAGCGAATATTGGATCTGCTCCTACCGCCACCTCGTACCTCGGCGGGGTTTTATGATTTCGAGTCTTCGGACGCGATCGAAACAGACGGTACCGAAGTAAGCAAGAACGACGAACAATTTCAAAGGACGCGTGAAAAGCTGCGGTCACAACTCCGCAGTGGCAAGCTCGACAATCGACTCATCGAAATCGAGGTTCGGGAAAAGAACTTCCCAGTTATTGAGTTGGCAGGACCCCAGGGTGTCGAGGAGATGGGCATCAATATGAAGGATATGCTGGGGAACCTTTTCCAGGGCCGCTCCAAACGACGCAAGATGCGAGTAGACGAAGCCATGGAATATTTGATGCAGGAAGAAGAAGAGCGTCTGATAGACATGGACCAGGTAGCGCGGGCGGCAATTGAACGCGTTGAGTCATCAGGAATCATCTTTCTCGACGAGATTGACAAGATTGCGGGCCGAGAATCCGGACATGGACCCGATGTATCTCGCGAAGGCGTGCAACGCGACATCTTGCCAATAGTCGAAGGGACAACTGTTAACACACGCTACGGAATGGTCAGAACTGACCACATCCTTTTCATTGCCGCAGGCGCGTTTCACGTCTCTAAGCCCGCCGATCTGATCCCTGAGCTGCAAGGTCGCTTCCCGATAAGGGTCGAGTTGGAATCGCTAACAATTCAGGATTTCAAGCGCATTCTGACAGAACCGAAGAATGCTCTTATAAAACAGTACCAGGCAATGATGGAAACGGAAGGCGTGAACATCGAATTCAGCGAAGATGCCATTGACTCGATTGCGAATTTTGCGGCGCGCGTAAATGAGCAAACCGAAAATATCGGCGCGCGGCGGCTGCAAACCATCATGGAAAAACTACTTGAGGAGATCAGTTTTGAAGGTCCCGACCTCGAACCTAAACACCAACGGATTGATGCTCACTACGTAGAAGGAATGCTCGCCGAGACAGTGAAGGACCAGGACCTCAGCCGTTACATTCTGTGAAGATTCGATGCATCACGGCCTCCCTGCAGCTCTGGGTTCAACGGTTTTGCGCATCAGCAGGTCAGCGATATTAGGGATTGTGGCCGCAGCCGCCATTATCACGCTAACTGCCTGCGGCAAACGTCGCCCCCCACTACCCCCGATTGAGCGTGTACAACAGCGAACAGAACTCCTCTCCGGTGTGCAACGAGGCAACCAGGTCATCCTCAGCTGGCCGGCGCCCGTCCGAAACGCTCCTGACCCAAGCGTGCAGAGCATCAGAAGAATTGATGTGTTCCGATTGGCGGAGAGACCCACTGCTCCGTTGCCGCTCACGGAAGACGAGTTCTCTGCACGCTCAACGCTGGTCGGCTCTGTGACCTACGAGGAGATTCAGAAGGCAACGGACACGCTGACCTATACCGATCGTTTGGAACTGGCAGGCGAACCCGCAAGGCTCCGCTACGCAATTACCTATGTCAACGCAGCTGGTCAGCGCGCCGCTTTCTCCAACTTTCTTCTCATAGAGCCCGCTGCTCGCATCGCCGGACCTCCGACTCTTGCATCGACAAACGTGTCGGCCGAAGGGGTGACCCTGACTTGGAACCCACCTGGGGCTAATATTGATGGCTCTACACCCGTGAATTTGTTGGGATACAACGTGTATCGCGAAACCGAAGATCTCGCTTTTGGTCAGCCCCCAATCAATGCCGCGCTCATAAGCGTCACTGACTTTGTAGATAAGAACATCAAGTTCGGCGAGAATTATCGATATGCGGTTCGATCCGTCTCTCTAGGCACCGAGGGGGCGCTGGTTGAAAGTTTGAACTCAAACGTCCTCATGGTTTCACCCAGAGACGTCTTTGCTCCCTCGCAACCTTCCGGCATCAGTGTGGTCGGGGCTCCCGGACGCATTTCGCTGTTCTTTGCTGCTAATCCTGAACCGGACATAGCCGGCTACAACATCTATCGCTCAGTGGATCCCAACCTGTCGAAAGACAGGTGGACCAAGCTCAATACTTCCCTGTTAACCAGAACATCGTTCCAGGATGAGCTGGTTGAAACTGGACGCCGTTACTACTACTACCTAACGGCAGTAGACCAGGCAGGAAATGTTAGCGCCCCCTCGGATGTGTATTCCGAAGAGGTACCTTAACTACCATGACTTCCCTATTCATGAAACGCAGTTATTTAGACTACCGGAGGCAAAATGAAATTCTTTCTCGATACCGCTAACCTCAATGAGATACGCGAAGCTGCGGCCTTTGGTATTGCAGATGGCGTTACAACTAACCCCTCGTTGATTGCCAAAGAAGGCGACGTAGACTTCAAACGACATATTGCCGCGATATGTGAGTTGGTTCGGGGGCCAGTATCTGCAGAAGTGACGAGCAGTGATGTTGAAGGGATGGTGCGCGAAGGGCGCGAATATGCCCGAGTCGCCCCCAACGTCGTGATCAAGTGTCCCCTGACGCGCGATGGCTTAAAAGCCACACGCCAACTATCGGATGAGGGCACCAAGGTGAATGTCACACTCTGTTTCTCTGCGGCCCAGGCAATTATGGCCGCCAAAGCCGGCGCCTCGTTCATCAGTCCATTTCTCGGTCGACTCGATGACATTGGCCAGGATGGATTGGTGCTACTGCAGGATATCGTGGAGATCTACAAGAACTACGATTGGAAAACCGAGGTGCTGGCGGCGAGCATTCGTCACCCGATTCATGTGATAGAAGCGGCGCGAATGGGAGCTGACATCGCAACCATGCCGTTCAAGGTTATTGACCAACTATTCAATCATCCACTCACCGATAAGGGGCAAGCACAGTTTCTGGCTGATTGGCAGAAGAGTGGCCGCAAATAGATGGTTGTAGTGCGCGCCCGCAAGTTTGACGGATTGGAACACCGCCGCTGGAGCGCGCGTCTGGTTGCCCAGGAAGGATCGTTGATAATTCTCGACGCTTCATTTGCCAAAGAGGTGCAGCACGATTTACTTGGCACAATTCCAAAAGACACGGTGAGTCTCGAATACTACTGGCTCGACCGTTGGTATAATGTTTTCCGTTTCTCTGGACCTGCAGGTGAGTTGAGAAACTACTACTGCAATGTTAACTTCCCACCTGAATTTGACGGCCACGTTCTAAGTTATGTAGACCTCGACGTCGATGTTCTAGTGAATTCCGACTATTCCTATTCCGTTTTAGACGAGGAAGAATTCGAAGCGAACGCCGCAACCTATGGATATCCAGAAGATGTTCGGCGTAACGTCAGAGCGGCTCTCAACGAGCTAAAGATGTTGATAGAGTCACGTAGTTTCCCCTTTGTGGACCGAACAACATGACCTCAAAGCAACAACCGCAGCATGCCAAGACAAGACTTGAACGTCTGAAAGAACGCAGTGCCCAAGCCGAAATGGGCGGTGGTGCCGAACGCGTCGCGAAGCAACACACTGCAGGAAAGCTGACAGCCAGAGAACGAATCGAATTCCTGCTCGATGACGGAACTTTCGAAGAGTTCGACAAGTTTGTCGTTCACCGCTCGCGCGACTTCGGTCTTGATAAGCAGGTCTTCCCGGGCGACGGCGTGATCACAGGACACGGATTGATTGATGGTCGACGCGTGTTCGTTTTTGCGCAGGACTTTACAGTATTCGGTGGTTCACTCTCAGAAACTCATGCTGAAAAGATCTGCAAGGTAATGGATCTGGCGATGAAGGTAGGGGCCCCTATCATCGGTCTCAACGACTCTGGTGGTGCTCGAATCCAAGAGGGGGTTTTAAGTCTCGGCGGTTATGCCGACATATTCCTCCGCAATACGCTCGCCAGCGGGGTGGTCCCCCAAATTAGTTGCATCATGGGTCCTTGCGCTGGAGGTGCGGTTTATAGCCCTGCCATAACTGATTTCAACATTATGGTGAAGGACACGTCGTACATGTTCATCACCGGACCGGATGTAATCAAGACTGTCACTCATGAGGATGTCACTAAAGAAGAACTGGGTGGCGCCGTCACTCACAATCAAGTTTCGGGTGTAGCACAATTTGCTGCTGACTCGGACGAGCATGCCCTGCGAATAGTGCGAGAGCTTCTGTCTTTCATTCCTTCAAATAACCTGGATGAGGCGCCGCGAATCGATACCGGTGATCCCCATGACCGTACTGAGGTAAGCCTGAACACCATCGTTCCGGAAGCCTCGAATCAACCTTATGACATTCGGGATGCGATTAAGCTAATCGTGGATGATGGGTACTTCTTTGAAGTGCAACAGCATTTCGCACAAAACATCTCGATTGGGTTCGCGCGCCTCGGCGGCCGGCCCGTAGGCATTGTCGCCAATCAGCCGGCCTTTCTCGCGGGAGTGCTCGACATAGACGCGTCAGTCAAGGGTGCGCGCTTTGTCCGTTTCTGCGACTGTTTCAATATTCCGCTGGTGACTTTCGAAGATGTTCCGGGGTTTCTCCCCGGCGTTTCGCAGGAACACGGTGGAATCATCAGACATGGGGCCAAACTGCTCTACGCGTTTGCTGAAGCCACCGTACCAAAGATTACGGTGATCACGAGAAAGGCCTATGGCGGCGCATATTGCGTCATGGCTTCCAAACACATTCGGACGGACATCAACTTTGCCTGGCCCAGCGCGGAGATCGCTGTGATGGGTGCTGAGGGTGCGGTAGGAATACTCTACCGGAGGGAGATCCAGGAGGCCGCCGACAAAGAATCAGCCAAACGCGCTCGGGTACTGGAATTGGAGGAGAAGTTTGCCAATCCGTATGTTGCTGCGTCGCGGGGCTTCATAGATGAAGTAATCGAACCCGCCGTCACTCGACCAAAACTCATTAATGCCCTGAGAATTTTGGACAACAAACGCGACACGAATCCGCCGCGTAAACACGGCAACATCCCACTTTAAGACGGATCACAAGAGTCTACAAACTGTCTAAACTTCCGAATCCAGCTAACTGTCTAATGAGTCTGTCGCACTGCGTAATAGCCAGGCCGGTGCAGCAGCTCTAACTTCCGCTTTCGCAGCTCGGGATTAGTAATCTCGATCTTCAGTTTGCGATAGGTTCCGTTTTTGGATCGATTGCTGGGCGTGTATGCAATCACGTATTGTGACCTCATCTCGCTCTCTATCTCGGCAAATGCCCCGCTCAGTTCTGTGCCCTCCTTCGGAAAGAAAGCTCTACCGCCAGTTCTCTCCGCGAGTTTCCTGAGTGCGCTCTTGTCGAGACGATACTTTTCCGGATCGCCGATGCCGATGCCGTAGATCACAACGTCTCCACGAACTGATGACGCAATTGCCTCGTCACGGGTGGCCCTGCTCGAGGTGTCGTCACCATCCGATAACAGGATTATCGCCCGTCGGGTGCCTTTACGCTTCGTCGTCAACAGACCGCCGACCGAAGAAATCACCGAATCCCAGATACTCGTCCAGCAGCGGGGATCGTCCAGAACCGTTGTGATGTCTTCGCAACCATCCGTCGGCAGCTCCACGCGAACTCTGTCTATCGCCTCGAGCGTCTGTGCTGGGTTGTTGCTCAACCCAAATTCAACTTTGGGCCGTCCGTTAAAAGAGACCACCGCGACACTATCTTTTTCCGGACGCAGGACCGATTTAACAAAGAGTTTTGCTGCGCTCTTCAACATGGGAAGCGTGTCTTCCTGAGATGCGCTGGTATCCACCAGAACCACAAAGGTAAGCGGACGCTCAGTCTCACGTTCAAAGAATGCGATCTCCTGAACCACACCGTCTTCCTTTATGCGCACATCTTCGGCACGTAAGGTATTTACGAAACGTCGGTTTTTGTCTAAGGCAGTGAAAAGCGTGGTCACCAAATCGGTCTCTACACGCACTACGTCGTCCTGCGGTGGAGAACTCTGAGATGTTGGTGACTGAATTGAGTTTTCGCTTGGGTTCTGCGCAAGCGGGCTTTGGTCAGGAGCAAATAAGACGAGACTCCCAACCATCAGTAACAGCAGACCAATCCGGGTACTTCGCCACCTCATAACTTCCGGAGCTCAATTATTCCTCTATTTGGTCGCTGGCACAATTTCAATGAGACGTGCGCGCGGATCGAAGGACAATCGGAAAGGATAGAGTGCGTCACGACCGAGTATGACTGGAGCCTTCTCTACTCCATCGAGAAGGTCTGTGGGTACATTTTCCAGAACAAGTGCACCGATTCTCACTGTGGTGGGCGCGATGCGAATCGCCCCGATCGTGCCCCCACTTATATCGCTGACGTGCTGACGTCGATCACGATCTTGCAAAGTCCCGGCTCTGGTGACAGCCAAGCCAAAGCTCGAGCCGGTATCAATCAACGCTAATCGGCCGTCGCTCAGACGAACGAAGGGTCTTTTGGTCTGTCCATCCCGAAGCCACGGCACGATTGCCCCATCAACTGGGGGACGGCGGGTATTAAGAGGTTCCGTTTCAGGGTTGATGGGTGCAATGAGGCGCTCGGGTAGATCGATCGAAAAGCCAAAAGGTGAATAGGCATCGCTCGGATCCAGAATCCCATCAATTCCAGCTGGCAATGATGGTGAGATTCCCACCCGGACTTGCGTCGCCGGTAAGTGATTATCTTCCCATCCTATTGCGATACCGCTTACAACTCCGGAAATGACAGAGGTCTGTCTTCCAGACAGGCCGGCAACAATTGTGCGTCCCGGCCGCCGAGTCACAGCAGCTTGCTGGGCGACGTTTTCACTGACAACCGTGAGGCCTGCTCCTGTATCGACGGCGAAGGTAAATGGGCCGCGGTTGTTAATCCACGTCTTTACCAGGATACCGCGACCTTCAGCCTCATGAAATCTGACGGCTCGAGGAAGGCCGGGAAATAAATGGGCAGCTCCGGAGCCCGGAACTGCCCACGAACCAGCAACAAGCGCGATGATTACTCCACAAAGGATTACGAGCGTCGCTCTCCTCATTGGTAGTTTCCGCTAGCTTGTTAGTAACGACGGCTTCGGTCGCGCAGTTTGTAGGTGTACAGAGCTGAACCGCCAGCACCGGCCAACGCTCCGATCGCTGCACCCTTCTTGCCACCAACCAAGCCACCAACAAGTGCGCCACCACCAGTACCCATTGCGACAGTTAACTTGTCGCGATGCTTCTGCCAGAAGCTTCGTTTACGGGGCTCGTTGTAGTTGTAGTAGACGCGCTGTGGCGTTGACGAACTACGAGTAGCGCGCCGGTAAACCACACGTCGAGCTGGCGCAGCCGTGGCCGTAGTAGCGGGCACATCCTGCAGAGCGCCTGCCCCAGCTTTAAAGCCATCAGCAAACCCGCTCTTGTACGCCATCTGCTCAGCTGGCGTATCGAAATCCGACTGAAGCGCGTTCTGCGACATATCGGCATTGGCATACTGCGCATTCGGGTTCAGTGCGCTACTTTCAGTAGAAGCCTGCGTTGCTGGCTCATTCTTGGTGGAGTGCATTACGAATGCGCCCACGGAACCGCCGATCAACGCGGCGATAAGGGCGACCGGCAAAAGTTTGTTTGTCATGATCATCGCTAGGTTCTCCTTACTGGAATACTCCGTTTCCCCGGAGTCCGGTGTCAGTAGTGCAACGAGTGTTCCGCGAATCCAGACTCAGAATCGTTTTGGGTGATCATAAACGCTAAAGGCTCTTTTGGGGGCATAACCGACGAGTTACAACAAAGTCGCAATCTTTCGTTAACAATATGGAGCACAGGGGAGGCTGTGCAGTACCCGATATGGAGTTCGCCACTATGCGATATCCGCAATCCGATAAACGAACAGCCAGCGCCTTCTCGGACGCTGGCTGTTCGCAAACTGGGACCTTTTGGGTTACGCGCTAAGCTGCGCGCTGGGTCTGAGCGGGTTTACTCTCCCTCAGCAGTTCCAACGCCTTCTTCATCTGCACATCCTCTGCTGGCACCTTGTTAACAGGCTCGACAGGGGTTTCGGGTTTATCGCCAGGCTCGGGTGGTTTCGTGGCCTCATCATCTGTTTCGTCCAGGTCTTCAGGGTTGATGGCCTCCGCAATCTCGGCCCGTTTTACCTCCACCGAAGGCGTAACACCTGAACGTGCTCGGTCTTCGCCCAGAAACGGTTTACCGTTTGCGGATGCCCACTTGACAGTCGTCAGGAGTAGACCGTCGCCACCGCGAAGCGTGAATAGCTGTTGCTCTGCGCCCGCACCGAAGCTCTTCTCGCCAACTACTTGCCCGCGATTTCGTTCGAGCATCGCTGAAGCCAGAACTTCTGCAGCACCTGCGGTTCCTGTATCGATAAGTACAACAACCGGACCGGGAAAAATCGTCGCCTTGGGATCGGCTGTGAACGTCTTCAGAATCTTGCCCTCACGACCAATGGTTTCCGCTAATGTTCCTTCCTTGATGAACAAGTTCGCTACTGCGACAGCGTCTGCGAGCGAACCACCGGCCGTCGCGCGAACGTCAATCACCATCTTCTGAGCGCCCTGTTTAATAAGGTCGTTCACTCGGTTGCGAATTTCAGCGGCCTCATCTGTTCCAAGGCTGTTAATTCTGAGAACGCCTATGCGCCCAGCCTCCAACTTAATTTCAGCCGCCGCCGCTCTGGTCGTACCTCGCTTCACTGTCAGCGTTAATGGTCTGCTATTCGCCCGCAGAATACGCAGCTTGACCTCTGAACCCGCAGCTCCATTCAGCAACTGTTTCGCGTCGTAAAGCGAGATATCTCGCGTGGCTTTGTTGTCGATATACTCAATGATGTCACCAGCTCTGACGCCAGCTTGATCAGCTGGTGAGCCCTTCGTAGGAGCAATCACGTACAGATACGATGCAACCTGCGAAAGCTCGGCGCCAATTCCAACCTGGTTGTCCTGGCCAGTTTCGCTAAACTCCCGAACCTGCTCAGGGGTCAAGTAGGTTGAGTACGGATCCAGACCATAGGCTAAGCCGCGCAATGCCCCTGCGCGAACCTTTTCCATGTTTGGCTCATCCACATAGTCGTTTTGTATGTGCTGAAGCACACTCTCGAAAATTCTAAGCTGGGCATTTGGATCATTTGCCGGTTGCTGTGCCCGGGTAGAAATCCAACCGCCAACGACTGTATAAATGGCAAGGGTTGCCGAAAGCAGAATCAACGCGAACTTGGTGCGAAATGACATTTGGCCTCTCGATTTTCAATCAAAATCTCTCAACGGTGAGCCGCCGGTATCATACAGGTCACACGAGAAATGGCGCAAGCTCAGCTTTTTCACATCCCTTCGAGCTTCTCTGCGACACTGGACGTTAATCATATGAGCGCATCTCTACGATCGATCCGCGGTCCTGTCCTGGCACTCGATCTCGGTAAGAAGCGGGTTGGTGTTGCACTCTCCGATGAACTCCTAATTTCCATACGCCGGTTACCGCCAATAGCGCGCTCAAACTGGAAAAAGCTGCTGGCTGATGTGGCTGCTCTGATACAGCGCTTTGACGCACAAACTGTAGTGATTGGTTTGCCGCTCAACTTAGACGGTTCACAAGGCCCTGCGGCTTCAGCGGCGGAGGAGATTGCGCGGAAATTCTCACTCTCTTTGACAGTGCCGGTGTTCCTTCAGGACGAAAGGTTGAGTTCAGTGGAAGCAAATGAACGGCTTCGGCGGGAGGGTCTCGACACGGAGGAGATTAAGAGAGCTATTGACAGCGAGGCTGCCGTTGTTGTTCTTAGGGACTTCCTCGCCATTACGCAAGATCAAGATAGAGCGGTATTTGAGGGTTGATGCGACGCATAATCTCAGGAATCACTTTAACTATTATCCTCGTCCTGGTGGCCGCTGGCGGTTGGGTCTACTACGATTTGCGAAGGCCGCTGGCGCATGGAAAGAGCGAACAATACATTGAGATCCCACGAGGCTCGTCACCGGCGGCCGTCGTGCGCAAATTGACGGCGGAGGGAATCCTTCGCCACTCCTGGACCCTGATGGTGTATCTCAAACTCACCGGGGGTGGATCACGACTCAGAGCTGGTGAATACAGATTCGCTTCCCCAATCTCTCCGTTGGGCGTATACGCAAAGCTGCGACAGGGTGAGCGGCGTTTGAGTCGAATAACCGTGATCGAGGGATGGACGCGTTGGGACATTGCCGGTGAATTAGCGGAGATCAAAGAACTTGAAGTGAGTTCTGAAGAAGAGGTGTTAAAGCTCATGGACGATGTGAGTTCTATCAGTGACCTCGACCCTGCTGCCAGGAATCTTGAAGGCTACCTGTATCCAGATACATATGAATTCTCTCCTGACAACACTGCGGCAGAAGTGATTCAGATGATGGTCAAGCATTTTCGGAGTGTATGGAAACCCGAGTGGAACGAGCAGGCCCGCGCAAGGAACCTGACCCCACGTCAGATTGTCACCATCGCTTCACTGATTGAGACTGAGGCTAAACTTCCTGAAGAGCGTCGTTTGATCGCGTCTGTCATCTACAATCGCTTGGCGCGTGATATGAGCTTAGGTGTTGATTCAACGGTGGTCTATGCGTCGAAACTTGAAGGAAAGTGGCGTGACGACGGAAAGGTCTACCGCAGTGATGTCGAACGCCGTTCACCTTACAATACACGTTTGATCTCAGGACTGCCTCCTGGTCCAATCGCATCACCGGGAAGGAGCTCACTTGAGGCAGCATTAAATCCAGCAGACAGTGATTATTTGTATTACGTACGTGAACCATCGCGTGATGATGGCGCACATAACTTCTATAACAACGAGGGCGACTTCGCGCGTGGTGTGCAGGCGTTACGTGAATGGGAACGGAAAAGGGAGGATGAAGATTGAAGCTTGGAGATTGGCAATGTTCAATCTCCAATCTCCAATCGTTAATTTACAATCCTTCCTTCTTCCTCAATTGCAATCGCCAATCGTTTAATCTATTCTCGTCTCGGGCCCCCTTTGGAACATTCGGTATTACAAAAGAAGGTGCTACTCATGACGCGGTTGATTACTGCAATGATGCTGACGGTCGTGGTGACCTTCGCCTGTTACGCCCAAGGTAAGGGCGTGGATAAGCAAAGCGAACGTGTACGAGACAGTGGTGGAGAGAGATTGCCCGCCAACAATGGGACAAAGACCGATGTCGGAACGGGTCGAGGTATAGACTTTGGTAAAGGTCGCACGCCTGAAGTGCCGCCAATTCCCAATCCTTACCGGTTCACCGCGCGACGTGATGTACTGTTGAAGTCAGTCGAAGACGTAATGCGCAATCGTAATCTAGTGCTTGATGAAGCCGCTTCTCGGCCATCAGAAGGAATAGTAGTAAGTCAGCCTTACACCTTCAGTAAAGGAGCTGTCGTCTCACAATCCGAAATCAGCCGACTTGCCGACATTCAAACATCCGCTGCGCGTGGTTGGACGCGCGGGCGCTATACATTGACTGTAGAGGTCCAACCCATTGACGGCACCAGCGCTAATGTCTCGGTCAACGCAAAAATCGAAGGCCGCACCGACGGGGCCACCGGAGCGGAGTGGGTGACGCTGTCAAGCACGGGTGTAGCAGAGGAGGAGTTCCTATCGGCTCTCATTACGAGTATCACCGGCGCACCTCCCCCGGGCCGTCCAATTGACAACTAGCAACTTAAAGTACTTCTTTAGCTTTACTCATGTCTGACACGCCTGACGTAGACACAGCCGAAAAACGTAACCGCGGATCCTCTACCAAGCTTCTGGCTTTGGCTTGCGCGTTAGTGATAACGGCCGCGCTTCTGGGCGGGTATTTCTATCTGCGTGGTCGCTTTACTCAGACTCGAGCCTCTATTCCCGCTTCGAATGCGAGCGCGCCTGCAGCCTCTAAAGGTCCAGCAAAGGTTCACGTTCTTGTGGATGACCCACTACTGAAGAATCGGGAGTCGCTGATTGGGGGCAGCGTCCGAAATATCTCCTCTGAAACCCTGGATTCAGTCGCGGTCGTGCTTGAGCTCAGAAGACGGGGGGACGGAGAAGTCGAAGAAAGAGCTGTTCCCATAGAGCCGAAATCGCTGGCACCGAACGAGGAGGCTCGCTACGAGTTAAGACTCATTCCACAGGAATACGCGGGCGTGAAGCTAGCTGGAGTCAAGAGCGGATCCTCGTCGATTGCATATTCGAGTGCGCCGGGACGGCGTCGTCCGCCCGAAGTAACCCCCTCTAAGTCTGTCACCGTGCAGCGGCCGGGCCCTCGCGGAGAAGAGTTTTTAAACACTCCTGACAATCCAGGACGTGTGCCCTGATACTTCAAGCGGTTTCTAGGGAACAGACCTGGCCAACCACTCTCATCTCAAGTTGGTTCTAAGACGTCGGCATGGCGACAAGAGTTGAGATCCTACGTAAGGATTTGCTCGCTCTTCTTGTGCAACCAATCTTCAAGCGCAATCGTCCCAATCTCTTCTCGATCAGGATGGACAGTGTTCACTTCGCCGGTTGAGCACGCATCTGGGATCGGTTAGGATTTGGTACTTACTTCTGGTTTGGCAAAGCTGAGTTGAGAAATCTGAGACTGGATACGTTTCGCATCACCCTATTAGTCGCCGCGACTATTGTCGTCCCTGCCTCCGTCAGGAGTCAGGCCGCTCCGCGCCCTACGACACCTGTCGAGGCTGTAAGGGCCGATAAGTCATCGCCGGATGAGCAACATGCTCCAGGGTCAATTGAAGAGGAGATGAAAGCGAAGCGGGCTATCAAGTACGCTGAGTCTGAGCACAAGAATAATCTTGAAAAAGCTCGAGAAGTTTCAGAACTAGGGGCGAAACTGCAGTCATCGTTTATCGTCAAGAAGTCAATTGATCGCGACGATAACAAGCATCTTCAACGCTTACACAAACTCGCAAAGCAGTTGCGGAATAAGGCCGGTGGGTCGGATTCAGAGAAACCAATTGAGAATATGCCTGACACGCTGGAGGCCGCAATCTGTAGAATAGCCGAGTCCTCAAAATCACTTTCCAAGCTGGTGCAGAGCACACCGAGACAAGTGGTCTCAACGGCTGTAATTGATGAGGCTAATGTTTTACTTCAACTAATCGATTTTGCCCGCCAGTTCTCACGATGATCCATTCGCGTAACTTTAGCTCAAGACCGGTTTGGCGCCTTGGGCTGCTCGCGGCGCTATTCCTATCTCAGCTTCTCGGTGCCGTCTGCGTAAGGGCCCAGGATGATGACGTGCTTCGGATTGACTCCGACTTGGTAGTGCTGAATGTGACGGTCACAGACAACGGCGGCAAGTATGTTCCTGGTCTCCAACTGAAGGACTTCAGAGTGTTCGAGGACGGCAAGGAGGTGCTACCCACCCTGGTAACGAGCTTCTCAGTGCACGAGGCGCCTTTTGCATCTGTTGTTCTGCTAGACACTTCGGGAAGCATGGAAAGTAGGCTGACACTGGCCCGTTCCGCTGCAATTCGTTTCCTTGACGGATTGAGGGAAGAGGACGTAGCAGCAGTCTACAAATTCGACTACAAAGTTGAGCCCGTCCAGGATTTCTCCACTGGACGGGATCTGGCGCCGATGGCGTTTGGCATTCGTGCCAGAGGTATGACGACACTGAACGATGCCGTCGTTGAGGCTGCGCGGGCACTGGCGGAGAGACCGGAATTGCGAAAGGCTATAGTGATTCTTTCGGATGGAATGGACACATATAGCAAAGCAAGCTCGGGTAAGGCCCTTGATAGCGCCCTGGCGATCGGCGCAACGATTTACGCTGTTGATATGAGCGCCATCGACGGTGGCAGGTCACGCAATCCGCAGACAGCAATGGTGCTCAGGAATTTTGCTGAGAAAACAGGTGGGAGGTTTGTCGCTACGCCGGGTGGGCCAGGACTTCGCGAGGCCTTTTCTGAAATTGCTGACGAGTTAGGGCATCAGTACACAATAACTTTTCGACCGTTGAACAGGAACAAGGACGGCAAATGGCGCACGCTCCAGGTTCAGTTGTCTCGAAGCGAATTGGTGGGGCGCTCGCGTAAGGGATATCGTGCTGAGAAAGCTAAATAGACCAACCGGTTTACTTGCTTGTCTTATTCTGGGCCTTATCGCGATGCCTCTCAAAAGCCAACTCGATCAAGGTTTCTAGAACATGGTCAAACGCCATACCCGAGGCGGCCCACATCTTCGGATAACCTGATACTTCCGTTAAGCCCGGCAGGGTGTTCAACTCATTCACCAACAGCTCGTTTGTGTCTCGCCGCAGGAAGAAATCAACTCTGGCTAACCCGGATCCATCGACGGACTTGAACACTTTAATTGCAAGCTTCTGGATTCTTGCCGTCATGGATTTGGAGATTGGGGCTGGCACCACAAATTCCACGTTTCCGGTACTGGCGTATTTCTCAATGTAGTCAAGAAAACGCGCCGACTCCTGATAAACAACATACTCACCGGGCAAGCTCGCTCGTGGTTCATCGTTGCCGATGACTGCGCACTCAATCTCACGTGCATCTAAAGCCTCTTCAACGATGATCTTTCGATCATACTGGGCTGCGAGTGCTACAGCCTCGTTAAGAGAAACCTCATCTATAGCTTTAGATACCCCCACGGAAGAGCCCAGGTTTGCTGGCTTTACAAAGCAAGGAAATCCCAGTTGATGTTTTACTTTACGTCGAAGGGCTGCTGGCTCGCTCTGCCACTCAGATCGGAGAAACCACAAGTGGCGGCATATCGGAAGTCCTGCCTCATGAAACAACGATTTCATAATAACTTTGTCCATGCCGCAGGACGATGCCACGACTCCACAACCCACGTAGGGGACATCAGCCATCTCAAGGAGGCCTTGCAGCGTACCATCCTCACCAAGCGGACCATGCAAAACCGGAAAAACGACGTCTAGTCTCTCTGCAGGTCTATCCGATGAGCTGCGGTCAAGCGAGATCAACCCCTTATGTGAAGGGTCGCCCAATAGCGCAACTTCACCAGAACTCCTACTGGTTGTTTTCTTTGAAAGGAACCGATCTGTGCCCGAGGGCAGCAAGTTCAGCGAGCGATCGGGAGGAAGCCACTTCCCTTCTTTGGTGATTCCGATAGGAACGACCTCGAACTTGTCAGAATCGAGTCCCTGAATAACAGCCTGGGCCGAACGAATCGATACCTCGTGTTCACCAGAACGGCCCCCAAAAATCACGCCCACGCGGAGCTTTTTGCCCAAGTTCCTGCCCCCGAACTAAAGTATGGTTTTGCCCAGCGCGGAGAGAATCAACTCGACTCCCAACTCGGCTGTCTTGTTGTTCACATCAAGGGCAGTATTGATTTCGACAACCTCAAGCGAAAGCATCCCACCCGCTTCAGCGATCTTCTCCATCCCCAGATGCGCCTCCCGATAGGTCAGACCGCCGCGAACCAGTGTCCCAGACCCTGGAGCATCTCTAGGATCCAGTACGTCGACATCGAATGTCACGGCATATCCTGCAGTAGCGCGACTGGCAATTGCGATTGCCTCATCCATGCAGGCAGTCATCCCCCGCTCGTCGATTTCCCGCATCGTAAAGAACCGGATACCCAGCTTTCGAATCAACTCTCGCTCGCCACGATCGACGTCGCGCGCGCCAACGTGGGCGCAGCACCTGGCATCCAGCTTCGGCGAGAAACCAGCTACATCTGTTAGCTCTCGTGGTCCATACCCAAGTAACGCTGAGAGGGGCATGCCATGAATATTTCCCGAGGGGGTCGTCTCGGGCGTGTTCATGTCTGCGTGTGCGTCAAACCAGATCAGACCGAGTGACTGCCCGCGTTTACGACAATAGGCTGCGGCGCCGGCAATCGATCCAATAGCAATTGAGTGATCACCGCCGAGAATTAAGGGCAGTTGGTCGGCTTCAAGAATTCTCTGCACTTCTATTGCCAAGTCTTCACACGCAGAGCGAATCTCTGCCAGGTATTTCAGTTTGTCCTTGGGGTCGGCCACTACCTTTGGCCGCTCTATCCGGAGATCGCCGAGGTCTCGGACTTCATAACCTAGCTGCGAGATTCTCTGGTTGAGTCTTGCGACGCGCAGTGCCGCTGGACCAATATCGACACCTGCCATGCTCGCGCCGAAACCGAGAGGAACTCCCAGAATGCTTACTGGCCGCGGCGGATTTACCTCCGTGGCTTTTTCTGCAAGCGTAAATTCGGCAGTCAGTGAGTCCGTCATTAGTGTCAGCCACCGAGGTTTAGGTTAAACCCGCCACTGCTGCCTCCTTGCGAAGGAAAGAAGGGCCGAAGCAATCCGGCAAGGGCAGCGAGGTTGCGAGTCTGGATCAGGAGTTCACCCGGCCCACTAAATTCGGCCACGATGCCTTCGCCACTCATCATGCTACGAAAGAATCCGGACGCCGCTTTGCGCAAGGTGTACTGGGTTGTTCCTTCCCAAGCCACGAGGTGCCCGGTGTCTACCACATAGCGCTCGCCGGGTTGAAGTTGCTTGCGGTGGATTGCGCCAAAAGAAGACACTAGTAATAGTCCCTGTCCCTGCACCAACAGAACGAACAGTCCTTCGCCACCAAAAAACGATTTTGCGCCGCCCCACTTCGTATCTACTGTCAGACTCGCGTCGCCTGCAAGGTAAGAACTCGATTGTACGAAGAACGACTGGTTAGTTAATTCAATCGCTGCGATATCGCCAGGAGTTCCGGGAGCAAAGGTCACCTCTCCTGGTCCCCCACGGGCTGTAAAGGTCGAGACAAAGGCCGACTCACCGCCAGCGGCGCGCTTAATGGCCCCAAAGAGCCCTCCCTTCATCTGCGACTGGAGGTCGACATTAGCGGACATCGAAACCATCGCACCCGCTTCAGCTTGGATTGACTGTTCCGCCTGCAGCTTTACAACAGCCAACGAAAAAGAAGGCTGATGAAGTACTTCATAGCTGTAACCTCGTCCCTGTCCTTTCGAGTCTGGATCGATGTGAATTCCGTGGCTTGAGGCCGCGGTTCCGGCCACCGGGAGACGATAGCCGCACGCTCCACAGAACTCGGCCCCGTGAAACAACTGCGCCCCACACTTTGGACAGTTCATAAAATGACTCCTTGGGATTTCTCTCTAATTAATCTCACTGCTTCTTCGGGGGTCGTGGCAAAGTCGAGTGCTGCCACATCCGCATCGGATACAGCAAGACACCGCTGCCACGCTTCAACGACACCGGGCCAGCACTCACCAAGCAGAACCAGCGGGCGCGGATTAATTACTCGCGTCTGAATTTTATTCCACACCAACGACAGTTCTGTAACCGTTCCCATACCTCCGCGAATTGCTATGAAGCCAATCGAACGTGTGATCAGCTGCTGGAGACGTTCGTAAAAGTGTGCGGTTGCCACTTTATCGGTCAGATAACGGTTAGGCTCGGCTTTGAACTGGTTCATGATGATGCCGAGAACGCGGCCGCCACTTTCGTGAGCTCCCCGACTTGCAGCTTCCATCACACCCAGGTACCCGCCGGTGCAGATTGTGAACCCAGCCTCTGCCAGTAACTGACCGACCCGGTACGCCTGTGAATACTCCGTGTCGCCTTCCCCACACTTCGACCCTCCAAAAATCGTTACGATTTGCTCATGAGAGTCGCTCATCTAAGATGAAACCTCACCAGAGAGCATAAGTGAACCAGTGACTTTGTATTCCACTAGATCCTCGCGGGTTTTGAAAGATCCGCCAGTGTAATCTTCAGGGACCGGTGTCGGATCGAATAAACGCCGATCGGTTACGTTCGAGAATCCCGCTCTTTCGAATAGCGCTCTATACTCTGATACGGACAACACCTGCACCGGCAAGTTAAGCTGTTCAACCCACTGCAGGGTTGGCCGGTTCTCCTTGTACAGGTCAACCACAGTAAGAAAGAGTCCGCCGTGATCGAGCACGCGGGCTATCTCGCGCAACGCGCCTAACATATCAGCATAGTAATAGAGAGACTCCATGGAAAACGCGTGTGTGAACTGGTGATCCGGATAAGGAAGCCGCTCAGCACTGGCGACCTCAAACACTACGTTAGAGAGTCCGCTAGAACTTTCGCGCGCAACTCGGATCATCTCGTCAGAGATGTCGATCCCAACAACTTTGCCGTTTTTCGCTGTTTGGGCCAGCAGCCGGGTGGCCCAACCCGAACCACAACCTACATCGAGCACGCGTGAGTCTGACTTGATTCCCATCAGTTCTATCGCCTGCTCGCCAACCGGGCGATGCCCTCGTTCCATGCTTTCGCCACGTCCGGCACGGGCCCAGTCGTTAAACTCGGTGCGGAGGCGTTCAGCTAACTTGTTTGCAGCCATCATTCTCAGTTCCTACGGTCGAATTCGGTATAGCATCCTCGGGAACGGAATCGTCTCACGAATGTGCTCGATGCCGCACATCCAGGCGGTGCAGCGCTCAATGCCCATGCCAAAGCCGGCATGAGGAACGCTCCCGTAGCGCCTGAGATCCAAATACCATTCGAATGCTTCTTGCGGTAATTCATGCAACGCAATCTGCTCTTTTAAGAACTCCAACGAAGTGGCGCGTTCACCACCCCCAATTACTTCGCCGTACCCTTCCGGCGCCAATACGTCAACACCGAGAGCCAGTTCCGCTCGCTCGGGGTCACGAGCCATGTAAAACGCCTTAACGGCGGCGGGATAGTGATGGACCATCACTGGTCTGTCGTATTGGCTGGAGATGTAGGTCTCATCTGGAGCGCCAAAGTCGCCGCCCCACTCAAACCTGTTTTCAAGGTTCCCTGCCGCATGTCCATCCTGCAACAGTCTCACTGCTTCATCATAGTGAAGGCGAGGAAACGGCGCTTTAATCGCCTCGAGTCTTGAAGTGTCTCGTTCGAGCACCTTTAACTCCTCGCCTCGATCGGTCAGCACTCGCTCTGCGATGTAGGCCAGCATTCGCTCGGCCAGCTCCATCGCGTTATCCAATGTCGCATAAGCCATCTCCGGTTCAACCATCCAAAACTCTGTTAGGTGGCGACGAGTCTTGGATTTTTCAGCACGGAATGTCGGCCCAAAACAGTAAACTTTACCAAACGCGGCCGCAGTTGCTTCGTTGTAAAGCTGACCTGATTGCGTTAGATACGCTTTTTCACCTTCAAAATAATCGACCTCAAATAGTGTCGTGGTCCCTTCGCATGCCGCTGGGGTGAAGATGGGAGCATCACAGAGTGTAAATCCATCACTATCGAGGAAATTACGAACCGCTTGCACCACTGTATGTCTCACCTTAAGCACCGCGTGCTGGCGACGTGAACGTAGCCACAAATGACGGTGGTCCATCAGGAACTCTGTTCCGTGTTCTTTTGGACTGATGGGATAGTCGTGAACGTTCTGATGAACTGTGGCGTGAAGAACGTCTATTTCGTAACCACCCGGTGCACGCTCGTCTGCTCGCACCGTGCCCCGAATTGTCAAAGCAGACTCCTGGCCTAATGACTTAAGCGCTTCCCACACCTCCGGCGAGACGGAGCTCTTAAGCGCTACACACTGCACCACGCCCGTACCGTCACGAAGCTGGGGGAAAACGATTTTGCCGCTTGAACGTAAATTATAGAGCCAGCCTTTGAGCGTTACTTCCTGACCAACGTATCTGGATAACTGGTTGATGTAGGTTTGTGGAGAGTCGGTGGTCTGCAGGGATTTCTGTTCAGTAGACATTCAAAGATAGGAACTCCAAACATTCAATTTACCTTGATTCGTTCGCGGATCATGCGGCGTAGCATCGGAAATCTCTCGAGCCAATCGACTGCCTGGCTCACGATTAAGAGCGTCGGCTCAATAAACTGTTCGTAGAATGCGCCTCGACCTGCTATGGCCGTTTGGTAGGAGAACGTGCCCGTCGCTTTCAACCCGCGCTGAATTGTCACCAATCTAAACTCACTCGCAAACTCATCTGGATCCAGTGCCGGCAAACCCGCGAGGCGACGCTCTTCGATTAATAACAGCCGGTACGCTCTTAACTCAGCGAGAGATGGCGGAATCGGCTGGCGATCCAACAGGAATGACACCAGGTCATAGCTGGCTGGTCCCATGCGCGCATCCTGATGATCTACAACACGCAGGCCGTTCTTGCTGTCAACCATTAGGTTCGCAGCGTGAAAGTCCCGGTGACACAATACTCGAGGGACGGCTGCCAATTCCGCAGCGATGTCATTCAGTTCCGCCTTCAGTTCGGCGAGTTCCGCGTGTCGCAGAGTTTCACCTCGGAGACTACCGAAGTAGTGTTCAACAAAGAAGTCGAGCTCCCAAGAGAGCTTTGCCTCATCAAACGCCAGCCGGCTGGCTATAGAACCGATCTCCCGGGCCCTTTCCGTAGCGTGCTGAATCCTTGCTATCAGACGTATCGCTTGTTCTTTAAACTCCTCGCACTCGTCGTCTGAGGCGGTTTCATAGATGCGATACAGTTGCTTGTCGCCGAGGTCCTCCTGAATGATGATTCCCGATGATCCATCCACCGCATAAATTTCGGGAACAGGTATATCACTCGCGAGGAAGAGCCGGGTCACGTCAAGGTATGGGTGAAACTCAGGATCGAACGATTCTGGATAGACAGCTGCCACTGCACTTCCCGACTTCCAGGGCACTCGAAAATAACTTCGTGTTGAGGCGTCCGGAGTTAGGGGAACCATTAGTGGTGTAGTGATGCCCTGTTGCTCCAGAAACGACATGAGCCGCTCAGAAGCAGAGTCTTGCGCCGTAGTCGACATCACCTGTTTGGCTGAACTCATTTGGCCGACAGAAGAGGTGTTTCCTATTCAAACGGCGCCCACAGACCGCAGTTGGCGCATTTTGATTCAGAAAAGTCGGCAGATTGTATCACTCTGTTAGAGGCACGACAAAGTTGTTACCTCGAACCTGGCCTCGTAATGCTTTGGGAGGTGGAGTTACTCCCTCGATCAGTGCCGCGCGAACTACAGCCGCGTTGGTTATGACCTCTCCGCTTGGAATCTTCACGTCGTCAGCTAGTATTGCTCGCGATACCTCTGCACCTGATTCAACCAAAACGTTGTCCCAAAGAATTGCTTCACTGACGCGCGCTCCAGCATCAATTTGTGAGGAGGCTCCCTGAAACACCTTCTCATCTCGCTCGCTCAGCATTTCGAGACTGATCTCCAGATAGCGCCGAATAGTAGAGATCTCGTACCACTTCCCTTCCGCGACGTGGGCGGCAATGATCTCACCAGCGGCGATCGCTTGAGGGTACACATCCGTGGTTGAGTGCGAAAAGGTCCCACGGGGAATGTACTCAAAGATTCTTGGTTCCAATATCTGAATGCCTGTAAACATCAGAGGAGCGGGTGTATTCGAGGTCCCTTTCAAGGGAGGCATCCCGGCGAACCGTTTAACCAGCCCGTGGTCGGTCTCCACAACAGTAAATCGCTCATACTTTTCATTTGCGATCAGAACTAGTGTTGCGATTGCCCGGGTGCGCCGGTGCGTTTCAATTGCTCTTGCCAGGTCGATGTCGGTAATAATTTTTCCATTAACGACGACAAACGTGTCGTCTTGCAGTAGCGTCCGAGCGTTGTCGAGCGCACCACTGGTTCCCAGGATAACGGGTTCTTCAATGTACTCCAGGTGCACGCCAAATTCCCGTCCATCACCCAGAGCCCTACGAACAGAGTCCGGTCTATGATGAAGATTTACGATGACTTCAGTAAGTCCGAATTTCGCGAGGTAGGATGCGACGTAACCGACGAGCGGTTTACCAAGAATTGGGATGGCTGGCTTAGTGCGGTCTTCCGTGAGCGGCCACAGCCGTGTGCCGTAGCCGGCAGAAAGTATCATCGCGCGCATTGGTTCATTCTATTAGCGCGGTGGCTTCTCGCAAAGAACAATAGGCAGTATTTCCGGAAATCAGGAAGCCTTGGAGGCGTCGCGCATCATCAGGTCGAATGTCCCGGGAGCGACTTTGCGAAAGCGAGTATTTCGATTGAGCGAAACTGCAATGCTGATGGTGGGGTTCTGCCCAGTAAATCTGAAGCCGCCCTCGAGTAGGCGATTGTAAATCTCGTTAACGTGGAGTGGACCACCTTCCTCTCTCAGCAGCAGCGTCACTGCTTGCGGGATAGTACGGTCCATGAAGCGATCGCTCATCGCTTCAACATTTGCGCGAATAGCGGGGATTGGTTGCCGTCGGGCCTCAAAAGCAGTTGATGAGGAGCCACGAGATTGTGGGCCTGAGTGTCTCATCGCCGCTTCAAGCTCCGCGTCGGACGGCAAGTTAGCTGACAAATTGCTGGAGGCAAGCACAGAAGAGAGCAGCCGGTAGATCGCTGCCTCGGTTTGACTTGCCAACGTATCCATCTCGGCAAGTTCCGCGCGCACAGCATCAGCCTCTGCTTCCAATTCCCGGAGACGGGCCGCAAGATGCATGCGGGCCGCGCGCGATTGGCGCAGGCTCTGCTCAAGTCTCGAAAGCAAATTCTCGTTGGGCCGTTCCATCAGGCGAATCTTAAAGGTAAACCCCTGTTTAGACAATAGTTTGATTGAACTAAATCTCGCGGATCTTCAGTGATCGCGATCGAGGACATAGGCTGGAATTGCCCGAAGCGCTTCCAAGTATTCCGAATCAGGAAGCTCATCGAGCGCACAACGGGCCGCGGCGGCAAACTGATTCGCTCGCTCCCGCGCACGCTCAAAACTGCCGCTTTTATTGACGGCTTCAAGGAGGTCTTCGCGATTGACAGTCTCATAAGCCGCCTCGCTTATTACCGTCTCAACCATATTATGAGCGTTACGATCCTTTTCCATTAGGTAGATCAGCGGCAAGGTAACTTTACCGCCAAGCAGATCGACACCGGCGGCTTTTCCGAGCGAATCATTACTCGCGGTGAAGTCTAACAAGTCATCAATCAATTGAAAGGCAGTTCCCAGGTTCAAACCATAATCTCGCAACTTCTCCTGCTGGTCAGCTGTCGCACGACCCAGAATTGCGCCCACTTCACAACAGGCACTGAATAGATGTGCGGTCTTTCGCTGTAACACGTCAAGATAAACGTCTTCTGATATGTCAGCACGACGCAGCACGGTCAATTGCAACAACTCACCTTCCGTCATCTTGCGCGTGACTCGAGTGAGGATATCGAGGATGGGTAAAGATCGCTCTGCAAGGCTGGTTTCAAAGGCCGACATGTACAACCAATCGCCCATTAGCACGGCGGTCTGATTATCATAGAGTGCGTTGATTGTTGGGCGGTTCCGCCGGATCTCTGACTCGTCGATGATGTCGTCGTGGACCAGCGTCGCCGTGTGCAAAAACTCCATGACGGTGGCCATACGAATTGAGTTGTAACGCCCACCTTCACCGCCGACAGAATAATTCGAAAGGATCGTAAGTGCTGGCCGGACACGTTTGCCGCCTGACCGAAGGAGATAGTCTCCAATGTACGAGATCACCTGAACATTCGATCGGGCCTGCCGTTCAAATTCAGCCTCCACTTCCTGCAGTTCGCCGGCGATGAGGGCGAAAATGCGGCGGGCGGAAAGACGTGCCTCTTCAACGGCGAGTAAGTTTGACATCTCTATTGGCTACGGTCTCAGTTCGATCGGTAATTGGTGAATTCCATGTTGATGCCAAAGTCCTGGCCCTTCAACTGCGCTATTACTTGCTGCAGCGTATCGCGATCACGACCAGAGACTCGCACTACGTCTCCCTGAATCGACGCTTGCACCTTTGCTTTGGAATCTTTGATGAATTTGACGATCTCTTTCGCTTTGTCCTGGGGAATTCCCTGCTGGATCTTCACGTTCTGTCTAACCGTACCCCCTGCGGCGGGTGAAGCCGTTCCATAGTTAAGGGCCTTTAGCGGCACACTACGTCGGACGAGCTTCTGCTGCAGGATGTCATTCATGTTTCGCAGCTTTGTTTCATCCTCGGCCGTGAGCACTAGCTCATCTTTTTCAAGCGCCACGTTCGCTGAACTGCCCTTAAAATCGAATCGCTGGCGCACCTCTTTGACTGTTTGATGGATGGCGTTATTGACTTCCGCCATATTTACCTGCGACACGATGTCAAAAGAGTTCTGCTGGGCCATTGCAGTCGAAGCTTGTGAATGCGTTTGAAATTCCGGGTGAGAATAGCATCAAATTGTGAGCATGTGAAACTTATCGCTTGCTTGAGAGTACTTAAAAGCATTCCAATCTTTGGCCAGGTACTCGCCGGTCTTTGAGTATTTCACCCATTGCTGAACGCAACTGGTGAAAGGCGCTGTTCCGCCGCCTCCTGCCATCGAAATCCAACTTAAGGCCGTGGTTTAGGTTCGTCCTTACTTACTTACTTACTTACTTATTGCCTCACGTAAAAAGCCACTCGAAAAGCGGCTGCACCAGTTGCCGACCGTTTGCTTGCTCCCGCACGTAACCAGACGACTATTTGTTACAAGAACTTTAGAGACAGGACACTAGGACTCATAAGGATAGGTTCGAGAATAGGTTAATGCCATGTGACTTCTGCGTAGAGACACGTTGAGAAGCGCGCTGTCTGTCTGCAACTTGTCTAGACCTTCCAGCACTCGCTTTCCTCACAATCGCTCCGCTCCTGTTTCTATTTGAGTGATCTGAGAATTGTGAGCGCGTTGGAGGAAATATGGGTTTACAGCGAAAGCGGACTTGACGGGTTCCCTGCGCTCAGTTGATTACTTCGCCAAACGCTTCATCCAATTTGGGCCACATCGTTTGTCAATGAAATAATCTTGATTACATAGCGGGGCATGGTCTAATTGACAGCAACTACCTCGCGGTATAAGCTGCGCCCGCTGTCGTTTCCTCGTGCTCCTCTAACCTCCAGGAGGATTGACTCATGTTGCGTATCACTCCACTCCTCTTACTGATTGCTATCTATCTGCTCGCTGCTTGTTCGACCAACAAAGGTCAAGCCGTCCCAGCTCTTCCTACTGCCGCACCTCTTCAAAAGAACACGGCAACTGTACGTCTGGCAGTCGTTACATCGCCCAAAGCTAATCTACGATCCAAGCCGACTCGACAGGCGAAAGCCGTAGCAACGGTTGCCAAAGGCGATCAGGTCGTAATTATTAGTGGACTCCAGTTGGGCCATGGTATCGAGTACGAAGTGGCGAGACTGACGAAGGCTGGATACATGGCAATACCTTCGCGTTTACTCAAACGCCCAAGCTTCTCCGCAACCGCTAACGGCAGACCTACCAGCCACGTCCGTAAAGTAAGCCCTGCACTCAATCATCGGATGCCCTTTGCTCTAAAACCACACCGGAGGAACTCATGAAAAAGCTAGGCCTTGGTCTCGGTGTCGCCCTCTTACTGATTTGGCCGGTGACCGCCGATCTCGTGATCGCTCCGGACCGAACTGCCGCGCAGCAAGCGGAAAAGACGCCGGAACAAACGACGCTGGAACAAATAGAGGCCCAAGATCCTTTACAGGATAATTACGAGCGGAAACGTGCCGACTTCAGGTCGGGACACGAGCTATTGATCCGCAAAGGTGTGCCCTTCGACCCTGACATTCTGCTTGAAGACGATTGGCGGGAGAGGGTCAAACCTTTCCTCGGCCAGATGGCGCAGATGTCACAGCTGCGACGGATGTCCAACAAACTGAATGGCGCACAGCTCGCTGACATCCTCTACCTGCCCGAGAAGATTGAACTGACCGGGGACACTATCATTTTGACGAGGCGGTTGGTCTTCGAGGGCCGAAACATATTGATTAAGGGCCCGCATAACATCTATGTCTTCATTATCGAGCCTGAAGCAATATCCACCCTCAGCCAGGAGAGCTTGACGAGAAAACGCAATCTGCGATTCGCCAACGCCAGGTTCACCGAACCAGTTGTGCCGCAGTCGAACGAAGACTTGAGCATCACCATAGATGTCAGCGGTTTCGGCCATAAAGAGTGGCTTGAGCAGCAGGCCGCTGCGCGCAAACGGGGTGGGGTTCAGCTCGTCAGGGCCGGGTATCGCGCACACAGTCTTCCTCAAACCCCTGCAAACGGCAGTGCAGGCTCAGCAGGAAACGACGGACCAGATGCAACTGTCGCCCTACAGGCCGACCCGCTGCAAGGGTCGATTGGATCTGAGGGTGTGTGCGGCACCACCGGCACTGTTAACGGCGGTACCGGCCAGCCGGGCGGCGATGGGGGCAACGGGGGCGACGGCAACACAGGACTAGCGGGAGGAAATGGAGGACCGGGGGGAACAATCTACTTTACGACCGGCGCGACGGGCACTTACACCTTCGAGGCTCGTGGTGGAAACGGGGGTCCGGGAGGTAGGGGAAGCGTTGGAGCACTTGGTGCTCCGGGCGGGACAGGCGGTCGGGGCGGTAACGGCAAAGACTGCCCGTGCAATCAAGGCGGGGCAGGGAGTGGCGGCACCGGGGGGTCTGCCGGCTTCGGCGGCCACGGCGGCAATGCGGCTAACGGCGGCGACGGCGGCTTTAACGGGGCGGGCGGCGACGTCCACGTGACCATTCCCTACGGCTCGTCACCGACTCTTATCTTTCTGAATGGGGGCGGCACAGGCGGTCAGGGTGGCATCAGCCTGGGGGCGGGCTCCGGCGGTGCGGCTGGCAACCCGGGAGGCGGCGGTTCCGGCGTCACCGGTACCTTCGGTTGCGGCAATGGCAACGCCGGAGGAAGCGGAGCGGTCGCCACCAACGGCCAACCCGGCACGTCGGCTAGTTCGGGATTGAGTCGGCCGAACGGAGCCAGTGGTCACAACTTTGTCTGCATGACGGCCCCGCCGGGAGGGGCTCCCTGCCCTGGGGGCACCTGGCTTTGTACCGGCTGGCAGTGCTACTCACCGATCATCATCGATACAGACGGCAATGGCTTTGATCTCACTGACGGTCCCGGCGGCGTGAACTTCGACTTCTTCGGCAACGGCCAGGCTATTCCTCTCAGTTGGACCACCTCCAGCGCCGACGATTCCTGGCTGACTCTCGATCGCAACGGTAATGGCATGGTCGAGAGCGGACGGGAGTTGTTCGGCAACTTAACGCCGCAGCCGGCGTCGGATCGTCCCAACGGCTTCCTCGCTCTGGCCGTCTACGACCAGTCCGAGGAAGGTGGAAATGGCGACGCAGTACTTGACAGTCATGACGCCATCTTCCAATCGCTGCGGCTCTGGAAAGACACTAACCACAACGGCATTTCCGAATTCTGGGAGCTACACACCCTTCCTGACTTCGACGTGAAGTCGATTTCCTTGGAATACAAAGAGTCCAGACGGACAGATCAATATGGTAACACCTTCCGTTACAGGGCGAAGGTACTTGGTGCGAGGAGCTCCAGCGTCGGACGCTGGGCATACGACGTATTCCTCCTCAGGGCCCCGTAGCGTCTCTTAGTCATGGCACTGCCCGCAGCACCCGCAGGTTCAACTTGAGCCTGCGGGTGCTCTCTTTAGGACAATCGCGCCTTTGGGTTTTGTCCGAGCGACAAGAGATTCAAAGCCTGTCTTAATCAAGATGGAAGAATGAGCTTTCCTGATTCATGAGGAGCCAATAGCTGTACCCGCCGTGTGAGGAGAATTGAGTAAGTAATCTGGTCTAGAAGGACGCCTGACAGCGGAGTCCCCGCGCTTGTCCATCTAATTACGAACCGACTTACTAATCCCCTCGTCTTGCGGAAACTCGTTAAGGGGCTGAATAAGAAGTGTCCTACAGCCGATAGCGAGAAGTTGTCTGATGGAAAGTTTGATCGCTTTTGTCGCCTTTGCGGCCATCAGAAAACCAAGCGCACCTCTCAGCAAGCGCGGGCAGGGCTCGATACGTTCTAGCTTTGGTGCGACGGGCGCACACCTCTACTTAGAGGTAGGGATCCGCAGGGATGGATTGCACATTCCTATGTGCCAACGATCCACTTACGAGAACTCAGCTCATGAGCGAGATACCGCGGGTCAACCGCGCTTCCGACAGAAGGCTGATTTCTCCCTACGCCTATTGCGGATGGCTCCAAGGTCATTCAGTTTTGACATTAAAGAATTTCAGGAAAGTCGCCGTTGTGATTGCCCCAATCTCTTTACTTTCCATCCCGTGAACAGCTCCTAACTCCCGCGCGACCTCGAGTACTCTGGCTGGCTCGTTACGTTTGCCTCGAAAAGGGACTGGAGACAGATATGGACAATCGGTTTCGATCAGGGTGCTTTCGAGTGGTACGTGCCTGGCCACAGAGCGAATATCATCGGCCTTCTTAAACGTAATGTTGCCGGAAAATGAGATTAGAAATCCCAGGCTCATAGCTGCCTCAGCCAACTCAAGCGTTCCGCCAAAGCAATGCATGATGCCTCCGCGATTCGACTGGCCAAATTGCTCTCGCAGAATCTGAATTGTGTCGCTATCTGCCTCTCGCGTGTGGACGATAACGGGAACGTCACAGTCCAGGGCGGCTCTTAGCTGACGACGAAACACGTCTCGCTGTACGTCCCGAGGTGAGTTGTCATAGTGGTAATCCAGACCAATCTCGCCCCACGCCAACACCTTGTCATTTTCTCGGATGAGGTTGCGGATTCTCTCCTCCGCAGCGTCGTTGAACAACCGCGCATCGTGAGGATGCGTTCCCACCGCTGCATAAACCTCTTTGTGTGTTTCCGCCAGCCCGACAGCGCGCTCTAAAGAACCACTGTGCGGATCGCCTGTACCGACGTTCAGAATCAGGTGTACTCCAGCGTCTCTAGCGCGCGCGATGACCTCGTCACGATCCTCCTCATACTCAGGACCGTCTATGTGAGCGTGGGAATCGATATACAAAGGAGTGAACCGAAACCCTATTATTTCAAACGTGCGCCGTTTGGCACATCTTCGGTGAAGGTAGCAATTACCGGGCGACCTTCTTCCCCGTAAGAAGCAGCGACGACCATGCCTTGAGATTCGAGACCGCGTAGCTTGCGGGGTTTAAGGTTCGCCACAATCACCACTTTGCGGCCGACCATCTGCGTGGGCTCGTAATACTGCGCAATGCCCGCGAGAATCTGACGCGGCTTTTCCTCCCCAAGATCGACCGTCATCAAAAGCAGCTTATCGGACTTTGGTAGTCGCTCAGCTGTTAACACCTCACCGACACGCAGATCGACTTTCGCAAAATCATCAATCTCAATGAAGGTGGTTACGCCGGGCATTGCATCAGCTTCTGTGGCTCCCCGCATCGGTGGCGTCGGCGCTGTTGAACTCTGGGATGTGGCGGGTACGGCGTCGGCCTCGGTGGCATGGCTGCCGCTCCCGTCACCTCCGTCTCGAATCGCCGAAAGTATCTTCGCTTTATCGAGCCGGGGAAATACCGGCTTGACTTCGCGAATCTGAGTGCCTGGTTCCAGTCCGCCCCATTGTAGGCGCAGCGGATTGCTCTGCCCGAGCGAATCGCCTAGACCTAACTGTGAATGGATGCTTTGTGTCGCTTCGGGCATCACGGGATAGAGCAGAACACAGAGCCAGCGCAGAGTCTCAGCAGCTCTATAAAGCACTGCGTTCAATGTCTGACGCTGGTTCTCATCCTTTGCGAGGTCCCATGGTTTGGCATCAGTGATCATCTTGTCGACGCGAGCGACAACGGACCAGGCCACTTCTAACGCGCGACTAAAAGCGAATTCCTCTACCTGCTCGACAAACTGATTTCGTGCGTGCTCGACGAAACCGGCTATTGTAGTTTCGTCCGTATCGACACCACTGCGCTTTGCTAAAAGCAGTTTTTCATCTGAAATGGTTCCGGAAGGCACCTGGGCATCGCAGTAACGCGCTATCATGGTCAAGGTACGACTCGAGAGGTTTCCTAACCCGCTGGCAAGATCACTGTTGGTTCGATCGATGAGGGTCTCATAACCAAATCGCCCATCCTGACCAAACACCATTTCACGCAGACAGAAGTAACGAACAGCATCATTAGAGAAGTGACGATGAAGCACATCTAACTCAATCGTGTTGCCAATCGTCTTCGACATCTTGCGCCCGGCGGAATCTACCCACATTCCGTGGGCCACGACCGAACGGGGAAGTTCAACACCGGCCGCCATGAGGAAAGCGGGCCAATACACAGCGTGAAACCGCAGAATGTCTTTTCCAACCAGGTGCAATCCGGGCCAGAATTTTTCAAAACCTACGGTTCTTTGCTGCTGTTCATTGCCAAACCCAATCGCCGTGATGTAGTTAGTAAGCGCGTCGAACCAAACGTACATTGTGTGATCTGGGTCGTCGGGTACCGGAACTCCCCAGCTCACTGACCTTCGCAAACGGCTGATAGAAAGATCCTGCAAACCACCGCTGACGAAACTCTTGACCTCATTGCGTCGCGCTTCCGGAAACACGAATCGGGGTCGCTCTTCATAAAGGCTCAGAAGCGCATCCGCGTAGTCACTCAGCCTGAAGAAGTAACTGTCTTCCGAAACTCGGTCAAGTGGGGTTTCATGGATCAAACAAAGAGGTGTACCGGATTCTGCCGCTTCGGAGTATTCATCTTCAGTCTTATAAGCAGCACACGCGGCGCAAAACCACCCTTCATAATGACCTTTATAGATTGCCTCGTTACCTTTGGGTGTTTTTGATCTCTTTACGCGACGCCAGAACTCGCTAACCCCTTCGTAGTGGAAAGGCTCAGTAGTTCTCATGAAAATGTCGTAGCCGCCGTGAGCAGTATCCACCCCGAACTCCGCCGTCATCTTTTTGTAGTAACTGACCACGTAATCGGCCTGCTCTTTAGGCGTGCGACCCGCACTTTCTGCCGCGCGTTCAATGTTGATCCCGTGTTCGTCTGTACCGGTCAGGAAGAAAGTATCGATTCCCTGTTGACGTTTGCTGCGTGCGATGGTGTCGCCCACGATCATCGTATAGAGATGACCAAGGTGCGGAAGACTATTAGCGTAGTAAATTGGAGTAGTTAGATAGAAGGTGCTCATTATCGAAATTGGCAGGCGTTATTTCCCATTACCCGTGATGAGGGACATGGCCTCGGCGCGCGTCCGCGGGTCTTTGCGAAATCCGCCCAGCACGGCTGAAGTCACGGTCTTAGCACTTGCTTTGCGCACTCCTCGAAGCGTCATGCACGTGTGCTCAGCTTCAATAACGACCATGACACCGATCGGCTTCAACCCCTGGAAAAGAGTATTTGCAATGTCCGTCGTCAGTCGCTCCTGCAGTTGCAGCCGCCTTGAGAAAGTCTCGGCAAGCCGTGCGAGTTTTGAGATTCCTAAAATCCTTCCGTCACGGGGAATGTAGGCAATGTGGCACTTCCCGACGAACGGGGCAAGATGATGCTCGCACATTGAAGCAATGCTGATGTCTTTAACAATGACCATCTCGTCGTGCTTGTCGTCCGGCAAAGGCACCACATAGAGTTGCGGATCCTCGCGCATACCCGAGGTCAGTTCCGCATACATTTCCGCTACTCTTTGCGGCGTCTCTTTCAGGCCGGGGCGGTCAGGGTCTTCGCCAATGCCCTCGAGAATCATTCTCACGCCCCGTGCAATGAGATCAAGATCCGCAGGTCGTTGCTCGGAAGTGGTTTTTCTCTTTTCTATTTGAAGCTCTGGGACTTTCATATCTCACGCAACCATTGTGAACCTAGGATTGCGACCTCATTGCCGCACGTACGGCTGCTTCAACGGTTTTCAACGGTACTTTTGCCCTGCGTGCCGCGCTTCGGCACTGCTCGAATTCCGGCATTTCGTTTACTACGTTGCCGTTCAAGTGGGCTACTTTAACATCTATCGGTCCATAAGCAGTCTCGACTCGAACTACCGAACGCTCGAGCGCATGTCTCGATACCTGGTACATCCGAATTCCCAGGGTTGTCGTCTCGGTAAACATCATCCGCGACAGCACCTCTTTTTCGTGCGCGCGACAAAGAACTGACAGTAATACCCCGGGCCGGTTCTTCTTCATCTGTACCGACGTGAAGTAGCAGTCGAGAGCGCCTAATTCGAATGCACGATCCATCACATGCCCTAAATGCTGAGCTGGCATGTCGTCGATGTTGGTTTCGAGGATCCACAATTGCTCAATCTCAGCGTAAGGAGAATCGACCTCCCCTATCAATATCCGCAGCGCGTTGGGAAAACCCTCGTAGGTGCGCGTACCGGCTCCGTATCCCGAGCTCACCAACTTCAGCAGTGGCATCGGGCCGAAATCTTCGCAAACAGTAGTTATGATTGCAGCGCCTGTGGGAGTGACCAACTCCCCCCTTATCTCTGTAGCGTAAGAAGGAATGCCATTAAGCAACTCTACGACTGCTGGAGGCGGAACAGGAAATGTGCCATGTTCCATCCTCACCGTCCCACTGCCAACATGTAAGGGTGACGAAGCAAACTTCTCCACACCCAGAATTTCGAAACAGATTGCGGCTCCAACAACATCAATGATTGCATCGAGCGATCCCACTTCGTGAAAGTGAACGCTTTCGATTGGTTGATTGTGGACCCTTGCTTCAGCGGCGGCCAGACGAGTGAAGATCCTGTCCGAGAGTTCTTTTACTCCTGCCGAAAGTCGAGAGTCGCTGATAATCTTTCTTATTTGCTTTAAGTGTCGATGGCTGTGTGCTTCCTCAGTTTTTACTCGCGCGTAGGTCGAGCTGATGCCTGACCGGTCAACTGTCTCAAAAGAGATCTCATATCCAGCGACGCCTAACCCTCCAAGCTGCTCCTTTAATTGTCGCGGATCAACACCAGCGGCAACTGAGGCGCCGAGTATCATGTCGCCGCTCGCTCCGGCGAAACAATCGAAGTAAAGAAGCTTCATAACAGTGCCGGAATTAATTCGCCCGCCTTCCCAGTCAACACCTCGTCGCAGTAATCGGATAAGGGTGTTCGCTCTGGATTGATCTCCACGAGGAAAGCTCCAGAGCTTCGTGCGATCTCAGGCAGACCGGCCGCCGGATAAACAATTGCAGAAGTGCCGACCACGAAACAGACATCTGCGGCCACTGCTTTCTCACTTGCCATTTCAAAGGCGCCTGCTGGTAGCATCTCTCCAAAGAGTACAACGTCAGGTCTCAGCGGATCACCGCAACTCACACACTCACGCCCTTCATACTGCCAAATCTGATAGCGCGCGCGACACGTTGTGCAGCGCGCGCGCCAAATGCTCCCGTGCAACTCGATCACCTCGCGCGAACCCGCTTTCTGGTGCAGTCCGTCGATGTTCTGCGTCACCACACTGACGGTTTGAAATCGATCCTGCCACGAGGCGATTGCGAGATGTCCGGCGTTGGGTTCTACGCTCTGTAACAGGTTTCGCCGATAGTCGAACCACTCCCAGACCTCGGGTAGGTTCCGCTCAAGCATGCCTGCGGAGGAGATGATTTCGAACGGCATGCCTTTCCAGACCAAAGAGCTACCACCGCCCCGAAACGTTGGCACTCCTGACTCTGCGGAGATTCCGGCGCCGGTCAGGACAAAGACATTTCGCGCCTCAGCTAAACGCTGTCGCAGATCCCTTGAGATGCTCACTCCCGCAACTATATCCATGGCAAAGGCTTGATGGTAACAGAGCGGGTTGACTCATTTCCAACTGCCAGTTGCCGATTTGCCGATCATCAAAATGGGTTCAGCCTCTAATGCACTGAAGCGATCCTCGAAATGGAGGAGGGGCCGCGGATTAACGCGGGTGAACAGGATTTGAAGAAACCCGAGTGGCAGCTCTCTTACCGGATCCTCTTCAGCTGTTCTCTCTTTCGGGATCCTTTTCATCCGCGTTAATCTGCGGCCCATATTTTCTTTCTCTTCGTGCCGTTTCGTGTGAATTCGTGGATTGTTTTTCCGCGGCCCCTTTTCGTCTTCCATTTCGCGGATCGTCCTGGCGCGCCGGACCCAATTTGCCCGGGTAGGGCCACATTGTTCGCTGTAATGCTAGCGCTAAGCTATACTCTCCGCTTTTGAAATCACCTTAACGAGCAACAAGTGACTTTAATCGAACTTCAAACGAGGCTTAAATCCCAGGTTTCGTCCGCCGCGCTGGAACTGTTCGGCGTGGAACTGGATCAGATCAACGCCGAGACGCCGCCACGACCCGACCTCGGAGACATCGCTTTTCCCGTCGCCTTTGAACTCGCCAAACTTGTTAAGCAGGGCACGGGCGTCAAGATGCCGCCTCGATCTATCGCTGAACAACTGAAACAGAAGCTTGAAGATACGGCTGAGGTGAGCCGTGTCGACGTCGCTGGAGCTGGTTACTTGAATGTGTTTTTCGACCGCTCAGCCCTGTTGACACAGTTCCTTTCAGAGCCGGCCAATGTTGCCTCGCCTGCAAACCAGGTAAAGAAGATGGTCGAGCATACCAGTATTAATCCCAACAAGGCGGCGCACATCGGACACGTTCGCAACGCTGTGCTGGGTGATACCTTTGTACGAGTCCTTACTGCCGCCGGCAACCGTGTTGAAGTGCAGAACTATATCGATAACACCGGGGTGCAGGTGGCAGATGTGGTAGTTGGATTTCTGCACATCGAAAAGCTTGACCTGAATGGAATCATGAGTCTCGACCAAGCGCTCCCACCCGAACGGCCCTTCGATTATTACTGTTGGGACTTATACACCCAGGTCGGTCTCTTCTATCGGGGCGGCGAACCAAACGGTGATCCCCTGCCTGACCGTCTGAAGTTGCGAACCGAAGTCTTGCACGCGCTGGAAGAAGGCAACAACGATATTGCGGTACTGGCTGACTATGTCGCTACTCGCAATGTCGAATGCATTCTCGACACCATGGAGCGACTCGGCATTCGCTACGACCTTCTCGCCCGGGAATCCGAGATTCTTCACCTGCACTTCTGGGAAAAGGCATTTGAATTAATGAAGGCCTCTGGTGTCATCCGGTTCGAGACGGAAGGCAAAAACAAAGGCTGCTGGGTGATGCCGTTTGAGTCGCACACGGGCACCGATGAGCATGAAGCCGACAAGATCATTGTGCGCTCAAACGGGACTGTAACGTACACCGGAAAAGACATTGCTTATCAATTGTGGAAGCTGGGCTATTTGGGTCTGGATTTTTTCTACCGACCATTTCGAGCGCACGCTGATGGTCACGTAACCTGGGTAACAACAGTGGAGCCAAATTCAGAGACGCTCCCAGAGGTACCGCGACCTGGTTTTGGAGGTGGCGAGACGGTTTATAACGTGATCGACTCGCGACAATCCTATCCACAAGAGATCGTAAAGCGTGGTGTTGCCGCGCTAGTCCCTGAGGTCGGTGAAAAGGCAAGCGTCCACCTGGCTTATGAGATGGTGGCCCTTTCGCCCGCCGCCTGTGCTGAATTGGGCATCGAGCTCAGTGCCGAGGACCGCACCAGACCCTTTATCGAGATGAGCGGTCGCAAAGGACTTGGGGTCAAAGCAGATGATCTAATTGATCGCTTGGAAGCCGACGCTTTGAACGAAGTCCAGGAGCGCCACCCGGGCCTGACGCTCGAGGAACAGGAGGCGACGGCACACGAGATCGCTGTGGGCGCCCTGCGTTACTTTCTGCTGAAATTCACACGCAATTCAGTAATCGCGTTCGATTTCAAGGAAGCACTTTCCTTCGAAGGAGAAACCGGACCCTACTGCCAGTACGCCGCCGTACGCGCTAATTCGATCTTCAGAAAGATCGAACCTCAGATTGCAAGTGTCGCAATTGAGTTGTTGCTTAACGCCGACGACGCTTTGCAGAAAAACGTTAACCAGGTGTTGGATGGTGAAGCCGGCAATGAGATTTGGTCGCTAATTATGTTGGCGCAACGCCTCGATGAGGTGATTGCCCAATGCGCAGCGTCAGCTGAACCGGCGAACCTTGCCAAATACGCTTTTAACCTGGCTCGGGCTTTCAATCTTTTTTATCACCGTCATCGGATTATCGCCGAAGAGGATCGCTTGAGGCAGGCTGTGCTGATTGCGGTCGCCGAGATCTCGCGTAGGAGATTGACACAGGCGCTCGGCTGCCTGGGGATATCGGTCCCCGAACGAATGTAGAGTTGGCAGAGCCTCAGCCAGCTTGTACTTCACTGAACCCTGAGAGTATAAGAACACTATGCTCATTGTAATGAAGGCTGATGCTACTGAAGCCGAAGTATCTGGCGTCGTGGCAATCATCCAGGAACTAGGTCTTAAAGGCCACGTGATGCCCGGCGCCACGCGAACAGCAATCGGCATCACCGGAAATCAAGGCGCAGTCGACCCCTCTCATTTCGAGAATCTGGCCGGGGTCGCCGAAGCGATTCGCGTAAGCAAGCCTTACAAACTGATTACACTCGACCTTCGTCCTGATAAAACTGTAGTCCGTGTTGGTGATGCCACAATCGGAGGAGACGAACTCGCGATTATTGCGGGTCCGTGCGCAATTGAAAGCCGGGCCCAGGCATTCGCAATCGCTGAAGCGGTGCGCAGAAGTGGCGCGCGGTTTTTCCGCGGAGGAGCATTTAAACCGCGGACGTCGCCCTACGCTTTTCAGGGACTGGGAGAAGAAGGTCTTAAATTGCTCGCTGAGATCCGTGACACTTATGGGTTGAAGATTGTAACCGAAGCGCTGGATGAGCCGGGAGTCGACCTGGTGGAGAAGTATGGCGACGTAATTCAGATCGGCGCACGTAACATGCAGAACTTCACGCTCCTGCGGCGCGCGGGCCGTTCTTCCCTTCCGGTCCTCTTAAAGCGTGGGTTATCCGCAACATTAGACGAATGGCTACTGGCAGCGGAATATATTATGGCCGAGGGTAACTACCAGATCATCCTCTGCGAGCGAGGGATACGGACGTTCGCGCAGCACACACGGAACACGTTGGATCTGGCGGCTATTCCGGCGGTGCGAAGAGTGTCTCACTTGCCGGTGATTGTCGACCCATCGCATGGGACCGGGAAGAACTTCATGGTCACGCCACTCGCGAGAGCTGGTGTGGCAGTTGGAGCGGACGGACTGATCGTGGAAGTGCACGATCAGCCAGAGCATGCTCTTTCTGATGGGGCTCAAGCTCTGACACTGGGACAATACGAACAGCTCGTGAGCGAGGTGCGAGCGATTCACGAAGTAATAGCGCCCGCGGCCGTAGTTTAGATGAGCAGAGTAATTGTCGCAGCAGTCGATGATCTATTGTTTGCGTCCAAGATCCGGGCCACTGCAGAACCCCTCGGCATCGGCGTTTCATTTGCTCGCAGCAGGCAGGCGTTGAAGAAGCTCACGGACGAACTACATCCGGATCTCATCATCATCAACCTTGAGGCATCTAGCTTCGATCCCCTTCAAGTCGCCAAAGACCTGCAGGAAAACCAACTCACGAGTCCACCTGATCTTCTCGGTTTCTTTTCACACGTAAATACTGAAGTTCAGCAACAGGCTAAGCACGCGGGTTACACTCACGTTCTCCCTCGCTCTGTGTTCGCTGCTCGTTTGAGCGATATCCTGACCGGGGCATTGTAGGTCTTTCGCGCAAGCGCGAGTGTTTTAGTGGATCATGGGTGCAGGATTGGTCTCGAAGGGACCGATAAGGGAAAACGATTTACTAGAACAGACGAACGAACACGAAAGAAGACCTGCGCCTGAAAGTTGACACCCTTCGCTTTGTTAAACCCGATAATTTTCGTAACAATGTTAGCGAATGACCCGATTTGAGCCGGCTGCAAACGAGTTCCTTCAGGATTCCGGGATCGAGTCAGGCGGTGAGTCACGCCAATCGGCCGCGGTTGAAGACAATGCCAAGCTAATCGTTGGCTCTTATAACATCCGCTACGCGGTGGGCCAGTTTCTTATCTCTACCGGACTACTACGCAAAGCCGGTCTTAATCTTCCCGGGCATCGGTCAGAGGTTGTGGCTGCAAACCTGCTGAACGCAGCTGAGGTATTTAAAAGCGGCTCACTCGTCCCACGCCTGGATGTAGTGGCACTCCAGGAGGCAGATAAACGAACTATGCGAGCAGGGGGGCATCTCATCGCTCGTGACCTGGCTGAGCATCTGGGAATGTCATGGGTACATGCCGCGGCAGGGATACCTCGAGGCCGCAAGCCCGCACCACGACAATGGTGGTTGGATTTTGAAGAACAGATCGCTCTGCATGACGAGGGGGATACGGGTGTAGCCTTCCTTGGTAACCTACCCCTGGACCAGGTTAAACGAATCGATCTGCCATGGCAGGAGTGCCCCTGGCGCCCAAGGCTCGCATTGGCGGCTACGATCATCAAAGCTGATCGCGAGGTTCGGATTGTCAATTGTCATATAGATCCGCATTCAGCAGTGGATGGTCAGATGGAACAACTGGAGATGGTACTGGAGGAAGCCGACATGTCATCTCATCCGGTAGTGATGTTAGGTGACTTCAATACCCTGTCCAGGTACAAGTGTAAGGAGACCCGACTACTGCTTGAATCTCGCGGGTTCACAACTCCTATTCCCACCGGAACCCCTACTTGGCGCGGTGCTGGTATCCGCCTGCATGCGGACTGGATCTTCGTCCGAGAATTGGAAGTAAAGCGTTGGGGTGTAGGGCGCCCCTTGAATGTTTCAGATCACTGGCCCATCTGGGCAGAAATTGATCTAGGATAGCGGGCCTTCTCCTTCCGTCCCTTGAACCAAACAATGAGACGCACCATCACCAGTCGAGACAACTCCTTGCTTCGACTTGCTCGTTCTGTGCGAGACGGCAAGTCAGACGAATTTATTTTCGTTGAAGGTCTTCGACTATGCGAAGAGGCAGTACGCTCAAGGCTGGAGATCACAGCCGTCATTTTTTCGAACGAGATAGCCGATAAACCTCGAGCCGCAGCGTTTTTAGAGGAGGTCGAAGCTTTACTATCACACATCGACCAGGTAAACGAGAAGCTGCTGGCCTCGATCTCCTACACCAAAACGCCGCAAGGAATCATTCTATTGGCCCGGCGACCTGCAAGTGGCCGTGACTTATTGATTAAAGACGGTGTGCAACCGTTGTTAGCGTTGCTGCATGGCGTAAACAATCCGGTAAACGTCGGAGCGATCCTGCGAAGCGCTGAGGCGGCCGGCGCTACTGCGGTTATTGTCACCGCGAATACGGCAGATCCATATTCGCCAAAATCCCTACGAGGGGCGATGGGTTCCGCATTCAGGCTTCCGATTTGGTTTGGACCGTCTTTCGAAGAAGCTATCACCTGGTGCCGGGCGCGGGGAGTGAGATTAGTTTCAGCTGACCCGGTCGCACAGAGCCTCTATACCGAGGTCGATTGGCGATCTCCGATTGCGCTAGTGGTCGGTTCTGAGGCGTCGGGGTTAACTGACGAGGAGACCTCGGCGACAGACCTGCCTGTGCGAATTCCCATGCAGGGTTCGGTTGAGAGTCTGAACGTGGCAGTTGCAACGGGAATACTCTTATACGAAGCCGCCCGGCAGAGAGGTCTAGCGAGCAATTAAGTGAAAATGGAGATACGTAGGGCCTGGTAACCGGGGCCATTCGTGCTCACGTTGTAATCAACTAACTCCTTCTCTGCAACGATCTCACGAATTAACCTAAATGCGTCGACTAGGTATTCGCGATCATCTTCTGAGAACTCACCAAATATTCTTAATGTCCTTCTTCGGAATAATTACCAGGTGGATTCGAGCGTGGGCCGCTGGGTGTGAGATAACGACCGTCCGTTCGGTTGTAAAAAGTGTCTGCTCAAATGTCTTCTCCGTGGACCTCTGTGTTCTTTGTGACTCTGTGTGGTTGTGTTTTTCGGCCAGTTTCTTCACCACGAAGACACAGAGGACGCAGAGGTCGCACAGAGAAAAAGCCTATTTCATACTTTTTGTGCAAAGCCAGAGCTACTAGGTTTTCTTGCTTTTCCATTCGTTTAGCCGACGCTCAAGATCTGACGTATCAGCTTTTGCCTCTTTACCTAACTGCAGGGCACGCTCCCCGGTTGTCACTGCTTCCTCAGTCTTCCCCTGACCTGCCAGCAACCTCGCCTTCGCGAAGAGGTTACCAAAGGTCTCCTTGACTTTTATCGACTGTTCCAGCCAGGCGATTGCCTCCGCGTCATCGGCCTTGGCGGAGTTATTCAGGAAGTAGTTGGCAGCTTGCAATGGCGTCCGCCAGTCGTCCGGTTTAGCTGCCGTGACAATGGCTCTCGTCCTGTTGAGAGCAGTGGCGTTCACGTCCTTTACTTCAACTGTGAACGGAACGCGGATCTTCTCCCAACGTATGTTGACCTGCGCAGTATTATCAGTGACCGGATCAATGCTGTACGCCAGCCATTCCTGATTATCTGCTACTGTTTCCGGTTTCGCTTTGACACGCAGAACATCCTTCTTTTCATCGTAACTAAAGCTGCCCCACTGGCCAGCATCGCTATTGATGACAATGGTCCATTCGTCTCGGCCCGGAATCGTGTGGAGACTATAGGTTCCGGCTTTTAGGGGCTGACCGTTAATCACCACATCGTCGGAGACAATAAACTGCGTGGCTTCATTGGCTCCCGAGCGCCAAACGTGACCATACGGGACAATGGCGGCATCTTGAGGTCGGGCCCGTTGGTCATCGAGTGTCGCAGTGCCGACCGCTTTCTGTGCCGCGGTGGGGTCGCCCCATATTCGTCTTCCTTTGACACCTGGACGACTATAAACCAGCGAGACTTCTGTCACGCCGATGATCTGCATCACACTCGCCTTCTGGCTCGGCCTGGGAAAGCGAAGTAACTGAGCGGATATGACGTCCGCAGTTGTAATCAACAAGAGAATTGCAAGGCACCCAGCAAAACAGTTTCGTGTGGGACTCATTTCAGTCTCTCCTTCAGTTGAGCAATTGGAGTGATCAACAACAATCTCCAAGAACCTTGGAAATTTCGAATCGAAGCTAAAGACCGTCTGGGGAAACCGTTAGTATATAGCGCAATAAGGGACTAGCATCGAGTCTGAAAGTCATCCGGCTGAAGTCAAATGCCGTTCGTAACAAACAGCAGTTTCAGATAGAATGTCAGGTTATTGATTTATTCGGAACATGGCGCAGTCAGAATTCGACTGCGTCTTTTAACAAAAGGGAGGGCTTTACCGGGGCTGAGGCTGTTCGCGAACTTGTGAGCGCGGCAAGCGTATTCATATTTATGAATGAGCAGCAAAAACCCGAGCCTAAGAAGAGGCGTGAAGAAGCCTTGCCGGAGCGGCTTTTGCGCAGAGTTCTCGAAGGCATGGGTGACGTCGTTGACCGCAGTTTTGGTCGAACTGTGGAACCTAAAAGCGGTCTCACGACATCTCAGTTGATCGATCGAATGAAACGATTGCTGGATGAGAGAGTTCGGGATGAAGGTGCCAAGGGAAAGATCGCTCCTCACAATCTAAAACTAAAGCTCGAATGGGGAACACACTCGGAAGCTCCAGCCGAAATCATAAAGGAGCTTGAACACGAAATCCTCGCCGCTGCAATTGATCATATCAACGACCATCGCTACCGAACACTCGCTCCAGTTAAGATTGAGACAGAAGTCGACATTTTCACCACGGGCATATCGGTCGATCCAAGCTTTGGTGAATTCGAAGAAGAGTTGCGGAAGGAAGATGAAGCCCGACGCGCTGTCCAAATTGACGTTCCAAAACGCCTCCCACCAGTCCCCGATGTGGCGATCATAGCCAGGATTACGGCGGGGACCTACAGCAAGGAGGTGCCACTGATTTTCAAACCCGGTGGACGTCGCCTCAATGTTGGTCGTGTTGCCGACAATCAGCTTTCGCTTAACGACCCGAGCGTTTCAAAGGTGCATGCGGCTGTGATGATGAACCAGCAGGGATCGCTTTTAGTAGCAGATACCGGATCAACCAATGGCACATTTATCAACGGTCGCCGCATCGCATACGGAGAAGCGCGTGTGATAGAACCCGGCGACGTTGTTGGTTTTGGTGACGTCGAGGTCCGCTTCCGCAGGGACGAGTGAGATGCCATCAGTACCTTGGTCGTCATACCAATCAGTCTCAATGTTGTTGCTATCGCTCCTTCAAACGCCAGCTCCTACACCTCAGCTGGCGCATGTCCCAGAACGGCTCCCGGCGTTGCTGACGATCATCTATCTGGTCGGCTTCTCACTGATCATCTTACTGCTAGTTGTCTCGTTGTTTCGCAACCGTCGCCGTGGCGTAACAACGCCTGCCGCCGTTCCGAATGACCTTCCTGATCCAGTTAGAAAGCGTCTTGGCTCTACTTCGACAAATCGAGGTCTCCGCGCACTGCGCTGGCTTTTTGTTTTGCTGGCACTCGGGTTGGTCGGTTTTCACGTTTACTGGACGCAATACGCACGTGAATCCAACGAGAAGTTTCAGGAACTCAGTTACAAAGACCTGAGAAATCGGCGCCTCTCAGAATCCACTTTGCGAGGCTGGATATTGGACCGCAGCGGCCGGCTAGATAAGGCATTTGCGTACTATCGGCGGGATGCTAACGGAAAGATCTCGCGTCAGTATCCGATGGATAAGGCGATGGCCCACCTGTTCGGATCCGATCGCGGGGATCCCGGACTCGAGCGGGCCCTTTTCGGCGTGCAAAGTGGTGCCTTGCCTGAAGCATTGGAAGTTGTCAAGGGAGAGAGCATCCAGTTTAAGGGCAATTCCGATGTACGACTGACAATAGACCGCGACTTGCAGCAGGCAGCAGTCGATCAGTTGAAAGGAAAGCACGGTGCTGTAGTTGTTCTGAATCCTCAGACTGGGGAAGTGCTCGCGATGTACAGTGAACCTTCGTACAGCCTGAAGGAGGTGGAAGACGAGGCGACCTGGATTCGACTCGAGGCAAATCAGCGCGATCGACCATTGGTTAGCCGCGCCCTTGGTGCGTACTACATTCCAGGATCCACCTTTAAAACGGTGACGATGATCGCTGCCTTTATAGCCGGATATCAAGACACCGAATTTACTTGCAGCGGCAGCGGTTACTACGCAGCGCCAGGCGCCAACGTGATTTACGACGACGCCGGTCCCGGAGAAGTTCACGGGCGCATAGGTATCCATAAGGCTTTTGAAGTCTCCTGCAACCAGTACTTCGCACAAATGGGAGTCAAGCTCGGGCAGGAACGTCTTAAGCGGGCAGCGGAGGCGCTCGGGATCGGGGCATACGACACACCTGCAGAAGCGCTGCGCGGACGGAAAGAACCGGAGATCTGGAACGCGAGCAGCGAAGCGGCCAAACGTGCGCTGGCGCCAAGAGAAGCCACAATAGTGACTGGCAAACAGATCACTCGTTACGACTTGGCGCTGATTGGTTACGGCCAGGGTTACTCAGGCCAGATGACACCTTTTCAGATGGCTCTGGCAGCAAGCGCGATCGGCAACATGGAAGGCAAGCTGATGAAACCAAAGATCGAGTTTGACCGGCCACCCGAAATGTTCAAGCAAGTAGTTTCGCAACAGGCTGCGCAACGCATGCGCGAAGTAATGGGACTGGTGACCGGAGGCTCGAGCGGAACGGCCCGTGGGGTCTTCGCGCCAGTCAAGGCCGCTGGCATAACCTCTGGCGGAAAAACTGGAACGGCGCAGAAGGTTGTTCCGGTGTATGACCCCAAATCCGGTGAACCAAGAACAAGACGCCGGGTCGAACGCGATAACCGCGGAAACATAATCCGAGAGTACGAGGAGACGATCATGGATGAACAAAATCCCCGGATAGACGGATGGTTTCTGTGCATCGCACCGCTCGATCGGCCTCAGCTGGCAATGGCGGTTATTGTTGAAGGTGGGGGTTACGGTTCGCGTTCTGCAGCTCCGATTGCTGCTGCCCTAGTCTTGAAAGCCAAAGAGCTCGGTTATTTGAAGAGTTCACCGACGGTTGCGCCGATTCCACAGCGTCGCAGACGCAGAACCAATTGACGTTAATAGCATGAAGAACCGCGCGTCATCACACCTACTAATCATCCTGATCTTGTTCGGCCTCGAGATTGCCGGCTATGTGGCAGTACATCGTGCGGGGCTGCTGCGCGGATATGAAACCTCGGTGATTGGGGCTGTTCGGGATCTAATAATCTTCCTGCCACTGATTGGGACTGTTCTGTGGTTGTCGAGACGCAAGCGCTTTGCTGGGAATTGGGTGCTTTTCACGACAGCAATCCTATTGTTCTCGGTCGGAATGTTAGTTCAATATCGACTGTACAGCGATCCTGAATATAACGCGCGAAACAAGGCCGCTGCTCGTGAGGAAAAGATGGCGGCGTTGCGCACGCGATATATTCTGGAGAATTACGACCCCCAGAAAAAGCAGCTGATGGGACTTCCAGCGACCCCGGCGCAACCAGTAGATATTGATAGCCTTCCGCGAAGGCCAGCAAACTACTCACTCTGGAACGCGTTGACTTCCAGTTACACCTGGATACCAATATTCTCTTTGCTCGTTTTCGGGATAGCCTATTCTCTCTGCGTACGCGACGGGTTCCTGCTCTGGTTGCAGAGAAACAGCTTCATCATTGTTTTGTTGACTCTCGTACCATTGGCAGTCGCCGTTGTGACCTCAAGCGCTGGAAAGGCTCTCGGCAACATGACGCCCTGGGAACCATCAAAAGTCCCATTCCTGCTTGGATTCGCAGGTATCTTGACTGCACGCTACAAGGATCTAGCGGAAACCTATTGGGGTATTCCGAGAGCTCGCGACATTCTGCCGCTGTTGGTAATGGCAGCATTGCCCTTCGTTCCGTTCTTTGCACTTAAGGACTTTGGGCAGATGCTCATCTTCAGTGGGGCGTACATGACTCTCTACCTGGTGGCAGTTCGACGATGGCCGCAACTGATGCTGTTTGTCGGTTCAGTTCTGATTGTGATCCTCGTGCTGGTGATAGGCGCTTTGCCGCGTGATATTCAAAAAGGGGTACCTCTACTTCCAACGTTGTCTCGACCGGTTCAGGCAGCCCTTCCGGCTCGAATTCAGCAACGCTTCCATCTGTGGCTCGACGGGTTTGATCCTCCTTCACCAGAAGTTTCCTGGTGGAAGAAAGACTACGAGGATGCGCTGTCCGCGGATCCGCAGCTAAAACAACTTGCTGAACAGAGTCCCAGCGCACAGCGAACGGTGAACGTTGACATCTGGTTCGATAAGCTTGCATTTCAGCCGGCGCAGGCTGTTTTCGGCATCTCTTCGGGTAGAAATACGGGTCGGGGATTAGGTTTGGGTTATCCAGAGGTGATCCCGATCGCCGATTCTGATTATGTCTATGCAGCCATCGCCGAGGAGATGGGACTTGCGGGCGGCCTGGTTATTATTCTCGGAGTGATAATCTTTGTCATTGCTGGTGTTCGCACTTCGCTGGATGCGCGTGATATGTTTACGAAGTTGTGCGCTGCCGGATTAACTGCTTTTGTTGGATTTCAGGCTCTCGTTAATGTTGGCGGAATACTGCGTGCTTTGCCCATGACTGGCATCACTTTGCCGTTTGTAAGCCATGGCGGTTTTAGCTTGATTACGAGTTTTGCAATGCTCGGCATGTTGATGGCATTCTCGCATCGCAACACTCGCGACAAGGTTCTGGCTGAACGAGCAAAGGTCGCTCCTCCCTCGCCTATCAAATTGGAGGCGGTGCAATGACCCAGCCTACTAAAACCCTGGCTATACGTTCCTGCGCAATCACCGATCGCGGATTGAATGAACGCCGGCCACTGAACGAGGATTCCTTTCTTGCCGACAATCAGCGATGTGTCTTTGCTGTGGCAGATGGCGTAGGCGGCGCCGAAGCAGGTGAAGTCGCGTCGCAGACTGCCGTCGAGGTGCTTGAAGAGGCCTTTCGTCATCAACTGGACGGCGCCGACATCGAAGACCTGATGGAACTGGCAATCCAAAGGGCGAACGCTTCAATTCACCAAATGGCCCAGGAGCATGCTCGTTTCTCAATGATGGCAACTACAATCGTCGCACTGCACCTGAACGGCAAGATCGCAACGATAGGTCACGTCGGAGATTCTCGCCTCTATCGGCTCACGCCCGAGGGCGAGCTTGTTCGCGAGACAGAGGACCACTCGGTGGTGGAGGAAGAAGTTCGAGCTGGACGGATGACTCCCGAACAAGCCGCAAACCATCCCAGCAAGAATGTGATCAGTCGAGCTCTTGGCGCGGAGAACGACGTTGATGTCGACATGAAGACAATCGAGATCGATGAAGGTACCCAGTTCCTGTTATGCACTGACGGTATTACGCGCCACATTCCTGACTACGAATTGCGCCAGCTCTTGATCCTGAATGATGACCTTTCGTCGGTCTGTCAAGAATTGAAGCGCCGCTGCTATGAAAGAGGGGCTGAGGATAATTTAACAGCCGTGTTGGTTCGTGTCGGTGAGCCGATTCCGGCGCATGCTCGGGCGGAGGAACTCGAGCCAACAATCTCTCCGGAAACGGAACCGATCCGAAAGGTGATCGATACCAGCGCGGATTCTGCCGCCGGCACCAACGGTCAAGATGCACTAATTCCACCGTCGCGAATCGCATTTCCAGCCACAGACAACGCCGAGGTGCAAATGGCGGTTGAAAGGCCACTGAATATTCCGGCAGAGACCAACAGGGCAAGCGGTGGCTCCGCTGGTCGCATCCTCTTGTTTGTAGCAGTAATCGCCGCACTTGCGGGCGCATTCTACGCGGGACGGAGATATAAGGGTGCGGTGCCATTTCTGCTTCCGGCTGAGGTCACCGCAACTCCTCAACCAACACCAGTTTCCCAGCCCGTTGAAGATCCGATTCTGGATTTCGCGCGAGCGCAAAGACAAGTTGACACTGACCCGGCAGGCTGGCTGGTTAATGCGCGAGACGCTGAGCTTGTGCGACAGGGTATACAGAACCCCCTCGAGTCGAACGACGCTGAGTTCCTTTACTTGTTCGGACGTGCTTCCCTTCTGACCGGAGACAATGAGTCTGCAGCACGCGCGTTTGAAGCGACATTGGCAAAATCTGAGGGGTTAACGACGCCCGAAGCTTCGACACTGCGCAAAGAAGCTGTTATAGGGCTCGCGGCCGTCGCGTTAAGGGCTGATAAGGAGAGGCCCAATGCTCTGACCCACCTCGACCAGATGTTGCAAAAGCCAACCAGCACCAGCTCCCCTTGATCAAAAATCGGCAGCAGTCGACTAGGCGGCGCGCTGTTAAAGGCCCGTTGTGCATCAAAGTGACGCGGAATTCGCGTGCTTATAAATGCCGGAACTGAAATTACAACAGAGCAGGCTGGATGGTCGCTATGACATCATCGAGTGTCCAGGCCGCGGTAGTTATGCCGAGATTTACGTCGCACATGACAATGCCGCACCGGAAGGTGCTCCGGAGACTGTTGTTATTAAAGCCCTCAATCTAGATCTGCAAGAGACGCCCGATGCGGAACTCGAGCGGACGTTGGTTGCGAATTTTCAAAACGAGGCGGTTGCACTGGACCGCGTCCGGCATCCTCATATAATCAGTCGTCTGGGCCACGGAACCGCAATTGACCTCGCCGGCACAACCTTTCATTACCTGGTGCTGGAATATTTGCCAGGCGGAGACATGGCAGCGCTCTCAAAGAACCGCCCACTACCGATTGAGAAGACCCTCTATTACCTTGAACAGGTCTGTTCAGGACTTGCTCATGCCCATCGGTGTGGTGTCATTCATCGTGATATCAAACCCCAGAACCTGCTCCTTACAGCTAACCGGAAGACGGTGAAGATTGCGGATTTTGGTGTGGCACGGTTCGAGGCGACAGAGGGCGCTATCACCAGAGTTGGGACCAACATCTATGCCGCGCCAGAGCACAATCCACTCGTGCAGACTGGGCAACTGGACTCCGGTGTGCTTAGCTCATCAGCTCGGTTACTAACCCCAGCCGCGGACGTGTACTCGCTAGCGAAAACCACTTACAGTTTGCTGGCTGGCGAGGCTCCGCGAAGGTTTGCTCAACATCCAATCACAGACTTGCCAGTTCATTTACAGCCTGAGTGCTGGAGCCGTTCCGTCTTGCAAGTTCTTCAAAAGGCTACTCAGACACGGTCCGAAGACCGTCAACAGTCAGTAGAAGAATTCTGGGACGACCTCTCGAATGCCGCGCTTCGCCCTACAGAACCTCTAAACACCCCGCAGCCTCGAGCGAGACGACGTCCGAGCGAGGAATTGCGCTTGGAAGAAAGCAGGTTTCCCAGGGTTCCGCCACGCGCGCAGTTTATTGAGATTGGCACCAGGTCTGGTCCAGCTTTGCCAGACGCGGTTGATAGGCGACCGCGCATCGTCGTTCCGGTGGCCGCGAGACGAGAAGCTGAAAATCCACCAGGAAAAGCCAATGTTGAAAGTGGTGTAGCACCAAAACACGACGGCCGCCAACACTGGGAGCGTGCCGCAGTCCAGCCTCCCGCAGCAGGACGGACGAGAAAACTCATTGTCGCGGTCGGTCTGGTACTAGCTTTTTCTGGCATGTTGCTGGCAACGCACCGTTATGTCACAAACCGCTGGAATCCACTCGGCCAAGGAACGTCTGTCAGCGAGATGTTCATTGTCGGGCGCGAAGGACTTACCACTACCGACGTAAGGCTTCGACCGGATGCCGGCACCACAAACCCACCAATCGGCCTTGCGGAAAACGGCTCACGAGTTAAGATCCTAAACATAAGCAATAACTGGTATGAGGTTCAGGTAGTGCAGCATGGCCGGCCAAAAACCGACCCGTACTCATCAGATCGCGGTTGGATAAACAGGCGTTTTGTAAGATTTGATTAACATTTTTCGTTGGAGAAAACGTTGGGGCTGCTCGAGTCGATACGCAGATGGATTGATGGCGAAACCGGTGAAACTCTGCTGGAAGACGCTGATGAGCATGCACGGCCACGGCGAATCTGGGAAGAGTTCTTGGTAAAGATCGCACGTGAAGTCGAAGCCGTTATGCAGCGGGAAATGTTCACGCCTCCCGGCGGTCCGACCTACATCCCGCGCGAGTACTTAGTCTATTTGAGTGCCGACGACGACAAAGAATGGCAAGGCGACAAGCGCAGGGGCCTGGAACAGGGACTGTTTCATGTTCTTTCAGAGCGTGCTCGTGAACTAAGTGGTTCAACTCAGCTTGCCGCAAAGTCGTTCGCCGTCGAACTGCGCGTTGACGGCACGCTAAACAAAGGTGAGTTTAGGGTTCAGCCAGTGTGGGATGAGACCGAAAGCGGTCACACGATGGTGACCCCACGTGGTGGAAGCAAACAGTCGACCGTCAACCTGGATCAGACAATTCGTGAAACCGCAGAGGCAACCGGCGACGCAGAACAGACCGTCGTGCGTCCTCGCGTGCAAGAACTCTATTCAATTGAAGTCTGGCGGGATGGGGTTCGCGAAGCGGTGGTACCAATTTCAAAAAAGAAGATCACCATCGGCCGTGGTTCGCGAAGTATCAATGTGGATCTCCCTTTAAAAGGCGACCCTGAAGTGAGTCGAGTGCATGCAATTCTGGAGCGAGAAAACGATGGACGCTACTGGTTTGTTTCCAAGGGCCGAAACCCAACGCTGATAAATGGAAGAGAGCTGCCGCGAGAGGATCGGACTGAAGTTCTACCGGACCAGAAGATTGCTATTTGCACATTTGTGCTGCGTATCCAACCACAATAAGCATTTTCAAGCCGCACCAGCTGAATTGGACTTTCGATCCGGATCGATCTCGCCTATCAACTGTTGCACTAATGAGGCAGCTCGCTCGTTCTCGAGATATCCCTTCCCCAACATCCGAGTAATTCTCTTATCTCGAGCCTGTCCCTGCAACTCCTTCAGCAAAGCTCGACAGAAAGCACTCACGACTTTTGGATCAAACTGCGTTCCGGTGTTTTGTCGAAAGTCTTCAATCACATCTTCGATCGAACGTCGCTTACGGTAGGGCCGGTCCGTCGTCATTGCATCAAAAGAGTCTGCCAGGCAGACAATCTTGGCGCCGAGCGGGATCTGCTCATCCGTCAGGCCTTCCGGATAACCACGGCCATCCATACGTTCATGATGGTATTTGGCCATCAGGGGAATGTCTGCGTACGGATGATTGATTGGCTTTAGTATTTCGAAGCCAGCTGCGGGATGTCTATTCAGTTCGCTGGAAGCCTTAGCGTCAATGCGATAGGGGGCGTTGATTATGTCACGCTCCACAACCAGTTTCCCAACATCGTGCAGATACCCTGCTATCTTGATGCCTTCAACTTCCTGCTCGCTCCAACCCAACTCGCGCGCGATTATCTCACTGTACCTACCGACGCGTTCAGAATGGCCTTGAGTATACTTGTCCTTGATGTCGATGGCTGCCGCGAAGGCGCGAACCGTATCTGAGTAAATATCTCTCAGCTCCTCATACAGTCGCCGATTTTCTTCGGCCCGCTGTTCAATCTGTTCCAGTAAGCGGCGCGAGTGAATTCCGACTCCGATATGCCTCGCCATCGCCCGAACGATTCCCAAATCCTCTTCTGTAAAGTTCTCCCCACTCGCCTTACTGCCCAGAAGAACCAGACCCCTAAGTTCACCATGCACAACCATGGGCACGATAATTTCAATGCCCCGGGCACGTAATTCGTCAGCGTAGAGCGGGTTGAACGTTCCGCTAAGGTCGTCCACCAACTCACTGTTGAGAACGAAGAATGAGCCGTTCAGAAGATGATCGTGATCCTTCTGGTCCAGGACCAACTCGAGCGTGTAGTCGTCACCAATCCCCCACTGTGAGAGACACGTTGTCTTGTCCAAACCCGTATTGCATTCGATTACCGCGCCACGGCGAAGCGCCAACGTGCCCAGCAACAGGTGTAGCGAAGTGCGGACCATCTCGCTGAAGTCCCCGGTGCCGGCAACCTCCTGGCCCAGATCTGCGAGAGACTCGAAGGTATGAACTAACTTCTGTGTGGTTGGATCCATATGGCCGACTAGTGACTGGTGGGAAGTGCCTCACTTGCCGTATGGTCGGCGCTCAATAGAGCTTCCTCCTGGTTTCTAACCAGGACGACGTGTCTCGTCAGACCGAGCATGTTGAAGAGTTCAACAGTATGCGCATTTACATCAGAGAAGATTACCCGGGCTCCGCTCCTCTCCGCCACATCAATGATGCCCAGAAGGATGGAGATACCGATGCTGTTGACTAACTGGGTATCGCTAAAATCGATTACGAGCGCACGACAACCCCCATCGAGCTGCTTGCGACACTCGCGCTCGATCCTTTCGCCCGTCAGTTTGTTTAGATAATCGCTCGCATAGATGACTGCGGTACTGCCCACGCAATGCGAGCGAACGAAAGAGCCTGTGGGTTCTCCCACTCGGAAGCCCTCCCCTGCGCCGAGAAATCGTAGATATCGAAGAGCCTAGTCGGAACTTAAGAAGGACTGGAACGTAGGTACTTGGTCATCCGGAGACTGGTGCCATCATCAACGCGTTCGAACTCGACTTCGTCCATCAAGCTTCTGATGAGCTTCAGACCCCAGCCACGTCGTCCTTCAGTGGGTTCAAGATTCTCCGCGGCTTTTGTGCCTTCACCAGTGGCCTGTCTGCTCGGCACCAAGCCGCGACTTGAAATAGTGATGACTAATTTATCACTTTCGACGCGAAAACGCTGATAAATTTTTCGGTCGGGGCTCAGACTGTGCTCTGCGGCGTTTATGCAGGCCTCTACGATGGCGGTCTTAATCTGATTTATGGCCTCTGGGCCGAAGTTTGAGCGGCGCGCGATCTGTTCAACGATATTTGCCGCAACCAATTCATTATCGTCGCCCATGGGGAGTATGGCGACGAACTCGTCTGGCTCTGGACTTCTTCCCGCGTCGGCAAACTCTCCAAGTCGCGCAGTCAACAGTTCGACCTGTTGTCTGCTGACCCCATGCCCGCCGCGGTGCTCCAGCAACCTTGAAGCTTCAGTGGAAAACCCTTCGTTGGCGATCAGAAATAGACGAGTGCGGGCAAAGCCGCAACAGGCAGCCAGAGCCTCCAGGCGTTCACACCAGAGCTCTGCGACTTCCCGCTCTACTTCCAGCTTTGAATCGATTTGCGCAGCTAACCAGACTATCTCGTTATCGTCAGAGTACGCCGAACCCTCAAACGCATGAGCAATCACGCAACTTTCATCATCCGGCAATTGTGCGATGCGCCGGTTATAGGCAGAGCACAAAGCGGCATGAAATACTTGTGGCAAGCGAACGAGATCCGTCTCGGCATCCAGACCTGCGCTTATCTCTTCAGTCGTTGCACCACGATATGACTCTTTGAACAGCTCGTAATCCAAAAGAATTCGTGGCACCAGCTGGTAATTGAAGTGGACCAGCAAATCCTTCAACTTCAATTTTGCCGCCCGCCGATAACGGCTAGCCATGGTTTGGGGCGCTCTCTTCAACGCCCTCGCTATCATTTCCGCCACCACCTGGGCACGAAATTCGTTCTGTACGTCAAGGCGATAGCGTATCCACAGAAAGTCCTTCCAAACCGTAGGGCCTCCACCGGCCTCCACTAGACCACCATCCCAGTTAACAAATTCCTGTGTGTGCAGCGCGTCGAGAAGCAGTTCCAGATCGTCTTGCGCAATCGTCAGAAGCTTCCTCCACACTTCAAAGGAGGCACGCGCGTTACTACCTAGCGTTGCCTCATATAGATGCTTGATCAGCGAGCACCGCAGTTCGGGTGACGGCGCGATCTGTTCGAGTAGGCCAGTGAAGTACTGATGGATATGGCCGCCGAGCAATTCATCAACGTATAGCCTTTCACAGGCAAGAAAACTGTCAAGCGAAATATTCTTTTCTCTCGCAGCCTGTAGAAGAGTGGTGATGAAGAACGGGCTTCGTTCAAATTGTTGTACCAAGAGGTCCCGGCTCTCATCGTTGATTCGAACCTGCTGTCTGGCCGCCGCAAAATCGGTTAGCTGCCCCGCATCCGATTCCCTTAGTTCATCGAGCCTCAGGATCTGCAGAGTCTCAAAAGAGAGATCTGCCTCGTGAGCCGTGCTTAAGATCTGCCGGCGAAGACCAGCAACCAGGTAGGGATGTGCCGAGCGGTTGAGTGTTCGCAACATTTCCGTGCGCAGCCACCGGCTGTCTTTGGTATGGCCGGCGCCGGCATGCACCAGATCCAGCATTACAAATACCCGACCATTCGCTCGCGGAACTCTATCAGGGGCGCTAAAACAGAGTCGCACCAACTCTTGATCATTTGCGCCGAACCGGATCCGGTTGTAAGAGTTTAGGAGTTCATCAATCCAGTCGTAGTCCGGCGCGGGGGCCAATTTCACCAGATCGCTGAGCACAAGCGGCGCCTGACAGAGGGTCGGGTCGTCTCGCCGAAATGCAAGGTACTGCAGGAGAAATGTATTTAGGAATTCAATCGCTATCGTGACTGCGGTGGCTTGCCCCCGCGGAATCGAGAAGTAGACGGGCGCCACATCTCCGCGCCGGTTAAAGATTTCGTCATACCCCTGTCGCAGCAGCTCTGACACGCCTGCGGTGGGCGCCAGGAGGATTAGCAGACCGCGACTTCCGGGGACCGGATGTGACGCGATTCGAGAAAGTTCGACCGCTCTGCCGACGAACTCAGCTCTGCCAACGCGGCCGAGGATGCGCCGCATGTGAGACTCGTTTTCTCTCTCGCTTTCGGGCATTGGGGCTAGGTCAAATTCTCCTCGTAGATCTCGACGCGGTTCTTGCCCTTACTCTTCGCCAAGTAAAGTGCACGGTCGGCCGCCGCTATTACACGCTCGGCTGTATCGATATGACGTCCAAACGTTGCGATCCCCATGCTGATGGTCACCATGCCGAGCGGTTGCGACTTACCGTGTGGGTAGGTGGTACTTGACACCCGTTGTCTTACGCGTTCCGCGATTGCCTCAGCTTCGTTGAGAGGAGTCTGCGGCAAGAGAATGCAGAACTCTTCGCCACCGTAGCGCGATGCAACGTCCGCCGCTCGCAGGGTGGCTTTGAGACAATGTGCTGTCATCTGCAGAGCAAGATCGCCCGCCAGGTGCCCATTCAAATCGTTGTAGCTCTTGAAGTCATCGATATCGATCATCAGAAAACTCATTGGATAGCCATACCGTTTTGACCGGTTAAGCTCTTCCCCAAGTCGCTCTTCCAGATATCGCCGATTCGGCAATCCGGTTAGGGGATCGGTGATGGACATCAATTGAAATTCGTTTGCTCGTTCCTGCCACTCAGCTCGCTCTAAAGCGACGGCGATTTGTGGCCCGATAATTTCGAGCAGACTCAGGTCAATGTCGTCGTAATAGCCGCCCCCGGCTTTGTCTGTGACGTTGATTACTCCTATCTTGCGACCACCGATTGTGATCGGATAACTGATAAATGAACGGCTCCGGTAATTGCGGCCACGAGACGCGGTGATGTCGCTACTCCCTATGTCCCTGACAACCAGTGGCCTACCACTTTCAAGTACCGAGCCAGAGATACCATCACCGAGCCGAAGACGTTCAAGCTCAGCCTTGTCTATCGAGATTCCGATAGCAGCCTTGACGACAAGTTCATTTGAGACCTCGTCGTAAACCATCAAGGATGCGCGTCCAGCTTTAAGCAGCTCGCTGGAATTCGCGAGGATTGAGGAGTACGTCTTATCAGCCTCTGAGGAACTGATCCTTTCGAGGAAGTGCTGCAACGAAGTGTCGAGTCGCGTGCGGTACTCGATTTCACCTCGCAGTCTTGCAACTTCGGCTTCGAGTTGGATTTGAACGTCTGAAGGCTTCTCCGATTCAATCTTGGGGGCCACTACGCGTTCCGCTTGAGTGACGATATCTTGCTTTTCACCAGCTCTGGCCGGTACGGCGCCGGGCACAAACGTTCGGGTAGCTTTTTCAAGTCGCTCCGCCAAACGAGACAGTTTCTGTTCATCCGAAAAGAGGACATTCGAAAAGGTTTGCGGCCCGACCAGAGTCTTTAATTCGCCACTCCGAAAGCGTTCCATCAGGGCTCGATAATCGGCGCCGGTGATAAATGCACGGCCACCGATTGTCGCGAGCTTGCGCCGGCGACCAATCTTGACCGGCATAGTGAAACACTCTAGTCCTGCGTGGCACTTGTAACGAGAGATGTGACCGGCAGCCATGGCTCGCCGATGAGCGTCTCCGCAATATGGATTGCACAGACCGACGTGTTCGGGTGAGGATTGAAAAGCCTGACAAATGGAGTTGTTCAGAGAGGCGATAATGGCAGGGGGTTGGGGGCCATCGACTAGAAGGACTGCCAGCCCCTCGTCAGCGGCAATCTGGTCTTGGACCTCAGCCCACGCGTCGGGGGCTCCTTCGGGATGTTCCTGAAGGATTTTAGTGGCAGATTTTTGGAATTTGTCGGTCATTTAAATGCTGCGCGTCTCACTCTGCCCAGCACTGCGGCTCATGCTAGTAGCAACGAAGCCCCCGTGCAAAAACGCTATAAGCCTGTGACTCCAGTTCAATTAATAGCGCGCGGATACTTCAGCCGGACGTAAACGAGGCCAAATTAGAATCCAGGTACTGTAGTGTTAAACGCTTAATGGCAAAGCGGTTTCACGCAGGAAAATGGCGGGAAAACGGCGTTTAGCGGGCAGTCATGCGTTCTACTGACCTCAGGCCTGGAGCATCCCCGGGGGCGACCCGTTCGATGTCTGGCTCCTCAGGGCTGATTCGAATGCACGCAGCGAAGTGATTGGTCTTTATTTCAACTAGCGGTGGAACTACCTCCTTGCAAGCCTCTATTGAGTATGGACACCGAGTGTGAAAGCGGCAACCGGTCGGGGGATTAATGGGAGATGGCACATCGCCGGTCAGAACGATACGCTCTCGAGTTGCTTCTATCTCGGGATCAGGCACTGGAACAGCTGAGATCAGCGCCTTCGTATATGGCATCAACGGTTCTTCATAGATTCTCCGAGCCTCGGCAATTTCCACCAGTTTGCCGAGATACATCACAGCCACGCGATCTGAGATGTGTCTGATTGCCCTCAGGTCGTGCGAAATAAAAAGGTAGGTGAGGTTTTTTTCAGCCTGCAACCTCTGCAAGAGGTTCATGATCTGCGCTTGGATCGACACATCAAGTGCTGAGATGGGCTCATCGGCAACCAGAAACTCCGGCTCAACAGCGAGAGCGCGTGCTAGTCCAATGCGCTGCCGCTGCCCGCCAGAAAACTCATGTGGATATCGCTTAATAAAACGCCTGCTCAGGCCGACGGTCTCTAACAGTTCTTGCACTCGCTGTTCGGCAACTTTGCCGCGTGCCAATCCGAACGTGTAGAGTGGCTCACCCACAATTTGACCGACAGTCATCCTCGGATTAAGCGACGCGTAGGGATCCTGAAATATGACCTGCAAATGACGACGCTGCTCACGCAGCGCCCTCCCCGACAGATGGGCCAAATCAGTGCCGCGGTAGAGCACACTACCCGACGTCGGTTCTGTGAGTCGTAAAATCGCGCGACCCAGCGTCGTTTTTCCACACCCCGATTCGCCAACCAGCCCCAGCGTCTCGCCTTCGTAAATATCAATCGTAACACCATCGACCGCCTTTACCTCGCCACTCTGTGGACCTGCACCCAGCACTTGGCTCCAGCTGCTATCACGCGAACGGAAGTGCACCTTCAAATCGCGAATTGCCATCAGTGGAACCTTCGCGCCGGTTTCCAACGGCGGGTGCATGCCGTCAGACTGTGGGAACTCCCCTTGCGACGCACTCACGATTCTTTAACTCCAGTAGCAGCCGACGCTGACTCGAAATAAACCTCTTGCGCAAAGTGACAAAGTGAATAGTGCTCGGAATTGAGCTGCACAAACGGCGGGAATTCACTATGACAAATTTCTTGTTCGTAATCACAGCGAGGTGCAAAGGGACATCCGGAAGGCAGATGTGCCACATCGGGCGGTAAACCCGGAATTTGATAAAGCTGCCCGTGTTCGTCTGTTGGATCTGGTACTGACCGGAGGAGTCCTTTTGTATAGGGATTTCCCGGTTTGGCAAAGAGTTCTCGCGTTGGCGCCTGCTCAAACACCTTCCCGGCATACATGACAATCAGGTGGTCAGTCATACCCGCGACCACCCCCAGGTCGTGTGTGATAAGAATCACACTTGTGCCTGTTTCATGCTTGAGCTTTTTTATCAATTCCAGGATTTGCGCCTGAATGGTGACGTCTAGCGCCGTGGTTGGTTCATCCGCGATCAACAATTCGGGCCGGCAGGACAAAGCCATGGCAATCATCACCCGCTGTCGCATGCCGCCAGAAAATTCATCTGGGTAGTCGCCGGCACGCCTCCGCGGTTCTGGTATGCCGACCGTCTCTAACATCTTGATCGCATGCTCGTAAGCCTGCTGTTTAGTGTGACCCAGATGGAGCTGTGTCATTTCCATGAGCTGTCGTGAGATCTTCATGAAAGGATTTAGGGAGGTCATCGGGTCCTGAAAGATCATCGCGATCCGGCGACCTCTAACCTTCCTGATCTCTTCCGCTGACAAGAGCAACAGATCCTGACCGGCGAAAAGAACTTCACCCGAGACGATCTTCCCAGGTGGATCCGGAATCAGGCGAATAAGGGATAAGTTCGTTACAGATTTCCCCGAGCCCGACTCACCAACTATGCCCAACGTTTCGCCACGTTTGAGCTGGAAGTTGATTCCGTCCACAGCTTTAACGACACCGTCTTCCGTTTCAAAGTACGTCCGAAGGTCGTGAACTTCCAGTAAGGTTCCGTTTCTGGCTTCCACTTTGTCGTTAGAACGTTCGCATTTGTGGGTCGAGGGCATCCCGCAACCCATCACCCAGGAAATTTAGAGAGAATAAAGTGAGCGCCATCGTGACGCCGGGAAAGATCAACTGCCAGGGGAAGATCGCAATGTTCTGAATACCATCAGTAGCCAGACTTCCCCAGGACGCAAGCGGGGGCTGGACCCCGAACCCCAGAAATGAGAGAAAAGCTTCAGTCAACATAACGGTTGGAATGGTCAGCGTAGCGTAAACAATTACTGGTCCAAGGGTGTTGGGAATCAGGTGGCGAAAGATGATGCGGCCTGTAGATACACCGGTGGCGCGCGCGGCGAGGACAAACTCCTGATTCTTCAAGGACAGAACCTGACCCCTGACGATCCGCGCCATGGTGAGCCAGGATACAGAACCAAGAGCCACAAAGAGCAAGATGAGTTGACCGCGTGCCGTTTGGCTGCGAAACATTGAGAGCAACACAATTACGATGATGATGTAGGGCAACGAATAGAGCACATCGACAACACGCATCATGATGTTATCTGTGCGACCGCCCACGTATCCTGCTATTGCTCCATAGCTGACCCCGATCACCAGTGAGACGAGGGTCGAAATGATGCCGACCATCAGCGAGATTTGACCACCTTGTAGCACCCGCGCCAGAAGATCTCGACCTTGATTATCGGTTCCCATCGGATGCGTCCAGGAAAAAGATCCGTCCGAAGATGTGAAGGGTGGAAAGGACTTCAGTAGACTGACTTCGGTTGGAATATAGTCCGGCGTAAGCCCCGTGGTTCGTTTAATAGTGTATGGACCCAACAATGACGCCAGCGTAACAACTCCCACCACCACCATACCGAAAACTGCCAGCTTGTTGCGCAGCAAACATCGCCACGCATCGCGCCAAAGTGAACTCGCTCGCACGGTTTCAAGGGTCTCTGCAGTTCGTACATCGGCTTCTGCTATGGCCACCTCAGGTGGGGTATGGATCGCATCGACGTCGGGCGCGTTAGTTGGTGACGGCAACGTACTCGGAACTCCCCGTGTAGTCTGCGTATCTACCGTGAGTTTGTCTTCGTTCATCCCCTAATACCTTATGCGCGGATCGAGGTAAGCGTAGGCAATGTCAACCAGCAAGTTCATAAGCAGAAGCGTGATCGCGATGAATGCGACGATCCCGATAATCAGCGGCTCGTCCCGGTTAAGAGACGCCTGGATAAAGTAATTGCCGAGTCCCGGAAGCGCAAAAATCCGTTCGACCACTACCGTGCCGGTGAGCAGGAAGGCGAGTGCAGGGCCCGTATACGAGACCACCGGCATCAACCCTCCACGCAAAGCATGCCGGACAACCACAGCTTTTTCACTTAACCCCTTGGCGCGCGCCGTTCGAATGTAATCAGAACGCAGTACTTCTAGCATTCCTGCTCTGGTTAACCTTGCTATGTAGGCCATGTGGATGGCCGAAAGAGTAAGGACTGGCAAAATTAGATTTACACTGGGAAACCCACCCCATCGTGAGGGTGGTAACCAATAGAGTGTTAGCGCGAACACGAGCACCAGGATGGGCCCAAGCACGAAATTGGGTACAGAAATGCCAAGCATTGCCAGAGCCATTGATGCATAGTCCCACCGTGAGTTCTGTTTTAGCGCCGCAATTGAGCCGACGAACGTACCAACCACCAAAGCCAGAAGATATGCAAGAATTCCGACAGCTGCCGAAACCGGCAACGACCGAGCAATGATCGCGTTGACTGACTGCCCTTCGTACTTCAGCGAAGTACCAAAATCCAGGTGTCGAACAATGCTCCACATGGTACGTCCATACTGTTGGTACCAGGGTTTATCAATGCCGTACTTCTCGCGAATGTTCTGTTCGATAGCTGCCGGCAGCGGTTTTTCACCTGTGTAGAAATTGCCCGGTGCAAGGCGAATTAATGCCCAGGTGATCGTGATCACGACCAGTATGGTGGGAATGGTGATCAGAAGGCGCCGGATTATAAACCGAAGCATCTTAATTGGGTCACGTAGGATTAGTGCGGCGGCGATTCAGTCGCCAGGGCCTTACTCACTGAGTTTGGGAATTCCATAGTCCCACTTAGCTGGATCCCGTTCAATATAGACATACTTCCAGGCGTAAAGCGATCCCGCATTCGGGTACATGCCCTTTACATAGGGCTTTTTCATGAAATTCACAGATGAAGTTTCGATCGGGATAACCGGCTGCGCGTCCAAGAGATATTTCTCGGCTGCCGCCAACAACCGAAATCGTGTTTCCTTATCCAACGTTCGGTTGGCTTCGTTCAGCATGCCGACATACTTAGGATCAAACCAGCCACTCCCATTAACGCCGCCAGCAGTTGAGAAGAGACTGAGAAAAGTGAATGGATCCATGTAATCGGCGCCCCAGATGCCGATAGAGAAACCCTTGTACTCCAGCTTTGACCTTACGACCATGAATGTCTTGAATTCCATGCTTCGCAAAGGAACGGTTATTCCCAGGTTCTGCTTCCACTGTGCCTGCATGAACTCAGCCATGATCTTATTAGACGAGGCGGTGTTAAAGACAAACTCCACCTGGTCCAATGGAAAGTTCTTACACTCGAACGAACCATCGGGTTGACGCGTCACCGGAAATCCCGCTTCGCCTAAAAGCTTCCGGGCCTGCTCCGGATCGAACTTCTCTCCAGTCGGCTGGGGGTATCCACTGAAGATGCCTTCGGGCGTGAACGCAGATAACGGCTTCGTAATCCGCCGCGCTTTTGAGTAGGTGATCTTGTCGATTGCCATGTTAAAGGCCCGACGCACACGCAGGTCGTTCATGGGCGGCTTGGTAACGTTTATCAGGATGTAAACAATCGCCGCTTCCGAGCCGTCCATATAGTCCTTCTTTGGACGCACCACATCGAGCCATGCGTTCGGTACTGAGTGGTTCAGAGTGGCGTCGATCTCCCCGACCTTGTAGAGGTTCATGGTGGACGGGTTATCTGACATTGGGTAGAAGTGAATCTCGTCCAGGCGGACGTTCGCGGTATCCCAGTACATCGGATCCCGTACCACAACCAGCTCGTGATAAGGCTTCCAATGCTTCAGCTTGAAGGGGCCGCAAGTAACCACGTGTGCAGGATCTGTCCAGCGTTCTCCGTGTTTCTCGATAACCTGTCGCGGCACGATGCGAAAGAGCTGATGGGCCGCCAAACCTACGAAATAGGGAGCCGGCTGCGATAACGAGATTCTCACGGTGTACTGGTCGACGGCTTCTACACCAATATCTTCGCCGGTAACTTTAACAAGCTCCTTGCCCGCAATCGCTGCTTGCAGCTTCGGATTTTCTGACAAAACTTTCGCTCGTGCCTTCTCAGTACCGGGAAGCGTGAGGCTCGCGGGCGAATGCATGAACTGATGGAAGGGTGTGTTGGTCGCTGGCTCAGACTGACCCGGATCGAGATTATATTCTCCCTGCCCTGCACCAAGAACTTTTTGACTCAACGGCTCTGCGCCTGATCCCGGTGCCTCACTAAAGTCGCGCTCCAATAGAAATTGATTTGTCGCGGGGTCTTTAACAAAAACGGCGCCCTCGTTATAGGCCTGAGCGTATTTTATGTCGTACGCGAGGTATGCATTTCTCGATGCCAGCTCGGGAGAAAGCGCTCGGCGGTAGCTATAGATGAAGTCCTCCGCGGTAATCGGATCTCCATTCGACCAGCGTCCATTCCTCCGCAGATAAAAAACAAACTCAGAGGAGTCGTTGTTGGTATCCCATCGTTCAGCTAGCGCTGGTATCGGTTCCAGTGTACGCGGGTCGTATTCGACCAGTCCCTCATAGAGCGCCATATAGATCCGCGCCTCTGGTTGTCCGGAGCTTACCGGTGGATCGATCGATTCCGGCTCGTCGCCTGTTACATAGCGCAGGATGTTGCGTTCGGGAGGAGCCGTGCTGCCGAAGAATACTTCACTACCTGAGGTTGCGGCACACGCACTTATCAGCGCGCTGGATGCCAGCAACAGCACAAACACAATCGGTTTCGAATGTAGTACGGACATCACTGTCTTTTACCAAACCACTGGTGAATATGTCATGGCTGCGGAGAGAAGCGCACCTTGCCTTGTAATCCACGCAGGGAGTGGCGCGGGAGGGAGGAATGTTGGCTCGCCAACGGCGTCAAATTATCACGCATATCGATTATCCGCAAACCTGTCTTAGCGCATCAATTAGCCAATGCACATCAGAGGAGTACGCTGAATCCAGCTGAGAAATGAAACAAGTTCAAATTTGAAATCCGTCACTATTTACCTGAGCTCCAACTTTGGTCCATGCGAACCATTTTTAGTGATGCCACATCGAGCACGTTAGAGTGGAAGCCCTGCACATATGGCTTTACTAACGCATATGAGGAGGCAAAGTAGATCGGCATAGCCTTTAACTCTCTGAGTGCCTGCTCTTCTGATTCAATCACAGCTTCATTAACTGCAGACTGGGCGGGCCTAACCTTTGCTCGATCGTTAGCCAGGGTTTCAACCGCGGTTGGTGTTGGCGCTCTTTCGCGAAACATCATGCGGATATTTGTCAGCTCGTCTGTGGTCTGCATGACCAGTCCCCGTCTTACGACATCAAAATCTCCAGCTCGTATTGCCGCCTCGTACTCGTCCCAACTTTTCACCACGATTTCTGTATGAATATTGAGATTGTCCTGCCACATCGCTGCGACGGCTGCGGAAACCAACCGCTGCTGCTGATTTCGATTTATAAGCAGACGGATTGTCGGAAAATCCCTTCCGTCGGGAAACCCGGCTTCGGCGAGTAATTGTCGGGCTCGGGAGATGTCTTTTTCCAGTAGTTCGGCTTTTGCAACCACGGGCGGGTTTGATTCGGTCATCTGATCCGGCAAGAACTTCAGTGCGGGTACAGTCGCCCCACCCAGTTCGACCTGACTGATACGGTCCCGATCGATTGATATGGCCAGCGCTTCTCGGACGCGGACGTCGTCAAAAGGAGCGTGTGCAGTGTTAAAGCTGTAATAGGTCAGCGCGCCATAAGTCTCACGACGAAAGTCCTGGTAGGGTGCCAATAGCTTAATTGCGAGGGGCTGAAAGGCTGCATTGGTTACGGCATCAACTTGCCCTTCTCGATACGCCGCAAGTGCACTCTCAGCATTATTCGCGTCAACAAACGTCACACGTTCCAGACTTACATCCGCCTTTCCCCAGTAGCTCTCGGCCCTTTCCAGCGATACCTGGTCGTCCTCAGCCTTCGAAAGGAAAAAGGCCCCGTTCGAAACAAGAGTTGAAGGCTCAATCTTCTTCAGCGGATCATCGCTCAATTTCACCGGCCTAAACACGGGGTGCGCGACAAGCGCGGGAAAGTTCATGTCCGGACGCTCGAGGTGCACACGCAACACACTGCTGCTAAGGGCCTCTGCGCCAAAGGTCGCTGAGCGTGTCGCCGACCCGCGACGTGTTCGCTCCGCCGCGGGTCTTGAGGGATCATTGGACGCAACTCCCATGGTGGCCTTCGTGCCAGAGATGTTATTCAACAGTTCCGTGTGGGGAGCGCGATCTCCCAACTGCACAGTTCTTTGCCAGGAGTTTATAAAATCGTGGGCAGTGACAGGTTCGCCGTTGGACCACCTTGCATCGTCTCGCAAGAAGAACGTCCAAACCTTGCCGTCTTTTGAGGACTCCCAGCGGGTCGCGACGGCGGGGACAGGCCGGAGCGTTCGCGGATCATAGTCGGTAAGCCCTTCGAAGAGTGCACGCACAAGGTCGGTATCAGGTGGGGCAGCTGCGAATGCAGGATCGAAAACCTCGGGAAGACCGCCATCACTCCACCTAAACTCCTGAGCGCGAGGCGGTACGCTACGCCCGTAGTAACGCTGCACCCCTTCTTCTCTGAAGCAGGAGGCATGACTCATAGACATTGCGACTAACAACACAAACGCTACGCAGGTACGCAGTTGTGTTGGCTCTTGTAAGTGCCTTCGACTGCTGAGAATGCGCGGTTTCACGGTTTCGTTTTGCTTTCCACTTTCGCGACTGACTGTAAGTGTTTGTACAGCTCTTCGGTCTGGCGCCGAGTGTCTTCAAAACCTGCCGACGTATCGATTCGATAGTCGGCGAACTTTAACTTCTCTTCCTGAGACATCTGCGACGAAATTTTCTTCTCAGCCGCTTCCCGCGACAAACCGTCACGCTTCATGACTCGCTGCAACTGAACCTCGGGCCGACAATGGACGACTATGATTTTATCAAACCGCCGAAATCCACGTGATTCGATCATGAGCGCCGCATCGACGATAGTGACCCCTTCGGGTTCTTCAAGTTCCCACTTGCGTAACAGTTCGTCCTGACGAGCGATGATGAGCGGATGCAGAATCGAATTGAGTTGCTTACGCCGCGATTCATCGGAAAAAACAACCTCGCCGAGCCTTTTTCGGTCCAGAGTTCCTTCCGCAGTAAGGATCGTGGCGCCAAATGCAGCCACAACAGCGGCAAGTCCGGGAGAGCCTGGTGCTACCACTTCTCGAGCTATCGCGTCTGCATCGATCGTCCGACAGCCGAGCTCACTCAGGACACTGGTGACAAACGACTTTCCTACGGCAATAGATCCGGTTAGCCCAACACGAAGCATCAGACACTATGTACTCAACTGCGAGAGGCCGCGACGCATCTTCGCCGCGATAAGCGTGTTTCTCATCAACATTGCAACGGTCAGGAGACCAACACCCCCCGGAACCGGTGTGATACGACCAGCCACCGACATTGCATCCCGCTGGTTGACGTCGCCAACAAGCGTGTATCCACGTCGCGCGATTGCGTCGAGGCGCTGTCGTAAGTCCGCCCCAAAAAGAGTTTGCGCCGCTTCTGGATCAGTTATCTTGTTCATCCCCACATCGATAACAGTCGCGCCGGGCTTTATGTGCTCTCCGCGGATGAAACCCGAACGGCCAATCGCCACCACAAGCAGATCTGCCTGCCTGGTGACGTCACGAAGATTGCTGGTCCGAGAATGACAGATGGTCACCGTGGCGTCGGCTTGTAGCAGAAGCTGGGCCATCGGTCTGCCTACAATCTGACTACGACCAACGATACAGGCATTTAAACCGCGGGGATCGATTCCATTGCGCTTGAGTAACTCCATGATTCCGGCGGGTGTGCAGGGGATTAATGCCGCTCGGCATTGAGAAAGCTTACCTACATTCATGGGATGAAATCCGTCCACGTCCTTCGCCGGATCTATTGCTTCGATGACTCTGGCTTCATCTATGTCATTCGGCAGCGGAAGCTGCACGAGGATGCCATCAATATCATCCCTCTGGTTGAGCGATGTAACTAGCTCCAATAGCGAAGACTCGGACGTTTCCGTCGCCAGAGAGTGATGTTCGGATCGGATACCGACCTCATGGCAGGCGCGGATCTTGTTCCGGACATACACCTCAGAGGCGGGATCATTGCCGATGCGAACTGCTGCCAGTGCGGGAGCGAGCTCCTCGCCAGGCCAATGAACCTTGATTTCGAGCGCGACTTCTTGCTTGATCTGGGCGGCTACAGGTCCGCCTTCTAGTAATAAAGCATGGTTTGGTTCACTTGTTTTCGGTTCTGACTGCATCATTGGCACTCTAGCGTAGTTTTGGTAGACGAGACAACGATTCAGAGATCGGAGGTCAGTGGGTCAGGGGTCATTGGTCATTGCTCATTGGTCATTGCCCATTTGGTCATTTTCATTTCAGGACATACGCCCTAATAATTATGTGAAGACATCAGAGTCATCAATCTCATGGACCAACGAAATACTACACACGGGCAGTGTGTTGGATCTCATTGGGTTTTACACAACCTTTAAAGCGTATGGTTGGGGAGGTGCGCGTTAAGTGTGAAGGAAGCTAGAGCGTATTTGTTGTGAGCGGAAAGGCAGCTTCAGTCACTATTCGTGGGCTTGTCCCGAGCGAGGAAGCGCGCAATTCCCTTCTGACAATCCTCGGTCATGCGCGCAATCACGTTTACATCAGCACCCGCAGCCAAAGCTTCGCCGAACGCAAGTCCATCCATCTGGTAGAGGAGCGCTTTTGCTAAGGCCACTGCTGAGGCGCTCATCTTTCCAAAGTGCCTTACGTAGTCCGCAACGTGAGCGTGAAAGCTCGCGTCCGGAAAGACCTGGTTAACCAGGCCAATGTTCTTTGCCTCAACTGCGCCTAATTGCTCGCCACGCGTGACCAATTCAAACGCCCGCTTTTCTCCCACGTTCCTTCGCAAAATCGCCATCACCATAGCGGGTACAAATCCGATTTTGACTTCGGGGTACCCGAAGTGTGCCGACTCCGCAGCCAGCACCAGGTCACAAGCACTGGCCAGCCCACAACCACCGGCGAGCGCACGACCCCGTACCGCAGCAATGACTGGCACCCGGTTCATACGAATCTGAATGAAAAGGTCCATTAGCGAACGCGCGTCATCCTGATTGTCTGCTACCGACGCTTCCGAAATCTTTTGCAAGGCGGCGAGATCAGCTCCCGAACAGAAATCGCCACCGGCTCCCGTGATTACAACTGCTCTCACGCTGTCAACCTGGGTGGCTTGGGTTAGCAACTCCTGCAAACGCAAGATGAGTGCATCGTTAAGCGCGTTTCGCTTCTCGGGCCGGTTTAGCGTAATCCATGCCACTGGCCCATCCACCGCGAGCAACACGATATCGGCTTCGGTTACCATTTGTTTCGGTACTAAACCTCTGTGCTTTGGAAAAACTCCAGAAGTGCTTTGTTAACCACGGCAGCGGCTTCGTTTTGGACCCAGTGACCACATTCGGGAAGCCGCAATTCACGATAGGGTCCAGTGATCTATAGGGGACTTCGGAACTGGGAACGCACTCATTATCGCAGGACGGAGTGCGGGCGGGGACGCCCGCGTTCCTAAGGAATAACGCGTTTCTGACTACAAGCCCACTGTCTTAGCCTCGTCGTCCGAAATATCGACTGTCATTCTCAACAACGCGGTGGAGAAAGTCTTTCCTTGTGCGTCTGTCATCAACGAAAGAGTACCGCCGCCACCAAGGCTCTGATGCAAAAGAAAGTTGAGTGCCCCGAGATTGGGCAGTTCGAAGCGCTCCACTTGGCCGTGACAGATTCCGCTAAAGTGTTTCTTTACCCGTTCCGCTGTCACTTCACGCGCCAATATCGGGTAGAACTCCTCTCGTAAGGCGATCAGCCCGACGTTCGCTGTGTCTCCCTTATCACCTGAACGTGCGTGAGCGAGTTTGGTCAATTGAATCTTCATACGTTGGACTTTGGACTTTGGACTTTCGACTTTGGACTTTCGACTTCAATATCCGTCATGCGTCGAAGACTTGGACCTGCGGCGTAATCTCCTCCTTAGGAATCAGTGCCGGCCAGTACGCGACAATCTCTTCAACTTTTGGACGGCCGCCTGCAAAGCCCGTTACTCCCGGTGGGCCGGTTAGGATCAACGGCGCAATCTCTTTTGTGAATCGCTCAACCGCCTTTCGATCTTCGCCACGAACCCCGACTCGCAACTGCACTTCGGGCTGATCATCAGGCGGTGGACCAGCAAGTGCACCGTGCGTGGCATTCACCCCAACATACTCCGTTAATACCTGATCGAACCGGAGCCCCAGGCGATCCAGACGCTCACGAAGGATCCGATCTGCTGCTTTGGCTTTCTCATAAGCCTCAGGCCACGCGTAAACGAGTGTTCCAACTGCTTTGAATCCGGCAGAATAACTGATAGATACTTTTAGAAACTCCGTCGCCGGACGACCCTGAATTCCAGATCCCCGAACGCGGTCATTACCGTCATGCTCAAGTCTGATGGTGGTGAAATCTGCGACACAGTCGGGCGTGATGTATTCGTGCGGATCCCCCATCTCATAGACCAACTGCTCCTTTATAGAAGGGATATTGATCCGACCGCCCGAGCCTTCATGTTTCGTGATCACAAAAGTACCGTCTGGTGATGCCTCAGCTATCGGAAATCCTACATGGGCGAGGTTGGGAATCGTGGACCACTCGTATTGGCAATTACCGCCTGACGCCTGAGCGCCACATTCAATGATGTGCCCGGCGATAGTGCCCGCAGCCAATCGATCCCAGTCATCGGCAGCCCAGCCGAACTCGTGGATCATTGGCGCCAGAGTCAGTCCAGTGTCGGTGGCTCTTCCCGTGATAACGACTTGAGCGCTTTGATCCAGCGCCGCAACCATCGGCCAGGCGCCGAGGTACGCGTTGGCGCTTTGAATTTGCTCTCTGACGGTACTCAGCGGCTCACCCGTATCCATATTCCGCAGCTCAATACCGCGCGACAAAAGCTCGTCCAGACGAGACATGATGTCATCGCCGGTTACAATTCCAATTCGAAACCTCCGCGCGAGGCCCAGGTCGCGTGCCACGTCCTGAACAGCCGCTGCACAACCCGAAACGTTTACGCCACCCGCGTTGGCGGTAACGCGAATGTTCCGTTCCAGGCAGGTCGGCAGAATCTGTCGCATTAACGGAATGAAATCTCGAGCATAACCTGCAGAGGGGTCGCGAGTGCGCTGCTTCTGCATGATGGACATCGTTACTTCAGCCAGGTAGTCGAGCATGAGGTAGTCGATTGGACCATCCTCGACCTGGCGCACAGGCGCGTCCAGCAAGTCACCCCAAAAACCTTGACCGGCTGCGATTCGAATAGACGTTTTCATAAAGTCCGCGGCGTCCTCGCACCCTCTTCGCTTAACGATCAACCTACCGATTCCGGCAGCACAAATTGTCCCAGATGCGGCCCCGGATAATTCAAGGCTGTTCTCAACGCCAATTCCAGAGCGTCCCGGGTATCCTCAGGTACAACCACAGCATCTACAAAGCCTCTAGCGGCCGCGTACTTAGCGTCTAATTCCATCTCATATGTCTGACGTACCTTCTCCATCTCTGCGTTGAGCTGCGCATCGGGTTGCTGGCCCTGTTTCTTCAACTTTTCCAGTTGGCTGCCAAAGACGGCCTGAACGGCCGAATCCCCTTCCATTACACCCATTCTTCCCGTGGGCCAGCTGAAGATAAAGTCCGGATCAAACCCCTGGCCGGCCATTGCGTAATATCCGGCACCTGAGGCGTGGTTCACTGTTAGAACAATCTTGGGCACCGTTGCTGTAGCCATTGCCTCAACAAAGCGTGCTCCTGCCCGAATTATTCCGGAGTGCTCAGCCTCAGAACCAACCATGAACCCGGAAACGTCCTGAATGAAGAGCAGGGGCGTCCTATGCCTACTACAAGTTTCAATGAAATATGCGACCTTTTCCGCGGACTCCGTGTAAACGATGCCACCAAAGCGCGGTGGACCACCCGGAACCCGAATCATCCCGCGATTATTAACGATAAGCCCAATTTGAATTCCGCGAATGCGACCGTGGCCCGTGATCATCTCTCTCGCGTAATCCGCCTGAAACTCGTCTAGATGTCCGTCGTCAAGAACGCACTCCAGAACCTGTCGCACGCTGTAGGGCTGTCGATGGTCCTCTGGAAGAATGTCATAAAGCTCGGCCGCGTCACGAGCTGCCGGTCTGGGTTCATCAGATATGGACGAGGACGGATTTGGCGGCAGCTCAGAAACAAACTCGCGTAGTTTCGCCAGACAGCTCTTGTCGTCTGCAACACGATAGTGGGCCACACCAGAGATCTCATTGTGCGTGCGTGCGCCCCCAAGGCTCTCATTATCTATCGTCTGACCCGTGGCGCCTTTCACTAGATTTGCGCCACCGAGCCCCATGAACGAAGTACCTTCGACCATGACGATGATGTCTGAAAGAGCAGGCAGATACGCACCACCTGCGATGCAAGGACCCATAACGGCCGCGATTTGGGGGATCTTCAGGTAACGCCGCATGATTGAGTTGTAATAGAAGATACGTGAGGCGCCATATTGCCCTGGGAACACACCCCCTTGGTAAGGCAGATTGACCCCGGCCGAATCCACAAGGTAGATGATCGGCACGTGGCACCGCATTGCTATTTCTTGAGCGCGCAAAATCTTCTTGATGGTCTCTGGCCACCACGAGCCAGCCTTCACCGTAGCATCATTGGCGACTACGACGACTTCCCTTCCTTCAATTCGGCCCACCACTGTCACCACACCTGCAGCCGGAGCAGCACCGACGCGGGCATCACTACCGTTGTTTTCTACTGACTTATACTGGTCGTAGGCGACGAGTAAACCAATTTCCTGGACGTAGGATTCGGCGTCGAGTAAGAACTTGACGCGTTCGCGGGCGGTAAGTTTGCCTTGCTGATGTTGCTTCTCGATCCTGTCAGGGCCACCGCCAAGTCTTAGCTGGGCTTCGAGCTGTTTTAGCTCGGTGGTCAGTTCGCGCAAACGGTTAGTTGTGGGGATCTGGTCGTCAGACTTCTTCATCGGGTGCTCACTATATCAGGGAAGAAGGCTAACCCATAAGCCGAGATAAATCGGGGGTTCTCTCCCTTAATCACGTCTCGCAGCGTGTGATATTCTCCAGAGCCTGCATGATTAACGACTCTGAGCAAACACGGATCCTATCTTCGGCGGCAGCCCGAAGTCATGTGATTCAACCCGGTGCAGTCCTGCGAGACCGGTATCGACTGGACACTGAGTTGGGACGTGGCGCAATGGGAGTGGTTTATCGCGCACGAGATTTGGAACTGGAACGCACCGTTGCTATCAAGTTACTGCCGGAAACATCCTCAGCCCCTGACGCTCGCGAGCGGTTTCTGCGCGAGGCGCGGGCGGCGGCCGCACTTAATCATCCACACATCATCTCTATCTATGACGTCGGCCTTGCGGAAGGCATTCCGTTCTTTGTGATGGAGCTGGTTGAAGGACCAAGCCTCTCGCGACAACGTCCGATCGCTCTCTCGCGGATTGTCGATGTGGCTTGCCAGATCTGCGCCGCACTCGAGCACGCCCACGCGAACAGGATTGTCCATAGAGATCTGAAGCCCGACAATGTTCTGTTATCGCAGGCAAACGATTCGGCCACAATCAAGCTCGCCGACCTTGGACTCGCCCTTCCCGATACTGCCGCCCGAATCTCAACATCGGGCGCCATAGTGGGAACGGCGGCTTACATGGCGCCGGAGCAAGCCCTCGGCAAACCAGTCGATGGTAGAGCAGACTTGTACGCTCTTGGGGTATTGGTCTACGAGCTCGTAACAGGACGAGTTCCGTTTTGCGGTGACAACCCACTTGCAGTCGTTTCTCAACACATACACGCCCCCGTTGTGCGCCCAAGAGTGCTCCGTCCTGATTTGCCGCGGCCCTTGGAAAACGTAATTCTCCGCTTGCTCGAGAAGGATCCGGCGAGGAGATTTGCTACTGCTGCTGAAACCTCGGCTGCCCTTCAGTCTTCTTTAAGCGACTCGGTTGATTTCGCAGAGGAACCTACGGCCACAGTTGCGCTGCTTGACGCGCTTTCGCGCGGACAGCTCGTGGGCCGTGGTGCGGAGCTGCCCGAAGCACGCGAGCTCTGGCAGCGCGCGCGTGAGGGACAGGGTCATGCAGTTCTACTCAGTGGCGAGCCAGGGGCTGGCAAGACGAGGCTGGCACGCGAGCTGACCACTCAAGCTGCGCTCGATGGCGCGGTGGTGTTGCAAGGAGGATGTTACGAATATGAAGCAACAACCCCCTATCTGCCCTTTGTGGAGGCATTTCGCCGTTGGCTAAAGGAGCAGCGAGACGACGATGCACTCCGCGATATCCTCGGGGACACGGCACCACAGATTTCGAAGCTCGCACCCGAAATCGAAACTCGACTGGGGCCCCTTCCAGAGCAACCTCAACTTGCAGCGCACGAAGAGCGACTGCTGTTCTTCGATGCAGTTGCTCAACTTTTCTCAAACCTAGCAAGCAAACAGTGAGGCAAATAGATTTGCTCAACTGCTTGCTGCGCCGAATGTTCAAGAAACCTAGGCTTGGGCACCGCCCCCTGCATCATCCTGGTACAAAACCACGTAATTTTTTCCGTAACTACCCGCAGCGGTTTGAAGGTAATCTCGATTCTCGAGGTGGACCCTTATGAAACGCTGTCCTCAATGCGAGTTCATTTACGAAGAAGATCAGTCGCTATGTGATTTAGACGGATTCGAGCTCGTGCACGACTCGCTCGCTCTAGTGCCGGTACCTACTACGCCGCGCAAACGATCTCGCAGAGTCAGTTGGGCTGCCCTTACACTCGCTTTCGCAGCCGTGTTTCTCCTGGGCTTCGTCATCAAACCCACCAATGTGCCTGAGCAGTCCTCTGCCAGCATAACATCTGAGAAAGAAACCGAACCCGCAGTTGGTCCTGCACCAGATGAACCCCCTTCCGATGAGATTACGGCAATTCAGGAAGAGCAAATACCGCGCAAAGATTTACGGAGCAGGTCCAAGCGCACGAACAGTACTCGCGGCGAATCGCGAAAACCGGTTCGGACCACTGCTCAAGTGGCGCCTTCGACGAAAAAAGATTCCAAAGTAGAATCGGCCATAAAGAAAACAGGGCGGTTCCTAAAGAAACCATTCAAGTTCTAACTCGCCACACATTGATCTGAATAAGTTAAGTTCACCCGCCGCTACAGGCGACGAAGCTGAGTCAACCCCGGACGCAAGGGTTCATCACCAGTGTCAATGGTGAACCTGCAAACAGGGCATTCCTCTGCGGCCAATCCTTCTCGCCTATTCCTCCCTCAGTACCGATTTACTCACAACTCAAGAATTTCTCAACTCCCAACGGTAAGCTCTTGGGCATTGAAGAAAATTGAGCCTGTTTGGACTGAGCCAGGTGGGCGTCCCGACCGCCCTCCGCCTTCTCAAAAGGGGAAATGAACATGAAACCACCTAAACATACCCTTCCAATGGTGATATTGCTGTCGATGCTGGTCCTAAGTGTCACGATTGGTACGCTGCCGTCGTCGGCCAAGAGCAACTCATCCGCAAACAATCTACAAGATTGGCAAAACAAGGTTGAGCCAGGCGTGTTGACCGCTGCATCCGCGGGAGAAGCCCAGTTTCTGATCCACCTGAATCAACAAGCGGATCTGAGCCATTAACGTACTGGTGAACGACACAGATCCTGATGGAGACGCGTTGTCCATTACGAGCGTCGGCCCACCAGCAAATGGCACGGTTCAGAACCACGATAACGGGACGATTACATACACGCCGGCAGCTGGCTTTGTAGGTGTCGACACGTTCACCTATACAATCTGCGCTCCTGAAGGATGTCTCACATCAAGTGCAACAGCGGCCGTTACGATCGAGGTGCGACGCGGTAAAGGAAAGAGGAAGTAGATTTGAGATTGAAGATTGAGGATTGAAGATTGCCAATTGCCGATTGAGACGATTGACGATTGAAAATTGGCAATCTTCAATCTTCGATCTTCAATACAAAGGATCTGGCTAGGCGGCGCGATCGCCTCATCGCCGCACGCACTGGCCTTTCACACCGTCCTGATCAACAATTCGCGCCGTTCCATACTCACAACCTAAACCGCGCCTGGTAAGGCCCGGTTTGGAGTCTTGCCAACCTTGAAAGGACCTCACGATGAGTGAAATCAAACTTAATGTCATCGATGCCCAACAAACCCTTCACGGAACGATACACGCCGCAAGAGCAGACCGCTTAGTTGCAGCACTGTCAGCCGAACCCGAAACCATTTCTGAACTTGAGGTAGCCCTCACGCGATTTGAGAAACGAATTGACGACGCCGGACCTTTACAGTGTTTTGCCAGGGGATCGCACCCTGACGTCACTCCGTGGGACGCCGGCCTTTTAATCATAGATTTACCCGCGCGACTTATCTTCCGGGAGTCCACCTACTCTTGTCCAAAGCAGGCTGGTCAGGTGGATTACCATGACGGCGAGAAGTTGACTGATCTCCTCCTTCCCTATCGCATTCCCGAGGATTGGCGCTTTCTGGATTCACTGTCAGAGTACAACTCACTTCGCAGAGTGCGAACAGCCGAACGACAGAGAGCCAGTCAAACCGACGTGCGTCAGGTGCTGTACGGCAGGCCGCTTTTGGAGCACATTGCCGGAGAAATCCTGGCAACTCTGCCTCAGATTTCTGAGACACTCAGAGATGAGTTACCAGCTCAGCCTGGTAGCGATTGCTCGGAAGGTGAATCAGCGCCATGCCTTGATAGAACCGTGCGCCGTGACGTGAATCGCCAAAGAATGTATGAGCACGTCGCTGGAGTTCACACCAGGTGGCTGGGAACGCCACGAGAGGATCTCAGCGGCCGATCTCCTCGTGAAGTACTTCTGGCCAGACAAGAGTTTATTGACTTTGATCTGCAGACGCGGGAGATGCAGTGGTCAGTTCAACTGGTTGGACCACCGTGTTTGCCTACGAACTCCCATGCTTACCGCCGGGCTGGATTCGGCACGCATGAATGGGTCATCTACTACGATCTGGTACGGCAATTAATTTATGCAGCGGTGGAGAGCGTGATTTCTCAGCTAGATCCCGCATGCTCCGGTGAAACAGAGCCTGAGACATCTGACTTCCCACCTGACAGGGCTAAGCTTGATCCATCAAAACTCACAATTGAACCACTGGTCTCGCAACTAGAAAAAGCAAGGGGTTTCTTTCTGGAAACACCCAACGAGGAATACAGTGGCCGCGTACCGGTAAATCTGATCGAAAACGAGCGGAAGCGTTTGCCCATAGCATTGTCTGCACGCGAGATGATAGTTGATGATGACTGTCCCATTTGTCGGATGATGGCTAACGATATGGAACTCAGCGGCGATGTGGGATTCTGGCACCTCGATGGCGCGCATATGGATCCGGACTTTGTCTTCTCCTCCTTTCTCACAGTCGAAGAGTGGGAAACGGACAATCGCCAATGGAAAGAGTTTCACGACGAGTTCGAGCGCGAGTGGAAATCGTCACAAGCTGGGGAAAAGCAGAAGGCCGGTGACGTACCAGAGGCCCAGGAGTGTCAAGCCGCCAACTCAGACTGGAACTACAAGGAACTCGCAGGAGATGGTGTGGAGATCTGTACGGCCGAACCTTGCTAGCGATCGTGATGCTTTGCTTACGGGCTGCCCCAAAGTTGGCGCGCTATGAATGCCATTAAATAACTAGTGCGTCGTGCTTGACGCATGACCGCCCACGCTCAGATGCTCCGTAACTGCCGGCAAAACACTCCCTTTCGCCCCCCAAAACCGTTGACCGAGACTGAAATGCCAATTTTTTACTTTGCTCCTTCCGTCCAAGCTTCTAGAATAGCGGGCGTATTGACCCAAATATGCGGGACAAGGAAGGGGTGTTCTCCTGATCTCTACGACCCTCTTACTCAATCGCGCGGCGGCGGCAGGTGATGTTGAGGCTGTCCAAACCTTGCTCGCTCAAGGTGTGGATGCGAACGGCGCCACTGAGGGCGGCCAAACACCTCTGATACGTGCGGCCATCTCTGGCCACACTGAAATCGCACAGATTCTGCTCGCAGCCGGGGCAGACCCACGATCAAAGGACAGCCGCGGTTTATCGGCAATAGACTGGGCAGAGCGCCGAGGATTCGCCGAGCTAAACCAAATGCTTAAGGACGTCGCGCCCAGACTAAACACCGCACGACCTCCAGACAAAGCAAAAGAGCACATCGCTCCGCCAGAACCGCCAGAGTCAACTTCACCAATAAGGCAAGCTCCTGAAGAGCCACCTCATACCTTCGAACGAAGCACTCACCTTAATGCTGACGCGGAGAAATCGCGACGTTGGGTAGCTGGTCTCAGGCAAAGGTTAGGTGAAGAAGAAACCCGGAGAGTTGAAGCTCAAAACTCAAGTTCGCTTGTGCGTCAGAATTCAGTATCCGACTCAACTCCAGTAAGGTCGGATTCCAATGAATTCCATAGCGATTATTTAAAAGAGGAAGAGGAACGCAGGGTTGCGGAGCAATCAGCACCCAGACCACGCACAGCCCGACCCTCTGCACCAGAACAGGTCGCTCCGCCAGAACCGCGAGAGTCAGCTCCACCAATCAAGCAAGCTCCTGAAGAGCCAGCTCATACCTTCGAACGAAGCACTCAAGTTGACGCTGACTCGGAGAAATCGCGACGTTGGGTAGCTGGTTTCACGCAAAGGTCAGGGGAAGAAGAAACCCAGAGAGTTGAAACTCAAAATTCAAGTTCGCTTGGGCGTCAGAATTCAGTATCCGACTCAACTCCAGTAAGGTCGGATTCCAATGAATTCCGAAGCGATTATATAAAAGAGGAAGAGGAACGCAGACTGGCGGATCAATCAGCCCGAGCGAAACTTCGCCTTGAGAGCCAAATCATACTCGAGCAGTCTCGGGAGAGGATTGAAACCAAACTCGCCGGTAAGGGCTCAGAAGAGCCGCCGGGAATAGTTCGCGAGATTCCAGAGGAGCAACCACTGACTTCCCAGTTAAATGCATCGACAGAATCCGGCGCCGTTCCAAACCCAACTATTACCCCGGAACCTCCGCCCAGCGCAACCGAGTCGTCTGCCGCGGAAGCTGTCAAGCGGTGTCCCAAGTGCAATGCGACGTATAACAGTGAACTGTTAGCTTACTGTGCTCTCGACGCTACCCCTCTGGTAGATGCAGATTCTATTCCGGTCGCGATCGCTAGCCCACCTCCCGAAGTCTCAAATCGCACCATGCTTTTAGTGCTAATCGGTGTCGTATTGCTTGGCAGCGCGTCCCTAACGTTGCTAATCACCAGCTTTTTCGCTCCTGCCGAGCCTGTGAGTACTCCAGTTGTCGAAATTGCGGCGCCAGCGCCACCACCACCTGAGACCAACAAACCCGTGGTGGGGGGCGACCTTGCAGGAATGGAGGTCGATTTACCCCTCCCTAATTACCCACAGAACGCTCGAGACCAGGGCATCAAGGGAGACATAACGGTACGTGTTCGCGTGAACAGTCGAGGTCGAGTGATCTCAGTTCGAGGCGGCAGGGGGGAGGGGCAGCTGATTCGGTCGGCCTTGGCTGCGGCGCGGAAGGCGACTTTTTCACCGGAAAAGCTGGCCGGCAAAACAGCGCGCGGAACGATCACATATAGCTTCAAGTAGCTCAGCTGGATTAGTCCGATTTGTTTCGTTGTTAGTGGGTGGTGCTCATTGGTGATTGGTCGTTTCTCAATCGGTCATTGGTCATTTAACCATTCGCGACACCATACGCTTTAAGAGGTTGTGTGAAAAACCAAAGGGGTCATCCGTCTTGGTGAACCAACTAAATCCTACACACGGCAGTGTGTAATGTTTTTAGATCCAGCCTTTTTGGATCCAGCCTACAAAAGAGGATCCTACACACGGCAGTGTGTAGTGTTTTTAGATCCAACCTACAAAGACGCGCCACCCCCTTCTTTTTGTTTTAACAATACCAACTCAGAAGACGGGTAATACTCAGAACGCTCTCAAACTACCCCTCCCCAATTTCGAAAGAGCTTCTGAGTCGGTAACATTGAAAAGATTAGGAGGGGGGGAGCGGCGCCTGTTGTAGGTAGGATCTGAACGAACTCCACACTGCCGTGTGGAGGATTTGTTGAATGTGGTCCAACTGACAGTGGACCCAGTGAGAGTGGTCCAAATGAAGAAGCAGGATCCTACACACGGCAGTGTGGAGTGTTTTCGTCAATCTCGAAATCGATGAGTGCGACCTACTTGGCCAAAAGGCTCTTCGAGAGTTTCCCGAAGGACCAGCTTTCCCGTTCATCGTAGAAGGCTTTGATCTCAGCCCCGTCCTCCAAATCTGCAAACATTTTTGGTGTCAGCGACAAGGTCAAATTCCGACCTGTGTACTCTCCTGCTAGTTCGTCCAAAAATACTTGATCCCCGATCCGGAGTTTAAGCGGCACCTCCCGCACCGGAAGAGGCACCGCGCTTCGTAGTTCAATCTGCACCAGTGCCCAGCGGCTGGATCCGATCAGCCTAACAACACTTCGAATACCAACAACCTGGTTTCCGGTCCCCTCTTCCGGAGGTAATGCTTTCGGAGTTCGCTCCTTAGCCTTCTTTTCAGCAGCACTGTCGACTTCGCGCTCATCACTGCGCCGTGAGCTCTCAAGCCACGTGACTGAATATGAAAGACTCGCCGGCAATGCCAGAGGCGGCTTTGTCTGGATGACGATTTTTGACGGAACCGAAATCAGGTTGTGCCCAGGCCATTGCTGGGCCTCGGCGCCAGTAAGCGAAATGCGACGCGTCCCCACCAAAAATCCGGAGAGACCTCGCGCGTAAACAGTCTGATCTCGCCCATCGAGCACGAGAATCTGAAAGTTGCTGCCGTTGTTTCGACCATTGGCCCAGCGCAGCTCAAGTGAAAGGGGGTAACACTCCGTCGACGGCTCCACCTCGTCGCTGTCTGAGGACACAGCGTCTCCAGGCCTGAGCAGAATCTCCAGTCTCTCACCCAGTCCCCGAAACTTGTGCGTTCCCGAACTCCGGGACACTATTTCAGCACATGTTTGCGCCTCAATATTCGAGGCACCGAAAAGCCCTAGAATAAAAACCACTGCTGAGACGACCAGCGCGTACCTCATAAACTACTCCCCCTTCACAACCACAATTCTCGTGAGGGTTCTACGAGGGCAACCTGATTTCACCTCTGGCCATCTGCTTCAACTTACATGCAGCGCGCCGGTAAGCGGTCGCAGCGGAGCCGTAACGGCCCCACCGTTCGCTGAAGCACGCTTCTGTTCGATAAGCAGCTCCTCAAAAGCACTGGCTGTTAAAGAAGGACTGAATAAGAAGCCCTGCACCACGTCACACCCAACTGAATTCAGGAAATCGAGTTGCCCTTCAGTTTCCACACCCTCGGCAACAACCTGCAGGTCTAAAGCATGCCCCAGTGTGACGATCGCGCGCACGATGGCCGCAGCATGAGAGGTACTACAAACATCCTGGATGAAAGATTTGTCGATCTTCAAGGTGTCAACAGGAAATCGCTTGAGATAATAGAAAGAAGAATAGCCGGTACCGAAGTCGTCTATTGCGATTTTGATCCCCATTCGCCTGAGTTCCTGGAGTTTTTCACTGGCGAGGTCTGGCTCCTTGACCAGGCAGCTTTCCGTTAGTTCCAACTCCAAAAGCCCGGGCTGGAGGTTGGTCTGTTTGACAATCTCTTCGACGGTCGAAATGAAGTTACTCTGCTGAAACTGACGCGCTGAGAAGTTTATGGCCAACCGCAGAGGCTCGAGGCCGGCATCTTGCCACGCCTTGGTCTGCAAACATGCCACCTGCATCACCCAGTCGCCAATTTGAACAATCAACCCACTGTCCTCAGCGAGAGTCATGAACTCGTTCGGATAGAGCAACCCTAATGTCGGGTGTTCCCAACGCGCCAATGCCTCCATTCCAACGAGACGAAAATTGTTTAATTGAACCTGTGGTTGGTACTCCACGCGAAACTCGCCGCGTTCAAGTCCCGGCCGCATATTACTTTCAAGTAGCAGCTGCTTGAGGGCCGCCGTGGTTCGCCCTGACGTGTAAAACTGGAAATTGTTGCCCCCGGACTCCTTGGCACGTTCCAACGCCGTACCTGCGCTTTTTAGCAGGGCAGGCGTGTCTAAACCGTCGTATGGATAGAGACTGATGCCGATGCTGCTTGTAAGAAACAGCTCCTGATCGTCGAAGAGGAATGCCTGGTCCAGCGCCTGTTTAATGGCTCGCGCAGTGTTCGCCGCGTCCTGTGGTCTGATGTTCAGCAGCAGTACCGCAAACTCATCGCCGCCAAATCTGGCCACTGTGTCGCTTGTGCGAACACAGCTTGTCAGTCTCTCCGCAACGGACTGCAGAACGCGGTCACCCGCCGTATAACCTAGGGAGTCATTTACCGTTTTGAACCTATCGAGATTAAGCAGAAGAACTGCTAGTGCTTGGGCGCCTGGCTTATTATTGCGCTGGTAAAGAGCAATTGCCTGTTTCAACCGATCTTTGAAAAGGGCCTGATTCGGTAAGTCGGTGAGCGCGTCATGGTAAGCGAGGTGGTTCAGGTGGTCGTGGTACTGCCTGACTTGAGAGAGATCTATGATGAACCATGCGATCTCACTCTCGGTCCTGACCGCACCAGACAGTACTGGAATCCTCATCCCGTTTTTGTGAACGAGCTCCTTCTCGAAACAACCACAAAACCCGAAGGCTGATACTTTTTCAAAAGCCTCCGCATCGCTTGCATGGTGCTCGTTAGGAGTTATTTGGGCCAGGGTTAGCTGTTCAGAGGTAATTAACGCTCGTTCATAACCGAGCATCTTTAGGAGGCCAACATCTATGTCCTTAATCAAACCAGACGTATCGGTAAAGATAAAGCCGATTATCTCGGCGTTAAAGAGCCGTTGCACTATGGCGGCAAGTTTCTCCTGATCCAGCATCAGAAAACCATCACTTGTAAGAGTCTATCTACAGAGTGAAAGGTGAGGGTATTTGGGGCGTTAAGAGCATGCCGGTGAAAACCGACGAGACAAAGCTAGCAAACGACGGACTCGATTACAACAAAAAGATTCGGATTCAAGCCTAATTTGCCCACGTTGGTGCCCCAGCAGCTACACCATACTTGTTTAGCTGGGTTCGTATCGCTGTTTAAGCAAGCCTGACAGGTAGGCAAGACCGCGGTTTTGCTAGAAACGGTCATTTGACATCGCAGCAACTCACAAATAGAGTCGCAATTCCACACGAGCACATCGCTCCGTATTCATAATCATTAGGAGGATTTTAACGTGATATTAGCCCTCGGTCGCGTCTTGAGCATCCTGTGGCTACTTGGTCTGATCGCCGTCCCGCTAAACGCGCAGAAGCACTGCTTCACAAAGGAAGCCCGCGCTGAAGCTGAGCGAAGTGCCAAATTGTGGCAACCTCCCGATGCAAGATACGATCCAGTGCTTGGATTAAATCCTGCCATGCCCCAACGCCGCGGATCACTCGCTGTAGATTCCAACGGCTTTGCTCGTCCCATTCGATGTGTCGCCAATAAGGACGAGACAAAAGGAGCCGGAACCACGCCGAAGTTCCATTGTTCCATCCCAGGAGTCGTCGACGAGGACAAAGAACTTATTCGATACAAAATCAAACCTCACTTCAAAGGACAATCAAGGGACAAACGAAACGGTGAGATCTATGGCGAGTTCCTTTCTTCGAGATTTTCGAAAGCCGTCGGTTTTTTTGCTGACGACGAGTGGGTCGCAGACGTGACCTGCCCCGACTGCGAAAAGAGCTTAACGAGCAGCTTTCAGGGGGCCAAGTTCACGCCATTCCAACCTGCGGCGGGGATCGAGTTGTCGCTCGGCCGGGGGATCGACGTCGGGTGCAACAACAAAGACGCCGCGCCCATTGCGGGTACCCTCGACAGGCTACTAAAGAGTGGAACCAGGCGAGCCGAGGTTCACGCCTTCAAGCTCTGGCTGGCGTTTATCGATCACGGCGATACAAAGACCGACAACCAAAAATTTTCCTGCATAGATTCAAGGAAGAATTCAGATGGAACTCGGACGTGCAAACCAGGGGCGGCAGTTTATTATGTTAGTGACATGGGATCGACGTTTGGTTACGCGTCCTCCAGCGAGAAGAAGGCCCGCCTTGCCGGATGGAGGGGCAAGGATCCGATAAGGGTCAGCGGTGGGCGATGTACCACTACAGCCAAGAGCGTCGGCGATGCGAACATCACCGAAGCCGGACGTCAGCTTCTGGCGCGAGAGCTACAACGACTGTTGGACGGCGAACGGAGAAGTGGTCTGATTACCAGAGTGTTTCGCGCGTCGCGAAACCAGGAGCGCGACGAACCGGCTGAAGCGTGGAGCGCAGAGTTCGTTCGCAAGGCTCGAACGATCATCGACGCTCGCTGCGGAAACTAGGCGGAAGACGGCGGTCCGAGGTCAGCGAAGCGGTCCGTAGTCAGTGGTTAGTGGTCAGTGGTTAGTGGTCAGCTGGAAAAAACTATTGGTCATTGCTCATTGGTCATTGCTCATTGGTCATTGCTCATTTGGATGGTTTCGTGTCGGGTGGAACGCGACCCCGGTCGAAACTCTGTTCAGATCCAGCCAAATAGAGAGCTTGATGGAACAAAGGAATCCTACACACGGCAGTGTGTAGTTGTTTTCGGATCCAGCCTACAAACGACGCGTCCTACTCCGTCTTCTTTTCATTGCTGCCAACTCAATATACGAATGACATTCAGGACGTTCCAGAAATTCCGCTGGGCTCAACAATGCGACAGTGCTCCTGAGTCGGCAACGTTGAGATAAGAGAGGTGGCGGCCTTCGTTAGTAGGTAGGATCTGAAAAGCACTACACACTGCCGTGTGTAGGATCTATTTTTTTGTCTCTGCCTTGTGTTGGATTTTCCATCCCCACCTCTCCCTGAAGTTATCCCAATGAGCAATGACTACCGACCAATGACCAAGGACCAATAGGTTTTTTCCAGCTGACCACTGACTACTGACTACTGACCACTGACCAAGATTTACCTCTGACCTCACGGTAATGGCTTTGTCAGCACCGAAGCTATGAACTCATTTAAGCCTGCGTCCGAATTGTTGTGGAAAGTCTTGTAGAGGGAACTCAATTCTTCCATCACCGTCGTTTTGTATTGCTGTTGCTCCGGTTTGGTTAACAGCGCCACAGCTCGAGCGTAAGAGTCCATAACACGCTCAGCCACGGCCTTTAAGCGCGCCGCCATCGCTTCGCCTTCCGGAGTTGCGTCTTTCCCACTGTATTTCTCGTTGTACTCCTTCGCCTGTGGCTCATATTCACCCCTGATGATGGCCGTCGCCAGCAAAACGTAGGTCGCCGCTTCCTGCTTATATGCGCCCCCAAACTCTGCGGCTTTCCTTGCCAATTCCGCTGCTTCAACGGGTGCATTCTCCTGTATTAGCCAACCCAGCGTGTAATTCAGGAACCCCTTAAGGTCGTCCATACTCTTGAAAGGCGCCGGGTCTGTGACCTTGCCGGTGTCGACTAAGGCTAAGGCCCGTCTGGCGAATTGAATCGACTCCGCGTTTAGCGATTTATTTCCCGCCTGAGCCTGGCGATATCCCGCCTCAACTAACCTTGCCAGCACGACCGAGCTTTCCCCGTCCTTGGCCAAAATCTCTTTGCCTGCCGCAAAACTCTTCGGGTAATCCTTCGCTACAAGAGCATTATTGAAGTCGGTCTCTCGCTTTGCTTTCTCGTACTTCGTACTCCACTTCCGTACGTAGTCGACATATTGATCCTGGTCGCCTCCATACTTACGCAAGTATTCCTGGCCTTGCTCGTAAGCGAATTTCTGTTTTTCGGCGTCCCCTTTAATGTTTTCGACAAATTGGGTGTAGAGAGATGTCTTTTCCTTTTGGGCGTCCTGGGCAACCACCAGGGCCGCGGAGAGGGCGATGGTGAGTAATACAAGGGTTGTTGTTTTCATAAGACCTCACTTGGAACCATTTGTTAGCCGCAGAGTACCCCCTTGCGGGGCTATCTGAAAAGCTGATTTAAGCCCCCGGGGCAGTCAACGGCCTCCTGCTGGAAGCTCCTCATTGATAAACCTAGTGAACAACCCGTACAAATGACGGGATGTTCCGGCTCCTTCATAGATACCGTGCGATCGATTCGGATAAGCGAACATAGAGAACTGCTTGTTGCTGGCTATCAACGCGTCAAATAGAGCCTCCGCGCCCTGATAGTGGACGTTATCATCCCCAGTACCGTGCACAATCATCAGAGCACCTCTCAACTGTTGTGCAAAGGTGATAGGCGAGCTCTGCTTCCACTCTTCGGGGCGGTCTTGCGGCAGACCTCCGTAACGTTCCTGATAGATCGTGTCGTAGTACCTGAGATTGGGCACCGGCGCCACTGACAAACCAACTGCATAGAGTGCCGGATAGCGGAACATTGCGTTCAGAGTAGATGAACCCCCACCACTCCAGCCCCAAATACCAATTCGCTTGGCATCGACATACGGCCAACGGGAGATTGCTCGTGCGGCGGCCGCTTGATCACCTGAGTTCACAATTCCCATTTTTCGATAGATGATTTTGCGCCACGCACGACCACGCGGTGCTGGTGTACCGCGATTGTCGACGCTAACAACCAGATATCCTTGCTGGGCCAGCATAGTGTGCCACAATCGGTTACGACCGCCCCAAGAATCAAGGACAGTCTGTCCCCAAGGCTCACCATAGACGTGAAATAACGCCGGATACTTCTTCTGCGGATCAAAATCGGGTGGCTTGATTATCCAACCGTCCAGTTGGACGCCTTCACCGATGTCCACCTTGAAAAACTCAGTTGGCGCTTGCTGCAATTTGTCGATTTGCTGCTGCGTCTGCGCATTGTCAATCAAAGTCCGAAGAACTTTGTGCTCAGGGAGGCTGACCACCGAGGTAACCGGCACATGGTTGAAGGTTGAAAATACATGGATGGCTGCGTCACCTCGCGGTGAAATGTTGTAGCTATGCGTACCTCCGGCATTTGCAGGGCTTAACCGTTGCAGCTTACCGTCGCCGCTCAAAGGAATCCTATGCAAGTAACGCTGTGTCGCATTGTCAGGCGATGCCAGAAAATATAGCCAACCATTCGTGCTATCAACTCTTTCCACACTAATCACGTCATAGTTTCCCGCGGTCAAGACCCTGGCGTCCTGACCATCGCGAGAGATGGACCAGATGTGACGCCAGCCATCGCGTTCACTCGCCCAAAGGAGTCTTCTGCCTCCGTCAATCCACTCAACATCTCCCCGAGCAAGTCCGGTCTTACTCCAATCGATATCGCCCCAGGCTATGTCGACCCAGGTTTCATCCGTTTCAGTCAAGATCGGCCGAACGTCTCCAGATCGCACATTGCCCAACATGACGGTGTTTCGATTTTGGAGACGGTTCAGTTGCTGAATGATTACTTCGTCGGAACTCGACGCCCACTCCATGCGCGGTAGGTAGTTGTTTCGCGGATCTCCTGGGATATTGAACCAACGTGTTGCTCCTCCTGCCACACTCACCACACCAACCCTCGCCGCCGAATTTGTCTCGCCAGCTTTGGGATAGGGGAAACTCGAAATGACGGGATAGAGACCAGAAGTGTTGTTAATCAACTGCATCTCCTTGACGCCTTCGGAGTTGAGTTGCCAGTAAGCGATCTGCTTACTATCGGGGCTCCAGCGAAATCCATCGCGACAGAAGAGTTCTTCCTCATAAACCCAATCGAAGGTTCCGTTGATGATGTATCGTGAACCGTCTGTAGTTATCTTGGTAATGCGTCCGCTGCGGTCAGTTGCTTCAACATAAATATTGTTCTCACGAACGTAGCCAAGATGTGTTCCGTCTGGCGAGAATTTTGCAAACATCAATGACGAAGGCTTGGCGTCTCCACCTAACTTTCGCAAGCTTCCGGATTTCAGGTCCATGAACCAGTAGTCCCCGCGCGTGTTGCTGCGCCATACGCGTTCTGAGTTTGTGAAGATCAACAACTTCTGATCGTCCTGGCTCAGATCAAACTCCTCGACCAGCAAAGGTGTCTTGGCGCCCGTCGGGATCATCCTGTCAGCCGACACCAGGACGCTGCGACTTCCAGTTACTACGTCGTAGCGAACAATGTCTACAAAGGCTGAACGACCAGGAGAGGGTTCGAGCGCCAGGTAAGCACGACCATCCTGCTGCCAGCGAACAGGTCCAAGTGATCGGGTCCGATACGTGAAGAGCGTATCCAGGGTCAGCCGAGTTGGATCGGCTTGTTGAGGCTGCTGAGCTATGCTCGAAATGAATGTGAGCGCAAACAGAAGGACGAAAAAGACGGATGAATAGACGAGTTGCAGGCGTAAACCGCGCGCAGCCGAAGGGTTCGTCATGAAAACTCCATTTTTTCAGAAATGTTTTTGTGTGAGCGTTTCGATAATACTCGAGGAAATCGCGGAACGCGAAGATGAGAACGCAGTTCCAGCCGTTAATGCCAGCCCGAAGCTAACCCGCCAGATCAAGCTTCGCCATTGGTTCCTATCTGGAGTTCGCGCTGGTCGCCTTCTTAGCGGTTAACCGTGAGACGGTCGTCGCATCGCGGACGATCAGATCTGACCCGAGCAAAACTGGAGTGGCCCACGTCTCGGCATCAGCCACGTCATATTTCCGTTCCACTGCAAAGCCGGCGGCGCCACGTTTCGCAACGATTAAATCAGCCCCATTAGTTAAATAAATGAGATTATGCTGGGTGAGAAGTACGGACGCATGATCGCCCTCGCGACCCTCAGTGATCCATGCAACCACACCGGTTTTTGGGTCCAACGCTACGAATTGTCCCTTACGCTTTGCCGAGTGACCGTATAGCAGTCCGTCACCCAGTACTGGCGAGCTCATATACATGGCAACGTCCGCGTTCTTCCATGCCTCTTTTGCTTGCCACTGCCCCTTGTTCAACTCCAGAACGTAGGCATGTGTACCTTCACGTGTGCCAGAGACAATCAGGTGCGTGCCTGTCCAGAGAGGGGTGACGATGTTCTCGTGCCATTCGTCAGGGAATGGGATGGACCAGAGTCCCTTGCCCGAGGCGGCATCTACGCCAACTATTGAACTATTAGTCAAGGTAACAATCTGCGAGCCACCGGTTGCGTTGATGAGAATGGGAGAAGCGTAGCCCGGTCCTGGACCCTGCCATTCCCACTTGATTGCACCCGTCGCGGGATTGAAGGCGATTAGGCGTCCTCCGTGAACGTCGCTGCCCAATTGCACCACAACCAGATCGCCAACCATCAACGGTGAAGCGGCTGTGCCACAAAAGAGCTTTGAAGTATCCACAGTGTTGGAAAAGTCTTTTTGCCAAATCTTCTTTCCATCGCTGACATTCCACGCTGTCAGGATTCCGGTCACGCCCAAAGTGATGAGTCGATTACCCGTAACGAGCGGGGTCGCGTTAGGTCCCTTTGCCATCTTGACGGCGTACTGGTTCTTCTGGAATGCCGCGCCGTACTTTTGCCGCCAAATTAACGCGCCGCTGGAGAGATTTAGGGCACTTACAACCTCCTCTGGGTCCTGACGGCTGTGAACAAAAACCCTTCCGTTAGAAACCACCGGAGAGGAATAACCCTCGCCGACTTCGACGCGCCATGAACGTTCGAATGATTCGGGCCACGAGTTTGGTGTGACGCTCGCGGGCACAAGGCCATCTCGCGTTGGGCCACGCCACTGATTCCACTCCTGTGAGGTGACTGTGTGTCCTGTTGAAAGAATAAACATTGGCAGCAGTAAGAATTTGTGCAGGGGTCGCATAATGGGTCCTCAGCCGAGTTGTTCAGCCGAAGATTAACGCGAATCAACCCAATCTGAGAAGCGATTTGGAGTGCAGTCTGGAAACGAAGCGGCAAAGGGCACCAACCCCCTGCCGCCACACTATACAGTTTATCGATTCACCAGCGGAGTGGCCGCAGTAGTTATCTGAAGCGGTCCAAGACCAAGGCGTCAGCTCACCTTTGCTTAGTAGATTGCCGGCAAACTGCAGCATCAACTGCACACGCTGATCAAGCGATTTTGTTCTTCCCCAGGCAGCCCGTGCGTTACCGACATCACCCTGGTTAGCGGCGTTCCAAACAATCTGGTGCTCAATCTGAGTCAGCAGTTGTTGACGCTGAAAGGGGTCCGTAATCAGGTCCTTGGCGATCTGGCGGGCGCGGTCGAACTCCTGGTTCTGTAGCGCTTTCCAGGCAGCTTGTTGATTCGCTGCTCGTCTAGTGGCAAGAGCAGATCCGCAACTGCCGCGGACAGTGAGATGCGATTTGAAGAGCTACGCAGGGCAGATACGCCTTCTGAGATTGTCTCGAGCAATTTCGTGGCCGCTTCATTATGCTGCTCCGGCTGCCGCTGAGTTGGCGATTCAATTGGCCCGGGAAACTGTGCTCTTATTGTTCCGGTAAAGAGTATGAGCGAGAGGACCGCAACGACTGCGGTAGGCATGACTCGTGGGAGCATTGGTCAGGCTTCCTTTCGGTGGTTCGATCTTCGGCTGCCCGCCATATGGTATGAGTCCGGGACAGATGGAACTGGTGTTACAACTCCTGAACGGTTAAACGCCGGAAACTTGCAGCGTTCGAGACGGTCGGGCTGGGGTGTCGCTGCTTTCAAGCATAAAACTCAAGCAACGTTGGCTGCGAGGGAATGCAGTGCGGACTCAGGAGACTTTATTACGCAGCAAGCCATAAATACGTGCATCGAGGAATTGCCCGTCCTTAATGAAGTGACTTCTTAGAGATCCCTCCAACCGAAAGCCGTTCTTTTCAAGCACTCGGGCCGACGCTAAATTGGCCTCAAACACATGCGCAATCAGTTTCTGAAGACTAAATTCCCGAAATGCATAGCGGACATACTCGCCCACCGCCTCAGTCATCACTCCTTGACCCCAGAATGGAGGGGCCAGCCAATAACCAATCTCAGCCCGGTGGGACCTGAAGTTCTGAACAGGAGAATCTCCTTGCAGACCAGTTGGTGCCTGGACCGTCGGTTGAATTCCTTCCGCGCCCACTACGCCGATCAAAACGCCATCATCTGTGCGAATCGCAAATGTTGACTCAGCACCTTGACGCTCTCGTACTTCCTTACATTTGCGGATCCAAAAGTATGCGTCAGCGTCTGTGTATGGATAAGGGATATTCAGCGTGGTGTTGTAGACGTCGGGAGAATGGAGGTTTCGAACGAGCGCCGATTGATCAGCCTCAGAAACGCTTGAAAGATAACGGCCAGACTGAAGTGTAATCCGGATGTCCATCTGGGAGCTGATGAGCGGCTTAGCAGAGTTTTTACTCGCCACTGCGTTCGGTGCGACCGCTGGGAAAGGAGACTCGCGTCCGCATCCGTTGCTGCCAATTCCTATGCTTTTCTTCGACCTCTTCGATCTGGGCAAGCGCGGCGCTCAGGGTCTCACCGCCAAGTTGCCGCATCTTTAAATACAGCAATGCCGAAACAATCGCGATAAGAGGAAGGATTACAATGTTCGCCAGCCCTGAAAGTTGCTGCCAGGCATTCTGCACTGATACACCGGTTCCCGATACCTTCGTAGTTACGGTCAGTCGTCCGACGAACGCGCTCACAATACTTGGGATTATTACTTGCAACAGGGCCACAAGTATTACGGTGCGCCACGAGCGAGATGCTAATTCGCGCGCTCGTTTCATTGCCGCCTTCTTCTCCAACCCTTCCATCAGCACCACGGGTCCATACAATGAATATCGAATCCAGATGATGATCCCGGGTATTACCAGGACTGATCCAAGGACGATTCGCAGTGTGACTCGGATGCTGGTGCTCAGAAACGGTTTCCAACGACGTTTTAGGACGGCAACCGCCGTGCGAAGCTCCACTGGACGTAAGGGGGCTGCGGAAACCTGAGTAACGATCACTGCGGTCAAACCGGCAATTGCCGAACCTGCAAGATAGAAGGCAACTACTTGCAGTAACCCACCGATAATCAATCCAACAATGAGTGAGACCCGGGTAAATGTGTACCCAGCGGCACGTGGCTGAGCACGCTCGGCAAGCTGCAGAATGATCAAGAGTGCCGTTGTGCACATCACCGGCACATGTGCGAGAAATGATAGCTTTAGAAATTTTGGAAAGTACTCGCTGTAAAGCGAAAAAGCCCGCCGGTACAGCGTCCCTATTCCGTCTGCTTGAGCTCGCAGTGAAACGGCAAACGCCTGAGCTGAGCGGGGACGGTCAGCAGGATCCTTTGCTAAGGCAGCCATGACGACCTGGGCCACCCGCTTCGGAACTTTGGCGCGCTCACGTAGTGGTACCGGCTGGTTTTCAATGTGCTCGCGTATGACTGCCGCCGTTTCACCAACGAACGGCGGTTCGCCAGCTAACATTTGGTAGGCAATCACGCCGAGGCTGTAGATATCCGACCGGGCGTCTGATGTCTTACCCCCACACTGTTCCGGCGACATATAGATCGGCGTTCCCATGATCGCTCCCACGCGGGTGAGCGCTGCACCGTGACTCGATGCGGGTTGCGCTGTCGTACCGCTGGCGTGAAAAAAGGGACGAGTGGCTTGATCGAACAGCAAGGTTCTCTCATCTGCCTGGGCCGGAGAGATTTTCGCCACATTCAATAGAGTATCTGCTTCGCTTTGAGGCGACTGCCCATTGCCGTCACCGCCGAGCCCCTCACCTTCGGCAGCGCTCTCAGCTTGACTCGAGGTCTGAAACAGTATGGTCTCACGTTGTTGGAGATCCGCACCTGTCTTGACAGATGACACAGCCGTGCTGCCACTGGGTGACGGGGTGGCTGCTCGAGTGGCAGAAGGAGATCCCAGCAGGGTCTCGGTGTCCGAAGAGGCGCGCGCCAGGTGATTGTCATGCTCTATTTCAAGCGCGGGCTGGTCAAGCTTCGCAATACCGAAATCGAGGACCTTAACGCGGTAACCGCCCAAACGATTTGGCTCCAACCATATGTTTTCAGGCTTCAAGTCGCGGTGAACAATGCCCTGCTGGTGCGCTTCGTGAACTGCTGAGCAAACTTGTTCAAGTATGTCGACCACCCACTCGAGCGGCAGCCTTCGGTCCTCTTGTAAGACATCGCCGAGAGTGCAGCCATCCAGATACTCCATCACCAGGTACGCAACCGTCTCGCCATTGGCTTCAGCAAAACCGAAGTCGGTAACGTCAACGACGTTCGGGTGACGCAAGCGGCCGGCCGCCCTGGCTTCGCGCTTGAAACGCTCCACAAACTCTTGATTCCGCATGAACTGAGGTGTGATCAGTTTAAGCGCGACGTAGCGATCTGTGCCCAGGTGCGTCGCGAGATAGACCGCGCCCATTCCACCCTGGCCCAGTAGCCGTTCAAGGCGATACTTTTCGTCCAAGACCTTGCCCACATATTGCTCAAGGTTAGACATGATGTGAATATAAAGGCTGATGCAGATTTGGTAAATGCTGAGCGCGGCCCGAAGGACAGAGATCAGAGATCAGAGGTCTGAACATTGGTCATTGGTCATTGGTCACGATTAGTCATTAGTCATTGGTCAGTGGTCATTGATGGAGCATTACTCCATCCGTTACTTCTTAGCTTAGTTCCTTTTCCAATTTCCATTTCTCATTTCTCATTTCGTACTCCCGACTACCTTCTTACTCTGTGTATGAAGTGGTAAACCCCTCGCCACAGAGAGACACAGAGAAAACAGAGACGGCAGTTGGTAGGTGTCAAGGGTCAGGGGTCAGAAGTCAGAGGTAAGACACCAATGACCAATGAGCTGAATGACCAATGGAAAATGGGAAATGACAAATCCCGCCCTCTGCCCACTGACTTCTGAAGCATTCTTTACTTCTCTATCAGGCGCAGCAAGGCATCGGTGTTAGCACCTTCGGGTATACCTTCAATGATTAGCACCCGATCCCCGCGGATCTCGATGAGCGCCAAGCCCTCTGCGGTGGACCAGACCCTTCGCTGCTGACCTCCAACGGAACTCATCCCAGGCTCTTTCTCCTTAGCCCCTTGATATCGCAGCTCAGTTCGCCGGGCATATGCGTCGTAGAATTCCTGAGCATCAGCCGGCGTGTCCCAGGCAGTCAGTTGTGCAATCAGGACTTCGGTCTTTGGTCCTTCGTAGAGAGCGTACCGGTCTCCGGCCCAACCTGCAGCGGCTCGTTTCGATGCTGCTGTATTATTCAGAAACTCATCCAAAAATAGGTAATAGCCCCACTCCCCAGTGACGTCATAGTCAATTCTATTCCAGCCCGCACCCAATAGCGGCCGCAGGTCTGGCAGCGTGACTTTTACCGGCACCTCATAAGTGTGGTACTTATCGGGGTGCATGATGTGCTCAGTTGACAAAGGCAGTTTCTTGTAAGCACCGGACACTTCCGCCCAACCACCTCGCCTGTAGAGTTTCGTAGCCCACTCAGAACCCTGCTCATAAGGAAATACCAACGACTCGCGCAGAACGCGAGGAGCGCGTTTCAGTTGTTCGGTGGAGTTTTGCGTTGCGCCGAGAGAGCGTACAAAAGCAAGCGCAATTAACGGGTTGCGGGCCATGTAGAGGGTCATGGCCAGAGTGGCATCCCCTTCTATTAATGCATGAGCGGCAAGTTCAGCATCGGAGTCCCCTTTTGGCCATTTTTCAAAGCGTTGCAGGTTGAAGTGTTGATCCTGAAGCGCGTGCGTGAGTTCATGCGCCATGACGGGCTTCTGCCCTTCGAGTTCGATCCAGTCTGCAAGGTAGAATTCCCGCGTTTTGGTGTCGTAATAGCCCGCCACCTGTTCTGTAAGCAACTTGATTATGAAGGCTCGATACTCGAAATCTGGTGGAACGAGTCCCAGTTTCTTCAAACCAACTTCACTGGCACGCATCTCGGCGGGTGTCGTCTGCTCATTCAAGTTTCTGATGATCATCCGCTCGATATCAGCACGCGTTTGAGCGCCGCTTTTGACAGGCCGCAACACTTCCAACTCCCTAATCTCGCTCGTCTCCTTTAGGATTGCGACAGTTGCGGCGACTACGGCAGTGTTGCGCGTGGTAGCGGCTCCCGCTGTTTGAGGCGTCGCGGCCCCGGCCACAGTGAAAGTGAAAGTTGCCGCAGCCAGTAAACCAAGGCCCAGCAAGAACGCTAAGGTGCTGCTAATTTGCTTTGACATCATTGGGGTTCCACTCTTATAGTCCGCTGAACGTCTCAAGCATATCCTTTCTAGAACAAGCTCTCGCAAAGAGTTTGGAGGCTATCGGCTCAGATGACAAGTCCGGCCCCCGAAGATGTTCATGGCGAATGGCACGAAACGCTGCAGCGTGTCCGCTATTCCGAAACCGACAAAATGGGCATCGTTTACTATGCCAACTATCTGGTGTGGTTCGAAATCGGCCGCACCGAGTTTTGCAGGGCGCGAGGTTTCTCTTACAGGGATTTTGAGGAGAATGACGACTCCTTCCTGGTTGTGGCAGAGAGTTATTGCCGCTACAAAGCCCCGGCCTATTACGACGACGAGCTGCTAATCCGCACGCACATCACTGAGCTCCGGAAGCGGTCCCTTCGGTTTGGCTACGAAATTGTTCGGGTAAGTGATGGCCAGATAATCGCCGAAGGTGAAACGGGACATGTGGTGACAGATTCCTCAGGTCGTGTGAGATCGTTCCCAGAAGGCTTCGCCGCCCGTTTACTTGCACCCCCGGTGATCAAGAGTCAGGCTGCGGGACCCGCTGTTCCCACCGAATCGGGACCTGCATAAGACACCTTCTAATTGGATCAAGACTGGTGCGGACGGTTGATTCGCTCAATGCTTCTGGCCTTGCCCGTTTCTTCGTCAACGTCGATCACGACGGCGCAGATGTGGACGTCACCGGTGGCATGTCCAGCGCGCCCGGCTGTAACCGAAGTAAATCGAGCCAGGACGTCTGCCTTGTCCATTCCAATAACTCCATCGTAACTGCCGGTCATACCGATATCGGTCAGGTATGCAGTGCCACGGGGCAGAATCCGTTCGTCAGCGGTCTGCACGTGAGTGTGAGTTCCCACGACGGCTGATACGCGACCGTCCAGGTACCACCCCATTGCAACCTTTTCGGAAGTTGCTTCAGCATGCATGTCGACAATTCGAACTTTTGTTTCCGAAGACAGGGCGCTCAGCAACGCGTCTGCAGTTCGAAACGGATCGTCGGACGGCGGCATGAAGACCCGGCCCATAAGATTGAGGACTGCGACCCTTGTTCCCGCAACCTCCCCGCTCCAGAGGCCACTACCTGGGGTTCCGGCGGGATAGTTTGCCGGCCGCAGCAATCGCGGCTGTTTTTCGATGTAAGGGGCTGCTTCTTTCTTGTCAAAGATGTGATTCCCGGAGGTCATTACGTCGACTCCAGCCGCAAAGAGTTGCTCACAGATGGTAGGCGTAATTGAAAAACCTGCCGCAAGGTTCTCTGCATTCAAGACTGCGAGGTCTATCGAAAATTGTTCGCGCAGATCCTGAATGCGTTCCAAAACCGCCACGCGGCCCGGTTTAGCTACAACGTCACCGATGATTAGGATCCTCATGAATGATTAACGACTGCCGATTGCCCGATGGTGCTTCAACAAAAAAGCCGTAAATCGTTTGCGCGATTTACGACTGGAGGAGGGAGATCCGCAGTGGTCGTTCCGAAGCCGTAATTGAACCTGCATACACAGGTGGGTGACCTTTGTTCTACCGTAGCCTCTGGCAAATCTTAACGATGAAGAATTGCACTGGCAAACACGGCGTCGGCCTCCCTATTTAACGGCGTTGGCTCAATCATCGTAACGTCGGTGACGAGCCCCGCAGATTAGTTCCCTCCGCCACCGCGAATACTAGCATAGGGATGTACGCGCCGGAAGCAGGCCGGTCCGAAAATCATTTTCGGGGTTATTGTCAATTGCCATTGCTCAATGGTCATTGCTCATTGTTTCATTGATCCTGGCCATTGTTCATTCTCAATGGTGATTGGTGAGCAATGACCAATGAGAAATGAGCAATGACCAATGACCAATGACAATAACTAGGATCGCGTATGGAACTACCCGAGGGTGATCTTGCCGGCGCCACCTTGTCCCTGCTCCACAGAGCTTCTCACTTTTAGCAGTTTATCCAGCATCTCGGCACATTCTGAACTGCGGGTAGCGAGTTGTGAGTCGGCCTGTTCGTGAAGGTGCTTGAGGCGATGTAACTCGTCTGCGATGTGAAGGGCGGCGAGGATCGCAACTTTCAAGGAGTCAACAGTCAGGGTACCTGAGGAGATCTCACGCATCCGGCTGTCGACAAATTCAGCAAGCTGAATAATGTATTCAGTGTCTCCATCCGAACGGATGTTGTACGTTTGATTGTAAATCTCAACGCGAATTGTCGGTGTAGTGGGGCTTGACTCCATGGTGCTTTTGCCGAGAATTTGTCCAATTCCGGTCGTCATCGAAGCTCCTCCGCCATCTCCGGATCAAGCGCCGCAACGGCATCCAGCATAGCTTCCACTTTCATTCGAATGGTGTCGCGTTCGGCCAGAAGCTTCTCAACCTGACTCTCCAAGCGCTCTTTCTCATTCAAAACATTACCAATGTCCCTGCGCATCAACGCGAGTTCCTTTTCCAGGCTTTCCTTCTCCTGACGAAGCGTCTTGGTAAGTTCAATAGTGCGGTAAATTTTATCTTCAAGATGTGAAAACTTTTCCAATCCGGATAAAGCTACCATTGTTGTCTCCGATTATCCGCCTGCTCGAGCGCTCAGATTATGCGACTACAGAGACTGAAGCGCAAGACTCATTCGTATTGAAGCTGTGATTTATTTCAGTGTTGCTGCGCGTGGAATTTTTCAGCCAAAGCTGACACCAGCGCACGATGTTGTTCTTCCACTTCATCGTCTCTCAGCGTACGCTCTTCAGCACGATACTCGATGCGCAGTGTAATGGACCGCTTTTCGTCAGGAATGTTGCTACCTTCATAAGTGCCAACCAACCTGGCGCCTCGAAGATCGGCGGACCGTAAGTTCTCAATGGCCTTCATTAGCTCGGCGAGTGTCAACTGTCGATCAACTAATAAAGTCACATCGCGGACGACTGACGGAAATCGTGATAATGGTCGATAGTGGACTTTCCGTTCCGGAGAACCGAGTAGCAAAGTCAGATCGAGTTCCGCGACATATACCGGCTGACGAAGTTTGTAACTGCCAGCCAAATATTCCGCCAGCCGGCCCATCGATCCGATGTTTGTACCATTTGCGGTTGTGATCTTCGCTGACTGACCCTCTCGCAGGTGCTTTACACTAGCAGGTGAGAGAGTGAGCGGAGCTAACCTCATGCTATCGACTGCTGCTTCAATTGCACCGCGAAGATCGAAGAAGTCAATGTCCCTCGATGCCTGTGCTTCCGCCTCCTTTAGTGCTCCACCAGTAGCAACCAAAGCCCAGGCGAGCCGTTCATCAGGAAGTTCGCCATCACCGATTCCTCCGAAAACCCGGCCAATTTCAAATAACCGAACCTCGCGGAGTCCCTGATTGAAATTGTGGCGCAACGAGTTAAGTAGACCTGGCAAAAGGGTCGGACGCATTTCTGCAGCATCTTCGACAATCGGATTTCTGAGGGTTGCAAAACCACCCGTAATGGTCAGCTCAGGCAGCAATTCAAAGCTTTCTTCTACTCCAGAAGTAATGAAACTGAAGTTAATGGCCTCGTCGAAGCCGGCTGCTACCAACGCTCGTCGTAGAGCACGTTGCTTAGTCTCGGTTGGCTGGTACTCGCCGGCGCCCTTTGCGGGTGGCAGTTCTGATCCGATTCGAGCGTATCCAACGTGGCGTGCAACTTCCTCAACCAGATCTTCCTCAAGCGCAACGTCAACTCGCCAACTCGGAACCTCGTAGGTCAACGTTTCTCCGGCACCGGATTCCCGCGTCACGAAACCAAGCTTTTCCAGAACCCCAAAGATTTGTGTGGTCGGCACCTCGATGGACGTTAATGCTGCAACACGGGATGGGCGAAAGCGGACTTCTCTTCTTTCCAGTGGCAGAGGGTTCACATCGATCGCATCTTCAGTGGCAGAACCGCCAGCAATCTCGCAAATCAACTCAACGCAGCGTGCCTGCGCACGAAGAACGTTTTCAGGATCAGCACCTCGCTCAAACCTACGCGAAGCTTCCGTATCCATTCCCAATTTGCGAGCGGTCCGACGCACAGAGTCGGGATTGAAGTAGGCGCTCTCTATCAACACGTCGACGGTCGATTGCGAAATCTCTGAATCCTCGCCTCCCATAATGCCGGCGAGTGCCACGGGCTTTTCGGCATCAGCAATCACGAGCATCTCCGGCTCAAGCGACCGGTCGATGCCATCAAGCGTCCTTAATTGTTCGCCCCGGCGAGCTCTACGGACCACGATGCGGTGCTCAGCAAGTTTCGCTAAATCAAACGCGTGCAGCGGCTGGCCAGACTCATGCAGTACGTAGTTCGTGATGTCGGCAATATTGTTGATTGGACGTTGTCCGATCTCCTCCAGCCGTTTCGCGAGCCACTCTGGAGACGGGGCGATAGTGACACCGCGCACGATACGCGCAGAATACCGGGGACAGAGGTCTGCATCCTGTATCTCGACGTCGGTGAAATCAGCTGCTCTTCCTTCGGTCTTTGGGGGCTTACTATCGGGCTGAGTAACGCTTCCCGACTCAATTACTGATACCTCGCGAGCTATGCCGATGTGTGAGAGGCAGTCCGGCCGATTTGAGGGAACCTCGACGTCAAGCACCGCATCGCCATTGACCTCAATAACGGCATCAATGGCGAGACCAACCATAGTTAACCGATTACGAAGCTCGAGTGGTGTGAGCTTTGTGTTGGTCAGTTCCCGTAACCAGTTGTAGCTAATCAACATACAGTTAGTGGTTCGTGGTTCGTGGTTGGTTTGGTCCTTGCCCTTTTAAACTGCGCGGTTGGATCAAATGGCTGAGCCCAAAGGCCAACGGACAACCAACAAAGAACAACCAACAACGGACCGCTTAGTCGAACTGCTCCAAAAACCTGACATTGTTTTCGAACAACAGTCGGATGTCGTCGAGGTTGTACATCAGTGATGCCATGCGGTCGATTCCGAGACCGAAGGCAAAGCCGGAGAACTCTTCCGGGTCAATGCCCGCAGCGCGCAACACGTTCGGGTGAACCATTCCTGATCCACCCAACTCAATCCAGCCCGACTGTTTACAGATTCGACATCCCTTACCCCCACACTTAAAGCAACTGAAATCAAATTCAGCACTGGGTTCGGTAAACGGAAAATAGGACGGTCGGAAGCGTGTAACAGTGTTTGGGCCGAACATCCGCTTCAGAAACTCGCCAACTGTTCCTTTGAGGTGGGCCATCGTGATACCACGATCGACGCACAGGCCCTCAACCTGAAAGAACATCGGGTTATGGGTTGGATCCGGTGTGTCGCGACGAAATACGCGACCAGGAGCAATCATGCGGACCGGAGCCCCGCACCGCTGCATTGCATGAATTTGAACTGTTGAGGTCTGTGAACGTAACGCAAACCCCTCGGTTGTATAGAACGTGTCCTGTTCTGCCCGTGCCGGGTGGTTCTCGGGTATGTTCAGGGCGTCGAAATTGTAGAAGTCCGTTTCGATCTCGCGGCCGTCCTCAATCGCATAACCCAACGACACAAAAATATCTTCGATGCGTTCGCGAAGCAGGGTAATCGGATGAAGGTGCCCTCGCCTTGGCCTTCTGCCCGGAAGCGTTACGTCAATACTCTCCTGGCGAATGCTCAGTTCGTGCGCATAATTCTGAAGAGCGATCTCAGCCTGTTGAATCTGAGCAGTGAATTCTGCTTCAGTTCGCTGCACCATCTGCCCGAAATGGGCCCGATCCTCAGGCGGCACTCCACCAATGAGCTTCTTGCATTGGGACACAGCACTCTTTTTCCCAAGGTGCCGCACTTTCAATTCCGATAGTGCGCGCAGTTCCACGTCTGCTTCGGCCCGTGTAAGTCGTCGCAGGGAGTCAGAGTCGGTAGAAAAGCGGGCAAAGCGTTCGAACTCTCGCTCGAACGCTTTGCTGGCCGCCTCAACCTGTGCTGTTGGACTAAGAGAACTTTGCTTCTCTTGCATCAGTTAGCTTTCAAGCAGCTGCTTTCTCGCGTTGTTCGTTTTCCAAAGCGTTTCGGGCCTCAACTGCGACCACAGCAAACGCGTCCGGTTGTTTGGCGGCGAGATCAGCCAGCACCTTTCGATCGAGTTCGATTCCCGCCAGCTTCAGCCCGTGCATAAACTGCGAGTAGTTCAATCCGTTCAAACGCGCTGCGGCGCCTATGCGGACAATCCAAAGACTGCGGAAATCCCGCTTCTTCAATTTGCGACCGGTATAGGCAAAGTTCAATCCCCTCTCAACCGACTCTTTAGCGGAGCGATACAGTTTGGATTTGGTGCCGCGATAACCCTTGGCCAGCTTCAATATCTTCTTTCGTCGCTCGAGACGCTTATTGCCTCGCTTTGCTCTTGGCATGGTATTAACTCCCTTCTGAAGGATGCTGCTCCCAGCATCCTGTTATCGATTAATCGCGACCATAAGGCAGCATTGCTTCCACACGTTTCTGATCTGCTGTTGAAACTAACGCATCAATATCGAGCAGCCGCTTACGCTTGTTCGACTTTTTGGTCAAAATGTGGCGAGCATGCGAATGCCCGCGTTTAATTTTTCCAGTCGCAGTCAGTCGAAACCGCTTCGCTGCGCCTTTATGTGTTTTCAGTTTTGGCATAATTACTCCGGTCGTCTAATTCGATTCGAAACCCTTACTATTGCCAATTGCCGATTACGGATCTTCACTTGCTGATCTAGTAATTGCATTAATGCGATTGGAACAATCGGCAATCGGCACTCACTTGTGCCTCTTCGGTCCCAGGATGATGAACATCTGGTTGCCTTCCATCCTAGGTCGCGCCTCGACCTCGCCCACATCTGTCAAGTCTCTCTCCAACTTTTCAAGGATGCGCGCCCCCAACTCGCGGTGCGTCATTTCACGGCCACGGAACCAGATCGTGGCTTTGACCTTGTCACCTGACTCCAGCCACTCTCGAGCGTGTTTCATCCGGTAACTGTAGTCGTGCTCGTCAGTTCCCGGACGGAACTTCACCTCCTTCACCGTGATGGTGACCTGCTTTTTCTTGGCCTCATTAGCCTTCTTCTTCGCTTCGTACTGAAACTTTCCGAAGTCGATGATCCGGCAAACGGGGGGATCAGCCGTGGGGGCGACCTCTACGAGATCCAATCCTCTCTCACGTGCAACCCGAATAGCGTCTCTAATGTCCATGACACCGAGTTGTTCGCCTTCATCAGCGATGACCCGCACTTCGGGCACGCGAATTCTTTCGTTAATACGCACGGCCGGCAAACGACGATTATCAGGGCGCTGGCCGCGACCTCGAAAGCCTGTAGCTATTGCTGCACCTCCTCCTGGAGAAGTCGCAACCCCAAGGTCCAATGTCTAACGGTTGTCGTTGGACGTTGGAGGCTGGACGTTGGACTAAGTGTTGTTGATTGCACGCGTCTCAATTAATCGGCGCGCCATACTCAGGAAATCTGAGAGTGGAATCACCCCAAGATCCCCTTTACTTCGCTCGCGAACCGCAACTTGACCTTGCTCCATCTCGCGGTCACCTAAAACCAGCATGAACGGTATTTTCTGCAACTGCGCATCCCGGATTTTCGCACCTATCTTCTCACTGCGAAGGTTCGTTTCGACACGAATACGATTCAGACGCAGTTCAGCGGCAACTCGTTCAGCGTAAACATTCACCCGGTCGGTTATTGGCAGCAGTGCCACCTGAACGGGAGATAGCCAAAGTGGGAAGGCGCCAGCATAGTGTTCGATGAGTACCCCGAAAAACCGCTCCATCGAGCCAAATAGCGCTCGATGGATCATGATGGGACGGTGCGGTTTATTGTCTTCAGCGATGTACTCGAGCGCAAAGCGTTCGGGCAGGTTGAAGTCGAATTGAACCGTCGTCAATTGCCAGTTCCTGCCGATTGCATCCTCCACGCGGATATCGATCTTAGGCCCATAAAAAACGGCTTCACCCTCGATACGTTCGTGCGAAATCCCACGTTCATTTAAAGCATCGACTAACGCCGTTTCGGCTCGCTGCCAGTCGTCGTCGGAACCCATGTAGGCACTTCGATCGTCACCCCGGACGGAAAGCTCCACCTTGATGTCCTTAAATCCAAACACATTAAAGAGGTCGAATGCGAAGTCGATACAACCGACGATTTCGCCCCTCACCATCTCAGGCGTACAAAAGATGTGAGCGTCATCCTGAGTAAAGCCGCGCACCCGCGTTAGCCCATGCAGCGTACCGGAAAGTTCCGCGCGGTAAACGGTGCCCAGTTCGGCGTAACGCTGTGGTAGATCACGATAAGATCGCTGGGTGGACTGGTAAATGCCGATATGAAACGGGCAGTTCATCGGCTTGATCCTAAACTCCTGATCCTCGAACTCCATCGGCGAGAACATCGCGTCCTTATAATGCTCTTCGTGACCACTAACGAACCACAAGTCGCGTTTGGCGATGTGCGGGGTAAAGACCAAGCCATATCCCCGACTTATCAACTCCTCTCGCAGATAGTCCTCCATCTCCTTACGGATGGCTCCGCCTTTCGGGTGCCAGAAGATCAACCCTTGTCCGAACGCCTCCTGGATGGAAAAGAGATCTAGTTCTCTCCCGAGCCTTCGGTGGTCCCGCTTTTCTGCCTCTTCTCGTTGCTTCAGCCACGCATCAAGTTCTTCCTGGGAAAAGAAGGCGGTACCGTAGATCCGTTGCATCTGCGGCTGTTCGGCGTCGCCCATCCAATAGGCGCCAGCCAGCGATAACAGCTTAAAAGCGCGCAACTTGTTTGTGTTGGGAACGTGCGGGCCGAGACAAAAGTCGATAAAAGGAGAGCCGTCGATGTAGTACACACTAACCGCTTCGCCACCTTTCTCTTCAATCAACTGGCACTTTAGCGGCTCGTCCCGCTCCTGAAACATTCGCACGGCAGCTTCTTTTGAAATCTCCTCGCGACGATAGCTGAGGTTCCGGCTGGCGATCTGCTTCATCCGCTTCTCGATGACCTGTAGATCAGCATCAGTCAAAGGTGTAGGCGTGATCACATCGTAGAAGAAACCGTATCGTGGATCATCCAGCAGCGCGGGTCCGATCCCTAGTTTGGTGCCCGGGTATAGATCCAGCACCGCCGCCGCCAACAAGTGAGCGGTAGAGTGCCGCAAGACTTCCAGGCCATCTCGGGTTCCTGGCTGCACCGGATCGATCTCGTAAGAGACACGCGTAGACCCACCATTTCCGCCAATCGACTCAAGTGCGCGATCCAGGTCTACCTCATGACCGTTCACTCGCGCCGCCAGTGCCTGCTTCGCGACATTGCGGTCGAGGCTCTTCAAAGCCTCTGCCACCGTCGCAGACGCAGGCATTTGCGTGGAGCCGCCATCCTTTAGTTGTACGCTTATTTCGCTCATTTCACTTTCGTAAAGGTAAAAGAAGTCGCCCCGTCTAAACAGACGGTGCGCACAAGCCATTGGGCCTCCGGTCGAGAGGCCTCCTACCATTTACGAATAACGATTTGCTAATTCCCAAACAGATCGGATTCGATAGGAGCGCCTTCGTACGAGGCCCGGCACACTGCGGACCTTAAAAGCCGAAGAATCGAGTGTATGTTCGACTCATAACGAAGGTCTTCAGGAGCGTCCTATCAAAAGATTGAAAACCGTTAGCGCGTCTCAGCGCTTCCCGGGTCAGGTTAATCTGTCCAACAACTACTTCAGCTATCAGGCTCCTGAATCTAGCGAAAGCCGCCGCAGATGTCAATTTAGTGAAGTTTCCAGTGGTGTCCTAAATTGATTTCTCTGCGTGCCCTCGGTGTCCTCGGTGACTCTGTGGTGATGTTATTCGCATGATAATCACCACAAAGGCGCAGAGCACACAGAGAGTAGGCACAGAGACAAATTCAAATTAGGACACTACCAAGTTTCCTTCTGATCAACTGGCCGGATTTCCTCGTCCCTTAGCCCAGACAACATAATAAGAATTGGGAAATGTTCCTAAGGTAAGTGCGGGCTTTAACGCACTTCGCCTCTCTCAATCGCCTAGATTCGCGAAAACAAAGCCAGAATCTCCGGGGTATGACCATCCATAGCGTAATCGAACTGTGCACGGAGGACGTGCTTCTGATACCGCCGACCGGGTCACCGATCGTTGGGAGGAAAGCACTTACAGAGTGGCTCCAACATGAAAGTTCTGACGTGATCTCCGTCGACTCTGAGATCAGGTTGCTACGCGGCAACGAGACTATGGCCTACAAGATAGCGGCGTTTAGTTCAACCTCTCGTGTCGCGTCAACTGGTGAGGTACTGACAAGCTCCGGAAGTCATTTGTGGATCCTGGAACGAAGTACCGAAGGAAAGTGGCGGGTGGCCCTCCTCACGTGGATGTTGACCGACTGAGTCTGTCCTTGAATTTATCCTGTCACCGAATTCCCACCAATCCGTGCACCGATTGAATCAGCTTTTCTGAGTCGTATCCAACGCCATCCTTGAAGACGATTTCTACATTCTCGATATCCGAGATCTTTGCGGCCGGATTTCCCTTCACGACCATCAAATCCGCTTGTTTGCCGACTGCGACCGAGCCTATGCGCACGTCCTCACCCAAAAATTTTGCGCCATTGAAGCTTGCAATTTTTATAGCCTCAAGTGGAGTGAAACCAGCCTCAACTAACAGCTGAACCTGACGCAGATCGCCGAAGCCAGCCACCACGCCACCGTTACCTGTAGGGTCGACTCCCGCAATCAAAAGCCCTCCCGCATTAACAAACAGGCGCTCGAACTCCATAACCTTGCGCAACAGAGCGGTGAAGTTGGAGTCCGAAGGGATACGTGCGCGGGCCTGCAGGTAGCGCGCCCGTGCTTCCGGCGCCATCACGTTCAGCACCCGAGGATTTAATAACGCACTGGCAGCGCCAATTCCATTTGGGGCCAAGGGAGCAACGCTAAATTCAAAGACTGGCAGCGTCGAGGTAATCGCAACGTTCTTCGCCACCAGAGTGCGAATTGTCTCCTGCGCGGCGACGCCATTAAGGTCAAGCTCCCGCAGACTGGCCATCACAGCGCTGCCTGGTGGACATTGGTCAGGCTGTTTGGTTGGGACGAACTCAGAATTAGCCAAGAGTCCATGCTCGAGATTGTTGATTCCAATTTCGGCCGCTTCGCGGAAACCCACCGAGCAAAGATGACCAGTAACCTTCAGTCCTCGCTTATGCGCCTCTTCCACCACGGCCCTTAACTCTTCGCGCGAAACATTCATATAGGCCTTGAATGAGGTTGCGCCTGCATCGGCCCAGTAGTTCACCATACGGCGCGCATCATCTGGCCCATTAAGCTGATGCATCACGGGCGTGAAGGCTCCTTTACCTTCCAGGTACGGCGCAGTAACGTGCATCTTTGGTCCAATCACTCGACCGGCATCAATCAGTCGTTTGAGCTCGAGATCCAGGTAAGGGGTGATACTGCCTGTAGTGCGGATTGTCGTGACGCCCAGCGCCAGGTATAGCCGGGGAAAGCTGTCGCTCATGTTGGAATACATTGGCGGCGACCCACCCATTGGAAAAAACATGTGGTTATGCATCCCCACGAGGCCGGGTAGAACCGTGTAACCATCGAGATCGAGTATCCGGGCATTCGCCGGAGGTCTCGCACCGGAGCTCGGTTCGATCGACTGTATTTTTCCACCACTTATCACAATGGTTTGGTCGTCCTTTACCGCCGCGCCCGTCCCATCAATAACCCGCACACGAGTCAAGACAACGACCGGGCCTTCGACACGAATAAACTGCTGCCGGCCTTGTGCATATGTGGATGTAACGCAGCAGAGGAGGAGAATTAGAGGGATTGTCATTCTCATGCGATCTGGAAGTCCTTTGAAAGTAGTTTTGGTGCGACAGAATAGCAGTAGGGCGTTAAACATACCACCGGCTTGCCCGGTGGTCCCTGACGCTCGTCGCTACTCAGACGCCCTAGAACAACATTGACATACCACCGGCTTGCCCGGTGGTCCCTGACGCTTGTTGCTACTCACACGGCGCAGCGAACACTGATGCTGAATCTCTTTCATCACACTGAATAAACAACCGCGCTGACGGGCCTTTCCACCGCAGCAGTCAACTAGTATGATCCGTTGCACCCTCACCCCAGCTATGTTCCTACAAGATTACGATCCTCAAGAGCTCCGGTTTGCCTACAGCTACCACCTGTATGCAAGGTGGCGCACCTACCGCAACCGACCCATTACAGCCTTATCGTCGATGACTGCAACGATCCTCAGTGATTTAGCGCAACCGTACAAGATTCACGTGCTTGAATGCGCAGCGGATGAGCAGGAGGTAATGGCCATACTAAGCTTGCAACCAACCGACTCAGTTTCAGTTTGCGTAAGCAAACTAAAAGGTCGCGTGAGTAAGTGGCTGTCCTCTGAACTCGCCCTTATGACCCCAACTCAGCTGCTCAGTCGGGGTTACTTCGCAACAACAGTAGGTAAAGCTAAAAGCACCGCCGTCGACGAGTACTTATCCAGACAGGGTTTGCACCACGGTTACTCAGGCCGACTCTTGCCGCCTGTGTTTGTCAAAACCTACCTGCTAACGCACAGCGACGAAACTCTTTTAATGCCGAAACATGGGATTAGCCTGGCGCGTTTCCATCTTGTTCTAAGCACCTACAAACGGCAGGGTGTGTTCACCACCGAAGAAAGTAAGGCTGTGGCTTCAGTGTGGCGCAGCAAAGAGTCTGACCTGCGATTCAGAATTGAGAAGGTTAGTTTCGTCCCAGATCACGTGCACGTCGCGCTCAGGTTACATCCTGCCGTGGCGCCAGCAACTGTTGTCGCGCTGCTAATGAGCTCAGCACAACGAGCGATTCCCAATCAGCTAGTTGCTACCGGGTTGAACCAACTGTGGCAGCCCAGTGCATATCTTGGAAGTTTAGGGGATCTGACCACTCCACAGGTGCGAAAGTACATGGAGAGGTTTTTGGAGGGTGCTGAGTAGCAACGAACATCAGGGACCACCGGGCAAGCCGGTGGTATGAGGAATTCAAACGACGCGCCCCGGGGGTAGCGACGAACATCACGAACCACCGGGCAAGCCGGTGGTATTTTCTTCACGTGACGCAAATCGATTGTCGCTAAACCCGCAGAATTAAAGGGTTTGACTCCCGCCAGTTGGAGCCCGGATCTGCAACTGTGCGAGTCTTTTTTACCTGTCGGCAAACACCTACCCAAGGTGAAAAAAGAGCTCAGTTCTGTATTTTTCGTTAACCTCGTAAACTATAACGGGCTTACACTTGCTTTAAAATCAATTGCCGGGAACCTATATCAGGTCGAACGTCTATCCCTAGGGGTAGCGGCAGGTTTCCCTTCGCGCCGAGTTGTATCGGTTGTCGGGGGTCACTGGCCCATCCTGAACCGATGCAAATCGTAGTGGTTTTGAGTTGGCGCCGAAGCCACTTTGCAACAGGAACTATTGTCTCATGGAAAGCGACAAGAGTAGACAGAGGAGATACTCCCATGAAGGGTTATGTAACTAACATTGAACAAGACACACTAAGTAACAAGGACTTCCGGCGTGTGTTGTACACCGCAAAAAACTCGCAACTCGTATTGATGAACCTGCCCCCTCAGGAGGACATTGGGGAAGAAACTCATACACTGGACCAGTTCATTCGGGTAGAAGCGGGGAATGGGGTAGCCATTCTTGATGGCATGGAGCATAGAATTTCCGATGGCACCGCGGTTGTCATTCCAGCCGGTACAAGACACAACGTTGTGAACGATTCAAAATCCGAAGCGCTGAAGCTCTACACACTTTATTCTCCCCCTGAGCACCGTGACGGAACGGTTCATCCGACCAAGACGGATGCACTTTCGCACGAAGAACATTTCGACGGTAGGACGACCGAATGATCGAATTACAAAACGATTGGGGGATCCAAGGGATGCCTAGAAATGCATGTCACTAAATCGTCGGTCAGTTTTTCAGCCAAAATCGAAAGCATCGACACTGGTGTGCAGCCTCGCGACGCGCACTTAAGGACGGCAGATTTTTTTGATGCCCCCAAGTACCCTGAAATGACTTTTAAGAGTACCCGGGTAGAGCCGAAGGCTGATAACAGCTATGTCCTGCACGGCGATCTCACGCTTAAGAGTACGACTAGGCCTGTGGCAATTCCCTGCACCATGGCAGGAGCGGTAAACGATGGCAGGGGCAACACGCGCTTCGGTATCGAAGCGCACACGAAGATTAACCGAAGAGACTTTGGAATCACCTATGGGAGTACGCTCCCGAATGGTGGGCTCGATATCGGTAATGAAGTATCGATTCTTCTGCATTTGGAGGCGTTGATGCCCCCAAAGAAATCTCCCCAAGCGAATTAAATCAAAACCCCGGAGGATTAAATCATGAGCGATTCTACGAAAGCTCGCGAGGAGGGGGTCTCTGCAAAGCGTCCCAAATCGCTGGCTGGTAACGAGCGTTTCAAGAGGCCCCTGGTTTATGCCGCAATTCTCGTCTTCGTCTTCCTACTGGGCTTCGTTCCGACCTGTTTCGTGGCGCGTCAGCGCCGGTCTGAACGCGACACCGCCCAGGCAGCTCTTCGGATCAGCAACTTACAAAACGCTTTAGGTACCGCAATCGTCGAGGTACGCAGCGGCAACTATGAGATTGCACGACAGGGGACGAGCGACTTCTTTACGAATCTACGAATCGAAATCGAGCGCGATAGCAACTCAATCTTCAACGAAGCACAACAAGCGAAGCTGCGTTCTTTTTTGGAAGAGCGAGACCGCACCATAACTTTACTTGCGCGGAGCGACCCCTACTCGGCTGACCAACTAACTAAACTTTACAACCAATATCGTGAAGCGGTGGTGACTACCTCCACGCCCTGATAGTGAACACATTTAAACATCCTCACGAGTTGCCGGGCAAAAAAGATGACTCGTCGACGGTCCCAAATGAACTATCGTGAGCATGCCACCTTGCCATCTGTGCGCTCGGTAGCTGATCAGGCCTTCTCGCGCGCCGCCGGTGCACCCCTCATCGAAGGCAATCACGTAAGGATTCTTAAGGACGCTGCTGAAAATTATCCCGCGTGGCTCGCATCGATTGCTGCCGCAAAACGCTATATCCATTTCGAGTGCTACATAATTCACGACGATGATGAGGGCTGGAAGTTTGCTCGTGCGCTAACTGCCAAAGCCAGCGAGGGCGTGCGCGTCCGACTCCTCTACGACTGGATGGGAGGCCTGGGGAAGGCCTCCCGATCATTCTGGAATTACTTACGTGCAGAGGGTGTGGAGGTGCGCTGCTACAACCCACCGCAATGGGACTCACCGCTTGGCTGGCTCAGTCGCGATCACCGCAAAACGCTTACGGTTGACGGTCAAATCGCTTTCGTCACCGGGCTCTGCGTAGGTCGAATGTGGGTCGGCGATCCACAAAAGAATATTGAGCCTTGGCGCGATACCGGAGTTGAGATACGTGGCCCTGCTGTTGCTGACGTAGAGCAAGCATTTGCTCACATCTGGGAGCTGACAGGCACACCGCTCCCAGAGGAAGAAATAATCAAGCGAGATGACCTGGCACCAGAGGGGCATATGAGCTTACGAATCGTTGCAAGTCTTCCGGCGACTGCGGGCATGATGCGCTCTGACCAACTTGTCGCGGCCTTGGCTCGAACCCGGCTTTGGTTGACCGATGCTTACTACGCTGGAACGACCTCCTATGTACAGGCCTTGAGGTCGGCAGCGTTGGATGGGGTGGATGTCCGCCTCTTAGTCCCTAACGGAACTGATATCCCAATCGTCAGACCTCTCTCAAGAGCTGGTTATCGTACTTTGTTGGAAGCTGGAGTTCGCATTTTTGAGTGGAACGGACCGATGATTCACGCGAAGACTGCCGTTGCGGACGGACGCTGGGCCCGGGTGGGCTCGACAAACCTAAACATTGCGAGCTGGTTCGGTAACTGTGAAATGGATGCTGTCGTTGAAAATGAGGAATTCGGACGCGAGATGGAGGAGATGTATCTCGCGGATTTGCCGAACGCCACCGAGATCGTACTTGACGCTAAACATAGAGTGCGGGCGCCGGGCGAGCCTCGACGCCGGCGCCGGGACAAAACAAGCGGCGTTGGAAGCGGCGGTCGTGCGGCAGCTGGAGCGCTTCGGCTTGGCCACGCGGTTGGCGCGGCCTTCACGAGTCACCGCGTCCTCGAACCAGTTGAAGCTCGCCTAATGCTGGTGGGCGGGACATTCCTGTTGGTGCTCGCAATTCTCTTCTACTACTTTCCGCGCGTATTGGTCTACCCAGTTGTGGTGATCTTTACCTGGTTTGCGATTGCGCTGATTTATAGAGGCTTCAAGTTGTATGTGAATAGAGATGACGTCAGTTTAGAGACTCAACGCAGCAGACCGGACCCTCGCGCAAACGACGATCTCGTCGTGCCGACAAGTAGAACTGGGCCGGCAATTCACAGGAGACGTGATGGGTGATAACTTGCGACGGCTTTCCCTCAAAAGTCGCGCCGTTTGGCGCACGATGTTTATTGCCAATGCGGTGTAGCAGCATTCCGCCCCAGCGGGGCGGCATATCGTCCTCACCATTTCGCTCCTAACGGACCGAGAGCCTCAGGTAAAGGCTGTGCGTTCTATAAACATTGCGTCTCTGGGACCCCCTCAGCACTTTTGAGGCAAAGCCCCCGGCGACGCTTTGGTGTGAGCATCTTCCAGCAACGCCAACATCAGTGAAAACCTGATCTGTCACCTGTGTCCTGAAAACCGAAACTTTGCGACGAGTGGCAGGTGATCTGAAGCAATCAGTGCAAGCCGACTGCGATGCATCGTTACATTAACGAGCTCAAGTGGTTGGTCGTAATAAATATGGTCTACGTGGGCTAGCGGCAAGATACCGGGATAGCTCCGCACTCGTCCTCGCTTCCTCTGTGGCTCGGCGGTTTGGAAATGATGCTGGAGGACATGCGATGCGAGCCCTCTTGGCCACTCATTAAAATCCCCAAGCACCAAGCGTGATGACCCATCCAACGTATGATCACCAAGCACGTCAAGCAATCTCCTTGCCTGGTAACGGCGTTCGAAGAATCCGGTTCCCAAGTGAACGTTGAAGATTCGTACCTTATGCAGCTGTTCTGTCGAATTAAGGACTACTTCCAAGCAACCCCGAGGCTCGCTCTTCCGCCACGTCACGTCGTGGTTATGTTCAGAGAGGATGGGGAGGCGCGTGAGCACAGCGTTTCCGTAAGCCCCACCATGGAGACGTCGGTTTTCCCCAATACGAAAATCAAACCCTAGCTCCTCGGCGATTGAGCGAACTTGATTGCGCTCGCGCTCAAGCTGGTCCATACCGACGACTTCTTGAAGGGCAATTACATCAGAATTGGTTTCCTTAAGAACGTCTATTATGCGTTGTGGCCGCACGCGCCGGTCTAACCCACGACACTTGTGAATGTTGTAAGTTGTGATGCGAAAGGAAAACATGCCTGGATCTGGATTAAAGAAGAACCATTCTATTAGAGCCTACCTGTGAGTATGAGGCCGACCCGTGTGTCGAGTAATCACTTCTTTAAGTGGAAACTACGGGCGATGAGATTCATGTCATCGCGCAAGTCACTCAGTTTGTCAGTCCCTACTCTGAAATGAAGGACATAAAAGGTCCGATTATCGACCTTAAGATAATAGAGACGTCCGGAAGTTGGCCTTCCAGCACTAGTAAACTCATAGGAAAAGACCTTCGCTTGGAGTGTGCCTGCGAAATCTTCACCTTTCCCTTCACAGCAAACCACATAACCAGGTAGCTTCTGAAGCTCCCATTTTTCATCCTGGCTAAACAGTTCCGCGGCACCGGTCCCCACAGTAACAAGTTTCTTGCGTACATGCAGATAGCTGGCCGCGACGCCCTCACCATGAACGAAATCTACGTGCTCATGAACATCCAAACGAGATACTGCACGCCAGGCGGGCGATGGAAATTCAAAGGCAAATTCGAGATCATCCCGAGTGAATGTCCTTGTTTGTGCAGAGACAAGTGATGCAATCATTAGCAATGCACCCATTGTCACACTTGAAAATCCTGGCATCCCACTGACCTTTCGTTGCCAGATACCTCACTTCTACATCAAGCCCTCTAATAGAGAACCACCACCGTGCCCACCGGCGCCTGCTGGCTAAGCTCTTTTGCGGCAAACATTGGAATGCGAATACAGCCATGGCTGGCGGGATAAGCAGGCACTGAAGCGCTTCCGTGGATCGCGACGCCGTCTACGATGTAGTTCGGATAATAAAGCAGTCCAAGACTGCTCTTGCGCCATCCATTGATCTTTCGCAAAACCTTGAAGTTTCCTCTGGGCGTGGTGGCGCGATGAACCTCGCCGTGGTCGATGTAAGATCGTCCGTTGCCCGTTGAAACCGGTAGAATTCTGGTGACCGCACCACCAGCATCCACGACAAATAGAACCTGCCGCGAGAGGTCAACTTCTAAATGGGCATACCCCTCCTCACGAGGGCTCGGCGGGCTGGCGCTCTGCAGTGCTTTCAGCTCGGCCCGGGTGAGGATTCCCGTGCGCTTGCGTCCTTCGACTTTCTGAAAAGCAATCAGAGCGTGACGCGAGTTTGCATCAAACTTACCGTCTACAGGGCCAGCCCAGTAACCAAGATCCCAAAGGCGCTGCTCGGCTTCGCGCCGCTCTTCTGCACCCGGCTCTTGCCGGAGTAACCTTGCTGGTGAATGGGCTAAGGCGGATTGCCCACCCCAAACAATCAAAGAAAGACCCAGGACCAATTTCGAGAAAGCTGGGCACCGCCATCCGCCATTCAGCACGAGCCAGACTTGTCGCGATTTTTCAGGGGCCGATAGCATCAACCATCTCAGGCAAAACCGCAGAGCGAAAGCGAAGAAGCGCTGTTGTTCCATCTGCACCCCTGATCGCCAATGCCGCGTCGGCGCCCGCATCGGTCTGCTCGACACTAACTTCCTCGGCCCGAGCTACTGAATGAGTGATGTGATCATCGGGCTTAACTCCCGTCATGATGATGACTGTATTGTCCCCGGTTTCGTCCCATTCGTCCGTAATACCCTCAAGAGCTAACAAATGTTCTTCTACCTGGGCGCCAATCTCTGGCCCGAAGATCTCCAGGTCTACCAGCCAGCCTTGATGCTGACGACTGAAACTATCGAAGAATGCCGGCCATTCTTTTTTTGGAATCTCTTTTGTTTTCATCGCATACCTTCTTTCAAATACCTGTGGGAAATGTTTCAGGAACTTCGCTTGTTTCCCACTCGACGGTGCGTTCCAACGGCTCCACGGCGCGGGTTTCGTCAAAATGAAGCACAGCATCGAACTGGTCGGACAAACGCGCGCGAAAGTAATGACTTGCCCGTTCAGTCTCCGGGCGATAAATGACACCGATGGCTCGCTCCAGCAAAGGTTGGCGCAGCGCGGTGGCAACACCATTCGAACCCCGAAGAGTGAGCAGAAAACGGGGGATGTTTACCCTGTGGAACGTCGCCTCGAAGCTTTCTGGTAGAGCCTGTCGGACGCGCATTCTTTCAGCAGGAGCATCCCAGTTCGACGCAGCTGTCACTGTGCCATGGTCAGTTGTCAGACCTACGAGCAGCGCATTGCGGCCGTGTCGCTCCCTCACAAGTTGGCCGACGTTCCACTCACCGGCTCCTCCCATCTGAGTTGCTCGAGCATCGCCCAAATGAGAATTGTGCTCCCAGACGACGATCTTGGCGGGGCTGAAGGTATTGAGAAATATGAGTAATGACTCAAGCGTGTCGGCCATGTGTGCATCACGCAGGTTCCACGAAGAGATTCGGCCACGAAACATCGAGCGATAGTATTTCTCCGCGTTCACGACCAGACGCGCATTCTGTGCGGCATAGAAATAGTCATCAGGTGCAACCCGACCATCGCGCCGAGCGTACTCGGCAGCGCCACGGTGCAGTTCAATCAATTGATTGACTACCTCGTCTTCGCAGGAATCGGCGATGCCGATGCTAGTTGCATATCCATATGCCTGCTCGTCTTTGCCGAAGTGATCGAAACAGGCATACCGACTGCGCGCGCGTTGAGCGGCTTCGGGATCAACCTGCTCCAGGTAATTTAGGACTGCTTCAATAGAGGCGTGGAGGCTGTAGAGGTCCAGGCCATAAAATCCAGCCTTGCGCCCGCCGGGACGAAGGTTGTCGTTATGAGTGCGCAACCAGCCAACAAAATCCAGTACGTCGGCATTACGCCACATCCAAGCGGGAAATCTCTTGAAACCCGCGAGGGCATCCACGGCTTCAATATCTCTGCCTTCACCGCGGACGTAGCGATTGACGCGATAAGCATCCGGCCAATCCGCTTCAACGGCAACGGCGCTGAAGCCTTTTTCTTTGATTAGGCGTTTTGTGATTTGTGCACGCTCGCGATAGAACTCGTGCGTGCCGTGCGATGCCTCACCGATCAACACCAAGCGAGCATCGCCAATTAGTTTCATCAGAGGATCGTAATCTTCAATTTCGCCTTTTAGCGGATGCGCAAATTCATGGACAACTTCGGTGAGCAGTAAAGCTTCTTGTTCAAACATGGTCTTGACCTCACTGGCCAATTTAAACATGTGCCAAGTCGTGCGCTGACCTTTCCCAAGAGCGCTGCAGCAGATCGCAAACCTCTTCGTCACCTGTTTGTGAGAAATCTCGGTACCATCTACCGACTCCGTCAAATGGTTCCGGGGTCATGACGCACACACACATGGAATCAATCCCTTCTTCAAAATACTCGCAGGTTTCTTGAGCAGCGACCGGAGCAGCTACAATGACCTTTGCGGGCTGAAGATGTTTAAGCGCACTGACTGCAGCACGCATCGTTGAGCCAGTCGCCAACCCATCGTCCACTATGATGACGGTTAGGCCTCGCAGATCGAGGGGGCCCTTGTTGCCGCGATAGAGTTGCTCACGTCGCTCGAGCTCGCGCTGCTCGCGGGCGGCAACGTGGTTTATCACCCCTTCTGAAATGCCAAGAGAACGAACGACATTCTCATTCAACACCCGAACACCCCCGCTCGCTATCGCACCCATCGCCAGTTCCGGCTGAAAGGGAACCCCGAGCTTGCGGACCATAAAGACGTCAAGCGTGGCGTCCAGAGTCTCTGCGACTTCGTAGGCAACAGGGACACCACCGCGTGGAAGAGCCAGAACGATCACGTCCGAACGATTGGCATAAACTAATAGTTTTTGAGCCAATAACCGACCAGCCTCACTTCTGTCTGCGAATATCATCTGCCTTCTCCTATCCTGGCTACAAAGAAGCTCTATGCTTGCGCGTGACACTCTGGGTGTCCGCAACCGCAATCCGTCTCAGAGCCAGCTTTCTCACATTCTTCGCTACAGAAATCGCTACCTTCAAGGGCTTTGCAACTGCACGGCGTATGCGCACACTTCTTCTCGTTCATTTGGTTATTCTCTCTCCCATGTCACTCGAGCTAGTTTGTTCTCGTGCGAAAAGTCATATTTAACGCTTCCGCCACACGCCTTCTTTAAGGCGCGGCCGAGACGTTGCGCTAAATGTTCTGTTGTAGTGCTGACCGTCAGCTTATGACCGTCGCCGAGCTTCCATTGCAGAATCCGTGCAAGTGGATTGTCCTCGGCAGCTCTCGCAGCCTCGTTGACCAACAGGCGCCTGATCTCGTCCTCGTGCGCTACAAAGTACTCACCATTGAGGAAGACAAAACCTCGTGGCTCACCACTGCTCTTCTGCAGGCAAGCCGGACAGGTTGTCATCTCCGCGGGTTGCCAATGTTTCGGTTTTTCGTTATCTGAACTCTCGCTGCCAATGGTCCACCGCCGCTTTGCATAGAACGCCCCACAACTCGCGCAAATCGCAGGCTCACTTCGCCCGCGCGGCGGACGATGACGACCAGCCTCGTGATCGACGCGCTTCGTAAATGTCGTGTTTGTGAACTTCTTCTTGCTCTTCATAGTCGGACACCGTGGAAATGTTCTTTGGGAACCTCAACTGCCCGCTCAGAAATGCTCCCCAGGGCAAGCTGTTCGTTCCGTTTCTCTTAGCAGATGCTCCAATAAAAAAGCAGGCAACGGTCGTGCCCACGGGATAGGTTCAAGGGCCTCAGTTAGACTCAAAAAGATTAGGATTATCGACTGTTTAACGGCGTTTCGATTGCGAGACTTGCGTCTTGAATTCAAACGGGCGCTTTCACACAATTTTCTGCGTAAGTTTCCACAAAGAGGCCCAAACTGATCCTCAAATTGCCCTATGTATGAACCACCGATTGCCGGAACGAATATTGCGAGAAAAATCAGTAAAACCGGTTGCAGGGTTCCAGTTCACAGGAGTTTGGAGAATGTTTATCCACGAGATGTCAGAGGCGGAATGTCGCCAACTGTTGGAACGCACGCATGTCGGGAGATTGGCATGTGCCCGTGACAACCAGCCCTATGTTGTTCCTGTGAGTTTTGCATTTGATGGAACATGCCTATACGGTTTTACAACATTGGGACAAAAGATTGAATGGATGCGAGCCAATCCCCTTGTATGTTTTGAAACGGACGAGTTACTGGGTGAGTTTCGGTGGAGTAGTATTATCGTTTTCGGTAGGTTCGAGGAATTAAGTGATACGCCGGAGCATCAGAGTGCTCGAGTTACGGCGCATAAACTCCTGCAGTGCCGGGCTATGTGGTGGGAACCTGCCTATCTGTCGCAACAACACAGAGATCAGCCACATTCGCTGGAACCCGTTTTCTATCGAATCCACATCGCCAAGATGACAGGTCACCGCGCAACACCAAACCATAACGGATCCCAACCTATTGAAACTCAAGCCGCACCTCGCAAACGCAACTGGATGGAAAGACTGTTACACGGCGAAAAGCACTAATCCGGGGTGCGGGTAGACTTCTGGAAGTTTTCCTCATCGGCTTAATTATCAGCGGAAGCAGAGATCGAGCCGGGTTTACGCCTGAACCGAAGTTTGCCGTTGGTTAAAGCGCCAGACCCACAAAGCCCCACGACTAATCGCTGATCTACCCGTCATCCGTAACCGCTAATTGGCAATCGACCTTGTTACGGTTTAACCTCCGTGACCTTAATGGTGATCTTCTCGCGCTTCACGCCACGAACCTCTTTTTGTAGCGCCTCTTCCTTCTCAGATTTCACTACCTGGATCCCAATCTTCTCTCCAACCATCCACATTTCCGAAAGGAAGTATTGAGTTCCGTATCGGTGGAAGATCAGTTTCCCTGTTGTCACTGCTTTGCGGCTCTGCACATCGTGCGCACACACTATTTCAGACGAGCGCTTGTTCTCACTTTGGACCAGGACAACGTTGGGATTCGCATTGCTCAAGGGTCGAATGTGGTATTTCCCGGCTGAGAACTGCTCGCGACACACTGTAAAATCAAAAGGTATGTCTGCTACGAGTTCTTTTGTTTGCGCAATTGACTGGACCGCCATCAGCGTAAGTAACAACCCAAGCATCGCCACAAAGGGAAAAGCTTTCCTGTACATCTCTACCTCCAAGGCAAGAAATTCTATTGGAGCCATTTCGTACCAATGAATCTCTCGCACAAACAAACACATTTGCGCGCAAGCACAATGCAAGCTTTCGGCAGGTTTACAAGCTCAACATTTGCTTGCCGTCTTCAAAAGCTCGCTTGCGCACGTGCCTCGCTTACGATCGTGGACAAGTTCACTCTTTCTTTACCTTTTTGAGCAACTGACATGCCCGCTAAAAGCCCAAGATAACGAGGATGTCTTGGGTGGAAACTGGCCGCTTTTCCTCATTGGGCCGAGGAATTTTCCTCAAAGTCAGATTCGCGTTGTCCAAGCTCCACAGAATACGCCCGGCATACTCCTTGCAGATCAGATCCCGCTGCCGGTGGCTCCGCCTCAGCTTCAGTGACTGTCGGTGAGCGGAACCGGCCTAAGGAGGAGATTATGAGTGTGAGAAGTGATGTCAATCCTGCTGAACCAACCTTTCCGGCCCCTGGCCAGGTAAAACCAGAGCTGGCGGAACATGAAGTCCGATGCGGCATGTGTGCCCGAAACGTCGAAGTGGATGAAGAAACCTATCAGTTCGTCAGCGAAGCGATAAAATCCGGACTAGACAATCCATTCCGCTGCGAGATCTGCAAGGCAGAATACGACGATCTTGTGTATGAGGGATGATTGTGTCGAAGACCTGATTTCTCAAGTTATTTATGAACCCCAGTGATCCGAGTAAGAATCAACAGCTTCGAATACGATTTTGTAGAGGGTACTTCGATTCTTGAGGGTTGCCGCGCTATTGGCCTCGACATTCCTACGCTTTGTCACGACGAACGTCTTGAGCCAATCGGGAATTGTCGCATTTGCATGGTGCAACTCGACGGACTGCCACGTCCAGTAACGGCCTGCAACACTCAACTATCCCAGGGAATGGTCATTTCAACAGATACACCCACGCTCGACAAAGAGCGCCGGATGTTACTGCGAATGCTGGCCCAGGACCATCCGGACGATTGCCTGCCAACCTCTGGAAAGACTTTTTACCGTTACGCGCGGAAGTACGGATTGAGTAAACGGGATTTCAACGGCACTCGAGATCCTCAACTTCTTGATGATTCTCACCCGTATATCCATGTTGACATGTCACATTGCATCCTCTGCCTCCGTTGCGTGCGCATCTGCGAGGACGTGCAGGGGCAGTTTGTCTGGCAAGTCGTCAATAAGGGTGAAGAAACCCGAATAATCCCTGACTCAGGCACGACATTGCGAGAAAGCTCCTGCGTCAGTTGTGGTGCCTGCGTCGATACCTGCCCAACAACAGCTCTGGAAGACAAATCAACTCTTCAACTAGGCCGCGCAAACGACTGGACACGAACAACCTGTCCCTACTGCGGCACCGGCTGCGAGATGAGTGTAGGAACAAAAGACGAGCAGATTGTTGCTATCAGACCTGTTCTAAACTCTCCGGTAAGTAAGGGTCATTTGTGTGTGAAAGGTCGCTACGCATTCGATTTTGTCTCCGCTCCGGATCGAGCTACCAATCCGATGATTCGCGAGAATGGCGCCTGGCATCCAGTCTCTTGGAAAGAGGCGATCGCGTTCACTGCAAGCCAACTGGAGCAGGTGCTAACTCGCTTTGGACCGGAGAGCACAGCCATCCTCGGGTCAGCCAGGAGCACAAACGAGGAGAATTATCTTACTCAGAAATTCGCACGCGTAGTACTCGGCACGAATAACGTAGACTGTTGTGCACGCGTCTGCCATACACCAACCGCTGCCGCAATGAAATTAATGCTGGGGACCGGCGCTGCTACGAACTCCTACAACGACATCGAACAGGCGCAAACCATCCTGGTTTGTGGCGCCAACCCAACCGAGAACCACCCAATCATCGGAGCCCGAATTAAGCAGGCCGCCCGCAATGGTGCAAAGCTGATCGTTATCGACCCACGCAGGATTGAGCTCGCATCTTACGCGACCATCCACTTACAGCCGCGGCCCGGTACGAATATCCTGCTTCTCAATTCACTTGCCCATACCATTCTCAAGGAACAGCTGCTTGATGTGGACTTTGTCAGTGAGCGCGTGGTCGAGCTGAACGAGTTCTCGGATTTCGTCAAGGAGTTTTCTCCCGAACGGGCTGCAGAGGTTTGCGGGGTAAGCGCTGACCTGATTCGTGAAGCTGCGCGTCTATACGCACAAGTCAAACCCGCTATCTGTTTCCATGGGCTGGGCGTGACGGAGCACACGCAAGGTACGGAAGGGGTGATGTGTCTTGTGAACCTGGCGCTGCTAACCGGAAACATCGGCCGGCCCGGCACTGGTATTAACCCGCTACGCGGTCAGAACAATGTTCAGGGCGCTGCACATATGGGGTGCGATCCCGGGATACTGACGGGCAGTGTTTCTCTGCGAGATGCCAGAGAATTGTTCGAAAGCGTTTGGCGGACGCCAATTCCGACAACCTCGGGACTGAATCTGCTCGAGATGATGGACGCTGCAGCAGAAGGCAAGCTAAAAGCACTTTGGACCATTGGTTACGATGTTGCCTTCACCAACTCGAATGCAATTGAGACAGCAAATGCACTTCGCTCTCTCGATCTAGTAGTTGTCCAGGACCTCTTTCTCAATGAGACAGCGCGTGAATTTGGTTCAGTTTTTCTGCCTGCCGCTTCTTCTTTTGAAAGGGACGGAACATTTATGAATGCAGAACGTCGCATTCAGCGCATCCGAAAAGCAATCGAGCCTGTGGGGCAAGCAAGACCTGATTGGGAAATCATCTGCTCAGTAGCGAGGGCCATGGGCAAAGGTGACTACTTCGATTATGCCTCCGTTGAGGAGATCTGGAACGAAATCCGCAGTGTGTGGCCTCAAGGCAAAGGAATAAGCTATAAACGATTGGACCATCGGGGTGTGCAATGGCCTTGTTTGGCCGAAGATCAACCCGGCACCGAAGTTCTGCACAGTGAAAGTTTCCCGATCGGAACAAGAGCGGCACTGCGTCGCGTGCCGTATGTGCCAACCGGCGAAACTGTTAATCAGGAGTTTCCCTTTCTTTTAGTAACGGGAAGAACTCTGTACCAATTCAACGCCGGAACTATGACCATGCGGACTCTCGATAAGGAGCTTCGCCCCAAGGATCTGCTCGACATCTCGCCCGATGATGCGGCCCACCTCAAATTAAAGGACGGGGACTCTGCGCGAATTCGCAGTCGTTATGGCGAAGCCACTCTGCCCATAAGAATCACTCCGGACGTAGAGTCCGGTCAGGTATTTGCCACGTTTCATACGTTAGACGTTTTCTTGAATCGTGTTACCGGTCCTCGTCGCGATCGGTACGTGAAGACGCCCGAATACAAGGTAACAGCCGTCCAGATCGCAAAAAGCTAAAAGGCCGCCGATTCACGCGGATGAAACGGATTTAGACCTTTCATCCGCGTTAGTCCGCGGCTGATTTCATTCTGGAGTCAGCTCCCATCAACTTTTGGTAAAGGAGCCCGTGCTATCCTCAATCAGCAAAAACTCGTCGGATGCCACGCCCTCGGATACTCCCGTGATCCGATCAATCCGAATGCGGAAGATTATGATCTCTGGAGGAATACCATCCTCAGCCAGTGCCGACTCGACTGGCGTCAACATCGGGAACTCCCGAAGTAGACTTCGTAAAACCGTCTCGCGTTGTGTTGGCTCCGTAATCTCTTCGTATTTACCAAACGCCATCACGCTGCGCCAGAACAGATCGCTTTTTATCTCGTCAACCTGAACGCAAGCGCGCGGGTTCTTCCGCAGTCCTTCTACCTTTTTTCCATGAAGCGAGTGTCCATAAATGAAGTCGTGTTCATACTTGTAGTTGATCGGCGTAATGTAGGGCTCACCATCCACAATACAGCCGAGTCTCGCCAGTCGCGCGGATTTTAGTAACTCTCGCGCTGCTTCCTCACTTAGTGCGGTGATCATCGTATTACCCTCAACGCCGATTAGACGCGTGTTAACTCTTGGATGGCTGGTTAGGCAGCCTTGGCGTTCAAGAGCGTCTCTAGTGTGCGATATGCCGTGCGCTCGCCAACCTGAATCATGCGATCCACTGCAGCCACTCCGGGCAAATAACCTGCGGCCGGAATCTCTGGGTGTATGTGAATGTCGGTCTGGGCTACCGCGAGTCGATAATGAGAGGCGTAAGCTCGGGCGGTCCAGCGTCGATCAGTTGGAGAGCAGCCTAAGGAGCGCATCAGTGAACTCCACTCCCAGACGTCGGAGCCGATCACAAGATCAGCGCCCAATTCGCGGCAGACCCCACTTGGCAGGACACATGAAAAGCCGCCATCTTTCAAATCCAGCCCATCGCGCTTTACGGGCCGACGCAAAAGTCGCAATGCGCAGCTCGCGCTGATTGCCGATGAAAGAGAACCGGTGTTTAAGGCAACGGGCCTGTTGCCCGGAACAACGGTTGCGACAGCGGCAAAAGGAGTCCGTAGTCTTTCGAATGTGGTTGGCAAGTGTTTTGCAGCAAACTGTTCGAGAGTTTTGCCGTGCAGGAGTTGTGGCCAGAAAACGGACTTCGCCATAGCCGCCATCTCGTGCCACTGCATGCCCGCGGCAAGCGCCGCACCAATGATACTGCCAACGCTGGTTCCGGCGATGGCAACCGGCTGGATGCCCCATTCGTGCAGCGCCTTGATAACTCCAATATGGGCGAGTCCGCGTACGGCACCGCCACTAAGGGCCAGACCAATGCGTCTGTTTTGAGTGGATCTAAGGATCTCCGGCATGCGAGCCGATTATCACATCAGTAGGGAAAAACTTAAAACCGTCACCAAGCCGGCAGCGGAATATTTTCTCGACATCCAGTGTTTGATGATAAGAGATGAAAGGTGCAACGGATTAAGTACTAGAGTTGGCACCAGGAATCTTCTCACCCGAACCATTGATTCTTTAATCGCTTTGGTTCGCAGGTACGCACCGCCGATTCACTGGGTTGGTGCAGCCCTCCTGGCCGTGACTTTATTTATTTACATACGCCTGGTCGTGCTTACCAGCCGACTTTATCCGATTGGTGAACGGGTTTGGCCTGATGTTCCAGCCCCTGGAGTGATAGCCCTCTGGCATAGGGACGCGCCATCGCTATTGGTGGCCTTTGCAATACGTAAGCCCGCGTCGCCATCCTACATCATGATCTCTACAGATCCGCGTGGTGATAGCCTGGCCTTACTTTGTCGCATGCTGGGTTTTCAGACCGTGCGCGGAGGTGGTGATGAAGGCGGTTGGGAGGCACTGGTTGAGCTGTCGGATGTACTCGCAAATGGAGCTTCGGTCTTCGTTACTGCCGACGGCGGCGGTCCCGCGCGAGTGGTAAAAGTTGGCGCGCTGGCATTGGCTTCTGCTGCGTCAGTCCCTCTGCTGGCACTGTCAGCCGATTCATATCCCGCGATAGA
>DATETN010000057.1:0-20015 GCA_035283645.1 Pyrinomonadaceae bacterium
CTGCTTCCCGAGTCATACGACGTCTGGCTTGATACAAATACAAGTGTCTCGGCATTAAAGAAACTATTATCGCCATTCCCCTCCCCAATGAAGAGTTATCCGGTCAGTACTGCGGTGAATCATCCTGAGAATGACAACGACTAGTTAATCATGCGCATGGATGTCGAAGTAGGAACAACTCCAAGCCTGTTTTAGATCCGGAAGTGATTTGAAAAGTCCGTGTCCAGTGCCCTGGTTCGTTCCCAAAAATCGATTACAGGTCAAATGTGAGCGCTGTTTTTGGTGCGATCGATTAGAAATGGCGATTTCAGCCTGTCCTGCACGTATCTTGGAGAACTCTGTTTGACTAGCTTAGCCGTAGATCGTAAAGTGCGCGGCAATGAAACGCCTTCGGTGGGGTGAGGACATTGAAGGCGATGGCCGTCAACGGCCAACAAAGCAAACACTAATTCTTGCTTGAGTGCCGCTTGGTGCCGTGAGAATCAGAAAGGCCCGCGCGTGGGGTGAGGACATGACGCGGGCCGTTCGCTGTTCGAGGCTAGAACCGTAAAGAAGTCAAGCAGCGAAGTTGTAAATGGGTCAGGACCGCCTTGCCCAGTGCGAGTCTATTAACAGCCCTGACGAGACATTCGCACACTACTCGGGATTGTCGTTCCGGTTCCATCGATCTGTCGAATTACAAACTCGCAAGAGGTAAGTGTTTCAACTTTATAAAATTCGGCGAGAAATGGGGAATTCAAGAACTTTGTTCCCAAGATTCTGATTACCACTGAATGAAATAGGCGGAGTCGGAAAGAAGCTTGGTAGGGCGGGTTGCTTATCGACTGTTCCAATAACGCCAACTTATCATTTCGGTCAGCCGATGCTCTTTTTAATGTTCAGTGCTTACTTGAGCCCCGAGGTTTAGCTTTTCTTGTGAGCTGCCTTCGCGACGATCCATTGAACGGTTTATGAATTTCATTCCCGTAAGGTAAGTAGTAGCCAGAAGCAACGAGGGAATAACGCTTTGCGGTTAGCCCTGAAGGAATTTCAAAATCAACGATCACCTGTCCACCTTGTTTTAGCTTGAGATACTGGTTATCAGCGTACAGCAGGTTCGTGTTTTTTGGTTTGAGAATGATCTCTCTTCCTTCACTAGTTAAAGCTTTAATGTAAGCCATATCTATGAAAGAATCCTCCGGATCTTTCTCTACGATTATCAACTTTCCGTTGAACCTTTCCAATACCAATTCATCTGTTGATTCTTTGAGCTTCGAATTAAACCCGTATAGAATAACGCCCTCACTCAACCAAGCTTTCTCAGGAGCTGAATACGTATAAACGTAAGGACAACTGCCAATCTCCTCCATCACTTCTTCGTCGGTTCCGCTTGTGATTAATAGTCTCGACGGATCGAACTGTCTTATTAGATAACCGACTTTGTTGATTTCAATACTCTCAACGCGTACCGATGGGCCGTAAAGGTATTCATTACCGGCTGAAACCTTGCGTTTATTGCCGCCTAGCATCAATCTTTGTAGTGTCTCAGCGCTGATAGTTGGATATCCGGTACCCGTTGCTTTGATTCCCCCGTTGGCTGTTACTCGCCTGAGCAAGTCAGCATACCCGGTAGGAGGAATCGCACGCTTTCCTTCGTCACTAACACCGGCTAGTTCTTCAGATAGCAGCGACAACTCAATGGGTATCACAATACTCTCACCAGATTTTAGGATGCCAGGCGAGAACAAGTATTCTTTCTCAGATTGACGTGACTGGAGAGCGACGCTAATTTCTTGGCGCGTACGAAGCCGGTCAGAATGGTTCTCTTCAATAATAAAGCGTCCGACATTCATCGGTTCCCCTGATACATTCTCAAGAATAGCCACATTCAATCGCAGTAAAGGTCCAAAGAAATAACCGCTCCAGTCAAATCCTTCGTCACAGCCAAACTGCTCGTGGAAATCTAACAGAACCGATCCAAAGTCACGTGGAAAATAGTTTTTCGTTATGAACAAATAGAACTCTTGAAGTGGAGTAGAGGGAAACATTTCCAAATCACGGCGGCTAGCGAATTTCCAAAAACTGAAAAGGTCAGAGCGTCGGGACCTGAACGCCTGAAACCGCCATTCTTCTTTGGAATCATTCAACAGATTGACGAGTGGCAGAACCTTATCAGCTGACAAAATAGTCGAAGGTTGACCACCTGGAAGATTTCCGCTGCTCCCCACGAACATTCGTTTATTCTGTATCTTATACTGGCTGGCCAACCTCCGACTTGTACGAGGCGTACGGTCTTCGCGAAAAAACTTGTCGCCTGAGAACTCATCTGAGAACGTATTTACGAGCTCAGTAAGTGTCTTTAAGACTTCATTTTGGACAATAAAATATCTAGCCCCTAGCACCCTGTCCCATTGACGACCGATTTTTCGATCCATCAAGAGATCTATGGCGTGTCCCTCAAGCAGACGATAAGTTAGGCGGTAAGGTCGATTGGCGGGAGGGCGAAAGTTGCCGCGAACTGTCGTAAGGAGAAACTTTAGCCCGTTGCTTCCTAAGTACTGGCCTGCGTCGGAGAATTCCTGCTCAGAAACCGATGTTAATTGAAACGAAACGCCGCGCCTTTCAATTGCGCGAATCAAAGCTCCGGAAGGTATTCTCTGCTCGAGCAGCATTAGGAGACCTTCTTCGCTTATGGGCTTGTTCTCATTCTGAACGGCTGGTTGGGCGCGGGCGGATAAGGCGAGTGTCAGTAGCACCATCACGAGCCAGATTCGCTTCGTCCGACGAGCACTCTTTTTCGCTTGGAGAATCATTTTCCGCCGTCTGAGCTTCTTCAGTTGGGCCTATTTGATGGTTCTGAACGGAGGATCTGGTCGATCTGATTTTGTTGGTTTTTGTTTGAGGATCTCCTATTACCTTTTACCGATGGTGAATTCTGATTATTGGGCGGAACGTCGATCTTAAGACGCTGCAGACGAACATCCTCAATACCAGTTCTTGATACAGAAACATTTCTTTCGAATGTCTCATAGCCGTTGGCTTCCACTCGAATGCGAACAGAATCGACTGAAGGAAGCTTCAGATAAAAAACTCCATCTGAATCTGAGTAGTAAACTTGCGGCAGGCCTTTCGTATCCACGCTCACCTTTGCGCCTCGTACAACTTGCTGGGTTCCAGAATCCACGACCCTGCCTGAATATTGAACGACCCCATTTGTGTCTGACCTAGAAGGTTTGTATACAAACTGCCAGTAACCCATAATCAATGCTGCAACAGCAGCAATAATCGCCGCGCCGATGCCCTGCTGTTTAGTTGGTCGCATGGAGATGGTTCCCTTTCGACCACGAACTCTTGGATTGGTCATGCACTATTTGCGGCTTCGACAGCGTTAAGAAAAACTCACCGAAACGTCACTCGCTGAGCACTCCAAAATCCTGGTCCTTAATGAATTTTTGGGCCGGCGAGTCCGATCAGGTTAAAACTCCCATCGGAATAAGGCCTCGGCCGCCCGCAGTATATCTGAGTAGAGACCGCGGTGCGAAGATCGTTAAGAGCCACAATGACCGGCCCGGTTTCTGAATAATGTCCATTACCAATCAAGTAGACATACGTTTTCTTAGGTCTCAGGAGTCAAGCTCGCATACGGTGAAGCGATCGCGCTTGAGTATCCCGGCCTCGACGGCAGGTGAGGCTTACCGGGAACTTCCGCCAGAGCGCAATGACAACGCAGCAACGCTGCGCCGCGAGACTTAATCTTTACCGGGCCCGGGGCAAGATCGGCATCGGAATCTCCTTGCGGTTCCCTGTTCAATTAAACCTGCGCCAACAACGGCTGATTGTTATTACCGATTTCGGGAAACAGAAGCTTCACGGCTCTGAGACCGCGAGTCGCTGCGAGCTAGTTCTAGATATCTTTCTCTTTCCGTCGCGTCGTTCTGTCGTTCAGCGTAGATCTCCAAATTGATCTTCTCCTTGTCAGTAAACTGTGGCTCGCGGCCTTTTGCTTCGGAAGCAAACTCACGGGCAGCGGCGTGAAAGTCCGAAGCCTTGTTAACGTCGTTAACAAGACGACCGTGATGGTTTCGCGCGGCTGATTTGACGGTATGACGATGATCGCGCTGTTCGCGGGTTTCAAGTATTGTGCGGGTGAGGTAATCAGTAAGTTTGCGTGCTTCGACTTCTCGCAGGGTCGCGGTTTGGTGATTACCAAGGTGTAACGATGCAACCTTCTTACCTTCTAGAAAATGTTGCATCGCTCCTTTGCTTGCTCGACAGCTAACCCGGACATGATCTCTCGCGCAATCGCCCTCCCTTCCCAATTGATCTCGGAATCGCTCCTGGCAGCGTGCTTTTCCCACTCGTGCACTTCTCGCAGCAGATTCGAATCGCGAAGCGTTTCGGCGCTGCTTTCCAATGCGTTGATTTGATAGCGCTCGTATTTTGGGTCAGGCAGGGTCAGGCCGTTCTGACATCGAGAACGTTGGTCAAGTCCATGAGCATTCTCCAGAACATCGAGGACTTCACGCGCTAGATCACGATCTGCAATAAGCGGTTGGCGGCGTTGTTCAATTTGACGAACAATGTCATCCCGGACGTTGTTGAGCCGTTCAACGTCCGCACATGCTGTTGCCTTGCGGCTTGGGAATAGTTCAGCCGTGCCAGCGAGCGCCAATTGAGATGCGCAGCGCGTTCCGGTATCAGTTTTGTGTCCTCCCACCGGCGTACGATCTGTTTGTCTAACGCAGCTAGTGACCAGGGATCTCCTCCAACTTCATAAGTGGTCAAGTGAACCGATGCCTCAAAGTTCTCCAACCTTGCGTTGCGAGCCATCAAGTCAGCACGTGCGACGTTGAGTTGACCGCCAAGTATCGCGGTCTCGGCATCAGCTCGCGTTGGCGCATTGTGTTCGCGAGCCAAGCTCAGGCGAAGGTTTTCCAGTTGCAAAACTTTTTCTGGAAGATTCAACCTGACCGCCTGTTCCTGAAGTTCTGACAAAGTATGTCGAGACAAAATTGGCTCTAGTTGTCTATCAGGAGGCGTCTCATAACGCTTAATGATACTTTCTTCGATTTTCGCCAAGTTGCGGCCTAGAGGGCCCACATCTTTCCCAAGGGCGGCAACCTTATTCTCTCGCGCTTCTTCAAGCTGTTTTAGCGTGTCGGCGTGTTTAGCGAGATCGGCTTCTATCAATTCGTTGCGAACCGAATGATTTGCCTGACCCAATCGTGCCGCGCGCGCGGCGGCGCGTCGCTTAACATCAAGTTCTGATATTCGCCGTTCTTCAGAGGTTGATTGATCGACTACCTCGAACCTGTAGCTGTGACCATGCTGGACAGCCCGGTCGTGCCAAGCCTCAGCAAAGGCCAGACGAAATTCAAACTCCATGTATGAAAGAAGACTCCCATCGGAGTTATTTCTGCTTTTGAGGAAGCGGGCCTTGTTTGATCATGCCGGAGAAGGGCGAGTTGACTATAGGTTGCCTTGTCGATACTTGACCATGCGTCGCAATTCAGGCGCTTGCTTCAAGTCTCTTCTGCTTTCAGAGACCCGTTCAGCGTCATACTTAGTTCCCATTCCATCGACCTCGGTGCGGAGAGCATAGTCGCCGGACCAAGCATCGAAGAGGCGTACGCTCCCGTTTCAGGATCGATTCCGGGAAGAAAAATCTGATTCTTCATGCCCGCCAAGACAGCCTTGCCTCCGTGCTCCTGAAATTTCCGTTTGATTTGGGGAACGTCCTGAAATCCCAAGAGGTAAGGTGTGTTACGAAACCTAGCGATCTTCAGTTTATCCTGCAGCTTGGGCGGAGCCACATTTCCGGCTTCGTCAAGAGCCATTAGCACTGGCGTCGCATTCTTATGTGTCGATGCCTGCATTTCGATCGCCGCCAAGCCGAAAAGCAACTCCAGCAGAATGTGATACTCACTCGCTTGAGTCTCGTTCATGACGATGTAGATCGCAGCGCCGGGCCTGCGGAGATCGGCCAGATGTCTAGCAGAATCTTTGGCTTTATACTCGACACAAAACCCTCGACCAAAGTCCTTTGACTTTTCTTCATGACAGGAATATTGTGCCGCTGTTCTCATAATGGGCTGAATTCTCACGAGCCTCTGCCGCCTTGCACACTCGCTAAGTCAGCCTGAACACGTGTACTTAGGTTCACGAACCTTCCATCAATTGATATGTACATCCGAAAGAGTAAGTTCACAAAATGCATCTCAATTCAATCCGAGCGATGAGAAAAACGGATAGCGGTCAGAGGTGTTTTTGGTCCAGAGTTAATGAGGAACCGTTCCTCGTGATATTAGGTATCTTGTGTTTTGCGGCTATCGTCCAAGGACAAATTTGGGACCCACCAGCAATCTCGGTTTCGCCGAACCACAATGACGCCGCGAAATCGAGAGCTAAGAGGCGTCAACTCCTAATGGACGGTAGGCTTTTATTCAAGGCAAGGTTTAACACACTGGATGGTGCTGGTCGCCCTTCGGCAACGGGGGATTCGAAGCCAACCTTCCGCACCGTTGAGAATAATAGCGGGTTCTTAAGGACATCGGGACCAGATGCCAACTCCTGCGCCGCATGTCATAACCAGCCAGCCATTGGTGGTTCCGGCGACTTCGTCGCTAACGTATTTGTGGGAGCCCAATTCAAAGATCCTCCTACCAAATCAATAACGACCGATATTACAAACGAGCGCAATACAATCACCATGTTCGGCTCAGGTGCGATTGACATGCTGGCGCGTGAGATGACGCGAGATCTCATTATGCAACGGGATGCCGGCCTGTCGAAAGCGAAGGCTACAAACCGACCTTACCCTATACCGCTAAAGACAAAAGGCATTTCCTTCGGGGCAATCATCGTAAAACCCGATGGCTCGTATGACACTTCTAGACTGGAAGGAGTTGATCCTGATCTGGTTGTAAAACCGTTCGGAGTGAAAGGGATCGCTATTTCGTTGCGCGAGTTTACTATCAATGCTCTCAATCACCATCATGGGATTCAGGCCGTTGAGCGTTTCGGATGGGAGCAAACCGGTCAACATGATTTCGACAGCGACGGCGTGGATGTTGAATTCACTGTCGGCCAAGTTAGCGCGCTCGTCTTGTTTCAAGCGTCATTACCGGCTGCCGGGCGCTCTCCATCCTTCATCTCTAAGCACAGGGCCGAAATTACGCGTGGCCGCCAACTGTTCGAGACTGTCGGCTGCTCAAATTGTCACGTTCCCTTTCTCAAACTGAGCACATCACATTTCTCGGAGCCTAATCCCTATAACCGACCTGGTAATGTAAATCCTCAGGATGTGGAACATCCGATTACCTTACCATTGCCTATCCGACCTTATGGAGGCCTTACACGATCAGCTGATGGTGGCGTTCTTGTTTGGGCATTCACCGACCTGAAGCGTCATCGGATTTGTGACGAGGCGGACCCATTCTTTTGCAATGAACACATAAGACAAGATAACGTACCGACCGATCAGTTTATAACAACCAAACTTTGGGACCTGGCAACTTCGTCACCTTATGGGCATCGTGGGGATTGTACAACCGTCTCTGAGGCCATAATTCACCACTCGGCGGAAGGCGTTAGCTCACGGAATAGTTTCCTTGCATTGAATGAAACCGACAAGCGAAACTTAATCAGATTTCTGCTCTCCTTAGGCACTGCACATCACAACGACTGACATCTAACTCTTGAAAGGAAATACGAGAATGCGAATAAGAAAACCAAAACTCACACTCTGGACGATCCTCGCAACTAGTGCGCTGTTAGTTGTACCTTCAGCCGAGGCGCATTCCAACGCCTGACATGGGATTTACGGTGACAGGTTTGTCACTATTGACTACTTCCGCAAGAGCTTTGAGGTTTCACGAACGTTATTCACGCGAGTAGTTCCGCTCCACTACGAGGCTGACGATCTTTTGGAAAAGGGTGTAATGGCCGAGCTGGACGGTAAGCCGGATCCTGACCATTTCAAAGCGGCATTTAAACGCTTTGAAGAGTCACTTGAGGCGATGGATCTTCTAGATAAGAAGATGTCTGAATTAATCGAGATACACAAGCGTGGCAAGTCGTTGAAAGTGTACGACCTGGCTCTCGCTAAGATTCTCGGTCAGATGGGATCCGTCGAACGCGTAAGTCTCACGGGTCTTCGATATTCAAATGTATCGTCGGAGAGGGACAAGCGGAGGCCACGTAACCTTCTTGAAATTATGGAGGCTCAACGCGCAGACTTGGCAATTCTGCGGGACCAGCTGAAAGGCACCATCGAGGCATTCAGGGCCGTGCTGCCGCTTGCGGAGAAACACGAGTTCTCAGCCATGATGCTCTCGGGACGGCTGGGTTTCGCGAACAAGATCCTTCAGCAGGTGAATATGATCAACGTGTTCTCGAAGTTCTACACTCGCACGTGCCTGACGACGATTGACGCAACGATGCAAACGTACCCGGCGGGTTTAGAATGGATTAAGGATTCCCTGCCAAAAGGAGGTACGCGACCTAGGCAATAACTGCAGAATTAGATCACTTGTAGATTCCGGTCTCGTGAAAAATCGTTAACCCTTCATCGAACCGGAAAGACCGATGAGAAGCAGGCCGAGACGTAGCGCTGCATTGATCAATATCTCGAGTTGTGTAACGACACGCTCCCTTCGGAGAGCATGTGTTCTCTTATAGGGCCTATGTGACCGCCTGACGAACCAAGCGGAACATTCGAGCAAACACCAGCAACTCCGTAACTAGTCGGTCAATCCTGTTAATTATCGCGGGTGATACTAATTCGTAACCCTGCGCACGGTCGCTGTAGTCTTGTACAGCGGTGCACACCTGTGTAGGAATTGCCGTCCCTAGTAAACCACGCACAACGATCCTCAAGTGATCGACCGCCTGCGGACTGTGATCTCCTCCGTGACTGATCAAGCCTACAGGCTTATGGTGAAATTGTGGAATTGCGAGGTGATCCAGAGCGTTCTTTAGTGCCCCGGAGTAAGAGTTATGATAGATCGGCGATGCTAGGATGAACGCGTCAGAAGCAGTCGCGTGGGCCACTAAGCGACGAACCTTGGCGCTTGTATGTCGAGAGGGATCTTCGTGGAACGAGGGATCTGCAATCGGAAGCGGCGATTGGCGCAGGTCCCAGTGGACGGTTTCTGCCCCGCGCTCAATCAAAACCTGCTGGACCACCTTTGTGAGTGTCCGCGTATATGAGGGCTCTCGAGCACTGCCGCTAATCAACAGAATCTGAACGGGGGCTGTCATGTCAACGAACGGTCGTAAAGCTGGAAAAGTTTGTGGTATAGATGCTGTTATCCTTATCGCTAATGATTTCGAAGGTCAATGCCGGTTCTACGCTGACGTACTCGGACTCGAGATGACCGCACGCTATAGCGACGCCGCCTTCTTCAAAGCAGGCACTCAAACACTCGGGATCTTCGCGCGAAGCCATCACCCAGAAGGAACCAAAAGACTCGGCGGCGCTACTCATGGCCTCTCCCATCTAGAATTTAGAATCGACGAAGGATTTCAGCAGGAGTTTGTCGACAGGCTCACAGAAGCCGGCGCACATTCCTACAAGGACAACTTCGCTGACGCAGACAACAATCTGTTCCATTTTACTTTCTCGCGCGATGAAGATCGTTGACCCAGCTTCCGAGAAGCTCTATCCCCTGGGTTAAAGCTTGCGTGTCAACGGCGAAGCAGAGACGAATGTAGTCTGTAGAGTTTGGGCTGAAGTCGCTACCCGGACACACCCGCACACCGCATTCTTCCTCACAGCGTTCGGTGAATGTTAATGAGTCCAGACCACAACATGAGACGTTGATCCACACAAAAAATCCCGCCTCCGGTTCGCTGCATGGCAGTTTCCACTTTCTGAGCCCATCAAGCGCCACACTCCGGTTGTGTCGCAAAAAACGATGGACCTCTTCATGATAAGTCGATGGAGCTTGTAGCGCTGCAACTGCGGCACGTTGCGCGATGGTGGATACAGACATGGCTGCACCCCAGTGCGCCTTCGTAATGCGAGCCGCCAACGGATCCGAAGCATGAACGTAGCCGACGCGCCAACCCGTCATGCCGTAGCCCTTCGAGAAGCTGAAGATCGAAATGATTCTTTCAGCAAGGTTGTCGGAAGTGGCCGCCGGGCTGCAATGGTTTCCCGTGAAGAGGAGATCTTCATAAACTTCGTCACTGATGAGATGCAACTGAGGGTATCTCTCAAGCAGGCCGTATAGACGGCGGAGCCATACCTGACGGGCCACGGTCCCTAGCGGGTTGGAAGGGAAATTCCAGATCAGAACACGCGCGGCCTTCGCCTGAGCCTCTAACGAGTCCCAGTCGGGTTCATATCCATCGTTCTCCTTCAAAAGATAATTCAATGGTGTTAACCGCTGCGTCTGAAGCATCAGTCGGTAAAGCGGAAAACACGGATCCGGTATCAAGACCCCGTCCTTCGGTTGACAGAGGACGGCAATCGCGGAGGAAAGCCCCAAGCTAGCGCCAACGGTTACGTTAACCTGATTCGTGGTTGCTGCTATTCCATTACGGTCACGGAGTTTCTGAGCTAAGGCGTCGCGCAATTCAGGGAGCCCGCCGGGAGGTAAGTATCCATTGCCGCCCCGCAAGAGGACATAAGCCGCGGCATTTCTGGCTTCCTCAGGAGGTTCATAACAAGGTTCGCCCAATGAGAGGTTGATAACCTCGTGTTTCCTCTCAATCATAGCGTTGGTGCGCATGGGCCATTATTGAACTCTAAGTGCGGTGGCCAAACCATAGAGAGATCCGGCTTCTCCGTTTGGTCCGAACAAATAGTGACGCAAACAATCTCCGGTTTCGTTGTACATGCGGAAGAACTCCTGCGGCTCTCGGTCGGCGACGGATAACAGTTCAGGCTGATCGAAGGTCGCTGCAATAGTTTGAGAAAGATAAATACCCACCAGATTTATAACCGGGAAACGAGGGTCTTTGAGGGACTGTAGTATGTGGCCCCGCAAGGCTGGCAGGTTACTATCGTCGATCAAGCTCAGAATCTTACGGCAAAGCGACATGGAACGAGCCGTAGCGTCCCGGTCGGATATAAAATTCGCATACGTAAAGTACGAGAAGTGAATTCCCCTGTCGCGTAAATCCAAGACTGAGTCGAGTACAACGTAGTTCGCCAGACCCTCGTTTTGGATTAAAAGTAGCAACCAGTGCCTAAACAATTCCGCGGTATTGGGTTTAGCCACAGACCGGCGCGAAGTTTCCGTGTAAAAGTGAGAGGAGATTTCGTGATAGTAAACATGAATGAGGAAGAGCAGCGTTTCCTCAGGGCTTGCCGCAGTTCGCAACCCGAATAGTTGGACTCCGTCTATTGGGCTGTAACATTTCGAGAATCCGGGTATCAGGTAAACAACCATTGATTTCGCGCCGCTCACTTGGGAAGACGGAAGGTAAGCTTCCAAGGCGGCAACTGATTGCTCGAGGTGCTGTTCAATATAGGCTCGCAACGCTGTTTGCTTGGTCCAAAATTCGCCTGGCTTAGCCATTGACGCGAAATCAAAATGGGAATCAAGGTCCGCGAGGATGAGTTCTCGCTCTGTTTGGAAAATATCTTCAGCTATTACGATGCCTTCCATAGTCTTTCGGAGGACATGGACATCACCCTTCACACAACGTGTTACATCCTGTATTGCGTCGAACAGACGGGTTTCAAGGCAAACGTTAAGCTGTAGCAAAGCGAACCTCTCTATAAACTTGGCAAGCCACGTGGAAAGTCACGTTAAAGAGTCACAATATAGGTCCATTCGATTCGCACGCACTCTCACGACACAACCGCGATGGATAACCCACAAGAATCTACAGGTAAGATCCACATGCCTGAGAATAACCCACACTGCCTCACATAATCGTGATACGCGATAAAGGTCGCCGCAAATTTGGGGACGCATGCATCATGAGCGACCACCAAAGCACCGGAATTCAGTAGCGGAGACGCCACCTCGAGCACCTGCCGGTAGCCGGCCTTTCCAGTGAGTGGATCGTCAAGGTCAAGGTAGAGTAGATCTATCGGCTCTTTGAGTTCGGTTATTACTGTCAAACCATCGCCATCGATAAAAGTTAGCCGTTTCCCATGCTTGATCGCGGCGCAGTTACGTCGGGCGAGCCTGTTGGCCACCTCATCAACATCTATACCGATGGCCATCTCGCAGAATGGACCTGACTCATGGTCGCTGCGATCCCGTAACAACCATGAAAAGGTATATCCAACGTAGGTACCAACACCTACCACGATTCGCGGTTGCGCGGCGAACCCCAACGCGAACAAGAGTCGCCTCATGATGGGAGTGAAGGTAGTTGACGGCACCTCATATGTTTCGTGAATGAGATCGGACAGTTTTACGAAGGCATTCCACGGTGTGGGCGCGCAATCTTGCGGTAATCCGCCCGGACGCCTTAAGACGTCCAGGATCCGATCAACAATCTCCTCGTAGGTCAATTGCGTGGATTGGATCGCAGGTGCTTGGTTTATCCTCACTTCTTTTTTGCTTTGAAGGCGTGTTGGGCCAGTTGTGCGCCCAAAAGAACAAGTTCGCGTGAAAGCGACTCGGCGTCAAGACGACCAGCCCGCGGGTTGGCGACCGCGACCGGATCGGCGGCAATCACTGCGCCAGTGCTTGACATGATTTGACGCGCGTGCGCGACGCCGGTCTCGGTGCTCGCGAGATCGGCACCCACGATCAGCAAGCCCACGGGCTTATTCGTAAACACGGTTTGTGCGAGTCCGTCCAAATCGTAGGCTGGCCCGCAGAGCGTGTCCACGAAGTTCTTAAAGACGCCCGAGACGCCCGACCAATACGCAGGAATCGACAGCAATAGAGCGCCAGACTGATCGATACAAGATCGAACAAACTCAAGGTCAGCGCATTGATATTCGTGCGGCATTCTTCCGTCGAAGAACGGTAGCGTATGGTCGCGCAGATCGAGTAAGTAAGTATCGGGGTAAACCGCCGCTACAGCTTGGAGAGAGTAGTTCAAACACGAACGCGTGGCGGAGCTTGATTCGACTCCGCGTGCCGGTTTCAGACTTGTGCACACGCCGAGCAGTGTTGTACTGGTGACCTGCTCCGCGGAGCTAACTACGCGTACTAAGTGTTTGTTGTCCGTTTCTATCATGCCTTCAGGTTAGCTTCACGTAAGTAATCTGTTAGTCCGCTGACGAGTGAGAACTCGGGTTCAAAGCCCAGCGTCTTTCTGATAAGGGAAACGTCAAGAGGCAAGGGCGAGGCTGTCTCAGCATCGACGGCCTCAATACTCACGCGAGCACCGGGCACGACCAGTCGTACTGCCTGGCATAACTGCCGCGCAGTCGTCACTCGACCCGCGCCGGCATTAAATATGAAATTCGACGATTCCACATTGGCAAGAGCAGTGATTGCAATTGCCCTTCCCAAGTCTTTCACATAGAGATATTCGTCGGCAGTCGTCGAGGACGCTTGGACCTTAAGCGCCAACTTATTAACGGCACCTACCAGGAGCGACTCGAAAAGCCGGGCAGACTGACTGCCCATGCCCAGGCGAAGTGGCCCATAGATTCCGCAGGGACGAAGAATTCGCACGTCAACGCCTTTCGCGCGCAAGCCGGTCAAAGCTGCTTCGGCAGCTAGCTTCGTGCGTCCATATTCGGACTGCGGGCGAGGCATTACCGATTCAGTAATTCGCTGTACACTCGGATTTCCGTAAACGGCAAAGGTGCTCAGAAAGACCAATCGTCCAACACCGGTTTTACGTACAACTTCACCGACGGTTTCTGCGCTTTCGACATTCAGCCGATGCGCCTTTATAGGATTACTGGCGGATTCTCTCCCGCTTAGCCCCGCAGTAAGCACGACGGTATCCACCTTATATGTCTTGATCAATTTAGTGATTGATGTGGCATTCAGGATATCGGCGGCGAGTAGTTCGACATCCTCACTCGGGCCGTAACGTGCAAAATATCCCGGCGCCGGTGTTAAGTCCGCGGCGACCACGAAAGCGCCGGCACGTACGATTGCACTTGCAGCGAACGTACCCACTTGGCCCGCACCGAGAATAAGAACCCGGCGCATTCTAATCACCTCCAAGGCGACACTTTGCCATTGCCCGCAGCTTCTCGTTTACCGAGGAACAAATTCAGATCAATTGAAGGTATGCCCTCCAAATCCAATTCGGGAAAATAGGCCGGAAGTTTGGGCGACAAAGGTGAGGGATGCAGATCCTCAAACGATCGACTTTGAGCAAACAGTTCCCGCGGAATGATTTCTAAGCCTTCTTCGCTCAGAAGTTCTTCGCAAAGCTCGCCGGCGCGGCGTTTCTGACCGTCGCGGATTAGACAAATAATCAGATTGCGAGCGTGTTCGATAGTTCCCTGAGCTGATCTACCGGCTCGGCAAAGTCTCAGCCCGGAAGCAAACGTATCCGCTGCCCGCGAGTAATGACTGTTATGCAACAGGACAGCGCCTAAAGCGCGGAGGACTCGCTCCTGCGTGGGCCAATTCTCATCACCTAGGTCAGATTCTGCAGCATCACTTAGCAGGCGCAATGCCTCGTCGTTTGATCCCGCAGAATAGTGCAACACTCCTACCCGGTATCCGAGAGTGCTGCGCCAGACCTGTTTTCTGTCCAACGTCTCATCGAGGTTAAAGTCGAATGCTCGGACTAATGTTCGAATCGCGACGTCGTAATTCCCTGCCATCTCGAGGAGAAACGCGGAATTGGCTAGGAGATTGAATCGGAGATACGTTCTGGCCGGACTGTCGCCGCTTCGGACTAAAGCAAAGGCTTCGCGTTCCAGAGCGAAAGCTCTGGCATAGTGCTCCTGTTTAGAAGCATATCGACGCCACAATACTGCCTCGTTTAAGGCGAGACCGTTCATCAACCAGGCACGTTCCAAACGGGGATCTTCGCCTTTTGTCTTGTTGCAACTGTCAAGAAGGCCTAGACCACGCGTGTAATGCGAGGTGCTGCTGGATAAGTCATAACGACGCTTGGTCTCGATTAGGCCTTGCAAGTAAGAGAGGTGTGCTTGCCTGACAACCGAAGCGGACAACTGTTCAGCGAGATTCAGCGAGTATAGGGCAGCATCGTGTTGATCCACATTCACAGCCGCCAAAGCTCTCAAGCGGTGTCCTTCAGCAGCCTCTGCGTCCGAACCAGCCGCCAGGGAATCACACCACAAAAAGCATGCGTCGTAATTCTGCACAACAAGGGCCGCAGCAATATCGAACGTAGTCGTCTTGAGAGGAATGGCGGACAAAGGGAATAAAGGTGCAACGACAGGTTGCATGACCAAAGTTGGCGAAAGAATTCCGACGAGTTGGCGCAATAGCTGGAGTCGTGAACGAAGATAAATGTTTTCTGTCTCAAGGGGCGTCGCTTGTAGCGGATCACATGTAGAGTGCCATACCCAGGCAAAGCTGTCGGAAGCTTTGAGCAGGAGCATGGCTCGCGCTAGAACTTTGAGTGTCGGCCTGTCGAGTTGATCCAGATGATTCACATGAACCTGTTGACAGCCAGCAAGGCTGGAGAGAATAGCGTTTATCGTTCTTGCGGCTACTTCGATAACGCGAGCGGTATAAAAACTCTCCCGGCTGATTCGACGCATGATCGCAAATGCTACGGAGTCCGCCAGAAGCTGACCGTGCGTTTGAGCGCCGCCGTTACGATCCGCATCCGGACATGCTTCCCGTAAGTAGCCTTCAACCTTGTGTATATCTTTAAGGTGAATGGATTGAGCCAGAGGTTTGAGCTGCTCTAATATCGATTTGAGTGAGGCAAAACTCTCATGACACTGCGGCGCGACGGCCAGATTTAACGTCGTATGGTCGACGCCTTCGGTTGGGTGCGGACCTTCTCCCACATACCAGATACGCTGCTGTTTGTTTGACTTCGGACTCAGGTGCGACAACTTCGCTGCGAGTGCGGGATGATCTATTTGGGCCGTTTCGGTAGCCATTAGAGAATGGTCGGTCGAACCAATAGGAATCGAACTGGACAAGTTGACACTGCAAGGCAGAGCTTTGGCTTGGCCTCTCACCTCTCCAAACTAAATCGAGGCCCGAGAACGAAATGGGAATTACAGCCTGAAGCTCGGCCTATCAGTCAAACGGGCGACCTATAAGATTCGAACTTTTCTGTTAGCGCACGATTGTAGGGTAGGCCGAGGTGACGCGCGCAAGATTAATTCACCACTTGATGGCAGCCAAGGCAAGTGCGGATTTGCCTTCCAGCCGCCCAGCGCGTGCTGCATTAACCATTTCCTCAAGCGCGCTGAGCATGTCCTCGTCAACTCCTTTCTGTGCTTCGATAACCTCTTGATCGGTGCGGACGTTCAGCGCGCGGACGGCTTCGATCGATATGACGGCATACCGAGCCGAGCGTCCGAGAAACCGCTTATCCCTTTTTCTAGTGGCTTTAGTAGTGGCCATGTCTGCTTGCCTCCTTGGGGTTTTAAGGTTGTTCCGACTATCTGGAAGCAACGGAGCAAGTCTACATGCTTTCCGGCGAGCGCGAGGTTGCCAAGCAAGGATGTGAGACAGCTGGAGCATATATATCTATTAATGTTCAATGTCAACACTTATTTCGAGACTTATTTCGAGACTGATTTGATCGTAGAGAGCGGCGTGAGCTTGACCGCTCGCGCCAAAACTCGCTTCACCCTAAAACCGCCGCCGTTTAATAACAGCACAGACAGCAAGTATAAAAAGGCTTTCGAACAGGTTCGCGGCAAGGGCATCAAGCCCGAATTGATGGGAACTCTGCCCGATAAATTTAAAACCGACAAACGCACGCCAGAAGACACCCTAATTGGTTTTTTTTGGGGTTACGATGGCGCACTCGGGCTCGGCACGCCGCCGCGCTTTTACAACCAGATTATAAGAAAAATTGCCAAGGCAAAGGCCACGACTCCGGCAGACAATGCCAAACTGTTTGCTATGGTTAACGCGGCAATGGCGGACGCGGGCATTCTCGCTTGGGCGGAAAAATACAGGCACGATTTTTGGCGACCGGTGGTTGGCATCCGCGAACACGACACTTCATTCGGTATGTTGAATTCTGGTCAACCGATGCCGAGTAAAGAGAAAATTGATGATGTTACAGATCCGTCTTGGCTGCCGTTCGGCGCGCCTTCTTCTAATTCGGCAAATATGAACGTGATGACCGCGCAGAATACCTTCCCGTTTGCCAATGTCCAGATCGGGCGCGTCAAAAACTTCACTCCCCCGTTTCCGGCATATCCTTCGGGACACGCCACGTTCGGCGCGGCGGCTTTTCAAATTGCTCGTCTTTTTTTTGGCGTAACCGACCGGTTCACCCCCAGCGCGTTCGCCAGCCTCTCAGCTAGTTGATCTTGCACCGTCAGAATGTCAGTAAGCTTCTCGTTAAAGGTACTCCCCCAGACCAGTCTTTGCTTCCTGAACGAAGCGCGCCATCCACTGCTGATCTGAAGCCATGGTTGCCGGCAGGATCTTCAATGCGACTTGACGATCGAGTTTCGTGTCCTCAGCCAGATAGACTTCACCCATTCCTCCCGCCCGAGCTGAGAGATGATTCGGTAATGGCCGATCATCTGATCGGGAATTAACTCAGAATGATCGTACGCAATGGACCGTGCTTCGACATTCAACGCTGGTTGCTCAATAAAGCTACCGGCCTTTTCTTGCACAATGAGCAATGCCTCAACTTGTTTGTGCAACGAATCGTCACCACCACAGACTTCATCAAGAAACGCTGCGCGACCGGAAGGCTTGCGCTCCAGCGCCGAATGAAAAAGCTGATCCAGTTGTTGCGAGCGTTCTGGTCTCATGCTCGTTGAGTTCTATCGCCATGCCTTTACCATGCGCCAGCAGCAACGAGTCACGGCAAAGGGATACGGAACAGGTTGCGCTGCACCGTCACGTGCAAGAATGCATACACCTCGGGTGCCGAGCCGGGCGTGACTCCGGGCGCATCGATCAGCAGTGCCCCAGGCAGCTTGGCGATCTCCGCTTCTGAGCGGAGGCCTCCGACCGGAACCTGAGGTAACGCCTGCCCGCGCGGCAATGGAACGACATACGTCTTGCCACTGAAGTCGGCCATGAGGGCGGTTGGCACTGGAATGAAAATGTGCCTGCCGTCTGGGGACCACTGCACGGTTGGGTCACCGCTAGTGATTCGGCCGCCGGCGGTAATTTTGACCGGAGAGCCGCCCTGAACAGGAAAGGCCGTAGTGCTGGATCCCTCGGTTCCGGGAAGTTTCACTACCACCCATTGCTTATCTGGCGAGATGCTTTGAAGCAATGCGATTGGTTGCTCGATCACCATCCGCATTCCCGTTCCGTCTTCATGTACACGGTAAAGGAATTTGGAGGCCCCATCATAAGCGGTGAAGAAAATCTCACCGTCCGGCCCAAAGAGTGGCTGCCCGCCTTGCACATTCGGTATCTGACGAGGCGGCGACAGCCGACTAAGCGGCGTCAGCCACAAGCGGCTTTTTCCTTCATGGTCGAGCGCTGAAACTACAATCCGCTGGCCATCCGAGGAGATGTCGTACGCATGCCGTGGTAATCCGACGACCGCGAAGCCCGGCAGCAACGGCTCGTTGCGGCCGGAATTCAAGTCCACGACACGCAACTCGCTAGGGTCGGATATCAGCGATGAAGCACCTTTGAGAATCCGGTAGCACAACCTCTTGCCATCGGGGGTGAGTTTCGGATCGTAGCTGTAGCCTTCGAGTGAGATCTGACGGTCGCCGCTTGAATCGTGCATCCAGACTGAACTTTGTCTCAGTCCCACAGCGGTGATGAACGAACGGCCGTCCGGCACCATGGCGATGCCTTCCTCTTCGGTCGGTCCCGATGTGATCTGTTCCGGCGCCCCGTCTGGGAAGCGCTGCCGCCAGATGTGAAAGGCTCCGCTGGCGGCTGAGTTCAGGTACATCCATTTCCCATCGGGTGACCATGCTGCGGCAGTGCAGCCGGCGCCCGCCGGGCCTACCTGCCGGCCCGACGAACTGCCATCCATCGGGACTAGCCTGCAGGGTAGCCATAGGGCTCGGTCCATTTCCACCGCCAGCACCCACTTTCCGTCTGGGGAGGGATACGAACGGTGCGCCATGCCACGTTCACTTAGCGGCACATAAACATCACGCCCTGAAGCCCGGTTCTCGTCTGCTGCTACCAGAGCCATATGGATATCGTTGTTCTTGATCTCGGAGAATAGGATTTTTCGCTTGTCTGACCACACCAAACCAGAAGCGTTTGGCAACCACAGGCGCGGGCTACCAGCTAGCACCGGTGCGAGCCAGGTATCCCACTGGTTGTCTGCGCCCCGTACTGAATACGCGATCTGCGAGCTGTCTGGCGAGAACACAGGGCTCATTTTCTGGGAGTTGTCCCGCGTGAGCTGTACCGGCTCGCCGTCGGGCAGCATCTTCACGTAGATTTCGCCCGGCGCGACGAACGTGTCTGGACCGCGAATAAAGGTCAGCATGCGGCCGTCGGATGAGAGAGCGGGCTGGCTGACTGCATCTGGCAGGTTCGTAATCTGTACCCATTGAGACCGATCCGCAGGTTTGCTTGGACTGCGCAGCAGCAGATACCCGATCGTCGCTGAGACCAGGAGCGATCCTACTATCAGAGAAACGGCCAAGCCCCACTTGTGCATTTTGATTTTGCTGACGATGTATTCAGCGCTCGACGGATGATGTGCGGTCGAAGCGAGAGACTCTCCGCTGCTCCCCGCACTGACGCTCACCGGGGGAACGGAGCCCTCCGGTGTGGCTTGCAGCTCAAGTTCATGCTTGAGGCGTTGGAGGTCAATCAAGAGATCCTTGGCTGTCTGATAGCGTTGCTCTCGATCCTTCGTCAGCGCTTTGCTGACGATCCGCTCAAGTTCGACTGGAACCTCTCGGATATGACTAGTCAGCGGCGGTGGCTCTCGCTCCAGTATCAGCGCGATCACTTCACTGGCCGTCGTTCTATCAAACGGTGCACGCCCTGCTGCCAACTCATAGAGCACCACACCCAAACTCCAAATAT
>DATETN010000058.1:0-7219 GCA_035283645.1 Pyrinomonadaceae bacterium
CTGGAAATCGGGGTTTCTCTAGGAGTCGTCATGGCCAAGATCAAGATCACCAAGTCCGCAGTCGATGCGGCACAACCCCAGGCGCAGCCCGTCGAACTGCGCGATACGCTGGTGCCCGGCTTCCTGTGCAAGATTACACCAACAGGTCGCAAGGTGTTCATGCTCCAGTACCGCACGAACGCCGGCGAGCGGCGCAAGCCCGCTTTGGGCTTGTACGGGGAACTGACCGTCGAACAAGCCCGCTCGCTGGCCCAGAACTGGCTGGCCGAGGTTCGCCGGGGCGGCGATCCTGGCGGCGACAAGGCACTGGCGCGCCAGGCACCCACGGTCAAGGAACTGTGCACGAAGTTCATGGAGGATTACTCCAAGCAGCGTAACAAGCCCAGCACGCAGGAGGGCTACCAGAGCGTGATTGACCGCAACATCATCCCACTCTTGGGGCGGATGAAGGTTCAGGACGTGAAGCGGCCCGATGTGGCGGCGATGATGAAGAAGATGGCCCACAAGCCAGCCGATGCAAACCGCGCCTTCAGCGTCATGCGCAAAATGTTCAACTTGGCCGAGGTCTGGGGGCATCGGACTGATGGTACGAATCCCTGCCGCCATGTTCCGATGTTCCCTGCCGGAAAATCCACACACCTCATCAGCGATGAGGAAATGGGCAAGCTGTTCCGGCATCTTGACCAGTTGGAGACCGAGGGGCTGGTGTCCTGCGTCATTCCGTTGGCGATTCGCTTGCAGTTCGAGTTCGCCGCCCGCCGCTCCGAAATAGTCCTGCTTGAATGGGCATGGGTCGATCTGGAACAACGGCGCGTGGTCTGGCCCGACAGCAAGACCGGTGGTATGTCCAAGCCCATCAGCGAGGAAGCCTATCGGCTGCTTTCGACAGCACCCCGTTACGACGGGTCGCTCTACGTGCTGCCTTCGCCGCGCGACCGGATGAAGCACCTGACCACCGGGGAGTATTACGGCGGCTGGAGCCGCGCCTTGAAGGCCGCCGGGGTGTCGCACGTCGGCACCCACGGCATCCGCCATCGTTCGGCCACGGACATCGCCAACTCGGGCATTCCGGTGAAGGTGGGCATGATGCTCACCGCGCACAAGACGGTGGCGATGTTCATGCGCTATGTCCACACCGAGGATGGCCCCGTGCGGCAAGCCGCCGAACTGGTGGCGAATCGGCGCAAGACGATCACGGGTGCGAAACGCATCGAGGAGGTCGAGGTATGAGCAAGCGCAAAGTACCTGCTCCTGTGCAGGCGGCACCGCAGGCGTTGTTGGGAGATATTCGCCTGCTGATCGAAGCGGCGCGTCAGCGCGCCGCTTCTGCGGTCAACAGCGAGTTGAGCATGCTTTACTGGCACATCGGCCAGTGCATCCATACCCAGGTACTAGATGGAAGGCGAGCCGACTACGGCGAGGAAACCCTGCCGATCCTGGCGGTGCAATTGGTGAAGGACTACGGCAACAGTTTTTCGGAGAAGAATCTGCGCCGGATGGTGCAGTTCGCCGTCACTTTCTCGGACGAACGAATTGTCGTATCACTGATACGACAATTGAGTTGGACCCACTTCATTGCGCTGATTCCGCTCAAGGACCCCCAGCAACGGGACTATTACGCGCAGATGGCCAGTGTCGAACGTTGGAGCGTGCGTACCCTGCGCGAGCGGATCGGCTCGATGCTCTACGAACGCACGGCACTATCGCAGCAGCCCGATGCCCTGATCACGCAAGAACTAGCGACTTTGCGCGATGCGCAGCGCATGTCGCCCAGTCTCATCATGAGAGACCCCTACATTCTCGATTTCCTCGGCCTGCGGGATACGTGGCAGGAGAACGATCTGGAGGCAGCCATCATCCGCGAAATGGAATCCTTCCTGCTGGAACTGGGCGCAGGGTTCACCTTCGTCGCACGTCAGAAGCGCATCCAACTGGATGGCGAAGATTTTCACTTGGACCTGCTGTTCTACAACCGCAAGCTGCGCCGACTGGTAGCGGTCGAATTGAAAGTAGGAGAGTTCAAGGTAGCTTACAAGGGGCAGATGGAGCTCTATTTGCGCTGGCTCGACCGGTATGAACGTGAACCAGAGGAGGCTTCGCCACTGGGCATCATTCTGTGCACCGGCAAAAGGGCTGAGCAGATCGAGTTACTGGAGCTAGACAAGTCTGGCATACATGTTGCCGAGTACCTGACGGCCTTGCCGCCACGTGAGGTGTTGGCCGAACGGCTACAGCAGGCCACAGCCCGCGCTCGACTACAGGTTGAACATCGTGACGAAGGAAATGGTTAGTTCGGACTGTCACTCATGTTTGGCTATGGCGCGTCGTCATATGTGAAGTGGCAGTCCGCAAGTACCGTGGTTGCTTGATACTCTCCCCGTCTTCCCCGCATTCGACCTCGTTCAGCGATGAGATGTAGGTTTTTTCTCGCTCTGGAACAGATGACGTAAAGCAGCTTGTTCGCACTCTCTTGTGGCTCGGGGTCGTTGAAGTTCGGCACCATTCCTTCGAGCAAAGCATACGCAATCACCGCATCGTATTCGGCACCCTTGACTCCATGAATTGTCGATACGGTAATGCCAATGCGACTTTCAAAGACCTTTCGGAATGTGCTGATGTCGCCGATGAACTCGGCGCCCTCCCGTTGGAGTCGTAGGATGCGCGCCTTAGAACTCTCGAAAAAAGCATCGTAGTGCTCAATGAGCGTCGCAACAGATCTGAAATCAACGCCGATCCGTGCGAATAATGCATCAAAAAACTGCGCCAGATAGGTCAAGCCATCCTGTTCGGCGATGGTGATGGAATTGCATTCTCGTAACAGGGACTTCCGAGAAACCTTTGAGATGTCCGCGCCAGAGTCCGAAAGCGCCGACAAAACTTCTCCAGCCCAGCGCGAGCGGCGCACATACATCCGTGGCGATGCTTCGGTCAAAACGATCTTCGAAAGTTTGTACCAGAAGTTGTCGATGTCGCGTGAGAACGGCACCATGCCAGGTCCGTCGAAGCTGTACTCCGGCATCGCGGCGACTAGCTTGCGGGTCATGCTGGCCAAGTGCATCCACCATGGAGCCAGCACGCAAACCTCATTGGGAGAAATACCCACAGTTTCGATGTTGTATCGAATAAGTCGGGTCAACTGTTCCTCAAGATTTTCTCGCGAGGTTGTAGAGTCATAAGAAATAAGACTTGGATAGTCTTTGTGTTTAGCAGCAGATTCTATTTTTGTGGCATAAACGTTGTAATTTCCGAAATACTCAACAATGCGATCAGAGCTACGGTAATTTTGAGATAGCTCCATTTTTTCAAAATCTATACCTGCCATCGCACTCAATTCGTCTGCCGTAATCGCGTAACCACCAAGTGAACCGTAGATCGCTTGATTGGGATCGCCCACAATAAATGCGCCTACTCCACCTTTCCCGGCTTTCAGGATTGAAGCAAGTATTCCATACTGTATTTCTTTCGTATCCTGATATTCGTCTACCAAAACGCAAGAAAACAAACAGCCTAATAGTTTACTGATGGACGGTTGTTGAGCAATAAGCGCGTAAGCGTAGGAGAGAATAAGTTCAAAATCGATTTGACGTTTTTCAAGCAAATTCGCATGGTATTCATCCAAAACACTTTGAACGCTAGGCCGATTATGTGCCGCACACGCGAGAACTAGCCCCGTAGACGTGTAGTAGTGCCCACAGTCCCAATATTCGATAATGGGATTCCGATATGCCTTGCAAATTTCAGTAATGAGCCGTTCGGTGTCATGCGAATTGATTACCCTAAATCCGTTCTTGAGAGCATCGTGATAGATCGCATAAGGTTTGATAATCCATTCCAGACAAAAAGAATGAATGGTGCCGATCCAAAGCTTGGAGGTATCAACTCCAAGATTTTCGATGCGCTCATGAATCTCGTCCGCAGCCCGGTGTGTGTATGTGATTGCAATAACCCATTTGTTATCGTCAGGCTGTAGCTTGGAGAGTTCGCGAGCAATTTTGTAAGTGAGTGTCCGGGTCTTCCCGCTACCGGGGCAAGCTACCAGGAATACGCTTCGTTCTTCGGCAATAGCTGCCTCCTGCTCGGGATTTAGATCTCCTGGGTTCCAGACAAACATTGACTAGATTCCTGCAAGAATGTTGTTGATTTCATCTGCCGGGAACGCTTGGAGCATGGCGGCGCGGATCTCAAGAAAGTCGAGCTTGTCGTTGCGAAAATCTTCCAACTTGCCTGCGGTCGCGGCAATAGTTATCGGATCAGAACCAGGCTCTTTCCGGATCAACTCCAATCGATAGCTAAGTATGTTGGATATAACCGCCTTGCTGATGCCGCCATGCGCGAAAAAAATTGCTTTAAGAATGTAGTCAGGAATGACGGTGTGATGGTCGATTGCCTTACCCAGCAAAATCGCGAACCATCCTTTTCCTGCATTGTTGGCCATCGTTAGCACGCGCGACCCGTATGCCACGATGTTGTTGGATTCCAACTCGGCCTTTGATGTAGCAATGGTGGGGCCATCTTTATAGACTTTGTTTAATACGGAGACAACGTTCGCGCTATTTCCTGTTTTCACGAAATCCACTTCAAATGTGTGATCGGAAAAGAAAACTTCGAGCCACGGGTTATCCTTAGAAAATTCGCCTAGGGTCGCCTTTCGTAAGATGCCGGCAGCCTGAGCACCAATGGCTTTTGTCTTAGAATTCGCCACCGCTTTTGTATCGAGCGGATCGGGGGTAGTGTCGATGAATGCGGCATCTAGATCCGTGATGATGCTGCACCGCTTACGAATTCTTTCATCGTGAAAAAGCACCGCAACATTCTCAAAACCTGTGCTACGGATATTGATTAGGCTAACGCCGAGTTCATCAAGACTGATGCCAAAAACCTTTTTAACAAGAATTGGAATCAGTATTTCCTCCGCGTCGCCTTCCACCAATGCGACGCTTTTGGCAAAAAGAAGATTGCTGCGGACAGCATCCAGATATCGCTGAATATTCCCAATTTCATCCGTCGTCAGACCTGCCGACGGCTGGAAAGCCTCGCACCTCCCATCGACCCTGCCGAGGATGTTGACGTTCTCTACATTGCTTACCTCGGAAATGTGCGTCGAGTGCGTAGAGTAAATTACTTGCGTATCAGGATAGTTCAGTTTGTCAAATAGTGTCTTCTGAATATGAGTATGAATATGTGCTTCAGGCTCTTCAATAAGCAGAAAGTTGGCGAAAGACTGCTTGCTCTTCTGATATTTAAATTCAAGTAGTTTAAGTGTGAGATAGATCAGATTAGCGCCACCTAGACTCAGCTCATGAATTGCGCCTTCATAACCCGGCTCTGATTCACCGACAAAAAGTTTCAAGGACTGGAAAAGGCGATCAGCCTCATCTGAAAGGTCTGACCGTATCGACAACGACGAAGGGGAGTAGGCGTCTCCTGCTGCATCGTTGATTGTCTTTCGGATGTCGGCTCTGATTTCCTTAACGTCTGAAAGCTCCTCAATCGCGACATTAAGATCCTTGACTTTCGTAGTGATCGGCACGAACTCCGCTGGATTGATTTCGCCACTTTTGCTCTTCAGCAATGTCAGCAGAGGGTTGGTACGATTATTCTGAAAATCCGCGACAACGTCTCTCAGTGCTTGGACAAACGTGAACGAGATTTCTTTCGTAATAGAAAATATTCCGGGAGTCCTGCCACCAATCTCCGGAGGATCAAGCTCATCACTAAACCTGACATTCTCGAAATCTCCGACAATTGCGGCGTAAGTCGCCGGGTCGTTGAAATCAGCGATGCTTTTTCCAGTGAAGACTGTCTCGTAATCATCAATCGTGATTGCTCGGGTAATAGCTGCCAGTCCAGCCTTGTCGCCATCCTCAAGCTGCGACAGTTGAATTCGAATAGAAGCCTTTGGCCGGAAAATAAGGTTGTATGTTGCTTTGTCGACTTTTCCGTCTTCAATATTGCCTGCACTATGGAGAAACAAAGACTGAATGACTTCATCCTGTGAGACCTCATCAAATTCGAGGCTGATGATGATCCAATGCCCTTGCCAATTTGGCAGCCCCCTGTGAAAGTCCTTTTCTTCTAGTTTCTGCGCAGACCGAAGCATATTGTCGTCGAGCAACAGCCGGATCGCGCGAAATAGGTTGGTCTTACCAGACCCATTTTCCCCAATGATGGTGTTAATGCCTTTGGCAAAAAGCAACTTCGTGTTGGGGAAATTTCTGTAGTTGACCAGACAAAGTTTTGATATGTGCATTGAACTTGTTCTTATCGGTGAAGGCCGCATACCGAAATCGGCTGGTTAACTGAGGGAGGCACTAAAGACGTTCATCCCGTAGGGTGGAAATGAGCCGTTATCAGTCGGAATCAGAAAGCTATGGACATGGCCAATTTCCGTTCATCAAGCGTCGCAGCAAAGTGCGGCCTGTAATGAGTGCAATATGTAATCGGAACGTGCTGTGATCTTCATCCGAGAGGCCCGGATGCGAGCCGTCGGTGTGCAGCATTTTGAATAGGCCGTTGATGAAATTCTTGCCATCGGCTGTCCATTCGTTCCTGTCCACGGACAGAAATCCGCGCGTTGCCAAGAGGGTGCGGCGGTTTTCAAATGAAGGCTGTTGGGAAGCTTTTTCGGGCTCTATCCGCAACGCAATGTCGCTGAGCAGTCCTTCCAGGAAGCTGCGCACTTGGCTGTTCGCCGCCGCCCAGTCAGCCCGTGTATGTGCTTCGATCGCCTGGTCAAGGTGGCCTAGTGGTACAGCAAAAGAGAAATGCTTCAGGAGCTGGTGGACTTCGTCGTCGGTTGCTGGAAGGTCCACCTCTTCAGGCAAGGCAACTCGCAACAAGGGTGTGCGCGTGTCCTCATCCCAAGACACCACGTAGCCATCAAGCGCCAGACCGCGCAGGAATGGGGCCTGTTCAGGTCGCCCATAAGCGGCCACGCTTACTTCGACCGCAATGCGCACTGTGGCTTCGGCAAGTGTCATCTGGCCGCTTATCGTGGAGACCATTTGCGCGGCACGCTGTGTGATCGCTTGTGCCAGTAATGCGCTTTTTGCGGTCACGCTTTTTGGCGAAGCCAGCACAATGTCGCTATCGAGTCCAAGCCGCACGATCACCTGGTCGAACTTGGCCTGCGTCAAGGCCGCCCCCAAGAACTCGACGGCGGCGACGATCGTGGGGCGGGTGAACGGGTAGGCCTTCATGGGAACCTCGCTTAGCCGAA
>DATETN010000059.1:0-32239 GCA_035283645.1 Pyrinomonadaceae bacterium
ACCAGAACAGATAGTCGGCAGCCATCCCCGCCTCTTACGACGTGAAGAATTACAAGCAACCTATGGAATCCGAATGGTCGAAAGCAATCGTGAGGCCTCGGAAGATAACAAGGAGGTGGTTGTCCTTGCCGTTAAGCCACAACGAGCGGGACTAGTGCTCAATGAATTAAAAGGTGCCCTGCATCCCGATAATCTCCTTCTATCAATCATTGCCGGAACGACAATAGAAACGATCGCGAAAGAATTAATGCATTCAGCCATCGTGCGAGCAATGCCAAACACGCCAGCTCAAATCGGACAGGGAATCACAGTTTGGACCGCGACACCCGAAGTGAGCGAGACGCAGCAAAGCAGAATCCGCACATTGCTCGGAGCTTTAGGTCAGGAGATGGTGGTTGAAACGGAGAGAATGATCGACATGGCCACTGCTTTAAGTGCCACTGGTCCTACCTATATTTTCCTGGTGATGGAAGCATTAGTGGATGCTGGTGTTCACATGGGATTCTCAAGACATGTGGCGCAGGAGCTCGTCATGCAAACCATGCTTGGTTCAGTACTTTTTGCACGTGAATCTCACAAGCATCCAGCCGAATTGCGTAACATGGTCACTTCTCCCGGTGGCACCTCCGCCGAAGCGATATATCAGATGGAAAAAGGCGGACTTCGTACTGTGCTATCCAAAGCTGTGTATGCGGCTTACAAACGCGCAGTTGCACTCGGAAAAACCTAGAAGGATTGACGATTGCCAATTGCCGATTGCTGAAATTGTCAATGTTGTAAATTTGCAAGTTGAAGGGCAGCGACACTCAATCGAATCTTCAGCGTTCAAGGATTAATAAATTGGCAAGTCAGGAAAGTGGGACAAGTGCTCAATCGAATCTTCAGTGTTTAAGGTTAATGTTCGATAAACTTCAGTTTGTCGTTTTCCACTGCTCGTGACTCACCAGAAACTTGGATCGTCTGAGATCGTACGTATCGGTTTCAACCAAAGCACGGTAACTAAAAAACGACAAGCTGAAGCATATCGAACATCGCACGGGTAACTCGACACGACAAGCTGAAGCGTGTCGGACATCGCACGAGTAACTCGACACGACAAGTTGAAGCATATCGAAGATCGCACGAGTAACCGACACGACAAGCTGAAGCGTGTCGGACATAAAACCCTCCCTTCCGCTTCTAATTCCCAATAAGATCCATCCTCCAATAATAGATTTCTTCCAATTCTGGCGTCATTCATAACAAAGGGAATCCTTTCAAGGTATTGAAGCGCGGCGATTTCTGTCCGAATCTCGATGCTAAAACTCTCCAGAACCCAGTCCAGCCATGAAGAACTCTTCATTGAGCGCTACGAGCGGCTGCGTAGCGCAGCCCTAAAACTCGTCCTGGGCGACAGACAGCGCGCAGGAGACCCATACCTTGCTGTTGATCGCAGCAGCAGTGCCTTCAAAGATCGCTTCCATCTGACAGAACAACACCGGGACCATTCCCAAGGATCCAACGGTCTGGCGGTGACATAATAGATCTACGAATACTCTCTCAGTAGACGCACAGCTTGAAAATGTGTCCGACGAAACCATTTTTGTTCCAATCAAAATCCGCGTGCTTTCGTTGAAATCGGGTATCGGTATCCCAACCATCCTGACAATAGATAATGGTGAAAATGGCACCGCCGCTGTTTGGGATTTCACTCCCTTACTCAAAGATAACAAGCTCGGGCCGAAGGAAAAATTGAGAGGGAGACGGTTGGAGTTTAGGTTTTCCGGCGTCTCTTCGAAATTAAGCGCGCTCGCTTCCACCTCAGAAATTGATTTGATCCGAGTCGAATTAAAAGCTCTGGGGAGAAAAAGCAGTAAAGCGCCTTAACTATACATTAAGGTGTTGATATCAAGACGCAATAGCATTTCTTATCTAGCGTAGAGAGGTCCTTGAAAATGCAACATCACTGAAACGAGTTCCGAGCTCGCGTCACTGACTGTTCCTGTCGGTGCTGTTTTACCTCCTGCCTAGCAGACGCTCTCTGTCCCTCCCTTCTTTTCTTGCGAACTACTTTAAAAAATTGGTGGAAATCATGAATGGTGTTTGAGTCATTGTAGGTTGATGACGCTGATGAACCATCGACATAAGTCTATGGTTCTTTTGAGGCTCTGATTTGGTCATTGCACCCCGGTCTGATCAATGAGGTGATTCGAAAGTGGGACATGGCAGGTTTATGAGATTGTGTTCTTGACTGGCGGGTGTTTGATCACTCTAGACAGTACTGCACCGCGCCAGCTTCAATTCTCATTATCACTCAGTCTCAAAGAAACAACTCAATGTCCCACAATTTGCAGGTTGGGAAGGGGGCAAGCGCTCGGAACCTTCTTCTTTAGCTCTCAATCTGATTGCGCGCCGCCCCCGCTTCAAGTTGCAGCGCCCAGAACTTGCAAAGGAAAAGATTCTTTGAAGTTGAACAGTTGTTGTTGAGTTGATGAATGATGCGAGTTGAAGCGGCCGTAGCGCGCAATCAAGACCGAGTCCGGACCGCACCGTCCCTGGACACGAAATCCAGACCCTCTACCTACCACTACACCACTCTCTAAACTACAATACTTTGAGGTCGATGGAAGGAGACTAGTGTCAACTCCCGCGCACGAGTGGCCCGCGTTAGAAGCTGGCTATGAAGATCAGTTTGGACCCATCGATCCGGAGGTTTATGAAGCTGCCGGAGCGATCTGGCCCAAGGCTGCTAAGTTTGGTGAGTTTGCACTGCAGGATCGAAGCCTTGCCTTCAATCTCATGCTCAAGGCCGTAGCGAGCGTCAGTTCTTCGATTGCCGCTGGCCGCAACGTCGAGCACCTCAAAGCTTATCTTCTCAGGTCCTACAAGAATCTTGTCGTAACAGAGCGGGAGAAGCTACTCAAAGAATCAATTCCTGAATTCTCGCAAGATTCAGTCATGGATATCGTCACTGATCTGGAACGTAAGATTCTGCTTCGAGAAATGTTTACTCATATGAGTACTGCTGAACGTACTCTCGTTTACCATTCGATGATGGGATATTCATACGAGGAAATCGCAAATCTGCTTGGACTCAATCCGGCCACGGTTCGACAACGGATGCACCGCCTAACAGAACGCCTCAGAAAGACCATCGATTTCGAAGATACTGAAACTTGAGGTAGTGTCCTAAATTGATTGCTCTGTGCGAACTCGGTGTTCTCGGTGTCTCTGCGGTCATAAATTCGCTGGACGAACCACCACAGAGTCAAAGAGGACGCAGAGTTTGCACAGAGAAAAAGTCAATTAGGCCAATACCAAACTGGAGTAACTTCAAAAAATCTCTTTTCTCGTTGTCACATTTGAGACGTTTCAACCCGTCTTATTATTGAAGGGAGTTCCTTCCCTGTGACTTGACCTTGGTAAACATGTTTGATTAGGAGATAGCGATATGCGAGATTCTCAAGACAGCTTCGTATTCTTCATGCCCTCAGCTGATCTTACAATCGAGATTATTAGGCAGAATCAGTCCTTGGTTAGGGATTACGCTGCTAGAACGGTGCCCGAAATATCATCCGAATCCAGCGATGATGAGCCTCTGCTCGGCCGGTTTGGTCTAGGATATCTTCGTACCAGATCCGTAAGCGGAAAGCCGTCGATTGAAAGCGGTCAGCGGCTCATCGCGGAGCGGCTCTATCACTATCTATCCTCTCTTTCAGAATCTCCATGGGCAAGGGATGGCGGCTCTTTTCCAGTCTCCGAGTACGTTACAGATGGGATGATCACAATGTTGGGTTTTTCCTCGTTGCGCCGACACCCGGACTCTTCGCGCGCACTCGAAGTTCGGCAGTTGTTCGAAACGTTAACGGAAGAGTTCGTAGATTGGTTGGCGAATGAGCAAAACGGCGCATTTGTAACACCTTGGATTGAAATGCACTTGACCACTAAAGGTGAACTGAGTTTGATTGCCATATCTGAGGACGAGCTGGAAGATTCGGGCGACAAAATGGAATCTATCGATGAGGCACTTGCTTCCGCCATATTAGACCCAACTACGCTCTAACCAAAACTGTGTAGATTCCTCCAACTCCAATGGCGTCTGTACGTATCCTCCACGCTTCAGACTTACACATCTCCACTGCATCAAACATGACCTCGCCGTTCGATCGGATCGGTTTACTGCCGGAACTGTTTTCGATGCCGTCGTTGAGAAGATGCTCGTTTCCTCCTACGACCCTGCAGTCCTTCAACGCTTTGCGGATGTCGTGCGCCAACATGCAACAAAGGGCTCGTTAGATGCCGTTGTATTGACAGGGGACATCGCCACCACGGGCGACATTGAAGAGTTGGAGAATGCGCTTGAATTCATCGAGGCTCCACCTGATTTCAGGCAATTGGCTCAAACAGCAGCAAAAGAACCGACACTTGGATGTTCTGATTGCAAAGTCGAAATACCACCGACTTCATAGCGGGTGGGTCCCGATCGGATCATAAAAAACTAAGGGGGTCATCCGTCGTCTTGGTGAACCAAGGAAATCCTACACACGGCAGTGTGTAGTTCCTTCAGATCCAACCTACAAAGACGTGCCACCCCCCTTCTCTTTTTCAACACTGCCAGCTCAGAAGACGGGTGACATTCAGAACCCTCAACTTCACCCGTCCTCAATTTCGATGAAGCTTCTGAGTCGGCAACGTTGAGATAAGGGAGGGGGTGGCGTCCGTCTAGTAGGTAGGATCTGAAAAGCACTACACACTCCCGTGTGTAGGATCTATTTTTTTGACACAGTAAGTCTCTTCTTTGCCGGGGGTCCGTTAGTTTCGGCCTAGCGACCTGGAGATAACGCAAGCTAGTCTAAAACTAAATGAATCCCCGGACTTTCACAGTCGGGGGGTTGGCGCGGACTAGAGATCACGAACGCTAATTTTTCTCGACTTCTCACCCCAGATACTCAACAATTCCGCGCAAGAGAGTTTTTCTGCACCGGCGGCGGTAAGGATTCCGGCTTCGGTGATGCAGGCCACGAACCTTAATTTGGATGAACTCGTTGACGTGCGTGAAGAAGCAGGGCGAATCGTCATTGAGCCGGTCCGGAAAAAAGCCGACGAGCTACGGAAGCTATTGAAAGGAATCACAGCGAAAAATCAACATGTTTATATAGACGCTCAGAAGGGACGTTATCTGAAGTAGGTGAACCACCATGACGCCGAAGAGATTGTGTGAAAATCTGTAGGGGCGTCCCTCCGTGGGCGCCCCATTCGTCGCATGAATTTTTGTCTACCCAAGACCCTCTGTTTGTAAAATCTTCTTGGCGCCAGTAAGTCACTTTTGTGCGAGTTAAAAAACCATCAGACTAGCCCCCGCATTCTCGACGCCCAGGCAGTGTATGGTTGTGGCGATGCCATGCTTCTGAAAACACGCAGCAATTGAATCTGCAGCACTCGAATCATGCCTCTCCGTTAATGCAATCACGCTTGGGCCGGCGCCGCTCAAAGCGATTCCCAGTAGCCCATCCCTCTGTTCTGTGGCTAAGGCCTCTCTAAGCCCAGGTACCAGAATCTCCCTAAACGGCTGATGCAGCCGGTCCTGCATCGCCTCCCATAGAAATTCGTATCTACCCTGATCGAGCGCCGCATTGAAGAGCGCCCAATGTTGTATATTAAAGATTGCATCGGATGTTGTAACGAGATTAGGGAGTATTGCCCTGGCTTGCTTGGTCGGTAACCTGTGATGTGGAGTCACGATAACTATCTTTAGATCACTGGGCCAGGGCTTCTTGAAAGTCTTGACGTGCCCGAATTCATCGTCAAAATGAAGAACAAAGCCACCCTGGAGAGCGGCGGCAACATTACAGGCATGACCTTCAATCTGAGTGGCGTAATGCAACAGACGATCATCTGGGATCTCGCGCCTTGCGAATGCTGACCCAAGCTTCAACCCGGCAATGATCGCAGCGGCGCTGCTTCCTAAACCACTTGCCAATGGAATCTCATTGCAAACACTCAGTCGCAGTGGCGGTAAGGTAAATCCTTCCTGTTCGGCCAGGAATTCGATCGACTGGTAAATCAGGTTGTCCTTATCTCGACGCAGATCGTCCAGGCAATCTTTTATTGGCCCAATCGTGCGAACTCGACATTTGACGTCGCTATTTGGGACCACGGTCGCTCGGACAGTGAGATAGAGCTGCAGTGCCAGACCACAACAATCAAAACCTGACCCGAGATTTGAAGTTGAGGCCGGCACGCGAATCTGGATGGAATTAATGTTGCGTTTGTTCTGCATCGCCAGTTTTAGGAGCGCGGGCCTCGGAGCGCGGGCCTCGGAGCGCGGGCGTCCCCGCCCGCAGCCGTGGTTACTCGAAACTTGAGTGTAAAAGGCGGGAGCGGGCGGGGACGCCCGCGCTCCCGACGTGCGCCCTTAAAGATCTTCACATATGCTCTATCACTCGAAGAATTGCTTCTTTCGACGCCTTCACTCGCTTTGGTGAGTTAGCGAAAGTTCCACGAATATGTCGCTCCTCTTTAGATCTGGCTCTTGCTCGATCATGAGTGAAAAGCGCCTCGCGGTGATATTTGATTGTGTAATCCGTATCCTTCAATGCGTGCCCAGTCAGAATCGCAATAGCGCTTTCAGCTGGATCGATCCGGCCAGTTGCTACCAGCTTTTTGAGACCGGCAACAGTTGTCGCAGACGCAGGCTCGCAGCCAATTCCATCGCGTCCAATGATCGCCTTTGCGTCGGCAATCTCCTGCTCAGAAACACTCACCACCCAACCTCCACTATCGATGACCGCACGTGCAGACTTTTTCCAGGACACTGGAGCCCCTATCTTAATCGCAGTTGCGAGTGTCTGGGGATCCTTAACCGGAACCAACGCCTCACGCCGTAATTGTTCGATTGTGCTGTTCGAAAGCAGCCGTGCGAAAGGCGCAGCCCCGTCTGCCTGCACCACACTCAACCGAGGCATTCGATCAATTAACCCAAGTTCAAGCAACTCGGCGAACCCCTTACCCAACGCACTACTATTTCCAAGATTTCCGCCTGGCACGACAACATGTTCAGAGACTTGCCAGTCTGTCTGCTCGAGTAACTCGGCAGCTACGGTTTTTTGCCCTTCAATACGGAACGGATTGATCGAGTTCATCAGGTAAATTGAAGTGTCTTCCGCCAACTCAGAAACAAGCTGCATTGCATCATCAAAGTTGCCGTCGATCTCTAGAACGGTCGCGTCATAATCCAGGCTTTGACTAAGCTTCGCATGGCTGACCTGACCGTGGGGAACGAGAATCACACACTGCATATCAGCGCGCGCACTATATGCGGCTAGACTCGCTGCCGTGTTTCCGGTGCTGGCGCAGATAACGGTTTTTGCGCCGAGTAGTTTCGCTTGCGTGATCGCAACCGTAATGCCGGTGTCCTTGAAAGAGCCTGTTGGGTTCATTCCCTGATGTTTTACCTGCAGCGCTTTGAGCCCAGAGTACCGTGCTGAACGCGGTGCATCGTAAATGGGAGTGTTGCCTTCAAGGAGAGTTACTATTGGAGACTCTTCTGGAAAGGGTAGTAGTTCGCGAAAGCGCCATACACCACTTTGGTCATGAGTATCCATTGAGGTTAGACGAGACTTCCAAAGTGCCTTTAACTCCAGACCGTTAATATTTGGTAGTGAGACGACAACATCCAGCAGGCCGCCACAACGGGGGCAGCTATATATCTGCTTGTTTATTTCAAACTTGGCACCGCAAGACCGCTCAATGCAGCGTTGCAATGCTTTACCTTCTTTAGCTGCGTTCACAAACCCGACTCCTTATCTTCAGCGATTCGATTTCCACGTGCCAGGTCAAATTCTGAGTGAATTGTGCAGACGGCCCGCTGCATCTCTGTAAGCTTAATAACGAAGGATATACTGTACTCTGAGGCGCCTTGAGCGATGGCAATGATGTTGATTCGCTCACGTCCCAGCGCGCTGAACGCCCGACCAGCAATGCCGGGCATTCCTCGCATGCGCTCACCGACAATGGCTACTATGGCTAGCGAGGAATCAACGCGAACGTAGTCTACACCGTCATCACCCTTGGTACTGAAAACTTCGTTTAAGGCGTTTGTCGTGCGTCTGGTGTCTTCAGAATGTACAACAAAGCATAGATCGTTTTGTGAAGAGGATTGCGAAATCAAAAGCACGTTTATTTGCGCTCGGGCAACTGCGGCGAACGTTTGGGCCACCAGATCGGGAACAGCCATAATCGCCGGCCCACCAACGGTGATTAGATCGACACCCTTGATGGCTGTGATTGCCTTCACACCGACTTGAGGGCCGTTCGCCCTGACAGAAATCTGCGTTCCCACTTGATGAGGTGCATAGCTATTTCGAATCCACACTGGAATTTGTGCATTAATGACCGGACAAAGTGTTTTTGGATGAAGGACCTTCGCGCCGAAGTGGGCAAGCTCCGCTGCTTCGGCATAGGAAATCTTAGCGATTATTCGAGCATCAGGAACGAGACGCGGGTCCGCGGTCAGGACACCGTCAACATCAGTCCAGATAATTACTTCATCTGCTGAGAGTGCACCTCCAAGGATCGTTGCGGTGTAATCGGAGCCGCCGCGACCGAGTGTCGTTGGCACACCTTGGGCGGTTGCTGCAATGAATCCGGTTACGACTGGAAGAATTCCTTCTTTTAGCAGTGGTTCCAAACCAGCGCGAGCTTGCTGTTGTGTTGGTTCAAGCAACGGTTCGGCGCGTCCATGAGTGTCGTTAGTCACGATGATTTCGGTCGCATCGATGGCTATGCTTTCCACTCCCATCAGAGACAGGGTAGCTGCGAGGATGCGCGCTGATAATTTCTCGCCAATGCCTGAAATCGCATCCAGCGAACGTGGAGTAAGCTCGCGCAGCAGGGCCGTGCCACGACAGAGAGAACCAGCGTGTCCGATGATTCGCGTTGTTTCTGACAGGAGTTGCGTACGCACCGCGGCGTCTGGAATTAAACGCATAATTGCAGACTCGTGCTGTGTATATAGAATTCTGGCCATCTCATCAGCTGCGTTCTGATTGCCGGTTTCAGAGAGCTTCGCGGTCTCAATTAGGCGATCGGTGACGCCCTGCAATGCTGAGACAACAGCAATTACTCGAGCTTTTTCTGAGGCTTTTGACAAGTTGGAGGCGGCGCGCGCAATGCATTCGGCATCGGCAACTGAAGTGCCTCCGAATTTCATGATCTGCAGGGGTTTGTAGTCCATTGGCTGGGGCTCTACTTGCGTTTATCAAAGGTAAAAGAAAAAACCCGCTACCGGCTTTTTGCGGCAGCGGGTTTTACTAAGTTCGGCTTTAGATATTGCTTACATTTTGAAGCCTCTTCTAGACCGCCGCTTGGTCGTCCATGTAGTCTGGCGACCTGTAGCGATGTGAATTGATGTGGTGTAAATGGTGGTCATCGTTTGAAAGCTCCGGTTGTTCTCGCGGATGAGAACAAGGTCTTATAACTGACACCAATATAGCTGTCAGCCTCCCGGAGTGCAATGCTTAGTGCGTATCTGTTCGATATGCTTCAGCTTGTCGTGTCGGCTGACTTGTGCTTCGGGTGAAACTTGAGACGTTCGGAAACGCAACTCTCAATGGTGCGGGTTTCTGGAGGAGTCTCGGGTGATGGGAAACGACAAACTAAAGTTCGTCGGACGTGCTACGCGGCGCGCGAACGTGATGTGCCACTGTTATATCGCTCAATATTATGACGCTTTATCATCCGGCGCAGTGTCTTCGGATCTACTCGCAATATTCGCGCCGCTCTCTGGATGTTGCCGTTCGTACTCTCCAGCACCCGCGCAACGTATTGGGCCTCTATTGCAGCTAACGGCAACAGAATCTCGTCCTCTATGGCGCGAATTGGATCCGAAGGTGTCGCGATGGTCATTGAGGCTGAATCTTCATCCACGTCACGATTACTTGCTGCGATCACTCGCACGTTGACTTTCTGCGTCTGGTTTGAACCAACTCGCCGGATCTCCCGTTCCTGCAGATAGGGTTGAGTTCAGATTCCGTCCTGACGTCCGCCCGGCTATCGAACGTTCGACGTTGCGGTAGTCGTTGGAGTTGTGTGATGAAAAAATGGAGATCGCCTGCAGGCCTTCGGGGCGCAAAGGTTTCACTAGATGGTCATAAGCTCCGAAGGCGGTTGCATCGAGCGCCTCGACGGCACTGCCGTGAGTCTGAGTTGATGAATGACGCGAGTTGAAGCGGGGGCGGCGCGCTTTGCCAATGTCCGACACACTTTCAGTCTGTTGTGTGTTCGCTAAAAGGGCGCTGAAGGAACGGAAAAACACAAACTGATGAAGGGGGGTCGGACTGTGCTGTTGAGTTGATGATGTGAGAACTGAGCGGCAGCGCCTCAAGAACATCGTCGTGCCTTCTGAATGTCGAACAAGCGGCGTCGACGGTATGAGTTTCAACGAGGTTCAGAGTAGGCAAACGACGAGTCAAAGCGGTGACAAGTAACCGCACTCCAAGGAGTTGACTATGCTGCTAAACGCGCTAGCTTGCGGCGACGTTTCTTTGATGCTTGGCACAAATCATACTGGGCCTGCATCCCTATCCATCCCAAATACTCTCTCAACACAGTTCCTGGATGGGGAGGGTTGTACATCCGCATAAATACCTCAATGATAGTCTTGATAATCCACAAGAATGGCATCCTCGCCTTCAAAGGCGAATGTCAAACGCCAATTGCCACTCACTTCAACCGCCCAACGGCCCGCCGAGTCACCTCGCAACGAATGCAATCTCCAGCCGGGAGCGTTCATGTCCTTCGCTAATCGCTTAAGGTGGCCGTTTATCTTCCGACCGGCTCTGTTGAGCTGGAAGTCCAAGAAACACGTTGCATGCCGCAAAGATCAAACCGAGCCCTGGAGGGGCTTTGTTATAGGAACGCGAATCATCGATGTCGGTGTTCTTGACCGCCAGCGTTTCGATACTTACGTCGCTTCTTTGACCGCGTCCACTTAGCCCTTCTACTCCGACTTATTATTCAAGACTTCTCTGATCTTGTTTGCGACGCCGTTAGGAGTAAACGGCTTCTGGAGGTAATTCACGCCCGGCTCAAGCACGCCGTGATGCACAATCGCATTGTCCGTGTAGCCGGAAATATAAAGGACCTTCAGTTCACGACACTTGCCGGAAAGGCGCTTTACTAACTCTGGTCCACTCATTTCCGGCATGATTACGTCAGTCACCAGCAGGTCTATCGGTCCCTCGTAGTTTCCACACCGTTCCAGCGCTTCTGGACCATTCGCTGCCTCCAGCACCGTATAACCTTCGCTCTGTAAGATATCCATCAACAAAGTGCGTACTGCGGCTTCGTCTTCTACCAGTAAGATCGTCTCTGTTCCGCGTTCGCGTTCCCGCGTAACGGTTGCCTCGCTGTCTTCACTCTCACCCTGTCTCGTTATCGGCAGATAGATCTTGAAAGTCGTGCCGTGGCCAGGTTCTGAATAGACCCAAATATTTCCATCTGATTGTTTGACTATTCCATATACCATTGCGAGGCCAAGTCCTGTGCCCTTGCCCGCCTCTTTGGTCGTGAAGAATGGTTCGAATATGTGCGATTGCGTTTCCGCGTCCATCCCATGTCCCGTGTCGGAAACCGCCAGCATCACATACTTACCGGGCGTAACACTGACATGTCTCCGAGTGTAAGCCTCGTCTAGAAACACATTCTTCGTCTCAATCGTTAACTTGCCGCCATTTGGCATTGCGTCGCGGGCATTAACAGCAAGATTCATCAAAACTTGTTCCATCTGATTCGGATCCACGTAGACTTTAGCAAGGTCCTTATCCAACATAGTTACGAGCTTGATGTCTTCTCCGATGAGGCGCTGTAGCATCTTATCTAGATTGGAGACCGTGGATCCGAGATCGATGACCTTCGGCTGCATTACCTGCTTACGGCTAAATGCAAGCAGTTGGCGCGTGAGTGAAGCCGCTCGTTCTCCGGCATTGGTAATCTCCTTCAGATTGTTACGTAAGGGGCTGTCGGGTGGGAGGCGGTGCAAAGCAAGTTGACTGTAGCCCGTAATGACCGTGAGCAGGTTATTGAAGTCGTGTGCTACACCCCCGGCGAGCTGGCCAATTGATTCCAGCTTTTGAGATTGTCTCAACTGATCTTCGAGTAACTTCCTTTCAGTAACATCGCTTGCTACAGCATAGAGCAGTTGCTCCTGCATGAACGGCCGAGACTTCCAACTCAGCCAACGATAAGAGCCGTCTTTGTGAAGATAACGATTCTCAAATGAAATAGTTTCCTGACCACGAAATAGCTTTTCGGCTTCGTTGACTGTCTTCCCTTGATCCTCCGGGTGAACGAAGTTCAACCAGGGATGGAAAGTGAGTTCTTTGCTACTCCATCCGAGAGTACGCTCCCAGGCTGGGCTGACCCACTTAAACATTCCATCAAAACCCGCGATAACAAGCAGGTCGGCGCCCAACGCCAGGAATCTCTCACGGTCAGTCGCGAGGTGCTTCCGTGCCGTAACGTCATTCGCTAGTACAAGATCGGCACTTCTGCCACCGAACATCAGTGTGTAAGAAGTGATCTCTGCCTCGATGACGGTGCCGTCCTTCTTTACATGCCGCCATGTTCTGGTGGCCGGGCTTAATCCGGAATCAGTCTTAGGAACGGCATCTTGAAGGGCAGGTACATCCTCAGCAGGTCGGATGTCCTTTATAGTCATCGATAAAAACTCTTCCTTCGAGTAGCCATAATGTCGAATGGCAGCTTCATTCACGGCCAGGAAGGCGAGGGTTTCACAATCATAGACCCACATTGGCAGTGGGTTGCGTTCAAATAGGAGCCGGTAGTGTTCCTCACTTTCGCGTAATAGCTCGTGACTGCGCTGACGAGCTGAAATTAGGAAGGTTATGAGGAGGGCTACTGCGATGAAGGCGCCTTCTTCCACGAGGGTGACGTCCGCTAGTCTTACGGAATAGAGCGGGGGAATGACGAAGTATGCGGTGGCAACAACTGAAAGAATGATTGCAACGAATCCTACATTGCGGCCACCGTACCAGGTGCTGACGATCACAGCAGCGAAAAACAGCGCATAGGGTGCGCGATGCGCAAGGACTTGTAACTGGAGCGTTATCAGGAGAGCTAGACCCACAGTTGCGAATGCAACAATGTAGTGGAGCGGTGCGGAGCGTGGGAGCTTCAGCATCTGATCAGGTCGAAGTGGGCGATTGCTGAATGGCCGCGAACTCTATGGGACGACGACCACACCATGGTACTGGCAGGCCATATTAGCGTCAATGGAGAATTCCTGCTAACCGTAAGCGGAAGAAGGGCAAGGGTAGCGTCAAATCCTCTACCATAGGTGCCTAGCTGTTTCTGTAAGTATCCCACCTTTAGGTCCAGCCATAAGTAGAGGTTTCCGGGTAGGATGAGCAACCCAGGAGGCCGGAATGAAGCGGAGCAGATTCAGTGAGCATCAGATCATTGCGATCTTGAAAGCAGTCGAGGCAGGACGAACGGTGAAAGATGTTTGCCGCGAGCACGAAGTCAGCGAAGCAACCTATTACAAGTGGAAGACGAAGTACGGCGGGATGCAAGCATCGGACATCAAGCGGTTGCGTGAACTGGAAGAAGAAAACCGGCGGTTAAAGCAGATCTCGGCTGACTTGCTGCTGGAAAACCGAGCATTGAAAGATGTGATCGCAAAAAAGCTGACGATGAATGAATGCTGGTCAGCAGACTTCATGAGCGATGCGTTATGGGATGGTCGTCGCTTTCGCACCTTCAATGTAGTGGACGACTTCAATCGCGAAGCGCTGCTGATCGAAGTTGATTTCAATCTGCCGGCGCCACGAGTGGTGCGCGAGCTTGACCGGATAGCCGCTGTCCGCGGCTACCCGCTCAAGCTGAGATTGGGCAATGGTCCGGAGCTGGTTTCTCTGGCCGTCGTTGTTACCGGTTTTCTTGATTAGCGCATGAGAGCCTGATGTCGATGGTCACGGAAGCATCTCGCGCGTTTTAAGTACAACCTCAATGACTTTTCCGTCTCGTAAAAGGGTAAGTTGGTGAGACTGAGCTGGAGCACCGACCATCTCGCGAATGGTTTCCAGGCTTAAGTATGCTGTATCCCGTCCATTCAGCTTTAATATGACGTCACCTCGAACTATGCCCGCCGCTTGCGCGGGGGAAGCCTCACGAACGCCAGCAACAGTTGGCGGCGAAAACGAGGGCGAAGCGGCGCGCAATCTGAGTCCACTCGCGTCATAAACAAAGGCTTCGTTAAAAAACGAGTTTGGCTCAAGATGTATAACCTTCCGCGAGTAGTCAAATGTCATTTGAATTTACGAAAAACCTCCATACCAACCAATCCAACCGAAGCTGGATTTGCACGTTGGCCGCTCGCATCTTCGGTGAACTTTACTGTGGGTTGAGGCATCCGGTATGGGCCAATCGATAGCGACGATCCGCGCGCAGCAACACGCTGCGTTGCTCCACCTACGCTTGTCGAGTGGACTCAGTTCGCTGGGCCAAGGTATCTCGAAACCCACCATGTGTTTCCACCCGCGTCGACAAAACCCGCCTGGCGCTCCATGTATGGCTTGTCCTCTGGCGCAGAGATGCTCTTGGCTCCGAACTCCATGGCTCGCGCGTAAACCCCGTCTACATCCTCGACGTAAACGTAGACTGACCCAACCCATGGTTTAACGTGAGGTGGTAACTCGCCGGCCTCTAGCCAAACAAGAGAGTCACCGATTTGCAAGAGGGTTGGACCCTCATGATTGTTCTCAAGGATCACGGCTCCAAAAGTTCTTTCCAGAAAACTCGTAAGATCAATTGGGCCATGAAGGTAAGGTCGTACTGAGCCGAACCCCCTGTGAACGTGAGTTAGCACATTGCTCATAGTCGCCTCCTTTGTGAGTATAGCTGGAGAATTGTGACATGGAACTAGAGTATCGTACCTTCTTGGTAATGCCATTGCTAGTCCGGGCACAAAGAAAAGTAGCCCGCGCAATCAACAGTGGCGCCCTCATGGCTGACTCCAAACAGACAGAGCTATGCACCTATCTGTCGGCGATCTTACTTGGGGGTTTACTCCTGAATGCGCTGTTGGGTTGGTGGTGGGCCGATCCAGTAGCGGCGCTTATCATGGTCCCAATAATCGTCAAAGAAGGCATCGAAGCCCTGCGGGGCGAGACCTGTTGCGATGATGCGTGCCACTAGGTATCAGTTAATCTGTGCCATCGAAATGAACGTCTGTGCTGCGCGGCTGACGTGTTTGTCTTTTCGATATACGATCTTTAATTCGCGGCTAATATCAAGGCCCCGTACGCGTACTGCGACCAGACTCCGAGCCTTTAACTCGTTGTCTACGGCATACTTCGAAATGAAAGCTATGCCCAGTGCACTCTGGATTGCTTTCTTGACGGATTCGGGATTCTCCATTTCCATAACGGTGTCCACCGTGAGATTGGATCTTTTTAGGTTGCTCACGATCGTTGCTCTTGTCGCTGAACCAAGTTCGCGAAGGATAAACTTCTCTTGTCGGAGATCTTCTGGTTTGACTGCCTTCTTTCTCGCCAACCGGTGCGTAGGCGCCACGACCAGCAGCAGTTGATCTGTCATCCAGGGAAGTACATCCACCTGGTCGCCTAACAGGTGGCCACCCACAAAACCAAAATCATATTCATTTCTGATGACGCCTTCCTCAACTCGCTTCGTATCTCTAATTCCCAGATGTACTTCGATTTTAGGGTGACGCAATTTGAAACGGGCAATGATCTGAGGAATCAGGTACATGCCTGGATTCGTGCTGGCGCCGATTCTCAGAGACCCACGTTCTAATCCCTGCAACTCGTAGATGGCGTGCTTTGAGTCTTCGATCGCCATATAATCACCCGTCGAGCGTGCGGGACGAGTAGTGAGCCAGCTTCTGTTAATCCGACTCGCTTACCGAGTTGCTCGAATAACTTTACGCCTAATTCGCTTTCGAGCTGGCTGATTCGCACCGAGACGCTGGGTTGGCTAAGGTTCACTTCCTCGCCGGCGCGTGTGAAGTTCAGGTGCTTTGCGACACTGAGAAAAACTTCAAGACTGGCGGACGTCCATAAGACATGGATTGTAAACGACTATCGTAACAATCAAAACAATTCATTTCTGTAATGCTTCAGGTCAGAGTAAGATTCCCGGATATTGGTCAGTCATGTGCACTGATGCTGTTGAAGAGATGGTACTCGCCGCAGAACACGAGGCGTCGCAGCGCGGAATTGAAAACGTCCGGTTTCGGCAGTGTGTAGCCGATTCATTGCCCGACAACTCATTCGATGCGGTCGTAAGTCGGTTGGGTGCAATGTTCTTCCCGGATCCACTTGCTGCGGTGCGAGAGATGTTGCGGGTCACTAAGTGTGATGGCACGTTGACCTTGGCGGTCTGGCACAAGAGCGAACTCAATCCATTTTCGTATGTCGTAACGAATGTACTTTCTCGTCACATCGAAATAGAACAAGCTGATCCTAACTCTCCCGGTGCGTTTCGTTTCGCCGAGCCAGGCAAACTCGCGAGCATTTTGAGTGATGCAGGCGCGGTCGACGTATCTGAGCGCTTGCTCAAATTCCAGATCGAAGCGCCGATTTCGGTGAAGGAGTTTTGGACAATGCGTTCCGAGGTATCGAAAATCTTACGAGAGAAATTGAAGAGCTTAACAGATGACCAATCTTCCCGAGTCGCACAGGAAGTTGAAAACACTGTGCGGGAGTACTTTCCGAACAACCGAATGAGCTTTCCCGCACAGATGATTATTCTAACGGAAGGAAACCGGAGGCGGTAACTGTGGCCGTTTGTTCTGATGATCAATAGAGAATCAACACCGTGAGAAATGCTCTGGCCCCGAACCCAAACCGTGAACACAGTCCAAAAGTGAGAAAGGAATTCTAAAAGATGAAGCAGAAAATAGTCGTAGCCACATTGATTATCGCAGTGATTGGCGTCGCGTTAAGTCAGCAACCAACGAAACCGGCTGATCATGGACTGTTCGTCCCGACTGACATCAAATGGATGGACGCACCTAACGCACTTCCTGCCGGTGCAAAGCTTGCCGTACTAGAAGGTAATCCATTCAATCCTGGCCTGTATACGATGCGACTCTCGATGCCTGCTGGTTACAAGATTCCACCGCACTGGCATGGGAAGGTTGAACATGTCACTGTTATCTCAGGAAAGTTCAATCTTGGTATGGGAGAAAAGTTTGATGAATCGAAGGGCAACGCCATGCCTGTTGGAACTTTCGGCTTTCTCCCGCCGCAGATGAAACATTTCGCCTGGGCCTCCGAAGAAACTGTCATTCAACTTCATGGCGAAGGGCCCTGGGAGATCACATACGTCAATCCTTCCGACGATCCACGAAAGAATGGCGAATAGATCACGATGATTCTGTTTGCGGAGCCGGAATGAGCTCTAGCTTTCGAGAAACAGTGGAACCCGACTCTCGGCCTGAACCGTTCTGCGTTTCTCGAAAAGGTAACGCGCGGGATCCCTCCCAAACCACCCGAGATGGAATTAACGCTTCGCCGCAATCAGGGTCGTGCGTAAGTTCGTGACGTATGTCTTCGCGCGCAGCCACCCATGATCCGATCGAGCTGGGGCTTCGAGTTAACATCAAGCAGTTCGGCTTGCTCGTTTTAATTAATGCGTTCGTTGGCGGCATGGTGGGTTTGGAACGGACGACGCTGCCCCTCATCGCCGAGCGGGAATTTGGCCTCACCTCGAAGAGCGTAATCCTCTCTTTTATTGTCAGCTTTGGAGCAGTTAAGGCGGTATCAAACCTGCTCGCCGGCAGGTTCTCAGATTTACTCGGCCGTAAGAGTTTGCTTGTGACAGGCTGGCTGTTCGGCTTGCCGGTTCCGTTCATTCTAATGTGGGCTCCGTCGTGGGGCTGGGTGATTGCCGCAAACGTGCTACTCGGCATTAACCAAGGCTTGTGTTGGTCCACTACCGTTATCATGAAGATCGATTTAGTGGGGCCGAAGCGCCGAGGGTTTGCGATGGGCCTCAATGAATTTGCGGGCTATGGTGCGGTTGCACTTGCAGCGTTAGCCTCCGGTTACCTGGCTAGCACATTTGGTCTGCGTCCAGTGCCATTCTATTTGGGAATTGTATTTGCGATAGGAGGCCTCGTACTATCGCTCACGCTCGTTCGAGATACGACCGACCATGCGATGTTGGAAGGACGCGCGCACCAAGACATCGCCGGAGACAAAAATGCTTCCTTTGCTAAGGTGTTCGCTGAGACAAGTTTTCGTAACCCGACCCTTTTCTCCGTCAGCCAAGCTGGACTAGTTAACAACCTCAACGACGGAATGACTTGGGGTCTTTTCCCGCTTCTTTTCTCTTCTTATGGTTTGGGCATAAGCAGTATCGGGGTACTCGCCGCAAGCTACCCAGCCGTATGGGCGGTCGCACAGATTGCTACAGGCGCACTATCTGACAGGAGCGGGCGCAAATGGATGATAGTAGTCGGAATGTGGGTTCAAGCTGCCAGCATATGCTTGATCGCGGCGACTCCAAGTGTCGTAGACCACTTAGCAGGGAGGTTTTGGCTGTGGACAATGGGCGCAGTGTTTCTCGGGTTGGGGACCGCACTCGTTTACCCGACTTTGCTGGCAGCGATCGGAGACGTAGTGCATCCAGGCTGGCGGGCTTCGGCTGTTGGGGTGTATCGACTCTGGCGCGATCTCGGGTATGCGGTCGGGGCACTCCTGTCGGGAATTGTGGCTGACATATTTGGATTGGTCTGGGCGGTGGTTGCGGTCGGGATGCTGACCTTTGTGTCCGGCGTTGTGGTAGCGGTTCGAATGCGAGAGACCGTAACTACTGGGAGCAGATAAGTTTCTATTCGATATCCGCGTAAGGACTGGAATCTCAAAATAGGAGGAAGTGTATGAGACGAAACGTTCTATTAACCGTGCTCGCTCTCATGATGCTGGTTAGCTTATCTGAGGCGCTGGTCGTGAATGGCCAAGATAGAAGACTGGCAGAGCCATCGAAAGAAGATGATAAGCAAGTGCTGAAAGCCCTGCTTGATGAGGTTCGCCAGTTGCGTATGGCTCTACAGCGTTCTAACACGCTCAATCAACGGCTGCAGATAACACTCGAACGTCTGCGGCTGCAGCAGGGGCGCGTCGACTCGCTTGCACGCTCTCTTGAAAACGTTCGCACCCGCATTACCGATCTAAAAAATGCTCGACCTCAAATGGAAGAGCAGATCAAGTATGCGGAGGAAGTTATGGCAAATGCGGCGGAACCAAATCGGCGCAACGAGTTAGAACGCGAAATAAAGGAAATGAAGGCGCGCTTGGCATCGTGGTCTCGCGATGAAGAGCAATTACGTGAGCGTGAAGCCGAATTGACTTCCGAGCTTCAAATCGAACAAAACAGATTCATTGAATTGAATAGCCAACTGGAGAACATGATACGGCAATTAGATGGACCATGACCCTGTTCCTGAAAGGCGCTGAGATTCGAAATCGTCCACATCGGATCCCGGAGCCAGATCCTGAGTTTCCCCCGAACTACGGGTAATTCATCGCGAAGCACTCAAGTTCGTCGAACATGGCCACGCGACTGAAGTCATGGATGTCCTCGGCATCAAGAAGGGCTCAAGCGTCGCTGATATTGGAGCAGGTTCGGGTTGGTTCACAGTTCGCGCCGCGCGACGAGTGGAAACCGGTAACGTTTATGCAGTCGACATAAACCCCGATTTTCTGAAGCACATTCAAGCACGTGCCGAACGCGAAAACCTGCTTAACATTGAGAAGAGGACGATCCACGCCTTCCCAGCGAGAGTGTTGACGCCGTGCTGTTGCTAAAGACTTATCACGAAATTGCACAACCCATTCGGCTGCTGAAACGAACCTGCGAGGCGATGCGCTCCGGGGCATTACTCGGAATTATCGATCGAGAGGGTGAGGACGACGATCACGGCATCGGGAAAAAGATTGTGATCAAAGAAGCCGGCACCGCGGGATTGACGTTGGTGGGCGAATATGACTTCGTCAAGGCGGACAACGTCGATTACTTTCTTGTGTTTCGCGCAAAGTAGCACCATCAACCAGGTCTAACCTGGAACGGAGGAGATCATGTTCCGAAACGTTTTAAAAGGTTTCTGTGGAGTTGCTCCAGATCCTCCCTACAGACTCGTGATCCTTCCGGGTAGAGCAGGTCATCGCGGAGGCAAGAGCCTCTGGCCTCAGGTTTACCCCCGTAGGGGGGAACATGTTTATAGCACTCGACTGTCATTTTCGCCTGCGCCGTTCGGAGGGGCGGAATGAGATTAGACGAGTACCTCCAAGTTGAGTTCCGCCCCTCCGAACGGCGCAGTAATTCATCGCGTCACAGTCTATAAACATGCCACCCTTAACAGGGTGAAGCCCACTTGGATTATTCAGCGGACTTCAGAAACAGGACACTCGGGTATGATCTGCAGCTTCTCCACACTTCCGTTTGGAGGATTTTTCTTTGTTCAGCGGAGTTTGATCTCTCAAACTCATTCTACGTTTTCCTGAAGCCACCTCCGTTAACGTGAAGATCTGCTCGAAAGCGGGATAGCTCGTCCCGAAAGCGAAACGAGATCATCTCTATTGATACCTCTCGGTCTTTGTCCCTCTGCGCTGTTTTTCCTAGCAAATCTCTAAACAAAGGGAGATGCGTAGAACACAGATGGGTCGCAAAGAGAAACCGAAGGTCTAATCTTTCCGGCCATCTCGCTCACTTTGGCCGGAGTCTTGATTATCCAAAGTACGAGCCTATTAATGATGCACTCCTGCTGTTATCTCGCTCTCCGCAAATTGAAAGTGTGTTGGCATGCCACTTGAAACAGGGAGGGACCAAAGTACTGCGTTCGATGTAGCCTTCAAATCCGGAATAGACAGTTTTCGTAAGCGATCTGCTGGGGAAAGCAAGACTCGAATTTCTAGAGAAAGAAGTTCGAATTCAAATTTTCTGAGTGGGGTTGGACGTAGGAAATGCTTCAAGACTTGCGATTTGGGCTCAGAAGGCTTCTGAAAAATCCAGGCTTCACGATCATAGTCGTGCTCACACTCGGGTTAGGCATAGGTGCGAACGTTGGCCTGTTTTCGGTGGTTAATGGCGTGCTGCTGAATCCGCTGCCATTTCCTGAACCTGAGCAGCTCGTGACCATTTCCCAGAGCAAGCCGAACTTCGAATTCGGCGGAATGCCCTACCGAAACTTTCTTGATTTGAAGAAGGAGAACCTAACGTTCTCGGCTCGCTGGAAGTAACACTAATGATAACTTCACCATCGAAGGACGACCGGCAATCCCAAAAGAAGCAGAGCCCATAACTGAGTACCGAGTCGTCACGCCGCGATACTTCGAGTCAATGGGAATTCCTCTTTTGGCCGGGCGCGATTTTGCTACGTCAGACACCAGGCAATCTCCCAACGTCGTCATCATCAATAGCGAGTTCGCGCGCCGCCACTTCGGCCAGGAAAATCCATTGGGCCATCGTCTGAAGCTTCAGGGTCAGGAGCGGGACCCGCTCTTGATAATCGGAGTGGTCGGAAACGTAAGGGACTTCGGGCTTGATGAACAACCGGCACCGGCGTCATACGTTCCTTTTTTGCAAGATCCTTTAAGCAAGACTTATCCGCGGTCGATGACAATTGTAGCGCGGACGAAATCAGATCCCGGCAACGTCGCTGCGTCTTTGCGAGCTTCGCTCACTTCGGTGGACAAGAGTCTGCCGACATACGCACTTAAGCCGATGACGGAATACCTGCGCGACTCGCTTTCGCGTCGCCGTTTCAACATGACCCTTCTGATGGTGTTCAGCGGCGTAGCGTTGGTGCTGGCGGCAGTCGGCATTTATGGCGTTATCAGCTACGGAGTAATCCAGAGGACCCACGAGATAGGGATTCGAATGGCGCTCGGCGCCCAGCGGAGCGATGTCCTGAAGTTGGTTGTACGACAAGCGATGATGTGGCGTTGGGCGGTGTGGTGGTTGGATTACTCGCCTCCTGGGCGCTAACACGGCTAATCAAGAGTTTGCTGTTTAACGTCAGCTCCACCGACCCGCTGACATTCGGAGTGATTGCTTTGTTGATGACTTTGATTGCCCTGCTCGCAAGTCTGCTTCCGGCGCGAAGAGCTACGAGGGTGGATCCGCTGGTGGCCTTGAGACACGAGTGAAGGGCATTGTCGATTGGCGAGTGTGAAAAGAGTAGTGCCTAAAAGAGCCAATCGTAATTGGAAAGTCTGCTCAGCGCCAGATCCCTCTAGGTTGGGCTTAGCGGGCGTAGCGTTCCTCAACGGTTGCGGCGAATACCACTGTTCCAACCAATCCAATTATTCCTGCGCAGACAAACGGTACTTTAGGCGCAACATTCCAGAGCAATCCGCCGAGCGCTGCTGCCGGTGTGATCGATAGACTGCGTACGAGGTAATAGAGTCCGACCGACCTTGCGCGAATATTGTCCTCGGCAAAGTCGATAATCATGGCCTTTCGGGCAGGCTCGCCAATCTCGCGCAAACCGCCAACCACAAAGGCAGCAACCAGCAACGCAAAATTTGCCGCGAGGATGATTGCTAATGGAAACAACGCGAAACTCAGAAAGGTGACAATTACAAACGGCTTGCGCCCAATCCGATCAGCGATTCGCCCCGCCGGAAGGTAGACGAGGATTGAGGTTGTCATTTGGATCGCGATTAAGGCGCCATACCAGGCGATGCTTAATCCTTGAATGTTGGTTACGTACAGGATCGTCAGTACTCCGGTCATACCTTCGCAAGTTCTAATGATGATGTCAGAAACTAATAGACGCTTAAGTGCGCTATGAAATGATCGCCAGACACCGCCAATATTTATTGCCTTACCAGCAGTGACTGTGACGTTGATTTTCATGACCAGTAGAAGCGTAACTGCCGCCAAAGCCACTGTAATTAGAAGACCAATTTGAATACCTCTGACGATTCCCATCGAGGCGATTAAGGCTCCCCCAATCAAGGGCGCAATAACAATCGGCACTCGTTTTAGAATCGATTGAAGAGTGAATCCCATCGCCCGCCGTTCGCGCGGTAAGGAATCCCCAATTATGGCGAAGACCGCTGGCGACGCCATGCTCTGCCAGGCCATCGTTAAAGCCAGGCCCACGAACAACATTGGCCATGAGAAACTGAACAGGTAGATGAGATACCCGACCGAAGCTAGAACGATGAAGATCAGAAAGCCGTGTCGACGACCTAGATGATCGGCAATCCAGCCACCGGGATATTGATAGATCGCGTCGAGAAAATCACTCGCGGTGCCGAAGAGGCCTATGATTGGCGTCGACGCACCCAACGCTTCAAGGTACTTGGGTAGAAACTTTTTCCATAGCTCCTCACCGAATCCGAGAAGAAAAACCGTGGCCGACGCGATGGTGACGTTACGTTCCAGGGCGAGGTAATCCACCAACTTCGCACACCACCCACCGGCTTGATCGTTTTCGCGCTTCTCTTCCGTTTGCACTAATTCACCTCAACGGGGCGTCCTCAAGAATGGGCTTGGTGGCTGATTTGTCCCACGAATATATGACCACAGAGTTCACGGAGAAACAGAGGTCGTACAAAGAAATCAAATTAGGAACACTACCATTGGTCACTGAGCACTGTTCACTGGATCATTGGTCATTGTCATACTTAATACACCACGACGCTAAAGAGAGCGTGTGAAAACCCAGATACCCCCGGCTTGCCCGGGGGAGAAATCATGGTTCGCTGCTAGAACGCGCGCTGCCCGGAGTTTTCTCGATGCCACCGCCCTGCGCGGTGGAGTTTCACGCTGCGCGATTTAATCTCCGCCGTTACCGCAGCAAACCTGAGTCTCCACGGGACAAGCCCGTGGCATCCGTCTTCGATCAGTCTGATTTTTGGTAGCAGCGAACCATGACTTCTCCCCCGGGCAAGCCGGGGGTATCTGGGGTTTCACACGGTCTCTAAAGCGTATGGCGTCTGGAAATGACCAATGACCAGTGAGCAATGAGTAATTCGTAGTTCGAGCCAGAAGAAAACGCCACTCGAACATCACCCGCAGTTTGGCAGCGAACCCAACAACTCCAATAGTTCGTCGTAGTTCACCGGCTTTACGAGGTGGCCGTCAAAGCCAGCTTCCTGAGACATGCGACGGTCCTCTTCCTGGCCCCACCCAGTCAGAGCGATTACCACAATATCCTTGCCCCATGTTTGTTGACGCACACGCCGGCAGACATCGTGACCGCTCAATTTCGGTAACCCAATGTCCAACAGCACGACTTCGGGTCGATACTTTTCAACCGCTTCAATTGCTTCCACCCCATCGTGGGCCAAGTAGGTTTTGTTGCCCGTGATCTCCAACAACATAGCGAGTGAGTCGGCAGAGTCCCTGTTATCGTCCACCACCAGGATACGGCGCGTTGGGGTCGGCCTTTCGGCGTCGATTGACTGGGGTGGCGCGAGATTTGTGGTTTCACTGAGAATCGGAAGGCGCACTGCGAACTCGCTTCCTTTTCCCTCGCCCTCACTCCTCGCCTCCACCGATCCACCATGCATTTCTATCAGGCGCTTCACTAATGTCAGGCCGATCCCGAGGCCGCCTTCTGACCGTTCCGGCGAACGATCAACCTGTGTGAACATCTCAAAAATGCTTCCCAGTTTGTCCGGCGGTATACCTGAACCGGTGTCCTTAACCGTCACCACCACATCGCCGTCCAATCGTTTTGCATCTACCCAAATGGTTCCCCCTTGCTTCGTATATCTACAACTATTATTGAGCAGGTTGCCGAAGACCTGGGCCAACCGAGCCGGGTCGGCGTCGAGATAGATTGGCTCTTCGGGCAGGGTCACATGCAGATCATGGTCTCCTGATTCGGCCAGAGGTCGCGCAGCCTCGACAGCGTGCTGGATCACCGACGACAGTTCAACCTCACTCTTACGCAGCTCGAGCCGATCGTGGGTGATGCGACTTAGGTCCAGAAGATCATCGACCAGCCGAACCAATTGTCCCAACTGCCGCCCGATGGTGTCACGCGCTTGTTTGGTCACTTCAACGTCTCCATCCGCGCGCTTCAACACTTCGAGCACATTGCTCAGCGGTGCAAGCGGGTTTCTTAGCTCGTGTGCGAGTGTCGCCAGAAATTCGTTCTTGAGTCGGTCGGCTTCAGAAAGGTCCGCTGCCAATCTTCGCAGGTCATCTTCCAGGCGCTTCCGCTCGGTGACGTCCTGGCTGACGGTCGCGAAAGCTATTGGTTGGCCGGCGGCGTCTTTCAACAACAACACCTTGTAGGCCATCCAACGAGCCTCGCCCGTTTTGAAGTGTCGAAAACGGACCTCAATCTCACCGTGACCCTTTTTCATGACGGCAGGAAAGAACTCATTCATGATTCGGTCTTGATCTTCCGGGAAAAAGAAATCCTGAACCCGTGTGCGCCTGGCCTCTTCTATGCTGTTCAACCCGACCATCTCCAGTCCAGCACGGTTGACGAAGAACGGGATACCGTTGATATCACTCATGCCGATGAAGTCAGTACTGGTCTCAATCAGTGTGACAAACTTTTCGCGGTCGGCCTCGGCGCGCTTGCGGTCGGTAATGTCTGTACCAGTTGGAGCCAGGAACAGGACACGTCCAGCTTCGTCTCGGATAGGCTGGATTGTGATATCGGCAAAACGCTCGCTGCCATCCGCAATAAAGTAGGACATCTCAGCGCGGAAGGTGTTTCCTGCAGCCGCTTCAGCTGACGCCTCTTTAATCTGATCTACTAAAGCCTCTGAAGGTGCCCACCATGGACCTTCCCAAAACGGTTTCCCGATAATTTGCTCTCTCGTATAACCGCAGCCTTCCCAGGAAAGTCGATTTGGTTCAAGAATGGTGCCATCCAGATCCATAATGCCGGCAAATAAGGCTCCCTTATCGAAGAACGCGTGAAACTTGGCGTTTGCCTCAGCGGCTTGGGCCAGGAGTTCGCGTTCCCGTTCCTCTACCTGTCGTTGCTTGGTTACATCCCGGACGATTTTCGACGCCCCGACCATCTGGCCCGATTCATCTTTGATCGGCGAGATGGTCAAGGCGACGCGGATCCTTTGGCCGTCACTTCGCATCCGCTCGGTTTCAAAATGTTCGATGCGTTGTCCGGCTTCCAGCCTCTCAATGATGCGCTCTTCTTCTGCCAAACGTTCAGGTGGAATGACAATTGAGATGTGGTGGCCCACAGCCTGTTCGGAAGTGAAACCGAATATTCGTTCAGCGGCGGCATTCCAGCTTCGAATAACACCTTCTGGCGATTTACCGATGATGGCATCATTAGAAGATTCGACAATCGATGCCAGCAGCCGAGCCGTATGAAGTTGGGTTGCCTTGTCGCGTTCCGCACTACGCTGCGCTGTGACGTCACGGAAGATCAGCACGCAACCGGAGAGGTATCCCTTTTCATCACGAATTGGACCTGCGCTATCGTCGATCGGACACTCGTCACCGTTTTTCTTAATGAGGACGCTATGATTCGCCAGGCCGACAACGACTCCTTCTCGCAACGCTTTCATCGCCGGGTTTTCGATCGGCACACGCGTCATCTCGTTGATAATGTGAAACACATTCTCAAGCGGCTGGCCCAGCGCCTCCTGGTGCGACCAGCCAGTTAGACTCTCGGCCACCTTGTTAAGGTAGGTGACGCGGCCTTCGGTATCTGTTGTGATCACCGCATCCCCGATACTTCTCAGGGTGACGCTCAACACTTCGCGTCTTTGGCTGGCTCGCTTCTGACCGACCCGCATGGCCTCGCCAAAACCGATAATGATGGCGCAAGTGAATAGATAAGCAACGAACCCGACTACAATCCCGAGATCTTGGAGACCCAGCTCGCCTCTAGGTGGAATGAATAAGAAGTGACAGGCAATATAGCCGAGAATTGTTACGACGATGGCGAGGCGATAGCCGCCCAGCCACACTGCGGCAGCGACCGCTCCGAAGACAGTCACAAGAGGTAGCGCATCAGCCAGCAGGGGGTCGAGCAGCCAACGCAGCAACACTGCGGCTCCCAGCGCGATGATCCCTAGCCCGTAAGCTTTGAGCGAACTTCGCATTTCTTCGCCTTGCCTTGTAAAGCTCCGATTCGAGTTGATAGGCTGCAATCTGGTGGGATTCTATCCTTGAGCTTGAGGACGTTTCAAATTGCGGTGCGTTGTTGATGGACTTCCTTCGGCTGAGTCGTACTTCGGATTGAACGAGTAGTTCACCCTTTCCCTAACTACCGACAACCGACGTTTTCGATTTCCACATTTTTGGTTATTTTCCAATCCTGCGTTCCGAACGTCGCGCGCTGACTTGCACAAGGCGACCATTCCCATTAATGATCACCTCTGAAGTTAAAAATCTGAGCAGACGGTAAACAAACAGCCGCGGCAGATCGTAAACTCATTGAACCAAAAATTTGTATGTTTTGCTGTTGATTCTGTTGATCAGCGAAACTCAGAGAAGGTTGACGCTTATGGGGGAAAACTTCTTCAACCGCCTGGTTATCCTCGCAGCGGCCGCAGTCTTGGGGCTCACGTTGACCGGCTGTGGAAGTAACGCTCAGCAGAATTTCGAGCGCCCGCCGTCGCCGGTTCAGGTGACGACAGCCGTCAGCCAGGACGTGCCGACATATATTGACGCTATTGGAAAGACAGTAGCTCGGGAAACCGTTTCGATCCAACCACAGGTGTCCGGGCGTATCACGAAGATCCACTTTGTTGACGGCGCCAATGTGAAGCGGGGCCAGTTACTCTTCACGATTGATCCCCGTCCCTTTGAAGCAAGGCTAAAACAGGCACAGGCCAACCTTTCTCGAAGCATAGCCTTGAAAAAGCAGGCTGAAGCGACCTTGGCTCGCGAGCTTGCTCAAGCCAATTGGGGATTAGCTCAAGTCGAGCGTTATCGCACCTTAGTGCAGGAGGGAGTTATTGCGCGCGAACAGTATGAACAATTGCGCGTGAACTATGACTCGCTGAAGGCGAATGCGGAAGCGGCCCGCGCTTCTGTTAACAGTGCGGACGAAGCAATAAAAGTCGATGCCGCCGCTGTTGAGAGTGCCAAGGTTGAAATGAGCTACTGTTACATTCGTTCACCTATCGAGGGACGTGCGGGACAACGGCTGGTGGACATTGGCAATGTTGTAAATCCCGGCGGCTCCAGCTCCGGCAACTCGGGAAGTGGTGGCGAAAATACAGGTAACTCGCTCTTGGTGATTGAGCGGCTGGATCCCATTTACGCGGATTTCACTATCTCTCAAAACAATTTGAGCATGGTCCAACAACAGATGCGCGCGGGAAGGCTCATCGCGGAGGTGCGACTGCCCGATAGCATCGACGATCCCGTCGTGGGTCAGCTGACCTTTGTTGATAACGCAGTGCAAGACGCGACGGGCCAGGTGAGTCTCCGAGCGACGATTCCAAACTCCGGACACCGGTTCTGGCCGGGACGTTTTGTCAGCGTCCGTTTGATCTTGAACACCATCCATCAGGCGGTTCTGGTACCAGCGACCGCACCACAAATGTCCGCAAAGGGCACCTTTGTTTATGTTGTCAAGGATGACTCGACCGCCGAACAGCGTTTGGTGACGTTAGGCCAGCGTCAGGAACACCTGATTATCGTCGAGCAGGGAGTCCAGGCTGGAGAACGGGTGGTGATAAATGGCCAGCTCGGAGTTACGCCCGGCGGTAAAGTCTCGATCGAACAACCCGGGGAATCTGCTAACACGCCCGTCGCAGATGTGCCGAAGTCATGAATCTCTCAGAACCATTTATCCGCCGGCCAGTGATGACGGCGGTGTTAACTCTCTCTGTAATCCTCTTTGGAGCCCTTAGTTACTGGCAACTTCCGGTGAACGATCTCCCGGCGGTGGATTATCCCGTAATCCAGGTACAGGTAGGTTATCCGGGAGCAAATCCCGATACGGTTGCCAACAATATTGCCACGCCGCTGGAACGCCAGTTCATGCAGATAAATGGACTGGAGCTGGTGACTTCGCAGAGTTCGCAAGGATTCGCAACTTTCACTCTCCAGTTCGATCTCGACAAGAATATTGATGCCGCAGCGACGGACGTGCAGACGGCAATCTCTCAAGCGACTGCCAGTCTGCCGCCGGATCTGCCCTCGCCACCAACATACGCAAAGAGCAATCCCAACGACCAGGCGATCATGTACATCGCTTTAACGAGCGACTCGGTCACGCAGGGGCAACTCTATAACTACGCCAGCACCCAGGTAGGCCAGCGCATCAGTATTCTGCCAGGCGTCTCGCAGGTTCTGGTTTTTGGAACCAAATCAGCGATTCGCATCAAGGCAAACCCCTCTGCGATGTGGGCGCGTGGCATTTCGATTGATGATCTGAACGCCGCAATCAAGAGTGGAACGAATGTCACCGGAGCCGGCCAACTAGACAGCGAGTCACGCACTGCGATTCTTAGACCGCAAGGGCAGCTCGAGACCGTAGAGCAATACAGCAATTTGATTGTCGGTGGAAGCAGTTCAGCACCTGTCTATCTGCGGGACGTCGCCACAGTTAAAGAATCGGTGCAAGACGAGCGCGTCAACATGCGGTTTTGGGTGCGCGGCTATTCTGTACCATCAGCAACTGTGATAGTTGCAGTGAATCGTCGCGCTGGCGCCAACGCAGTGGAGGTGTCGCAAAGTATCTACGAAGTCCTGCCTACGATCAGCGCCGAGTTGCCGGGCTCCATACGCATTACCCCGATTTACGATCGCGCTCAAACCATCGTTCACTCGGTAAGCGACGTCCGCATGACGCTTATCATTGCTTTTGTGCTCGTGGTAATGGTGATTTTCGCGTTTCTGGGTCGGGCTACGGACACACTCATCCCAACAGTTGCCCTGCCGCTGTCTTTGCTGATCACCTTCATCGCCATGCGCGCGCTGGGCTACAGCCTCGACAATTTGTCATTGATGGCTCTGACACTGGCTATCGGTTTTCTGGTAGATGACGCGATTGTGTTCTTGGAAAACACTGTGCGCCTGATCGAGCGTGGCCAACAACCGTTTGAGGCAGCAATTCAAAGCGCCCGGGAGATTAGCTTCACGATTGTGTCAATGACAATCTCATTGGCCGCGGTATTTATTCCCCTGGTTTTTATGTCCGGGCTCGTCGGCCGAGTGTTTCGCGAATTTGCCGTTACGATTGTTGTCGCCATCCTGGCTTCTGGTCTGATCTCACTTACGCTAACACCGCTAATGTGCGCGCGACTGCTGCAACCACGCGGAGAGGGTGTGAAGAAAACCTGGATGGAAAGGGTGATTGGCTCCATCGAGCAGCGCGTGCTCGCGGTTTATGGCGGCTCCCTGTGGTGGTTTCTGCGTCATCGCTGGCTCTCATTGGCGATATGGGTAATTTGCCTCGGCGGCACGATCTGGTTGTTTGTGCTGGTACCTAAATCGTTTCTTCCCGCCGGCGACAGCAGTGTCATTTGGGGTGCGTTTATAGCCGCTGAAGGGTCGTCGCCGCAGCAGATGCAGGCTTTGCAAGATCGTGTCGATGCAACGTTACAGCAGGATCCCAATGTAATCACCGACTTCACCCTGACTGGGGCTACTGGGTTTCTGGCCGCAAACCAGGGCATTGTTTTTACTCTCATAAAGCCTCCAGACCAGCGTCGACCAATCGCGGAAGTAACAGCGGAGATGATGGGTAGGCTGAACACGATTCCAGGATTGATGACGTTCCTGAGGCCGTTCCCCGTACTGGAGATCAGTACCGGAGTGACCAGCCAGCAACAGGGCCAGTATGCTTTCGCTGTTTCGGGCGCTAATCCACAACAGGTCTACGATGCCGGTCAGAAACTGATGGGGAAGTTGATGGAGTATCCTGGCTTCCTCAGCGTCTCATCGGATTTTTTCAACAACACCCCAAACCTGAACATCGATATCCGTCGCGAACAGACAAAGACCTATGGTGTCTCTGAAGCCCGCATTTTGACACTGTTGCGCAATGCCTACTCGCAAAATTATCTTTACCTGATCAAAAAACCAGAAGATCAATACCAGGTCATACTGGAAGTGGAAGATGCAGCACGCGAGAATCCTGAAGACCTGTCTCTTCTCTACATCAGGTCGGACGACGGTCAGCGTCTTATACCTCTTAGCGAATTGGTGACCTGGAGAACAACACTGGGTCCGCAAACCGTGAATCACTTGAACCAATTCACAAGCATGTCCCTGTTTTTTAATCTCAAGCCCGGCGTGGCTCTTGGCGATGCGGTTAACTTTATTGAAAGGGCGGCCGGAGAAATTGTGCCACCAGGCGTCCGCGCACATCTCCAGGGTGAAGCGCAGACATTTGCGGGGACGGTTAACAGCTTAACAGTGCTGATGGCTTTAGCTGTGTTCGTGATGTACGTGATTCTCGCCATTCTGTATGAAAGCTATGTTCATCCGTTGACGGTGTTGTCAACGTTGCCCACTGCTTTGGTAGGTGGATTGTTGACCTTACTCGTCTTCGGCCAGGAGGCATCGTTGTATGCATTCGTTGGAATGTTCATGTTGATGGGAATCGTTAAGAAAAACGGGATTTTGATCGTCGACTTTGCGCGCCAGCGTGTGGAGGCTGGCGAGGCAGCAGAAAAAGCAATTCACGATGCTTCTATGGACCGTTTTCGCCCGATTCTCATGACTACACTGGCTGCAGTCTTTGGCGCCTTACCAATAGCGCTCGGGTATGGGGCGGACGGTTCGTCTCGTCAGCCGTTGGGACTGGTGGTGGTCGGTGGGTTAATGGTCTCGCAGTTGATAACGCTCTATATCACGCCGGTGATTTATCTCTACCTCGAGCAGTTTCAGGAGGGAGTGCTTGACCGGACATCATTCTTCCGCTCACGTCGTTCGCAAACAGCTGCATCTTGAGTTACTGGAACATGATTTTGCCGAGACCACTCGCGACACCATACGCTTTTAGCGTCATGGTCGTTCATTTTTGACCTACTGCGCCTGCCCCGATTTTCCATTTCTCATTTGTTCCAAACCACACCCGGCACCATACGCTTTAGCGTCATGGTCCTTCACTTTCGACCTACCGCGCGACTCTCCCGAAACCACTGCTGACACCATGACGCTAAAGAGACTGTGTCAAAAACCTGTTACATGGACCAACAACAAAATCCTACACACGGCAGTGTGTAGTGCTTTTCAGATCCTACCTACTAGACGGACGCCACCCCTTCTCTTATCTCAAGGTTGCCGACTCAGAAGCTCCATC
>DATETN010000060.1:0-13288 GCA_035283645.1 Pyrinomonadaceae bacterium
GTATGCCGGCTTTCGAACCTTTTTTGAAGAACTGCTCAATGCCCTTGTTCCGGAAGCTCTTGATCACTGCGTCAAGCGTATAGCGAGACTATACGGATGTCAACTCTTTCAATCATCGCTGACGCAAGAAAAAGCCATGAACGGCGCTTAGCTCAAAAACCTATTCGCATTCCTTGTCCCACCTCCCGCGAAATCTAGCGCCCGATCGCAGCCGCAACGGCTGCGGCAGAGTGTCCGTCCGATCAGTTGCTTAACTGCCTTCAGCGACAAAAATGGTTCGGCTCTTGTCCTGATCCGCGGTTTTCGGTGTAAATCTGCGGCTCAATTTGGTCAGCAATCGACAAGCTGAAGCATATCGGACATGAGGGCCGGCATTTCATTAGCCAGTCCAAAGTTTCCGTCCCCAATTAAATTTCTTAACTTCTTGCATTGATGACCTGACGTTTAGCTTTCGGAAGCGACTTATAGTTATAACGGGCAGTAAAATCGCGGTACGACCTCCGGAACCTGGCTGAAAAACAATGCAACCCCTTTGGAAGGCTTCCCCCGACGCCAGTCACGACGATTTGTTCATTGAGCGTTATGCTCGCCTGCTCAAATGGTCGTTGCGCCTTACCGATAATAATCGTGAGCTAGCCGAGGATCTCGTTCACGACGCCTTCATTCAGTTCACTTTTACTCACCCTGACCTGCAAGGCATTCATGATCTAGACAACTATTTGTACGGGATGTTGCGCAACCTTCACCTGTCGCAAGTGCGCCGCGCGACGCGCAACCGGTTGCAGCCACTCTCGATCGTGGAATATGAATCGGTCGAGACCGGTCTCAGGGCAATAGATCCTCGCGATCAGATTCAAGTGCAGGAAGAATTGCGGCGAGCATGTCATTACGCTTGCGTGCGCAAAGAAACTGCAAAGATTGCCAGTGTGCTCATCCTCCGGTTCTTTCATGGTTACTACCCCAGCGAAATCGTTCAGATAATGCGCAGCTCACGTCAGGCGGTGAGAGAGAGTCTGCGGATCGCGCGTACCGAGGCCAAGCTTTACATAGACAATCCGAAAGCGCTCGGCCTCATAGACTTCACCGCGCAGGCTTCAAATCTCGAATCCTTCCCCGCAACGTTCGCCCGCTCAACAAACGACTTTTTGAGCGAGCTCCGCCGAATGATCTTTCATTCTCGGCAAAGAGAGTGCACGTCAAGCGAAAGCCTTAAAGAGCTTTACCTTTCAGTGAAGGCCGTGGCGATCGATTGCTCCACTCTGGCCCATCTCGTGAGCTGCCAGATCTGTTTGGACGAAGTGAATCGAGTACTGAGTCTTCCACAGCTCGCCGATCGTTACCCAACCGACACGATCGGCCAGGATAAACGCAGAAAAGGCGGGCCTGGTGGAGGGGCGACCGGCGGAGCAGGAACGGGGAGAGTGGAAAGCAAATATCAGCGCTGGAAACGAGATTTCTTCGAACATGATCCGCAGGAATTGTGTGTCGCCGTTAACGGGCATCTGGAAGGTTCCCAGAAGATCAGCTCAGCGCTGAGCGAGCTGACTCTAAACATAAAAGGAGAAGAGCAAGTCAACTTCATCGAAATCTTCAGCGAACAGAATGTTCGCTTGCTCTTGCTCAACATAGATGAGCCTCCGCCAGGTGGGTCCGATGAACAAACCACCCGAGTAGAACTGAGCGACAAGCGGACGCTCGAATTGGTATTGAGATTTCGCAGTCCCTGGCCAACTCTTCACGTTACCTATCATGACCCGACCTATACAGAACCGGGCTCATTGAATCTTGAGCAGGTGGACCACGAATCGGTGGCAGCAGCTTTAACGGTCCCGCAGGCGGATCAGTCAAAACCAAAATATTCACCACTGGCGAAACGCTACCAGGGTTCGCTATTGAAGTTCTGGCGTTCTTTTGCTGACTGGCATTTCTGGCTGCGGCCCGGCACGGTCACAGCCCTGGTGGCCCTCATTCTTGTCGCTGCGGTTCTGTTCGTTCAGTTACGTCGTCCACTGACTGTGCCAGCTTCGGCCCCCTCACTTCTTGCTCAATCAGCAGCAGCGGAAGAAGCGATCGCTATCAGAACGGATCAAGTGCTGCATCGTACGATCAATTTGGAAGAGTCGGTACCGGGGACTGTAGTGACCGGGGTGGCGCCGCAAGTTCTCAACCGGCGCAGGATCGAAATCTGGCAGAGCGCTGAGCGCGGAATTATCACGCGACGCCTCTACGATGAACGAGGACAACTGATCGCGGGTGATTGGAGAAGAGCGGATGGAGTCCAAACGCTCTACCATCACGGCAGACAGCCCAGGCTTCAAATCCGCAATCCGCAATTCGAAATCCGCAATTTTGAGGACGTCTGGCAACTGTCGCCTTCGGCGAGAGAGTTCACCTCGTTGATTCATCACTCAGAAAGAGCGCATGTCGAAGAGAGATCGAATTCTTATGTCATCAGCTATGAAGCTGGGGATCAGGTCTCAGGCGTGCTGGGCCAGGGATTGGTCAAAGCGACCCTAACCTTGAGTCGTGCTGATCTGCACGCGACCGAGCTGACGTTGTTGGTCTGTAATGAAGACACCAATCAGCAATCGGCAATCGGCAATTGGCAATTACGCGAGTATCGATTCGTTGAGGCCAGTTTTGAACGGCGGCCAACTAACGCAGTCGCCCCCGCGGTGTTCGAGCCCGATCCTGAGTTCCTGGGTAAAGCAGCGGAGCCAGGGCGACTCGGGGACAAGACAATCGCCCCGTCTCCCGCTCTCCCTTTCACCCCATCTCCCGTCATGGCGACGGCAGAGCTGGAGGTTGAAGTCTTACAGAGAATGAATCAGGCAGGGGCCTTTCTCGGCGAGCAGATCAACCTCACACGCACCCCTGAAGGAGCATTGCGCGTTCAAGGAATTGTTGAGACTGAACAGCGCAAAACCGAGATCCTTAACGCGCTTGGTCCAGTTGCTGGTAACCCTGCGCTGCGTGTTGACGTTCAGACAGTAGCCGAGGCCCAGAAGCGCGAGCTTAAGCAGAGGTCCAGCTCGCAGTCGTCAAACGCAACCACTATTCAGCCGGTTGAGGTCACACAAGGCCAAGTCGCTGTCTACGCGGAGCTAAAACGCTACCTTTCCGCGAGAGGGATTCCAAACGACCAACTCGATCAGGAAATGCGTCGCGTGATCAAGCGTGTCTTGACGCGATCTATTCAGGCGCGGCTCCACGCGCTCGCGCTCAAGCAGATTGCGGAGCGGTTTTCACTGGCTGACCTGCAGGCCATGGACCCGGCCGCACACGCGAAATGGCGTTCTCTCGTTAACGAGCACGCGCAAGTATTTCGTCGGGAGATCACCGCCTTACGTCGCGAGCTTGAGCTGTTATTTCCTGCGGCGGCTTCCTCTGATGGGTCTGTCGAGATGGAAGTTACAAATGATGCAGCGCTGGCACGAGCTGCCAAACGTCTATTTGAACTCGCGTCGGCAAACGATGACGCGATCAGCAGTTCTTTTTCAGTTTATGCGGGAAGTGAGGGTTCAGCTCCGGTTAAGTCTGCGCAATTCTGGCGTTCGTTCAGAGCTGCCGAAGGATTAGCCGAGAGAATAGCTGCTAGCAAGTAGCAAAAGCACAAAGGACCACGTAAGAAGTTAAAAAACCCTGTTTCGGAGGATTGACGTCATGAACCCCCAACGCCGCTTGCTATCATGCAATCTATGTCTTGCCCGGTCGCTACCGCTCGCGGTACTGACAGTGCTTACCGCCTTCTGCTTACTGCCTTCTGCTCTCGGCCAGAGCGCGACGGCGACTTTGAGCGGCACAGTTGAGGATCAGAACGGAGCCGTTGTTCCGGGGGCCAGCATTACTGTCCTTAACACAGCCACTTCCCTGCGGCGTCAAGCGACGACTTCGACGGAAGGTTCTTTTACCATTCCACTGCTTCCGCCCGGCACCTATGCGTTAACTGCTGAGCGAGAAGGATTCGCTCCGGTAAAGGTTCCGAATATTGTGCTGAATGTCGGCGATCAAAAGTCGCTCCAGGTTCAGTTGAAGGCAGGCAACATAAGCGAGATGGTTCAGGTAATTAATGACGCACCGCTCATTGATGAGTCGCCAGCAGTGGCCACCACAGTAGATCGGCAGTTTGTCGCGAACATTCCGCTCAACGGGAGAAGCTTTCAGTCGTTGATCACTCTCTCACCTGGTGTGGTTCTTACTAAAGCAGGAGGTCTTGAAGTGGGACAGTTCAGCGTCAATGGTCAGAGGGCGAGCGCTAACTATTTCACCGTCGACGGAGTCTCCGCCAACATCGGGAGCTCATCAAGTTTCTTCATCGGGCAATCCGGCGGGGGATCGCTTCCAGGACTCACTGCTGCCGGTGGCACCAACAACCTCGTATCGGTCGACGCGCTTGAGGAGTTCAAAATTCAAACCTCTTCCTACGCACCGGAGTTCGGCCGCTCGCCTGGCGCGCAGGTCTCCCTTGTCACGCGGTCGGGGACGAACCAGTTCCACGGAACGTTGTTCGAATACTTCCGCAACGAAGCCCTCGACGCTAACAACTGGTTCGCCAACAGCCGAAGAGCTCGCCGCCCACCCCTCCGCCAAAATCAATTCGGTGGGGTGATTGGCGGCCCTATTATGCTGCCGAGATTTGGCGAAGGGGGCGGGCAGCCGGGCTACGACGGCAGGAACCGCACCTTCTTCTTTTTCTCTTACGAAGGATTGAGTCTGCGACAGCCGCAGTTTGGCATCGCCGATGTGCCTTCACGTGAAGCACGGCAAAACTCACCGGCGCGGATTCAGCCTTACTTGAACGCTTTCCCGCTGCCCACCGGTTCGGCGAAGGCCAATGGGTACGCAGAGTTTGCGGCGAGCTACGCTGACCCGACCACGCTTGACGCGACGAGCGTCAGGGTTGATCACGCAGCTGGCGCTAAGCTAACGCTGTTTGGGAGGTACAACTACGCGCCCTCGAGTACCCTTCAGCGTGGTGGTGGCGCTGGGGCCGGTCTTGCGCTCAATATATTGAACGCCCTAGCTGTCAACACACAGACAGTAACGATGGGACTGACCTTTGCCATCAACCCGAGTATGAGCAACGATCTGCGTGCCAACTACAGTCGGCTGACAACAAACTCGTCATTCCAATTAGACGAATTTGGCGGGGCGTTGGCGCCTACGGACTCGATCCTCTTCCCGCCGGGATTCGGCATCCAAGATTCGGTGTACGTTTTCCAAATAGGTGGAGGCCTGAACTCTAGTCTAGGTGTGGGTACGAATGTAGCTCAATTGCAGCGACAGGTTAACTTGGTAAATAACCTGTCTCTTATGACGGGTACGCACCAACTGAAGTTTGGTGTAGATTATCGAAAACTGGCTCCTGTTTACGCGCCGCGCAAGTACAATCAGACTGTTGTCTTCGATAGTATCGGCCTCACCGCACCGGGGCTCACTCCGCCAGTCGGCTCAGTGTTTTCAGGTCGGGCATCGTTTTTGATCATCTCAGCCCAAGCAATTGCGCGGGAGCCAGTGTTCACTAACCTGTCGGTGTACGGGCAGGACACTTGGAGAGCGACTGGGCGGCTTACGCTCACTTACGGACTCAGGTGGGAAGTCAACCCGGCACCCTCTGAGCAGAACGGCAACGAGCCTTTCACCGTCATCGGGTTTGATAATCCCGCTACGGCAACGTTAGGCCCGCGCGGCAGGCTCTATGGGACCACGTTCACGAACTTCGCGCCGCGCTTCGGCCTGGCTTATAAACTATCGCAGCGACCAGGCCATGAGACAGTGATTAGGGGAGGGGGCGGCATTTTCTTCGACCTGGGCTCTGGGTCCATTGCAGACGCATATACGGGATTCCCATTCACTTCATCAAAGATCCTACCTGCCGGAACGATCTTTCCGTTGGACCCCGTTCTTGCTGCGCCGGCTCCAATCAGTCTGACCCCAACGACTGCCACACTCAGACTTGCCGATCCCAATCTTCAGTTGCCACGCGTTTACCAATGGAACCTCTCAGTCGAACAGTCGCTCGGCACTAACCAGACTCTGACGGCTTCATACGTCGCGGCAGTCGGTCGCGCTTTGCTGAGGCAAGAGCAGACAATTTTTACAGCCGGAGTCAACCCGACTTTTACCGGAACAACGCGATTTAATGTGACGAGGAACGCCGCTACGTCCGATTACCACGCAATGCAGTTGCAATTCCAGAGGCGACTCACGAAGGGGCTGCAAGCGGTTGCGTCCTACACTTGGTCGCACTCTATTGACATTGCCTCGAACGACTCAACACCCCTACCACCCGGGCAGAGACTTGACCCCCGGCAGGATCGGGGTCCTTCCGACTTCGATATACGGCAAGCGTTCAATGCTGCTGTGACTTATGACCTCCCAAGAATGGATGCCGGCGCGCTAGGTCGCGCGATCCTCAGTGGGTGGGCCGTTGACACGATCTTGACTGCCCGCACAGCCACTCCCGTGGACGTCACGTCATCAAGAAATCTGGGCTTTGGTGCATACAGCTTTCGACCGGATTTAGTTCCAGGCCTGCCGCTCTACTTAGACGACCCTACGGCTCCTGGTGGGCGCAGGTTTAATCGAGCTGCCTTTGTCATCCCGATTGTAGCGAGGCAAGGCACATTGGGACGCAACGTTCTACGCGGGTTTTCCGTGCACCAGATGGACTTGGCATTGAGACGTCAATTCAGCCTAACGGAGCGGCTGAAACTACAACTTAGGGCAGAGTTCTTCAACATTTTCAACCACCCAAACTTTGGGGATCCGGACGGAAGGTTAACCAACAACACGTTTGGGCAGTCGTTAAATATGATGGGACAAAGTCTAGGAAGCAGCTCAAGTGGTTTGAACCCGCTCTATCAGATAGGCGGCCCACGCTCAATCCAGTTGGCCGTTAAGATGGTCTTTTGATAGATGTTGATTTCTAGGGGGGATGCTGCGGCGAAGCATCATACTTTCGTAGATCACCACAATAGAATCGCTCTTTTTCCTATATTTACGGCAGGTTTTGCCATCTGGATTCGGAAATATGACTCGGCGAGCAGGGAATGGTGAGCAAGCTGCCTGCCTAGACCGCTCTCACATGCTTCTGGCTGTCGTCACGTGCTTCCCAGCGACGTATCCACGCTTTTCACTGATTACCACTAAAGAGAAAGTTTGAGTTGCAAAGATGCGTAGACGGCATTCTCTGAGATCGATATCAGTCGCGACCGTCCTTGTGCTGGCTTCTGTTGGTACATCAGGGGTCGCGCAACAGAGACCCTTAACGTCTGATGACGTATTCAGGATTGAAGAGCTCAGCGATGTCAAGATCTCTCCTGATGGGAAATGGCTCGCCTACGTGATCAAACGGCCCAAGTCGGCAATCAAAGATCATATGACGAATTTTATCAGCAGCGACGTTTGGCTGGTTGCTACTGAGGGCGGTGAACCTCGGAACATCACGAGAGGGGCCGAAGACGGAGCAGGCTACTGGAACCCGGTCTGGTCTCCTGACAGCCGGCGGTTGGTGATGTCATCGACCAAGGGCGGTAACGTGCGACTGTGGGTGTTGGAAATATCGTCAGGAGCCTTTCGACAATTGGCAGAACGCGGAGTCGAGAACCGCCCGCCGGTGGCGTGGGTATCCGACAATCATCTCGCTTTCCCCGTTCTTCCCGAGAGCAGGAAACCCATCGGGATGATGGTTGAAAAACAGGCCGCTGAGGTCGCCATGCGGGAATGGCCGAAAGCTTGGAAGGGAGATGAGGCAACCTTAAGTGTCATAGAAAGTGGGGTGCCGGTCCTCTATGGCGAGCGACCCCAAGGCCAGCTTCTGTTGGTCGATGCCGAGAAAGGAACCGCGCATGTAGTTGCGGACGGGACCTTCGGCGATTTGAGCCTCTCGCCCAACAGACGATACTTGGCGCTCCTCAAACAGGTCGACAGCGTCCGGCCGGACCCCAAACGACCGCTCCAACATTGGTTGCTGTCTTCGCTTTATGCAAGGTATCAACTAGTAATTACTTCAGCTCAAGGGAAAAGCTTGGGCGCCGGCACCATAAAGGCGAATCTGATCGTTGGATCGATCAGATGGTCACCTGATTGCTCCGAGTTAGCGGTGATCGGTCGTGGTGACGAATCATCGCGAGTTTATAGGTACAGGTTCACGGACAATTCTTTCGAAGCAATGACTGGCGATGACTTACAAATCACCGAGACCACCAATACACCTACCGGTCTACTCTGGTCTGGCAAGGGTAACCTACTCGTATTCGGTGAACGGACCGGAACGTCGACTATTGGGGCACAAGAGAAGCGCACTGACTGGTGGGTACTTGAGGCCCCGGGTCATTACAAAAATCTCACTGCGGGGATGAAATCCGCCCCGGTACAGCTCGTGACGGAAACTAGTGGCGAATCGTTTGTCGGAATTGCCGACGGTGATCTGTGGCGGGTAACTGTCGACGGTGATGCGACCCATAACCTTACGCAGAGCTTCGATCCCAAGATCACATCACTGGTATGGCCCAACGGGCCTACCATTGAGATCGAGCGATATGGACACCTTGTCGTCGCTTCAGCCCGCGGGACGACGACGGATCTCCACGTCGTTGAGCTTTCCTCAGGCCATGTAACATCTCTCGCGAAGCCCGCGCCAACAGCTCAGTTGGCAGACTTCGCTCCGGCAAGCGGACTGGCAGCCTACGTGGTCAACTCGTCAGATGGCACAAGTCTATGGGTGTCTTCAGCCGGCACAACGAAACTACGTCTGGTTTTCGAAACGAACACGTTTCTGCATGAAGTTGCTGAAGGGCACGCTATTAAGGTCGAATATCGCGGACTGGACGCTCAGGATCTTAAGGCGTGGTTGATCCTTCCAATCGACTATAAGGAGGGGAAACGTTACCCGCTTGTCGTAAGGGTATATCCCGGCTCGATCGCCACAAACACTATTCCCAGAGAGGCCCAGCTTGGTCATGCTCACAGCCTGAATTACCAACTATTGGCTGCACGCGGTTATGCGGTGCTGCTGCCATCGATGCCGCTCAAGGTGGAGGGTGAGGCAAGCGACCCTTACATGGAATTGACCAAAGGGGTGCTGCCTGCCGTCGATAAAGTCATCGAGCTTGGGATAGCAGACCAGAAACGTCTGGCCGTGATGGGCCAGAGTTTTGGGGGCTACGGTACTTACGGCCTCGTAACCCAAACCAACCGATTCCGGGCTGCGGTTGCTTTGGCTGGGTTGTCAGATCTTGTAAGTATGTATGGGATCTTCGACGCGAGGATGCGGTACGAAGATGTTGCCCACGAGATTGATTTGTTTAGAATCTCAGGGCTTGAAACAGGATGGGGACGTATGCTCAACCCCCCCTGGAAAGACATTGGGCGCTACCTGCGCAATAGCCCCATTTTTTACGTGGATCGTGTAGAGACTCCGTTAATGATCATTCAAGGGGATATGGATTTTGTTCCAATTCAACAAGGAGAGGAGTTCTTTACGGCGTTGTACCGGCAGGGCAAACGCGCAGCCTTCGTACGGTACTGGGGTGAAGGCCATGTCTTGCGTAGCCCTGCTAATATCCGCGACATGTGGCAACGCGTTTTCGCTTGGTACGACGAGTTTCTGGACGTCTCGCGAAGTCCCGATGGCAGCCTCATGTGGGACGGAGATAAGGTTAAGTCACGGAACGGCGCACTGCCGCTCAAGCCTCAGGACTTTGCTCGATTCGATCAAATGATTGTGAGGAACAGCAAACAGTGATTCCCAAATGGTGATTAGTTCAGTACTGACGTCCATCTCCGTTGGATATGAACCTGACAACAAGCGAAAACCCTCTCAATGCAAGACCAGTCACAAAATCAAGAGATGATTTCGCGGGGGACTTGTCGTAGCGTTAGCTTGCTTTTCGGGTCATGCCTCCTAGTCGGTTGCCTCTTAGCCGCACCAGCACCTCAGTCCTTAGTCAACTCCGCTAAGCGTTTCGAAATGGGCGGTCTCGTATTTGACTACACTCAAAACTGGGAAGTTAACGAGGAGAGCAACTCTGCGGCCCAGCAACTTGTGCTGAGGCCACTTCAACGATTCTTGAGACTGAAGTGAATACGAGATTATCACGTGGCAGTACCGACATCATTCCGGAGCGTTCCGGCAGGGACTCTGCCGTTGGCTATTGGTAATCAGTGATTCGGTTCAATCAAGCAGCTTCGATGTCACGCAGGAGCACATTGCCAACATGCTGGGTCATCAGCGCAATCGGATCACACTTGCCGCGCGGGAGTGGCTGCAACAAGGACTCATCGCTTACCGGCGGTATAGCGTCTCTTCTAGCTATCACCGAGGATGGCTCCACGATTGAGATTGGTACGGTGGGAAGTGAAGGGTACATCGGCGCACCGATTCTTCATCTTATCGGCGTTACCTTATCGCGTATCAGCGCAACTGCCGATGACGGCTCTGCGAATCCCGGCAAGTGAATTTGTGCTTGAATCGAATCGCGAAGGATCGCTGCGGGCATTATACGTCAAATGCAGATGGAGTCGCCTTCAGTTGTGGCCTCCTCGACAGCCTCTAATTACCGACCTCACATGCCCGGTTAGATGGTGCGAATTTCTTGCACCGTGATCAGAATGTCGATTTGTGAGAGAAGCCTCTTGAGGCGTTGCTTGAAGCGCTTAAAGAACTCTTCCGTCTTCCGGTCACCCATCGTGATAATCTCAATTCTGATAATGTCGTCGATGAATTTAACACCGCCGTATTTCCAGCTTCCCTGATACGGTGCGGACAAAGAGCTCACCGTCAGCGCTCCAAACCTTGTAATCAATTCTTCACGAACCTGCTTGATTTTTTCGGGCTCGATTTCCTTACCGTCGTTGTACTTCAACGGCAGGTAAATCTCGTATTTGGTCATGCAGCGATTGAGGGCTTCGGGATGTGCACGTCCTTAGCATCGAGCTTTTTGAAGGAAATCTTCATGCGCTTAAGAACTTTGAGGTGCTCCTGCTGAACGCCGTACGTGTTTTGCTGAAGGCACGAAACGGGAATGCCACTCTTGGCTAAGGCGAGGAAGCCAACCGCATCCTGTTCGTCGGGAATTTGAATATAGATCATACCGAGGTTCTCCCGGTTCAAAAAGTAGCGTGCATATGTTTACAGAGTCAAGCTTGATTATATATTCCCATCATTTCCATCTTCTCATTAGTTCGATGTGAGATTAACTGATCGCAGAGCGTTATATAGTTAAGACAGATTTAATATACGGACAAGGCCACATCGCAAGTCCGAAATGAAGATGCCCAAACCCAGGGCGATTTCGCCCAGTTCCAGCCATGAAGAGGTTTTCGCACAGCGCTATCGCTGGCTGATGGGTTGGGCGCTTCGTCTTACAAATCATGATCGAGAACAAGCTGAAGATCTGGTCCATGACACCTTCGTCCAGTTCATGATTAACCGCCCCGATCTTGGCGTGGTGCAGGAAAACATCGAAGGCTACTTGTATGGCATGTTGCGCAACATGCACATCTCGCAAGTGCGGCGGGCTCTCCGCATCCGTGAGACTGCTTTCCCCATCGCTGACATTCTTTCGATCTCGGAAACGGCTTCCGTGCAAACAGAGATGCGAATGGCCGGCCAGCGAGTTCAGGTTCAGGACGAACTATGCCGTATCTGTCAATACGCCAGTATTCGGAAGAACAGCTCGAAGGTCGGCAGCGTAGTGATCCTGCGCTTCTTTCACGGCTATTACCCAAATGAGATCGCAGCCGTCGCCCGCAGCTCGCGCTCGGGCGTGGACAACCTGCTTCAGCGAGCGCGCACCGAAGCCCGCCTCTACCTCAAAGACCCTGACTCTCTGAGTTTCCTTGCCGGCGAACAGGCGGCACCCGATCTGCAAATTAGATTCGGACAAGAACCGGAAGACCTGCTCTGCGAATTGACAGACGCTCTCTACCGTTCCCGAGAAGGTGAGTGTCTCTCCTCTGAACAACTTCGCGAGACTTATCAAGCGAAGCAAGCCGATCGTGTGAGCCCTCAGATACTGGCCCACATCGTTTGCTGCGCCGTCTGCCTTGACGAAGTTAACAGGCTGCTCGGCCTGCCATTGTTAGCTGAACGGGAGCCGGAAAAGATGACTGGAAGAGACAAGCGTGATCGAGACAAGGGCGACGGCGGACCGGGTGACGGTTCAGGCTCGACCGGGGACTTCATGGAGAAGCCGCGGCGCCGACTAAAAGAAGTTTTAGAGCATCGACCGAAAGAACTGCGAGTTTCAGTAAACGGTTTCATCCTCGGTTCGCACGCTATCAACTCTGAATTGAACAAGCTGAGTATCAGCGCCAAAGGTGAGGAGAAGATCGGTTTTGTTGAGGTATTCAGCGAAGAGGAAGTGCGTCTGCTTTTCTGTGTGGTTGATCCGCCGCCAGATGGTCCAGTGGAAAGGAAAGTTACCGCGGGGCTAAGCGATGATCGGAGTCTCGAATTGTTCCTGGACTTCAGCGATTCATGGCCCAACCTTAATGTGACATATCACGATCCCGCGTTTGCTTCTGAGACTGGAGCCGAGAGTCTGGGAGATGAAGTCAGAACCGGGAGCGGTAGCGACCGGGTTGAAGTCCAAAGTCCAACGTCCATCCCCCAGCATCATTCGGTCGAGAGTACTGGTTTACTGGCAGGCCTTCGTAAGCGCTTGTCTGACTTTGGACTTCAGACTTTGGACTTTGGACAGCTTCTCCGGCCTGGAACGGTTACCGCGGTTTTTGCATTGCTTCTGATCGCGGTTCTCGTTTTCGTTCAACTTCGTCAGACGCGGCCCACAACGACCTCGGCTGCAGACCTGCTCCAGCGATCGGCAAACGCTGAGACTGAGCTAGCAGCACGGACTGATCAAGTTTTGCATCGCACTATCAGTCTGGAGGTGTCAGTACCGGGGGCGATAGCGACCGGGTCGGCCCCACGCCTTCTCGCCCGGCAACGAATCGAAGTCTGGCACAGCGGCGAGAAGAGAATTACAGCGCGACGGCTCTACGATGATCGTGGCGTGCTTATCGCCGGGGACTGGCGCAGAGCTGACGGAGTACAAACACTCTATCACCATGGCGCAAAGCCGCAGCTTCAAATCCCCAATCCGCAATCCGCAATCCGCAATTCTGAGGTGTGGCAGTTAGATCCTTCTGCGAGGGATTTCACCGCGTTAGTTGGAGACCGCGCGACAACACACGTCGAACAGCGTGGCGAGACCTACCTCATCTCTGCGGAATCTGCGGATGTCATCAAAGCCACACTTATTCTTAGCAAGTCAGACTTGCA
>DATETN010000061.1:0-7150 GCA_035283645.1 Pyrinomonadaceae bacterium
ATTGGTCTTACCGTGATCAATTTATTCCTGCTGGTATTTCTTTTGGCGCAAATCCGTCGAGCCGACGCGCAAGGTGTCGCTCCCGTGCTTCGAGGACGCGCGCTTCAAATTGTAGATACTCAGGACCGGATTAGGGCCGAACTTTTAGTATATGAGGCGGAGACGGTGAACTCGAAAAAGTATCCTGATACAGTTCTTTTTCGTATGGCCGATCCGAAGGGCGGTCCTGTTGTGAAACTGAGTGCCTCTGAGAAAGGCTCAGCGCTTGGACTTTCGGACGATGTAAATGGCAGGGTAGAGCTTCATGCGAACCGAGATAAGGGAAACTTCTTGAAAGTTGTAAGCAGGGAAGGGCGGGAACAGTTGATTAAGCCCTAGCTTGCCTCCTCATCTATAAACATGAAGTCATCAGTCATCTTTCTTCGCGGATTATTGAGCCTACTTATCGTTTATAGCCTGTTTGCCCTCGGATCCATCTGTTCTGCACAAACTTCCATGCCGTCCGCTGTGACTGTGCGCCTCGTTACGGATGAAGCAGACGCGGTGCTCGCAGTTCTTGCGAAAAAGAAAACGAATCAGCCGATTAGCGAAGAAGATTGGCAACGAGTGTTTCAGAGCGAGGGCTACATTCGTCTGAAAAGGCGGGAGACTTCGTTGAAACGCTCCTTTGACGACGCGGATTTCAAAAGCTTTGTTCTCTCCGAACAACTCGCCGAACTGGGTCCGGCTCTTGAAGAAACGCTCGGCAAATGGAAACTCGCAGACATAACCGGGGCGGCGCGTTTGGCGTTAGCTTACTTGCCGAAAGCAGCGCGAATCAGCGCGAAAATCTATCCTGTCATTAAACCGAGGAATAACAGTTTTGTTTTCGAAGTGAAAACTGACCCAGCTATTTTCCTTTACCTCGACCCCGCCGTAACGAAAGAAAAATTTGAAAACACACTCGCGCACGAACTCAATCACGTCGGCTATGCTCGTAGTTGTTTACCAAAATTAATATCAGGAGAGTTTACGAGACTGCCGGAGAACGTCAGGACTGTCCTTTACTCAATAGGCTCGTTCGGTGAAGGAATCGCGATGCTGGCGGCGGCTGGGGGGCCTGATGTCCATCCGCACTCAGTGAGCAATCCTGAAGACAGGGCGCGGTGGGACCGGGACGTAGCCAATTTCAACAATGACCTCAGGAAAGTCGAGCGGTTCTTCCTCGATGTTCTGGAAAAGCGGATTACTCCGGCGGAGACGCAGAAGGTCAGCGCTTCCTTTTTTGGCGTACAGGGGCCATGGTACACGGTCGGGTGGAAGATGGCCGTAACGATTGAAAAAGCGTACGGGCGCGATAAGCTTATTGAATGCTTGTGTGACCCACGACATCTGCTTTCAACCTATAATCGGTCGGCCAGACAACATAACCGTCGAGCGCGTGAGCCTTTAGCCTTATGGTCAGAATCGCTTATCAAAGGCGTCAAACGTACATAGGCCCCGGCCATGATTCTACAGTTAGTGCCGTGCCCGTAAAGGTTGTCTTCCAGAAGCAGACGCCGCAACGCGAGTTACCTTTTCAAACATATCAGAAAGCCACTTTACATGGATGATCATCGAAGCTCATCGCACCAAATGATGCCGCCTAACTCGGGCATTGCCGAAAGGTCCCTCGATCAAGGGAAGAGATGGGCTGAATTCATTGGGCAACCGGTGGCGGAAATGTATCGATTAGGTTGAAAGTAATGGGTACAAGAGATGTGGCGCCTGTTCGAACGTTCGGTTCTGCAGTGGTTTTCAATCGTCATAGTTCGGCTTCAACTGCAACAAGTTCGAAAAGTGAATGAAGAGATTAGAGGAGGCTGCCAGCAAGAGTCATCGAACCAGCCCGGTGGATCTGCATCGCCAAAATATCTAACAGAGTGAAGACTCTGGCCGCAAAACCAATACTTACGTCGTATCTCTAATGGAAGAGCTCTAATGCTGCTCTCGAGCCTCTCGAACGTTGCGTAGATGGTCATTCACGTGTTCTGTCTGCTGTTTCAGGAACTTTTGGACCGTGGTTGGCTGCGGCTCCGCCCCAGAACCATCAAGGAGTTTGACCTCTCGTTGAAGGTTCGCATCAATTAGGAGGGCAGAAAGATGTTCGGTCAGAGCCCGCAGGACTTTCAGCGCAGGACCGACGGGCGCTTTGTCATAACCGAGCCGAACCATCCATTCTCGGTTCGGATTCAACCACGACCAGTCGTAGGTGCACCCGCTCTTCCCGAGTGCGACAATCACGATCGTGTAGGCAACCAAGTTCGCCTCAACGAGATGGTGAACCGTCTCTCGGATCGACCAACCTTCGGTCCCGCCTCGGAGGTCGAGGTCATGATCGTTAAGGTTCGCGATAGCGGCCGAGATAAGATCAGCAATTTGGCGCCAGTCCTGTAAGACGTAAAGTGATTCATCGGAACTCATGGACACCTCCATTCTGAGTGTGAAAAGCCTCTTGGTTTAATAACCATCTCCTGATACTCGCCCGTTTGGCTACTTACCAGAATCCAAGGCGGTGTTGCTGGTTAGTCAGTCAATGAAATAACGCCTCGACCTCTGAGTCACCAAGTAGAGGAGACCTTAAGGGTTTACCGCGCAGATAGAGACGTTTCTGAAGCGTTTCAACGTGAAGCGGTAAGACGTGGGCTTTGTCAGGTACAAAAGAGAACTAAAGGAGTCGATCGCATGCGAACGAACGTATTCAGCCGGACCATTTTGCGTAGCCGACTGCGCTACGTCATGGAAACCTGAGTATTTTCAGTACGGGTTGACTCCCTTCAAAGCTATCACGGCCGCGAGCGAGGCGTCCTTTTGGTCCTTGCCCCAAGGCGGGCCCACTGACTTGCCAAGCAACGCGATGGTTCTCCGCAAGCTGGTCACCGATGTCGTTAAGGCTCGTTCGGCGTAGACTTCCAACTCTTTCTCAGGGATACCAAGGAATCTTAACCCGCACGCTCTCGCGGCGTAGTCAAGGGCTTCGCGGAATAGTAAACCTTCAGCCTTGTGCATCCGGAAATGCACGGCAAGGATCTCGTCGATGGTCCAATCAGGCATGGTGTCGACGACAAGCAACGCGCAAACGGCTATCTCATGTCCCTCACCGCATGCGCGTCTGATGGCTGCTCTCATCTCTCGGACCGCGATTCGGCGCGCTTTCGCGATACTCCGTTTAACTAAATCTCGTGCGTCGCTCGCGTTCAAGCTTTCGGCAGCGTGGTAAGGCTGCTTCGCCCAAGACGCGTCATCCTTTTCAACTAGCTCCACGCGGTAACGATCAACTACCTGTAGCTCATCGCTTCTTATGCCGAGGACGACCTGTGCTGCCCAACCTGAGTGGGCCTTTATCCCGAACGCGACTTCCATATTAGGCCTGCAGGGGTTCTCAGTTATTAGTTTGCTCCGTCAGAGACTCCGGTTGCAGTCTCCAACGAATGGCGTTTGAGTGGGGACCATGGAAAATCAACGATTCCTGTAACAGAATCGTGCCGAGAATCCGACTGTCGCCTGTCTCATGGAACGGGATGCGCTTATTACTGTCAAGACAGATGCGCAAGTCGAAGCACAACTCCAGACGCTTAAGATATAGTCTCATCGCACTTGTTGCTTGCTTTCCAATGATGGTGAAATGAGTTTTCCCGCGTCCGTAGTCAAGCGGAAACACGCGCACATTGTGCAGGGAGCTTAAATCTCAGCGTCAGCCTAAGTCTAGACCGCAGCACATTTTCTCCACTGCCATCAGCTGAAGAAAAACTGCCTGGCTCAGCTAAGGATCTGTCAACATTGCCAGGGGTCGCACATACTTAACAAGAGCCGCTAAGAATTCCTGGCGATGAGTGACAAGCGCAAAATGACCGGCATTGTCGATGATCATCAGTTTCTTCCTGGGCGCTTTCACGACGCTAAAGTACTTCACTGCAACTGATGTGGGCGTGACCATGTCCTCCTTGCCTTGAATCACAAAAAACGGGACCTTTAATATGTTTGCTGTTGTTGGCAATCGGCGGCTCGCCCCAAGTGAAGCCAAGCTTGAAGCCAAGCTTTTCTGTCTAGAAGTCGGCCGCGGCCAGGACGTCGCTGACCAACAAACCCGTGTGATGTTGTTCGCAGTCTGCTTCGCGACGGCTGGTGTGGTCATAAAACCTCTCTGCAATTCGTACCTAACAGACCAGAGCCAACAGGGTTACCGGCCTCACGACAACAGACATCAAGGTAAAGGATATTTTGAAGTAGCGGACGGGCCGCATCTTACGTGGCAAGCACTTTCACGACAACATTGAATACGTGAGCGGTGCGTCTGCTGATGCGAACGGTCTCTAGAGCAAGCTCGAGGTTCTTCAGGCGGATGGACCTAGCCGCGCGCTTCGATGCGAGTCATCTGAGGAGCTTTCGCAGTCGACGATAACGTGAGATGACGTAGTACTTCAAGTTTACTCTCTGGCTCAAACACTGAATCAATGGTTGAGCACACTGTTACTAAATCTTTTGGGCCTATCCTTAGGCGGCAACAATATACTCACTCTGAACAAGTCCGCTGGTGAACGAACGCGTCGTGACGTGCTTGAGGATGATGTCGTGATCTAGTGTCCCAAATAGCGGGATTCCATCACCGAGGAGCACAGGAATACGCGTTATGATTAGTCGTTGGATAAGCCTGGCTTGAAGGAACCTCTGAATTGTGATCCCGCCATCTACGTAAACATGTCGGATACCGCGATCGGCGAGCTGCGCCACGATATCAGCCGGTGGCCCCGACATTTGCTCCAGCTCAGCCCCGACGGGTGCAGGGGGGAGCTTGTGGGTGCTGAGAACGAACACTGGCTTACCACCGTAAGGCCACTTCTCAAAAGCGAGGACCGTCTCAAAAGTGTTGCGGCCTATGACCAACGCATCCACCGTCGCAATGAACTCATCGTAGCCGTGGGGTTCCCCACCACCAGCCGGTAACCAATCGAGATCACCATTTGCTCGAGCGATAAAGCCATCGAGAGAGGTGGCAATAAAGACAGATGCTTTCATTTGTCATCGCTTCCTTTCCGTGCTGGACATTTCACACTGAACCCTCCCCATGCATGACTCGGAAGCCTCGCATCCTACGCTTTGAACACCTAACGCGACAACAAGCAAAGGGCGAGCGGTCCTCTTATTGACGCGAACGGTCATCAGTCTTACTCGCGATCACATTACCGTTGCGTACAAGCAGCACGCACGATAATGTGGGTTGCGTGCCAGTCAGGCTACGCCTTAGACCATGGATGATTGTCTCGGCAGCATGGAGCCTGCCGGCGGCATTCGCCGCCATCAATCGAATAGCGCAAGCGCGTCTCCAAGGTTGGGATCCGGTAACGGCGCGCGATCTGTTGTGGGAAGGTGGCGACTGGTTTCTCTACGCGTTTCTTACGCCTGGAGTCTTCGCAGTTTCCAGAAAATGGCCTTTGGCCCGGCCGCACCTCGGACCCAGTATCGGGCTGCATCTGGGGATGTCCCTGTTGTTCTGCGTAGCATGGGCCACATGCGGCCAAGGTTTAAGGTTGGTGCTTGCTTTCGTGTTCGATTCAACCGGGGCACACGCCGCCACGCAAGTTGGAGCCGGTCAGTTCTGGCGTAAAGCTGGTGTCGAATGGCTAAGCTGGATCTTCATCACATTGCCGTTCGGTGTTGCCGTTTATCTCTGCGTAGTCGGCATGGAGCATGCGATTCGTTACTTCACCGAAGCTCGGGAGCGCGACGTGCAGCTGGCTCTGCTGTCAGAGCAACTGGCCGGTGCGCGCTTCGCGGCTTTGCAGGCTCAGGTTAACCCGCACTTCCTCTTCAATACGCTCAATACCATCGCCGTGCTGGTGCGCGATAATGATCGTCGCGGCGCTGTGCGCATCGTCGAACAGTTAAGCGAAGTCTTGCGCAGCACCATCAGCAGCCACCGTGCCAATGAAGTCACGCTCGGCGAAGAGCTTGAACTCGTCAAGCAGTACGTCGCCATCGAGCAGGCGCGGTTCTCTGATCGACTCCGCCCTGAATTTAGAATTGACGTCTCGCTTTTGCCCGCCGCCGTGCCGAGCTTTGCCCTGCAACATCTGGTTGAGAACGCGATACGTCATGGCATCGCAAGACGTCTCGAGGCTGGTCGTTTAATTATCGAGGGGCGGCGCGAGGGCGATATGTTGGAACTCTCGGTAACGGATGACGGCGTGGGCATTGACCCGCAGATCGTTATTCCAAAGGGTCATGGCATCGAGAACACGCGGGAGCGACTACGAGCTATATACGGCGAGCTCGCTTCGCTCGTGATTATGGGACGCACGGAAGGCGGCACGGTCGCGACGCTGAGAGTGCCCTATCGAGAGATGTTCCCGGAGGAGCAGTGAGAGAGACTAAATGGAAAGCCTTGATCGCGGATGACGAACCGGCGGCTCGTCGTGGAGTGCGGCAACTGTTGTCACCTTTTACAGAATTTGCTGTTGTCGGAGAATGCCGCAACGGTGCTGAAGTGCTGGCGGCGTTGGAAGTATCGGCACCGGACGTCGTCTTTCTTGATATTCAGATGCCAGGCATGGATGGCTTTGAGGTAATCCGTCGACGAACGGTAGAGCGAATGCCAGCGGTAGTATTTCTGACGGCTTTCGATCAATTTGCCATTCGTGCATTCGAAGCTGAAGCACTCGACTACCTTGTAAAGCCAGTGGGCGAAGCGCGTTTTCGCGCCACCATGAAGCGACTCATCACTCGATTGCGCTCGGCAAAGCGTTCAACCCGTGATGAGAGCATCGTCGTCACTACATCAGGAGGCGCAACGGTGCTACATGTAAGTGAGATTGACTGGATCGAAGCGTCGGGTAATTACGTCCGATTGTGGATTGGCCCCCGCAACTACTTCCTGCGCGAATCGCTTCAACTATTGGAAGAACGTATCCGCGAACACGGCTTCATTCGCGCCCACCGTCGCGCACTGCTTCGGCTCGACGGCGTACGAGAGTTGACGCGCACTCGAGCTGGCGCATTGGTCGCCATGCTGGCCTGCGGTGCGCGAATCCCGATTTCCCGACGCCGCAGTCGCGCGTTCGCAGCAGCAGTGCGTCATCTGGGCATATCAGCAGCGACTGATCAAAAGTCTCAAATGGGGAAGCCGCTTGTGCGG
>DATETN010000062.1:0-16747 GCA_035283645.1 Pyrinomonadaceae bacterium
GGTTGATGGCAGAGGAAGCGTTGCGAGTTCTGGCAATTGCATATAAGCCGAATGCAAAACCAAACGAGGCGGAGCAGGAGATGACCCTGTTGGGCCTTGTCGGAATGATCGATCCTCCGAGACCTGAGGCTCAGGCTGCAGTCCGCGAGTGCGAGGACGCAGGAATCAGGGTAATCATGATAACGGGCGACCACCCGCTGACAGCAAAAGCCGTCGCTGACGAGTTGGGACTAAGCAAGAAGGGTCTGGTCGTTACTGGTTTGGAAATTGATCAGATGGCAGACGAAGAGTTGGAAGAGACCGCAGATTCTGTCGAAGTGTGCGCGCGTGTCTCTCCAACTCACAAGCTGCGCGTGGTAACAGCACTTCAGAAGAGGGGACAGGTCGTCGCCATGACTGGCGACGGGGTGAACGACGCGCCGGCACTCAAGAAAGCTGACATCGGTATCGCGATGGGTATAACCGGCACGGATGTTTCAAAAGAAGCCGCGGCCATGATGCTCACGGATGACAACTTCGCTTCGATCGTCGCTGCAGTTGAGGAAGGACGCGGCATCTTCAGCAACATCAAAAAGTACCTGATGTATCTGCTTTCGTCTAACGTCGGCGAGATTGGGCTAATGGCCACCGCAACCCTCGCCGGACTTCCGCTGCCGTTATCTGCGGTACAAATTCTCTACATCAACCTGGCGACGGATGGACTACCGGCGCTCGCACTGGCAGTCGATCCACCTGAGGACGACTTGATGCGCCGGCCGCCAAGAGATCCCCGCACGGGCATCTTCACGCGACCAGTTATCATTCTGATGTTGGTTGGCGGATTGTGGTCAACGATAGTCAACCTCGCACTTTTCGTTTGGGCCTTGAATTCAGGCCGCACCGTTGAGCAAGCGATGACGATGACTTTCGTCTCGCTGGTCCTGATTCAGTTCTTCAAAGCTTATAACTTCCGTTCGGATCGACACTCAGTGCTGCGTCACCCATTCGCTAACAAGTGGCTCAATATTGCCATTCTATGGGAGTTGGTCATGTTGGCATTGATTCTCTACGTGCCGGTCCTTGAAAGAGTCTTTGGCACCTTTGCCATGTCAACAAATGAGTGGCTGGTCATTGTTGGTGCTGCTCTTACGGTCTCTCCAGTCCTTGAGCTGGCGAAGTGGGTGGAGCGCCGCGGATGGTTTGGCAAGCTTGAGTAGCGGCATCCATCGATAAGGGTATGAGAGAGGAAGTTTGACCTGGCGAAATGGCCCAGTCTTGTTTTTTTAGATTTGGTGCTAGTTAGGCATCAAACCCTGGTGCCAGCATACGAGTCAGCTTCTCTGGATTTTTGATTTTTTGTCGTTCCATCCACGCGTCCGCGTCCGTTATGAGCTCCTGACCTCGTTCGCCGCCAACTATCTCGCCCAGGCGTCTGCGGGCGGCCGCCGCGTAGAGGTTCATGTCCGCGTGTTCAAAGTTCTCCGTTGCTCGAGTCAACAAGGCAATTACACTTGAGCGATCGCCACGGTAATGGGCAATCCCAGCACGGAGCATTCCCACGAAACCATCCGCCCACAACACTCGTTCCTTCGCAATTCGTTGGACCACCTTCTCAGCAGTTTTCAGACGCGACTCCTTTTCGCCAGCACTTAGCCCAGAATTCCCAGCTGAGCCGAGGGCAGCTCGTCCCCGCAGATGCATTGCCTCTATTCTCAGTACTTGATTGTGAAGTAACATCGACTTCTGCAGCAGTTTCCATTGACCCTGAAGGTGCTTCCAGGCGACGTCGGCGTCGTTCGTATAAAGTTCCAGCTGGGTTAATGCCAACATTGCGCTGTAATGCTGGAGATGAAAGCCCTCGTGAGGCCAGGCCTTCAACGCCTCAATCACCTGCGCGCGAGCGCCGTCAGGATCATCGGCTGCCAACCAGACCAGATTCATCCGAGTGCGGAGATCCGTAGCGAAGAAGAGATTGCCCTGATCGAGCGCGGTTGCCAGCAGAGAAGGCACGCGGCGCGCAACCTCACCGACTTCTCCCAAATAGAGCAAGGCGCTCAACATGAATCGCTGCGCCATACCCAACTCCCACGCAACTCCGGTGCATTGATCGCGCAGTATTTCGGCGGAGCGTTCGCAGAGTTCGGCGCCTCTTTTCCATTGTCCCCCAAGGTAGGCCGCAATGCCTCCCGCCCAAATTGACAATCCAATGGCATGAGGATGGCCGACTCTCTGGGCCAGTTCCTGGGCCCGTTCGGCAAGCAGCAACCCTCGTTCGCGAGTGCGGCCCCCGGGGGAAACGCTCTGAGCAGTTTCAAACGCCATCGCTCGCGCCACCCGGAACGGCTCGCCAGCTTTTAATGCCAACAGTAAATGGCGGCAGTGGAAGTCAGCGCCGCGCACCAGATCTACAGCGCCGAGTCCGGCTGCAATGGACCAGCACATGTCAATCCGAAAGAGGTCTTCCTCTGAGACTTGACTGACATCGCGCTCGACAAAATTCAACCCGCGAAGTCGAATCCGAATGCGTTTCAGTACGAGCGATAGCAGCGCGCGTTTTGGCCCGGCAGGAAAGCTAAATCCCACGGCAGTCAATATTGAGCGGGTGAGCTCTAGTCCTTCTTTGATATGCCCGCCCATTAGTAACTGTTCAGCCGCTCGACGCTTAAAGTCCAAACTGCGGTTGGCTGAGGTGGCTTGCGCTAGCTCCAGGTATGTCTGCGCCGCCTCCGCAGGACGACCAGCGTTAACTAACGCCTCAGCAAGTTCTCGCTTTAGGTCCAGGAGTTCGCTTCCGCCGGAAGGGGCAAGCTCAAGCGCTCGACGATAAAGGGCAGCAGCCCGATCGAACGCCAGTGCGCCCGCTGCCTTACGGGCGGCTACGGCAGCGTGGGTCCCGGCGCGGACGCGTTCGCCGGCGCCGAAGTAATACTCGAATAGCGCTTCCGGATCCTCGATAGCTCGCGCTTCAGTAGCTCGGGCCAGGCGACGGTAAATCCGCTTAACTCTGTCTGGATCCTGGCGTGAGGCCAGCGCCTCTCGAATGCGATCGTGATACAGCTCTACCGTGTGGTCCGATCCGACGCTTCGCAGGAATTGACTGGCGCGCAGGGAATTGACTAACGGAAGCTCATCTCCGAACAGCCCGGAAGCCTGAAACGCGATTTCTGGATTAATGGGTCGACCAGCAATCGCAAGTGTGTCGACAAATCTTCGGGCGCCCCGGGGCAGGAGACGAAGCCTTGCATCCAGCATCACTCCCAGACTAATTCCGGTAGTAGCCCTTTGGTCACTGGTCAGCGCGTAGCGGGCAAGTTGCTCCAAAAGAAAAGGGTTACCCTGTGCTTCACGAACGATCGACTCCACAATTGAATCCCGACCGGAAGCGCCTTCGCCAAGCAGCTCGCACACTAGTTGTATAGCGTGTTCTTTTGTTAGAGGAGCCACTTCTAGTGTGCGGCACGTTTCTGTTGAAGTCTTGTTTGGCAACGACTTTAAGAAAGGCCGGCTTTCGATGTCCTCGCTCCGAAAGCTTGCAATGAGAAGGAGAGGAGGAGCATCGGGAGGGCGCAGCAACTCTTCCAGTAACATGATGCTATCGGCGTCCGACCACTGCAGATCGTCGATATAGAGAATCAACGGTTGACGATCCGACATGCGACCGAACAACTCTCGGAGAGCAACAAACCCACGACGTCGCAAGGCGAAAGGATCGGGCGTTTCCAGTTCTCGCTGCGGGGCCTGTGAAACACATTCAACCTGAAGCATCACCGGAAATAGGCGAGCCAAAGCCAAAACATCACGCGGCATCAAGGCTTCGGCTTTCCCGTCGGGCAACTGCATCAGGTATTTGGTTAGGCTGTCGATGACGCCATCAATAGCCTTGTACGGCACCGACTCACGTTCGTAGCAGCGGCCTTCCAGGATGACGACATCTGCTTTATCTGCTTTCAGAGTCGCCAAATAGTGGCGGACCAGGGCGCTCTTACCCATACCAGAACTCCCGTGAACGTAAACGGTGACGGTTAGTCCACGGCAGGTGGCGGTAAAGGCATTCTCGAGCTCATCCAGATAGCGTCCCCGACCGACGAATGGAGTTGCCTGAGCCGGGGAGGCTATGGACGAGGCCAGAAGTGGTTGTTGGAGACGAGTAGTCTCGGCAGCTCCAAGCACTCGTAATACCTCACTTCCGGCAGGTCGCTGCTCTGGAGTCCGGCGCAGCAGTCTTGTGCAAAGATCATCCAGCTCTGGAGGAATATTTGGAGAGATCTGTGACGGTGCTGGTGGATCTAAATTCTGTTTGTCCATCATCACCTGGAAGAACGTACCGGAGAACGGGAGCTTTCCGGTAAGTGCCTGATAGAGCATCACTCCCACGCTGTACCAATCACTGGCACGAGAAATCGGCAACTGAGCGCCCTGTTCCGGCGACATATAATCGGGTGTTCCAGCGATACTGATACTTTCATGCAATCCCTTAGCTTCGAGTTCGGCTACGAGGCCGAAATCCAGAATGACTACTCGGCCTTCTCTATTCACGAGCACATTGGAGGGTTTGATATCGCGGTGGAGCTTACCAGTTTCATGCAGCGCATGAAGGCCCTCGGCAAGTTGCTTTAATGCGCTGCCAAGTCTGTTCAAATCCAGAATAGTTCGAGCAAGGGATGTATCGATAGAACTGTCCCCGAAGCTTTGGTCTGACAGAATCACTCTGTCGCCGCGAAGGTGTTGCGTCTCTGCTTCGTAGTCGGCGGCAGTCGATATGTCTTCCGTGGAAGCTTTCAGAAGGGTTGGCGTCTTTGAGGAAGGTATGTGCTTAGAACGATATCCCGGCCGCACAAACTCGAGAAAGTTCAGTCCCTGGACCAGTTCCATCGTAAAAAACCAATACTGCCCGTCTGACATGAATTCGTAGAGCGTTACAAGGTTTGGGTGTGAAACGTCGGCGAGCGAGCGAAACTCATTTTTGAAACGCGTGATATGAGAGGCCTCGGTGCGAGTGAGTGCTTTGAGGGCTACGAGCTTGTCGGTCTCACGGTCGTGCGCTTCGTAGACGACGCCCATAGCTCCTGAGCCCAGGCGGCGACGAATTCTGAAGCGCTCAGTGCCAAGAAAGTCAGAGGTGGTTTGACCCATAAGGAGAGTATCGATTGTTTCTCAGATCCGGGAAATTATACAACAGAGGCCAGTGGTCGGAGATCAGATACCAATGAGCAATGAGCAATGACCAATGACCTCCGATCCTTCTGACCTATTGCCCAAAAAACATTCCCAGAGTAGAGTAGCGCGGTTTCCGGAGATTAGGGTTACTTCCGATCAAGACATCTCTGGCCAGTTCGTTACTTCAGATTTGCACGCCATCCCCCGGTAAATGTGGGTCAATCAAAAAGAGCCGTCACTGGCTGGATTTCGTTGCGTCGTAGGAGTTGTTTGTGAATACCTAAACTGATACCCCCGATGCCCCCTTTTAGAATAATTACTTTCGACGGTGGTGGAGTTAGAGGCTCCCTGATGGCGACGCTGGTCAAGCGGCTCGTCGACCAGTTTCCCAATCTACTCGATCAGGTTGATCTTTTCGCCGGCACTTCTACCGGCTCTGTCGTTGCCCTGACTTTGGCTTCGGGGCAAAACGCCAGCACTCTCGTAGACTTCTACTCAATCGAAAACCTCAGATCGGCTTTTTCACCATCTCACCTGAACATTCTTCGCCCAAAGTACAGCAATGCACACTTTAAGAATCTGTTGGAGACGCACTTCCCCGGTAATCCGCGGTTAAGAGATCTGAAGCACAAACTGTTGGCCCCTTCGTTTCAACTCGATGATCCGAAGCGCAAGGATTGGCGCCCGGTCTTCTTCCATAATTTTCCTGACTCACATCATCTCGATGATCTAGTCGTTGATGTTGCGCTTCGGAGCGCGGCAGCACCTACTATCTTTCCATCGCATCAGGGTTTCATCGACGGTGGGATTATGGCCAACAACCCGAGCACTGCGGCGATCGCCTATGCCCTGGGCCACGCGCAGCCACGTCCCGCGCTGGAGGATTTACGGGTTTTGTCGGTCGGAACAGGCTTGAGCCCGTCGATCGTCACTCAAAATACGCAAAGATGGGGCGTGGTGCAGTGGATGCTCAACCCATTCCGTTCACCTTCTGAGCCGCTGCTAAACGTTCTCTTCGATGGTGTTGTTGAAGCCGATGCCTTAATGAGCAGGCACCTGGTGCGACCTCACTACTGGCGACTCAATCCGCCATTGGCCCAACCCACCTCCCTGGATGACTGGAAGGCCATCCCACAGCTGATCAAGACTGCAGAGGAGTTTGATCTAAAGCCAACCTTTGAATGGATCGCGAAGGAGTGGAATTTGTAGGTTCTGGGTTCGTAGTTCGTAGTTAGTGGTTAGTTGTTGGTTGTTAGTTGTTGGTTGGTAGTAGTTGGTTGGTAGTAGTTGGTTGGTAGTAGTTGGTGGTTCGTTGTTAGTGGCCTCCGAACCACTAACAACAAACTACTAACCACCAACCACCAACTACGAACCACCAACCACCAACTACGAACCACCAACCACCAACCACCAACTACGAACCACCAACAACAAACCACTAACAACCAACCACTAACAACGAACCACCGACTGGTTTGCAAGACTTCAAAGAATGAAACACTGCCCTACCTGTAATCGTGCTGAAACTGACGATTCGCTGGCGTTCTGCCGAACTGATGGTACTCCGCTCCTGAGTGATGCCGCCCTGGCAGCGGCGAATTTGGGTACGATTCGCTTAACAAACCCTCAGGACGTCGAGTCGATGCCGACTCGGGTCCTTAGGTCCAATACCAGCGGGGGGCTGGGTTCTTCCACGGCGAACCAGGGCACTTCAGATTCACCTGTTACTACGCTCCTCCCAAACTCACAGATAAGCGTGGCGACAGGTTCGGTAGGCAAACGCAGATCACGAAGAGCAATCCTGATAACGACGGCAGTCGTTGCCTTCTGCACACTTAGCGCTAGCCTGCTTTACTACTTCTATCGCTCTGGCAGCAGGAGCACCGCTCCCATTGAGTCTATTGCGGTCATGCCCTTTATCAATAGCAGTGGCAACACTGAAATTGAGTATCTGTCTGACGGCATGACCGAAACTCTCATAAACAATCTATCGCAGCTCCCGAATGTCTCAGTTAAGGCGCGGAGCTCTGTTTTTCGATACAAGGGCAAAGAAGTTGAACCGCAGACTGTCGGCAATGAACTTGGCGTGCAGGCAATCTTAAATGGACGAGTCCTTCAACACGGCGATGAACTGACGCTGTACCTCTCGCTGGTTGATACCCGCACAGGTAATCAGTTGTGGGGAGAACAATACATTAGAAAGCAAGCCGACCTGCTCTCGTTGCAAAGCGAGATCGGTCGCGATGTGTCGGGTAAGTTAAGAACAGAGTTATCGGGTGCGAAGGAGCAAAAGGTTATAAGAAGCTACCCGCAAAATGCTGAAGCATATCAACTGTATCTACATGGCCGGTTTTTTTGGAATAAACGCACGCCCGAAAGCATTCAAAAGGCAATCGAATACTTCCAACTGGCGATTGAGAAAGATCCAACCTACGCGCTCGGTTATGCCGGACTCTCAGACGGATACACACTGCTCGCTTACTACGGCGGAGCTCCGGGCCCGGAAGCACTGCCGAAAGCCAAGGATGCGGCCTTAAGGGCTGTAGCCCTGGATGACACTTTGGCCGAGTCGCATACTTCACTCGGATTTGTTTCTGTCCTTTATGATTACGACTACGTGACCGCAGAACGAGAGTACAAACGAGCGATCGAGCTTAACCCTAATTACGCGCTGGCCCATCAGAACCTTGGCGTAATGCTCAATCGGGTCGGCCGTGACGAAGAGGGGATGGCCACTCTCCGTCGGGCGCTTGAACTTGAGCCATTTTCAGCAGTCTTAAACCGCTTGTACGGGGACATTCTGTTTTGCAACCGGCGATATGATGAAGCCCTGGCGCAGTTGAAAAAAACGCTCGAATTGGATCCGGCGTTTAGCACGGCTTATCTCAGCCTGTCCGGTGTTTACCTGGTGACGCGCAAGTATTCGGAGAGTGTGGAGTCGTTTGTAAAATACCAGGAGCTATCAGGTAGACGCGAGCTGGCAGAATTGGCTCGCGAACGCTTCGCGGCCGGTGCTTGGCCCGGATTTCTGCGAGCGATGACTGCACTTGAGCAGTCAGACGGGTTGTCACCGTTCCTCGCCGCAACATTCCATACACAATTAGGCCAAAAGGACGAAGCCTTCGCGCGGCTGGATCAGTCCCTGGAGAATCGCGAACACTTGCTTCTGTACATAAGAGTTGACCCTCGACTGGATGCGTTACGGGACGATCCGCGATTTGAAGACCTGGTACTGCGTATGCGGTTCCCTGCTGCCGCGGGACACTAGGCTTAAGCAAAAAATGGTGTTTGCGTCTCCCAAAAGAGCCCCAAACATTCGAGAAATAAATCAGCAAACCAACACTTAGGAGGATGATTATCATGGCTGCAATAGCTCCAGTGCCGGGCGTTCCCGCGGCGCTGCACCGTGCAGAGAAGGACTTGCCATTTGTCGACTATCAAGAAGGAGTAGTTTTCCAACTGCTGCAGGTCGACGTGGAGACGGGACTCTGGGTGATTCGAGCCCGGTTCCAGCCGGGCGTAACGATTCAACGCCACAAGCACACCGGCGACGTCTTCGCATTCACGATCAAGGGTTCGTGGAAGTATCTGGAGTACCCTGAAGTCAACACGGAGGGTTCGTACTTGTACGAGCCAGCCGGCTCAATCCATACGCTCCATGTGCCTGTTACCAACACAGAGGTGACCGATGTCTGGTTCGCGGTTCGAGGGGCAAACCTCAATCTGGACGAAGCGGGAAACGTAGAGAGTGTGCTCGATGCTGGTGCGCTACTAGGGATCTACCTGGATCTTTGTGAAAAGAGCGGACATGCAACTCCAGACGTGATCGGAGCCTAGTCTCGAAAGATGATGAATAGACGAGAGTTCAACTTGAGTTTGTTGGTTGCCGTTCCAACTGTTGTCTGGTGGCGAGGACAGACCTCCTCACAGCTTCGCGTCAACGGTACTCGCCTCAACGCACACCTGACTGAACTCGCGCAGTTTGGTAAGACACCTGAAGGTGGAACCCATCGCGTCGCCTATTCGGACGCCGATCTGCAAGCGCGCGAGTACGTCATGAAACTGATGCGGGAAGCTGGTCTTGAGGTTTCGGTTGATGCGGCGGGCAACATCCTGGGACGCCGTCCGGGAAGTAACGCCGCACTAAAGCCCCTCATGATTGGATCGCACATCGACTCGGTGCCCGAAGGAGGCAGCTACGATGGACAGGTAGGTTCGATGGGCGCCATTGAGGTGGCCCAGACGCTGAATGAGAACAGTGTGAGACTTAGGCGTCCGCTCGAAGTCGTCATTTTCCAAAATGAAGAGGGCGGAACTATTGGGAGCATCGCGTTGGCCCGTGGCTTAACAGAAAAAGATCTGAATCTCGTTACCAATAGCAAGAAGACCATTCGCGAAGGCATTCGCTTCATCGGGGGTGATCCCGACCGACTCTCCAGCGTAGTTCGAAAGAAGGGCGACATAGCAGTCTATGTCGAGTTGCATGTTGAACAGGGCGGCATCCTGCAGAACGAGAAGATCGACATCGGTGTCGTCGAAGGCATCGTCGGTGTCTATTGGTGGGACGTAACGGTTGAGGGCTTCGCCAATCATGCCGGCACAACGCCTATGAACCAACGACGCGATGCTTTGCTGGCAGCGGCGAAGTACATCGAAGCCGTTAACCGAATTGTCACCTCGATTCCCGGTCGTCAGGTTGGAACCGTAGGCAAGATTCAAGCTTTTCCCGGCGCTTACAACGTCGTACCCGGAAGGGTCACTACCAGCCTTGGTCTCCGTGATCTTGATGCAGCCAAGGTGCAGATGATCTTTGGAAGGATTCAGGATGAGGTGCGCCAGATTGAAGCGGCAACTGGAACCAAGTTTGAATTCAAGCAGACCAATGCCTCGCCTCCAGCACCCACCGATGAACGTGTCCGGCGCCTTATCGACGACTCGGCCAGGCAATCAGGGCTTAGTACAAAGCTAATGCCGAGCGGTGCTGGTCACGACGCGCAGGAAATCGCCAATCTCGGCCCTGTGGGAATGATCTTCGTCCCGAGTCGCGACGGCATCAGTCATAGCCCGCGCGAGTTTTCCAAGCCGGAAGACATCACGAATGGCACAAACGTTCTACTCCACACTTTATTGAGACTCGATGCCACGAATCCGAATTGAACACAAATTACGATAAAGGAGAAGTGTTTTATGCAAACCGCAGAGAAGTTAATAAGCAACGCGCCTAACAGCTTGAGTGAGTATGACGCAATAACGAAGACGGTCCAGACTTATATCGAGGGAGGCAAGTCAGGCCGCGGCGCCGACATGAAGCCTGCCTTCCACCCCGGTGCAACAATCTTTGGCTACGTCGGCGCCGATCTATTCGCTGGGCCAATCCAGCAGCTTTTTGATTGGAATGATCAAAATGGTCCAGCGACCGAGTTGCAAGGCCGCATTGTGAGCATCGATCTGGCAGAGACGGTTGCGACGGTACGTCTAGAGCTCGATAACTGGACCGGTCATCGCTTCACGGACATGTTTACGCTCCTCAAAGTTGACGGGGAATGGAAGATCATCAACAAGGTTTTCCATCTTCATCCGTGAAAGGTTAATGTGCCGTGTGTAGGATTTATTGAGTGTGTTCCAGTCGAGTGGTCCAAGAAAACGATTCTACACACGGCAGTGTGTAGTGCTTTTCAGATCCTACCTACGAGACGGACGCCCCCCTCTTTTATCTCAACGTTACCGACTCGGAAGCTTCATCGAAATTGAGGCGTTCTGAGTGTCACCCGTCTTCTGAGTTGGTATTGTTGAAAAAGAGAAGGGGGGTGCTAGCGTGTCCAAGGCAATACCGCTACAATCTTGGAACAAGCGAACCTATGACGATGCGGGGGGAATTATTTCGACGACACTCAGAATGTTCTACGGCGATCTACGTTCAGGAGCTGGCGCCTGAACCTGCCGGATGGGTTATGATCGAGAATGAACTCGACGTACTGAGGGATGTCTCTAAACGGCTGGAATCTGCCGAAATAGCGTATATGCTGACTGGCTCCGTGGCAGTGAACTATTACGCACAGCCGCGTATGACTCGCGACATTGACTTGGTGGTCGCTCTCGAGGTGGCTGATGCCGAAACGGTAGTGAGCTTGTTTGAGAAGGAATACTACCTTGATCCTCAGGTGGTAAGCGACGCCATCGCCCGGCGATCCATATTCAATCTCATCCACAACGAAGCAGTCATAAAGGTCGATTGTATCGTACTTAAAAGCGACTCGTACCGACAGGAGGAGTTTGCTCGAAGAAAGCAGGTCAATCTCGGCGACTTTCAGACCTGGATTGTTAGTCGCGAAGACCTGATCCTCTCTAAGCTCTATTGGGCAAGAGAATCGAAGTCAGAATTGCAGTTGAGAGATGTAACCAACCTGCTCGGACGTGACTGCGATATGACCTACTTGCGCAGCCATGCCGAGATGCTGGGCTTGGACGAGTTGCTAACTGAGGCGCTGGGCCATAATGAGTGACACATCGCCTGAGATTGCTCACCTCCTGCGTGAGAAATTGCTTGCTCGGTCTGGCGCCGAACGCGTACTAATGGGAAGCCGGATGTTTGACGTTGCGCGCGCGATGGTGCTGGCATCGTTTCCTCCGGGACTATCGCAGGCGGAGATCAAGCGCCAGCTCTGCCAACGCCTATATGGTAACGAGGTGGACGTGGACGCCTTTATCGAACATCTCTGCGCAGGCCCGAGGAAATAGCTGGTCCCACACAAACAACTCTATAAACTTTCCCCTTGCTGAGTGTGTGCTGATCCTGGCAGGTGCCCGTACGCATTTGAGTGACATGGGTCTTTAAGGTTCCTTCGCTGTTATGTTGATCCTCCATGAAGACTGCCCACAATAGCTCGCATCATTATCGCAACTGCAATCTCTGCGAAGCGATCTGTGGCATTGAAATCGGTGTTGAAGCCAACCAGCGTCTAAACATCCGCGGCGACAAAGACGATCCTTTCAGTCGAGGCTACATTTGCCCGAAGGCTGTTGCCCTACAAGACATTCACTACGATAAAGAACGGCTCAGGTATCCCGTCCGCCGCACTCCTCACGGTTGGCAAAGCATCGGCTGGGACGATGCTTTTGATGAGGTGACTGAGAATCTCAAGCGCATTCACGCTAAGTACGGCAGGAACTCCATCGCAACTTACCTCGGTAATCCCACCGTTCATAACTATGGCGCTTTGCTATTCGCCCCGGGTTTTATCCGCAGTCTGCATACGCGGAATAGGTTTTCCGCAACGTCAGTTGACCAGTTGGCCCATCACCTGTCCGCGTACCTTATGTTCGGTCACCAACTCCTTCTCCCCGTTCCGGATCTCGACCGCACGCGCCTTTTTCTGATCCTCGGCGCGAACCCAGCGGTCTCAAATGGGAGCATGATGACTGCGCCCGGTATGGGCCGACGGTTACAAAAGATTCGCCAGCGCGGAGGCAAAGTAATACTCATTGATCCGCGTCACAACGAAACCGCACGCTTGGCAGACCGCCATCTGTTTATCCGTCCCGGGACAGACGTGCTGTTGTTGCTGGCCCTACTGCACGTCGTTTTTGACGAAGGTCTAACTGGATTGGGCCAGGTAGCTACGTTCACCAAGGGCGTAGAGACTGTCGAGAACTTTGTGCATGACTTTACGCCGGAACGCGTGGCATCGATTACCGGAATCGGCTCGAGTGAGATACGCGGGCTGGCGAGAGAATTTGCGGCCGCGGAATCTGCTGTCTGTTATGGAAGAGTCGGTGTCAGTACTCAGGAGTTTGGGGGAGTGTGTCAGTGGTTGATTAACGTCTTGAACATCGTGACTGGCAATTTGGATCGGCCTGGCGGTGCGATGTTTACGCTTCCGGCATTTGATCCTGTGTCAGCACCCGAAGGGGTAGCGCCGCGAGGAAGTTTTGGTCGCTGGCACAGCCGGGTGAGAAAGCTACCTGAATTTGCTGGAGAGTTGCCAGTGGTCGCGCTAGCCGAAGAGATTTTTACCGATGGACCAGGGCAGATAAAGGCGCTTGTAACCTATGCCGGAAACCCGGTGCTATCGACGCCCAACGGACGTGAGTTGGATCGGGCTCTCGAGAGCCTTGAGTTCATGGCAGCAATCGACTTCTATATCAACGAAACGACCAGGCACGCGCACATCATCTTACCTCCGACATCATCGCTCGAGCGTGGACACTATGATCTCGCCTTTCACCTCCTCGCAGTCCGCAACACGGCGAAATTCTCCCCGGCTTTATTTCAACCAGACGGGGATGCGCGAGATGACTGGGAGATCCTGCTGGAATTGCAAACGCGCATGCAGCATGACGGCCTATTGGGAAGCTTGTTGGGACGCGTGAAGGGAGGGTTAACTAGACGTTTCTTCGGTCCTGAAAGAATTCTCGATCTGGGTTTACGCTTTGGACCTTACGGCGGAGAGCTCAACCCCTTTTCCTCACTTAAGTCTTTCTTAGCGTCCTCTGCGAAATCCTCTGCGCACTCTGAGGTTTCTGGCTTGACCTTACGCAAGCTCAAGAAAGCTGTCCACGGAATCGATCTTGGTCCATTGACTCCCTGCTTGCCTGGGCGGTTGCGTACTTCCGACAAACGCATCCAGTTATCGCCAGAAGTTCTGGTGCAAGATGTGGAACGTGTGAAGGCAAAGTTTTTTGATAGTGCATCTCATCAGTCAAACGGTCATCTGCGATTAATTGGACGAAGGCAGCTGCGCAGTAACAACTCCTGGATGCATAACAGTGAGAGATTAGTAAAGCGCAATCCCTTGAAGCCTCTGTGCACTCTTCTCATGCACCCTGGCGATGCCGCAGATCGCGATTTGGCATCAGGTCAAAACGTCCAGGTGAGATCAAGCGCAGGAAGCGTAGTGGTGCCGGTCGAGATATCCGAGGAGATTATGCCTGGAGTGGTAAGCATCCCGCACGGCTGGGGCCATGATCGGCCCGGCATTCGATTAGAGGTGGCGCAACGACACGCTGGCTCGAGCATCAATGACGTAACGGACAGTCTGACAATCGACGCTCTTTGCGGCACCGCTGCGTTCAATGGAATATTAGTAACGGTCACAGCTACAGAAGCATCCACAGATTCCGCGGATTTCACAGATTCGGCACTATGGGAGCCAATTTGATCCATAAGCGCACGGAATCTGAAGAGCCTTTTATTTGGCGGTAATCTAATAGAATCTGCGCAATCTGGGTAATCTGTGGATTGATGTCCTTTGAGTGATTTTTGGACATGGCCTCGCGGTAGGCTGAAACTGACACTACAACTCTAAAGCGTCTAGAGCCTTAGCTAATCTTTCGCATTGTCTCAATTTCACTTATGATTTCACCGCGTTTGTTGAAATCAGGGGAGCTAAAAGATGACCGATCGCAAGTATCGTCAGCGCGGCTACATGGAACGTGGTCACGAGCCGCAATCAGCAAAGCCCCAGTTGCAGCCTCGTGATCGTGAAGGCCCCCGCTCACCGCGGATGATGCCGTTCGGCGAGACGGTGAAATGCACGGCGTGTGGAGCGAAGACTCCGACGAACATCAATGTCGATAGCTCTTGTGCAAAGTGCAATGCCGACCTCCACACCTGTCGACAGTGCACACATTTCGATCCGGGCTCACGTTTCGAATGTCGTAAACCGATCACTGCGCGGATAGTGAACAAGAACGCGCAAAACACTTGCGAACTGTTTGTGCCACGGACGGTAGTCGAGCGCGAAACTTCGTCAGGAACGCCGACGGATGCTCGTCAGGCGTTCGCAAAACTGTTCAAGAAGTGACGGTCTCAGAGGAAAGGACTGACTGAGATTTCAAAACACCGCACGTGCGCGAATCGAAGCACGGTTTCGTCGGTGGTGGTTGTGTGTCGAAGCACGTTGCCTACGACACCCAGTGAGTGCTTGTACGCCTTTTTGTTATGAGCCCAATGGATGAGCTAACCAAATCCATCTTTTATAACTACTTCGATCTGTTAACCATCAAAGAGAAGGCTGCCTATAAAGCTAGTTTCGCCGAGGAGAAAGCGGAGAACCTCGAACCGGGTAAGCTACAGGATTTCTTGCGCGAAAGGTCCTTGACTAAAACACGCAGAGCAAAGCAATGCCCGAAGTGCTTCTTCTCATGGCACGGCACGGTGTAACTAAGTACCCGAACGCGGTGCGGCTTGACTCCCTTTGAAAGAACATACACGCGATTAACCCATGATTTTGACCAGCTTCTGGCAGGCGGAGCCGTAGTATCACATCCGGCTGCAAAGCCATTACCAGAGTTGAACGCCAATTTGCAATCAATGATTCAAAGAGCTCTCCTCAGGGCAGCTCTCGCGAGCAGGCGCGTTGAATCTAAGGTGGGTAGAGGCGTGTCGTCAGGGCGCACAATCAGAGGAATCTCGGTGCAACCCAATACAACCGCATCACAACCACGCGCTTTGAGTTTCTCGGTAACTTTATTGAAGTAGAGCCGGGATATTTCCGGGAACACGCCGTTGACCAACTCCTTGAAGATGATCTCATTGATCTTTTCCCTATCAGCCTCATCGGGTATTTGGCTCTCTATTCTGAATTTCTCTAACGCCTCGGTATAGACAGGCCCTTCCATCAGATACTTCGTCCCTAAAATCCCGAGCCGTGCGTAGCCGGAACGGTGAGCTTCTGCGGCGACTGCCTCGGCGATATGAAGCCAAGGGATGGGCGACTGAGGGATCAGGTACTTGAACGCCTGGTGGTAGGTGTTATCAGGGCAGATGGCGAAGTCGGCTCCGGCCTGCGCAACCTTACGCGCGGAAGCTGCCAGAAGCGTCGCAACCTTCTCCCAGTCGTGCGCCAGAATTTGGGGCATGTATTGGGCCATGGGCACCGAGTTCATGGTTATTTCGGGGTGATTATGCTCACCCATGACGGCTGGCGCCTCCAAACAAATCGTGCGGTAACAGAGCGCAGCGCCCTCGGAACTACCTGCTACGATACCGATGTGTTGAGTCATATCTTCATCACCTCCGTTCCTCTGAAGAATACCACCGGCTTGTCCGGTGGTGGTTCAAAGAGCACCCTCGATCACCGAAGGCCTCACTGGACCCAAGGGTATGGCTGCAGTTGCCCGAGGTGGTGTACTGGCCGCCGTAAATGCGCACTTCCTTCTCCTAATTCCAGCAGGGATTACAGCTGAATGGCCCAAAACCTGGGAACTTCTATCAGATCACGGATCCGGCACGTTCGTTGCTCCTCCCGACTCCAACCCGGCCGCTGAGTTCCTCAGCGAGGGTATCTAGGAGTAGAACCATGAAGCCGACAACACGAATTCACGATCCTTTTCACAATCCCTTCCACAATCGATTCCACGCTCCAGTACATTCGCGACTTGATGAGATGCAGGCCTACACGCATATGGTCTGGCTGAAAGAGCCTGTCGCGTTGCTGCAGGAGACGGAGAACAACCAACACTCTGGGCGATGGAGAAGCGGCGGACGCGCGCTCGCTGGCGCCTTCGCCCTGGTGCTGGTCGTCATATTTTCCGCCGCGTTCCTGGCTAATTGAGTATTCGCAACCTGTGCAGTCCCACTACGGGCGCGTCGAAAGACGCAACGGCGCGT
>DATETN010000063.1:0-61363 GCA_035283645.1 Pyrinomonadaceae bacterium
AGATAGTGGGGTGCGCGTGGTCGATTGACAATTCAACTTTTGCAGCGATACTAAGCTCAAAGAACGGGACGTGGCGCAGCCTGGTAGCGCGCACGCTTGGGGTGCGTGAGGTCGCTGGTTCGAATCCAGTCGTCCCGACCAAATCAGGGGTCTTCAACTTACAATGTTGGAGGCCCCGAACAGTTCTATCCGAAAGTCTCCTCCGGCAGGCTATCTGATTCTCCCCTGTCTTTCAGTTCGGTTATAACGATCGGGTTTGTAAGAGTCTTGTGGACCGGACACTTGTGTGCAATCTCCTGAAGTCGCGCCCGTTGCTCGTCACTGAGATTCCCCTCAAACGTGACGGAGCGCTCTATTCGATGAATGTAACCTTCAGTTGCTTCAGTGCACTCTTCACAGTCTTTTGCGTGAATTCTTGCTTGTCTTAGTCGTACGGAAACGCGCTCAATATTCCACCCCTTCCGTCGCGCATAAAGCATTACCGTCATCGATATACAACTTCCAAGTGCTCCTAACAGCAGGTTGTAGGGATCCGGACCAGCATTGTCACCTCCCGCTGCAGTTGGTTCATCAGTAATCAGCGTCTGGCCATCGCCATAACTAACTTCGTTCTGCAAATTTCTAATAGAGTGCACAGTGACTTCACTCATGTTTCCTCCTCCGAGAAACCGTGTCTCTTGCTAGGCTAATCCACCTCGTAACTTGCAGACAACTTCAACGCCCGATTAAACTCCCTCGCGTTCTTAAAAAGAGTCGACTCACGAGAGTGATTAATTACAGATGAAGATCCACGAGTATCAGGCAAAAGAGTTACTCAAGAAGTTTGGCGTGACAGTCCCACGAGGGCTCGTCGCTCGATCTCCGGAAGAGGCCTACCATGCGGCAAAGGAACTTGGTTCTGAGGTCGTGGTGGTTAAAGCCCAGATTCATGCGGGCGGTCGCGGCAAAGGTGGCGGCGTAAAATTGGCAAAGAGTGCTGATGAAGCTCGTGAGGTTTCTCGTCAGATGCTTGGGATGAAGCTGGTGACACACCAGACCGGACCGGAAGGGCGGCAGGTGCGTGTCCTCTTGATTGAGGAAGGTTTACCTATTGATCGAGAGTTTTACCTGGGAGTCGTCCTGGACCGCGCTTTGGGACGGCCTGTATTCATGGCTTCGGCGGCGGGTGGGATGGACATCGAAGAGGTTGCAGCGAAAACGCCGGAGAAGATTCTGAAAGAAACTGTGGACCCAGCAGTTGGGTTCCGGCCATTTCAGGCCCGTAAGCTCGCCTTCGGTTTAGGCATTCCAAATGTTCTGGTAGCTCAGGCAGTAAAATTTATGCAAGCGCTGTTTACAGCCTACGAGCAGATGGACGCCTCGTTATTGGAGATCAACCCCTTCCTATTAACTAAGGACAATCGTTTGATTGCTCTGGATGCGAAAGTTAACTTTGATGACAACGCCTTGTTTCGTCACAAGGAGTTTTTGGATCTTCGTGACCTGAACGAGGAGGAACCGTTGGAGATCGAAGCCTCAAAGTTCGATCTGAATTACATCAAGCTGGACGGCAACATAGCCTGTATGGTGAACGGTGCGGGATTGGCTATGGCCACGATGGACATAATCAAACTTGCAGGTGGTGAGCCAGCGAACTTTCTTGATGTAGGTGGCGGCGCGTCGCAGGAGCGCGTCGAAGCAGCGTTCCGCATTCTTCTCGCAGACCATCACGTCAACGCAGTGCTCATTAACATCTTTGGCGGCATCGTGCGTTGCGATATGGTCGCACGGGGCGTAGTCCAGGCGGCAAGAAACCTCGGCATTAAGGTCCCCGTTGTGGTGCGTCTCGAGGGCACGAATGTTGAAGAGGGCCAACGAGTGATTCGCGAATCAGGATTGAACTTCACCGTTGCTAATGGAATGCAGGATGCTGCCGAGAAAGTTGTCTCCCTGGCTGCTTGATCCAAAACTATGGCTGAAGAGCTGCGCGAAACTTTAGATGCGGATTTCCAGAATCGGGCTGCGGCTGCACTACCTGGTTCAATCTCGCAACCCTCATTGATTTTCCTCTGGCTCAAGCGGCTAAGTCGATATGGGCTTGCGGCACTTTTTTTATTTACGGCCGGCGCCAAACTCGCGATTGTGAAGGGTTTCGCCGCTAACGTTGCCGAGTTACTTAGCGCGTCGGGATTCGATTACGCGCGCTGGATGTGGCCCGTCACGATTGCCGTGATAGTGGCTGAGGTCTTCGCCGCAGCTCTTTTGCTCTTGCCTTGGACCATTAGGCTTGGAGCGCTGATGGTTGGACTGATGTTATTGGGTTTTGCCGCTTATGCGCTCTACTACGTCTATGTACTAAACGGCGAACCACTGGAGTGTGGCTGCTTTGGAGGAATCATAGGCAGTCAGTTGGGCGTAAAAACCGCGCTCAGAAACCTCGCACTTTTGATTCCCGTGTTTATAGTAATCTTCGGCTATCGACCGCGACGTCGCTCGGCACAGCAAACACACTCTATTGCTTCTTAGTAGGAGATCCTTTGACTACACTCTCATTCTGGGGCGGTGTTGGCACTGTTACCGGCTCGAAATACGTGATTGAGACCGATCGTGCGAAGGTATTAATCGATTGCGGGATCTTTCAGGGGATAAAAGAGCTGCGAGAGCGAAACTGGCAGGCGCCTCCGTTCGATCCCCGTTCGCTAGACGCTGTTCTCATCACTCATGCTCATATAGATCACACCGGATACTTGCCCAGGCTTGTGAGCCAGGGGTTCACTGGTCCGATCTACTGCTCACGCGGTACCTCCGATCTATTGAAGATCATGTTGCCAGATGCTGGGCGCCTGCAGGAGGAGGAAGCCGATTATCGCAACCGTCACAAATTGACGAAGCATCACCCCGCATTGCCGCTTTACACGGAGAAAGATGCTTTTGCTGCTTTGAAGCTGGTCAAGCCGATTAAGAACAACGGCGAACCGACAAAAGTTGCCCAGAAGATCCAGGCCAGGTTCACGACGTCGGGCCACATCCTGGGTTCGAGTCTGGTACTCGTTGAGTTGGATCGAGAAGCTCAGCAGGACAGTGGCCTAAGAGTACTGTTCTCCGGCGACTTGGGCCACTACAACCAACCAATCATCCGTGATCCTTTGCCGCCACCCGCTTGCGACTACCTAGTGGTTGAATCGACCTACGGGGATCGTCAGCACGACCCTGAAGATCCGAAAGAAGCGCTGAAACGCCTAATCAATCGTGCCGCAAGAGACGAGGCGCCAATTCTGATACCGGCGTTTGCAGTTGGCAGAACGCAGGAGATTCTGTACCTGATTCGTGAACTCGAGGACGAGAAACAGATCCCAATATTACCGGTGTGCATAGACTCGCCCATGGCTGCGGCAGCAACCACTGCTTACTCGAATCGAACCGAAGAGCAGGACGAGGATTACGCCAGTGTGGTGGCACGGAAGAAGCATCCATTGCGGACGAATAGAATGATGACCTGCTCTTCCCGGAGCGAATCAAAACGGTTGAACGATGTGCAAGGTGCGCGAGTGATTATCAGTGCTTCGGGAATGATGACGGGTGGACGCGTTCTGCATCACGCGTTGCGCATGGTTCCAGAACCGAGCGCAACAGTTGTATTTGTTGGTTATCAGGCGGCCGGGACACCAGGGCGCAGAATTCTGGATGGCGAACCAGAGGTAAAAATTCTGGGTCAGTGGATACCGGTACGTTGCCAAGTCGAGAGAATCGGGAGTTTTTCCGCGCACGCAGACTGGAAGGAAATTCTGCAATGGCTCAAGGGACTCGCCGCTCCAAGAATGACCTTCCTAACGCACGGCGAGCCGCATGCCGCAGAAGCAATGGCAGGACACATTCAGCAGCGATACGGCTGGAACACATCTGTCCCGAACTACGGAGATAGGTTCCAAGTTGTTTGAAGGGCTGCAGCGCAAAGATTGACAATCGCTATCGGCAATTGCGAATCGTTACATGCCCTGCTATCCCTCCACGATCCCTCACTTTGCCATGTCTGAGGCGGTTGCTATACTGCCCGTTCTCAAATCTCAATTTTTCGCGAGGAGCCGACTCAATTGAGCGTTCTAGTAGATGGAAGTACGCGCCTAGTCGTGCAGGGCATCACTGGGAAAGAAGGTACGTTTCATACACAGCAGATGGTTGAGTACGGCACGAAGGTAGTCGGGGGCGTAACTCCAGGTAAAGGTGGTACAACTCACGAAGGGATTCCGGTCTTCAACACAGTAGCTGATGCGGTTTCAGAAGCCGGTGCAAATGCGTCAGTGATCTACGTACCTCCCGCATTTGCTGGTGACGCGATCATGGAAGCGGCCGATGCAGGTATATACCTGGTTGTATGCATAACCGAGGGCATCCCGACGCTCGACATGGTCAAGGTCAAAGAGTATCTCGCCGATAAGCCGACCCGACTGATTGGGCCAAACTGCCCCGGTATCATCTCACCGGGTAAATGCAAAATTGGTATCATGCCCGGTCACATCCATCAGGAAGGACGGGTAGGAGTTGTCTCGCGATCTGGAACACTAACTTACGAAGCTGTCGGTCAACTAACAGCTCTGAACCTGGGCCAATCGACGGCTATCGGCATTGGCGGTGATCCGATCGTCGGCACTTCACACGTTGATGCTCTCGCACTATTTGAGGCTGATGAGGAAACGGTTGGTATCGTGATGATCGGTGAGATCGGGGGGACTGCGGAGGAGGAGGCCGCTGCCTTCGCCCGGGAGAACGTTTCGAAGCCGATTGTGGCATTCATTGCCGGCCAAACGGCGCCACCGGGAAGGCGGATGGGACACGCGGGTGCAATCATCGCCGGCGGCAAAGGAACCGCAGCGGAGAAAATGGCAGCCCTCGAAGAAGCAGGAATCCATGTAGTGAAGTCACCTGCAGATATTGGCAAAGCAATGAAACGGGCACTCGGTTAATCGATACAATAAGTAGAAACCAAACCACTCATGAGCAATCTAACGTTTGGAATTGTGAAACCTGACGCCGTCAGGGCCGGGAACACAGGTCAAATTATTCAACGCATCAGCAATGGCGGTTTTCGCATTCGAGCAATGAAGCTGATCCACATGTCACGTGCTCAGGCGGAAGGGTTTTATGAAGTGCATCGCGAGCGACCCTTCTTTGCTGGCTTAACTGAGTTCATGTCCAGTGGACCATGCGTTGTCATGGCACTTGAGAAGGAAGGCGCCGTGAAGGCCTGGCGTGATTTGATGGGTGCCACCGACCCTGCAAAAGCAGACCCGGGTACTTTGCGAAAGGAATTCGGAGCTTCGGTTGGCGAAAATGCAGTTCATGGATCTGATTCAGAGGAGAATGCCGCGATCGAGATAGCTTACTTTTTCAGCCATCTCGAGCTCGTCAGATACGATAATTTTTAACCGGATGAAACGCTGCCCTACCTGCAATCGGAACTTTGAGGACAATAACCTCAGTTTTTGTCTGGATGACGGGACGCCGCTCGCAACTATGCCTGAGCAGGAAGAAACTGTTGTTTCGCCTTCCTCACGTCATGGCTCGGAGCCTCCTCCTACTGAACAATACGGACCGCGTGACTGGAATTCTCCGGCCTACCAACCGCCGCCGTCGGACGTTCCACCCGTAAAGCCCAGGCGGCGCGTTTGGCCCTGGGTCCTTGGGATCGGGCTTGCGCTTCTCCTCGGACTAGTCGGACTGGGTATTGTGGCGGCAGTGATGCTGCCGAGAATGTTGAGTCCCAACTCAAATCGGAGCACCGTAAACTCAAACGTTAGGTCAGAAACCGGGAATTCCAACCTCAACGCGAATGAAGGCAATTCAAACTCAGGAGCTGAAGTAAGCAACAGTAATTCAGAGAGCGCCAGCAATGAATCATCGCCTCCCACAGATGAAGCTGAAGTGTTGTCCACGCTGACGGATTTGGAACATGAATGGACGGTTGCCAACATTAATGCCGACAAAAAGAAGCTTGATGAGATATTGGCTGAAGACTATGTGGGAACTGATCTCGACGGGAAAGTTATCGGCAAGGCTGAGTACATACGAACCATCGAACGAGACACCGTTACTCAAGACTGGAGTTTTGACGATCTTAAGGTTGTGCTACGGGGCGACCGCGCGACGCTGACAGGAACGGTTAAGTTCGTCGCCCGAGGAAACGAACTTTCATTTCGGTTTACTGATAAGTTTATTTGGCGCGATGGGCGGTGGCAGGCCATCGGGTCGGAGATTAGCAGAGTGGAGGGGCCGGGCAGCGGACCTCCGCCAACTACTTTATAATGAGGCCACCGGGGTTTTAACCTGGGCACAGGATAGAGTTGTTCATGTCAATCATTACCGACGTAATTGAATCTACCAAAGCAATCATTCAAGGAATGGGAGTGACACTTTCATATATCCCTAAGGGAAAATGGACTGTTCAGTATCCAGACGATCCAGTTACAGTTCAGCCACGGTACCGCGGGCAGCACCTGTTGCACGTTGATGAACTAGGGCGCGAGAAGTGTGTAGCCTGCTTCCTCTGCGCCGCCGCTTGCCCTTCCGAATGTATCTATATCGTTGCTAAGGATGATCCGCGTCCACCCGATCAACGCATAGGAGTGGATGAGCGCTATGCAGAGGTCTACAACATCGACTATGGTCGCTGCATCTTCTGTGGCTACTGCGTGGAGGCTTGCCCGAAGGACGCAATCACTCACGGCTACAATTTTGAGTTGTCTGTTTACAACCGTGCGGACTTACTGAAAACCAAGGACGATCTCCTGATCACAAAACAAGTACAGTCAAAGAACTATCGCGTCGCCTCATCGACCGAAGACGTTGACTCGGAGTACAAAGAAGTCTAAACGTGTGCAGGTGGTGTTCTCCGTCCTTATTCGCCGCGTAAGGCGTGAACTTGTAGCCGTCTACTGTCTCGCAAAGCCAGCGCCTGTCGTCCAATGTCCTATCGCGAATTCCATTACCGGTGGGAATATGATCTAAAGTCCACACCGGAAAAGCTTTGGCCTTTTGCCGCAGATACGAACCGGTTCAACCGCGATACGGGCCTCCCATCCATAGACCAGCTGACTGGTGAAAGCGCCCGCTCCAACAGCGGACGCCGGCGCTTACGATTGAGCGCATTTGGTATTCCTGTCGAATGGGAGGAGCTTCCCTTTGAGTGGGTCCGTCCGTACCGCATTGGCGTTACAAGAAACTATTCCAGCGGTCCAATTGCAACTCTGGTGGTACAGGTTGAATTAAGAGCGCATGCGGAAGGCGGGACCATGATCATCTACCAGGTTTGGGCGACGCCAAACTCGGTTTTGGGACTGCTGGTGATACCACTGCAGATCGGTTTGATCAGTGCTCGTCGATTCGCCCTTGCATTTCGAGAGTATGACCGGCTGGCACAGGAGGGCGACCTTCAGCGTCTCATGACCAGCGAGCGCGAGCCGAATGATGCCGAGAAAAGAAGATTGGAATTGCTAGCGGAGAGGTTGATCGAAAAGGGTGTCGAGCCAAGTATCGCAAAGAATCTGACTTCCTTTGTAGGACGAGCGACTGACATTGATCTCGCGCGCATAAGACCTTACGCGTTAGCTGACTCCTGGAGCGAGCCACGTCGCAAGATGTTGGAGGCGTGCTTTCAAGCTACTCGCGTGGGATTGCTGGATTTGCAGTGGGACCTTTTGTGTCCAATGTGCCGAGGCCCACAGGACTCGAGTGCGACTCTCAGGGAACTGCATTCGAAAGGACATTGCGCGGGATGCGAAATAGATTTTGATGTCAATTTCGATAGATTTGTAGAACTTACCTTTCGTCCAAATGCAACGGTCCGTACAGTTGAGCAGAGAATGTATTGTGTCGGAAGTCCTCAGCACACCCCGCATATCGTGGCCCAGCAGCTGCTGCAGCCGGAGACCGAGCGGCAGTTGACGTTGCCGCTGGAGAAGGGACGATACCGGATTCGGACACTCGGCCTTCCAGGAGAACAGAGAATCGAAGTTGTCGCCGGCGGCGACCAAGACATTACCATTAGAGCTTCGCCGACCGGATGGGATCAAGAAGATCTCTCTGCCGCAAGTGAGACGCATCTGCGACTGGTCAATGCCACAGATGCCGAACAACTGTTCATAATGGAAAGAACCGCTTGGAGTGATCAGGCCGCTACCGCTGCGGAAGTTACCGCTCTTCAGATCTTTAGGGATCTGTTTTCCACTGAGGCGTTGCGGGCAGGTGAGCAAATTTCCGTTGGTACCCTCACAGTGCTCTTCACAGACCTGAGAAACTCCACACAGCTCTATCGGGAGATCGGAGATGCTACTGCCTTTGGCCGGGTACTAAACCACTTTGATGTTTTGAAGCAGGCTATCACCGAGGAAGATGGCGCCTTGGTGAAAACCATTGGGGACGCCGTCATGGCAGTGTTCCGGGAACCGGCCCGAGCGCTCAAAGCAATGCTGAAAGCACAGGAGCTGCTGGCTCATCCGCCTAACGATCGCCAGCCTTTGACCCTCAAGGCTGGCCTGCACGTGGGACCATGCATAGCAGTAACCTTGAATGAACGGCTGGATTATTTCGGCTCAACGGTTAACATGGCTGCGCGGCTCGAGGGCTTGTCGACAGGCAGCGACGTGATAATTTCCCGCGCGATTTACGATGATCCTGATGTGCGCGAGTTCATCGCGGATCGCAATCGCGAACTGGAGGTCGAGCCATTTGAAATGTCACTCAAAGGGTTTCCCAACGAGCGGTTTGAGCTCTTGCGTGTCGCCAACCGGGCAAAGGAATTCCTACAGGTCTCGCGCTGACTAATCTCCTAAATGCCTCCAATTATAGAAGCACGAGACATCTCAAAGATCTATCGGATGGGAGTGACCAGCGTTACCGCGTTGGATCGGGTGTCGCTTGAGCTAAACACTGGAGAGTTCGTTGCCATCCAGGGCACTTCAGGATCCGGAAAATCAACTTTGCTGAATATGTTCGGAGGTCTGGACCATCCAACCTCTGGCGAAGTGTTCTTTGATGGTAAACCTTTAACTCCATTATCCAAGCGTCAGATGGCCCGTTATCGCCGTTACTCGGTGGGCATGATCTTTCAGAACTTCAATCTCATCCCGACAATGAGTGCCAGTGAGAACGTCGGACTGGCACTGGCATTCGCGGGTATTCGTGGTAGGCAACGGGCCAGGCGAGCCGAGGAGCTTTTGAGCAGGGTCGGTCTGGGCGAAAGATTGACTCACAAACCTGCAGAGTTATCAGGCGGCGAACAACAAAGGGTGGCCATCGCACGGGCTCTTGCCAACCAGCCACGCGTCTTACTGGCGGACGAGCCGACTGGTAACCTTGATTCAACACGCGCCCACGAACTGCTTTTCCTTTTGCGTCAGATGGTCAGCCATGATTCGCTGTCGATTCTGATGGTTACCCATGATCATGAACTGGCACACAGCTTCGCAGATCGAATTGTGTTCATGAAAGACGGACGGGTGGTCTCGCCGGCAGAGGAAGTGGGTGGAGCCGTGGACGATGTGCTTGCGGGAGGACACATATGACGAACGAACCGCAGATGACTCTTGAGGCGCTGCGCTCGGTGCCCTTGTTTGCGTCGCTTGACGACAATGCCGCGACGGAATTACGCAGCCTGCTGACCGAAAAGCAGGTCAGCAGTGGTACGCAACTGTTTCACAAGGGAGATTCAGGCGACGCGATGTATCTGTTGGAGCGTGGTCGTGTGCGCATCAGCATCAAAGATGAAGATGGCCGGGAAGTAACTTTGGCAGATCTTGCGGAGGGTGATTTTTTTGGTGAGATGGCTTTGATCGACGGTCGGAGTCGCTCGGCCGACGCCAGGGTTATCGAGGACGCACGGTTTGCGATTCTTTTGCGCAAGGATTTCATCGCCTTTGTTCGGGGCAACCCTGATGTGGCCCTTGAGATGCTTGGCGCGCTCAGTGATCGTTTGCGCCGCACAGATGAGCTTTTGCGGTCGCGCGTGTCTCGAAACGCAAATGAAGAGGAGGCGGCGCGATCGACAGTGGCCGACCGGGCGGCAGACATGATTGCCGAATTCGGCGGTAGTTGGAAATTTATCGGTGCGTCGATTGGTCTGATTATCTTTTGGATAATCCTCAATTCGTACATTCTGATTAGAGGGTTCGATCCGGCGCCTTATCAAATGCTCAATCTTGTCTTAGCTGTCGTTGCCGGGATGCAGGCGCCAATAATTATGATGTCGCAGAACCGGCAGGGTGAGAAAGATCGACTGCGGGCGGATCTCGATTATCGCGTCAACCTCAAGAACGAACTTTCTTTAGCAGAAGTGTTACGCCGGCTGGATGTTCTGGAGAGCGAACGTTTACCACGCCTTTTTGAGGAGCAGAATGCTCGCTTGACCAATGCTCGGGAGTAAATAACGCCGATCAAAGGTCGCGGACTAAAGGCAAACAACATTATGATCAAAGCCATCTTCTTCGACTTCAACGGCGTGATAATCGACGACGAGCGGTTGCAGATGAGCGCCTATCAACAGGTGTTGGGTGCGCGTGGCATCGAACTGACCGAAGCTCAATATTTTGCTGCTCTTGGGATGGACGACAAGACGTTTGTGCGAGTCGCCCTGGAACGGGCAGGTAGATTTAGGGACGAGTTGATGTTTGAGGTCTATCAGGAAAAAGCTGCAGCACATCGCAAGCTTATTGAGAATCAGTTACCACTGCTTCCAGGCATTATCACTTTCATCAAAGCTACGTCGCGCTTTTATTCCCTTGGGCTGGTGAGTATGGCGGATCTGCTTGAGGTTGAGTACGTTTTTACTCGGGCGAAACTGGCCGACTATTTCACCGTTGTCATAACCGCCGACGACGTGACGATCTGCAAACCTGCCCCCGATTGTTATGTCACTGCGCTGGCCCGGCTAAACGAGATTTGTCGCAGGGAAAGGAAATTGCCAGTGTTGTCAAGTGAGTGTCTCGTCATTGAGGACTCTCCGCCCGGAATACAATCAGGGAGAGCGGCTGGTATGCAGACGCTTGGTGTGACAAACACAGTATCAGCCGCGGATTTGCGAAACGCCGGAGCGGATGTTGTAACAGCATCTCTCGCTGACTGGACACCTGACGCAGTGCGACACGTTTTCAGTCCCCATTGATCTTTTTTGCCGATGAGCTTCCTGGACATCCTTCAACTGGCGCTTAGAAACCTCAGACAAGCGAAGCTGCGCGCAGCTCTCACGACTATGGGGGTCATCGTCGGTGTTGCCGTAATTGTGACAATGGTGTCGTTTGGCTTGGGGTTGCAGCAAAACATGCTTGCACGGTTTAAGGCACTGGACCTCTTCAATGAAATCCAGGTATTCGGTCGAAGTCTAAGCAGCCTTGCGACAGCTCGATTTCGGGGTGAGGAACCGGAGGGAGAACAGAGACGCAATCGACGGCGTGGTGACGGAACCTTAACCCGGATTCTCGATGAGGCCGCGATAGCTGAGATAGCTGCGATTCCCGGGGTTGCGTACGTCGAGCCCAACATCAGTTTCACCGTTTACATCCGAGCAAATGAAAGAGTACTCACGCAGTTTGCGGGTGGCGCGAATGTCCCGAACTCTTCCACCAGGTTTCAACAGTTTGCCGCCGGCCGGATGATCAGTTCGCCTGAGTCCGATGAGGTGGTGGTGACTGAGCGTCTCGTGAAAGCATTCGGGTTTGAGAGGCCGGAGGACGCTGTTGGCAAGACGTTGGATTTTCTTTCTACGTCTCAGGGAACAGCAGAAAACGCAGAAGAGGGGTTTCCCAACTTTTTCGGTATTCCATTGGAGGACGAAACTCCCAACGAGTCGAACGCTTCTTCACTGGTGGCCCGCAGTTTCCGCATCGCGGGAGTACTGAGCACAGAAGTTCGAGAAGGAGCGGGTCAAGGCGGCCTTCGGGGGTTGATGCCTGGCGCCGCCGTCTATGTACCGCTGCCTGTCGCTCGGTCATGGACTCGTGAGCATCGTTCTCCGATTGGGGAGGTTGCACTTGAGCTCGCGCGCCAGAGTGGCATGCTCAGCGATGCTGGAGAAGAGGGTTACGATTCTGCTGTTATTCGTGTGACAGATCCTGTGGTGATGACCAGTGTGAGGCAGCGCTTGACCGAGTTGGGATTTGGCAGCTTCTCGATCGTCGATGAGCTGGACCAGATTCGCACAGTGTTCTTGATCATCGATTCTGTGCTTGGTCTGTTGGGAGGAATTTCTTTACTGGTAGCGTCGTTTGGAATCGCGAATACGATGATCATGTCAATCCTCGAGCGCACGCGTGAGATTGGAATCATGAAGGCTATCGGCGCTGAAGATCGCGAAATCAAGCTCATCTTTTTTGTGGAAGCGGCAGTAATCGGACTAAGTGGTGGAGTGCTGGGGACGTTGCTCGCCTGGGGCGTAGATGGTCTGGCCAACAGACTGGCCTATCGGTTTATCCTCAAACCTCAAGGAGCGTCATTCATCGATTTCTTTTCATTACCAGCATACTTATCTGTGGGGGCCATCTTATTTGCCCTCCTGGTATCCATCCTGGCTGCTCTATATCCAGCAGCGCGTGCCGCGCGAATTGATCCAGTAATGGCATTGCGACACGACTGATAGGTAGTCGGAGGTAATAGGTCGAGCGGGGGGATCGGCGCTAGCCGAGAGGTTTGCCACAACGGTTACAGAACCGCGCCGTGATCTCTCGTTGCAGTGCACCACAAGAAGGGCAGTTGCGAGCAACACGCAGATTCGCGCCACAGGATGAGCAGAAATCTGCGCCACTACTGTTGGTCGCCCCACAGGTTCCGCAGCGTCCCGGCAGGGGTGGAACATAACCTCCAGCCAAACGTGCGATGTGCGATTCGATCAGCTTCCAGGCGTCTTCTGTGATCTTGTACTGCCAGTAAGCACCCAACGCTGGTAGCGCAACCAGCACACCCGCGGATAAGATCAAGGCGACTGCAGCAACAGCTGCTTTGTCAAACCATTTTTGCATTCCGATCTCAACCCGAGTTCCACCGGTTTCGGAAGTGATCTTGATCGTGAGCCCCGCCGAAAGTCCGGTCAGATCGCGAAGCGTGCTAGACTTGCGTGCCTGCAAAACAGTCGTGGATGAAACTTGCATCGTTTGCACTTCATAATCATCATCAAACAGCGTGCGCAACTCCGACACCAGTGTAGGAGCATCGGCTTCCACACCGGGATAATAACGACTGTCCATCAGCAGACTCCTTTCGCCAATCTCTATCGACCTTACGAAACTTCTCAAACTAATGTTCGTTCGCTTTTCGATTCAGTCCGTCTGGAGATGATACCTTGAATCCCTCTTACCGCCGCTGTGCGATAGGGCTTTTGGTCGTTATTCTTGTCGTTCAAACGGTACCGTCCGGTGCTCAGGTCGATCATTCCCTTGAACAGATCGACGGATTTACCGCAAAGCAGCTTCAAGCCCAAAAGGACCGGGAGGTTAAGTTTCGAGCGGTTCCCAATCGCGAGAGTGCCCGTGAACACCTCAGACGATTGACCGCGGTTCCCCATGTAGCCGGAACCAAAGCGGACTATGACACCGCTATCTACGTTCGCGATCAGTTCAGGGAGTATGGCTTAGCGGCCGATCTAAAGGAATACGAAGTCTTGCTCCCCTATCCAAAACGACCTGCTGTCGTCGAGCTTGTGTCGCCCCGGCGTGAGCGTTTGAGTGTTAGCGAAGCTGCAATACCAGAGGATCCGAGCTCAAGTCACTCCGACATAATCTCACTCTTCAATGGTTACAGCGCAAGCGGTGACGTGACAGCGCCACTTGTGTATGTGAACTACGGACTCCCTGATGATTACGAGGCGCTAGATAAGTTGGGTGTCAAAGTCAAAGGCCGGATAGCGTTGGCTCGCTACGGTAACTCGTTTCGCGGCGTCAAAGCGAGAGTAGCGGAAGAGAACGGCGCTCTGGGACTGATCATCTATTCAGATCCTGCTGACGATGGTTACATGCAGGGTGATGTCTATCCGCGGGGTCCGTGGCGACCACCAGCTTCTGCACAACGGGGATCAGTCCAATATATTTTTCAATACCCCGGGGATCCACTGACACCGGCCAGACCATCGGTGCCTGGTGTGCCCCGCCTCAAAATGGAGGAGGCGACTAACCTCACCCGGCTTCCCGTACAACCCATCTCCTATCGAGAGGCCCGCAAACTCCTTGAAGCACTTGGTGGTCCCCTACGTCCCCGGGGATTTCAGGGAGGGTTGCCTTTTGCCTACCACGTGGGTGGCACGGATCAGGTCAAGGTCCGCCTGAAAACCGAAATGGACTATCAAACTCGCAAGATCTGGAACGTGATCGCGCGCATTGATGGCAACGAAGAACCCGACCGTTGGGTAATGCTGGGAAATCATCGGGATGCCTGGACATTCGGAGCTGTGGATCCAAACAGCGGCAGTACGGCGATGCTTGAAGTTGCACGTGGATTAGGTGTCTTGATGAAGAGCGGGTGGCGTCCACGCCGCACCATCCTCTTGTGCAGTTGGGACGGAGAAGAGTATGGCTTGATAGGGTCAACGGAATGGGTTGAAGAATATGCCGAGGAGTTAAAGACAAAAGCGGTTGCTTATCTAAATATGGATGCAGCTGTTTCTGGTCCAAACTTCGGAGCATCTTCTGTTCCATCAATGTGGCACCTAGTTAGATCCTCTACGCGCGCTATCCGCGACCCAAAGACGGGGAAGAGTGTTTTTCAACAATGGTCGGATCGAACTCGGGACTCACGTTCTGCCGCCGAGCAGTCCATTGGAAGTGATGCACCGGGCCAATTTGAGCCGATGATTGGACCATTGGGATCTGGTTCGGACTACACTCCCTTTATACAACATCTCGGGATCGCATCGGCTGACATGGGGTTTCGCGGTGATTACGGCGTGTACCATTCCGCCTATGACTCATTTCACTGGATGTCGCAGTTTGGTGATCCCACCTTTGAGTACCATGTTGCAGCGGGACAGTTGTGGGGAACGGTTGCACTTCGACTGGCGGACGCCGAAGTGCTTCCTTTCGACTATGTGAGCTACGCCAGTGAGGTTCGTAGATTTTTTCAAGAGAGCTTACGCACGGCGAAGACCCGCAATCTCGGGGCGTTGTTCAACGAGAACGAAATGAACGCAGCATTGGAGGAGTTTACGAATGAAGCGCACCGTTTCGAGCAAAGCAGGAAGGCAGCCCTTGCGGAAGCCGCAAACGAATCCAGCAGCTCCATAGGAGCGAGATTAAGGCGCATCAACGACGCCATGCTACAGGCTGAGCGTGGGTTGATCGATGAGCGAGGATTGCGCGGCAGACCCTGGTATCGCCACCAAGTATACGCACCCGGTTTTTATACCGGTTATGCTGCTCAGCCGCTGCCTGATTTTCGTCAAGCTATCGATGACGGAAATGAAGCTAACGCTAAAGAAGCGCTCAGCCGAATTGTGACGGCAATCCGGCGGACGTCGGCTACGCTGAGAGATGCGCGAGATTAATTCTGCTGTTGTTTCTCGCGTTAACCGAAGAAGAGGATTCACCGAACTATAAGGAGATAACAATGAGAAAAAGGCTTTTGGGTGTCAGTACGGTCCTGGTTTTCGCCCTAATCATTTCAACAATTCTGGCAAGCGGCCAGCAGCGTCGCGGGCCTGCGCCCGTCTCAAATCAAGCGGCTCAGAACCTGAGAATCAAATACAAAACGACGTCTGCGGGACAAACCTACGAGAGCATTTCTATGATCAAAGGATCGCGCGAGCGCAACGAAATGCGTACCGGCAGTGGTATGGACACTGTGAATATTACGCAGTGCGATCTAAAACGCACCATTCAGCTGAGCGAACGAGTTAAGAAGTATGTTGTCACTCCCATGGAGAGTAACGCCGCCGGAGTCACGTCTCAGCAACCCACGACCGTTGTTGCCCAGCCCGTGACTCGCGGAGGCGTCGTCACCTACACGTCCACCGCTACTGACACTGGCGAACGAAAAGAGATGTTTGGTTTCACAGCGCGGCACGTTAAGACGACAATGACCATGGAGTCGTCACCCGATGCATGCCACCCGATTAACCAGAAAATCGAGACTGACGGTTGGTATATCGATCTCTCTTATGGAGTTGAATGTGACTTGGGCAGCGTGCAGATGGCCAGACAGCCCGTCTCGCAAGGGGGATGTCGAGACCGCGTTCAGTTTCGTCGACAGGGTTCAGCCAAAACCGGGTATCCGCTAATCGAGACCATGACTATGTACGGACCGGATGGACGAGCAATGTTTACTACCACGAAAGAGGTGGTTGAGCTTTCCCGGGAACCCCTCGATGCAGCGCTGTTCGACATCCCCGCGGACTACACAGAGGCCAAGAGTACTCAGGAGTTTTATGCAACGCCTTCTGTGGCGGAATTGATGGCGCAATCGAGTAACCCAGCTGCAAATGAACCGAACCCCTCTGTATCATCGACCACTCCTGACCAGAAAAAATCAGGAACGCTCCGGGTGGGTGTTATACACATCAATAACCGGTCTGGTAAAGAGGTTTCCACAGACGCTCTCCGAGATCGATTGATCGGAAACATTGATGCAACTGGAATCGATGCTATTGCGCTCAATGCGATATCACAAAGTGAGGCGGAAGCGGAGGCTAAAATAAAGCAGTGCGATTTCATTCTCTACACAGACATCGCAGCCCTTAAGACCTCCGCCGCCAAGAAACTAGGCGGAGTCTTTGGGCGCGTCGCCGGTGTTGAAGGGATAAATAAAACTGAGGCCCGGCTCGACTTCAGGTTGTTTGCCGTGGGAGAAAGCTCACCCAGGCTCCAAGCATCGACAACCGCGAAGGAAGAAGGTGACGAAACCAGTGCGGGTACTGCGATTGATGCAGAGGCAAAACAAGTAATGTCCGCCATCCGCAAAAGAAGCTAACGGCAAGGCAGTCAGACTCGAGGCGCAGTGTGAGAATCGCGCTGCGCCTTTCTATTTCGTTTTGCTCTTGTCTTTTTTGTCAGATGGTGGTGGGAGTTTGTTGGCTGCTTCAATTATCGATTCAGCGTTCTCGAAGAACTCTGCGAAACTGGCAAGCTCGGCCTCACCCTTTGCTTGCGAATACAAAGGCTTCAATCGATCGACCAGAACGGTTGTCTCTGCGGCCAGCTTTCGCAGGGCTTTGGGGATCAGTGGGTTACGGTCATCGTGAGAACTAACATCGTCAATATTGGTAATCGCCTCGTCCAGTATCTTCGCCAGGTCGCGCACTAGTTCTGCTCGGGACCCGGCCGGCAACTCGCCCCACTTCTCGGCATCTTTTTTGAGCTGCTTTGCCGCAGCGCCATCCACGCCGTTTAGAGCTAGCCATCTACGCTCCGCCGCCTTTACGAAAATCTCAATCCGCTTGTCGAGGATCTGAGCGTCCTTAATCAGTTCTTCTTCTTGCGGAGTTAGATGATCCCGGCCTTGAAATGCAGTGACGGCTACAGTAGCCGCGACCCAAAGGAACAAGAGGGCCAACAATCGAATCTTCATGGCTGCTTCTCTTCAGGAGGTATGCGTCCCCCGGCGGATTGCTTGTCAGACTTGTTTTGGGATGGCCCGGGTTTGCTTTCTCGAATGACAGTGTTACCGTAGAACGAGTTCAGTGCCTCGGTTCTGCCGTTGCGGGCGTACTCTTCCAGCTGTTTTATCCAGAAAGAATATTCGGCGGGCGTTGAGCGCCTCATGATCGTAAGCCGAATGCCGTGAGCGCGTAATGCCAGCTCGACTCGTTTATAAAGGTCACGAGTTTTACCCTTGTCACGCGGAAGATCACCAATGTGCTTGAGGACGTCTTCAATTAATGCCCAGTAGTGTCCCAGTTCCGCTAATGCCTCGGAATACTGTTCGGCTTTCGTGTGGGTCTCGGCCTTTGCAAGGTGAATCTGACCAAGCTCGATTGTTTTCTTAACCCGAGATTTGTTGTCCTTGGTTTGCGCTAGTAAAGTACGATCCTCCGGAGTTAGAACCCGAAGCGGCGGCGGCGCAGTTGGTGGCTGCTGTTGAGTTTCTTGAGCGACTGCAGCCACACATATGAACATGGTGATTGCGAAGACACAAGCATGAACGAAATAAACTGAATACCGAACGCTGATCATCCTATGGCCGTTTTTGTACTCTTGTAGATTTGTCCGAGGCTTTTCTCTTTTTCCCCTGCCCTAATTCAATCTGCCTTTTCAAAGTGGGAAGTCTCAGTTTCACCTTCTCAATTTCCAATTGGTTCTTTTGTAGATCCGCCTTTGCAAGGAACGATTCGTACGCTGTAAGAGCCTCCTGAAACTCTCCCAGGTTGTCGTGGACCGTCGCGATGAAAAATAGGGCAATGACCGCCTCGGGCCTGTGTTCGACGATCCATCGATACTGGTCAAGCGCTGCCGGGTAGTCCTTCACAGCATATAACGCGGTCGCAAGATTTGCATGCGCTGTGTAGTTGTCGGGCTCGACGGAGAGAACGCTTCTAAGGATTCGTACGGCATCAACAAACCGACGTGCCTGTACGAGAGCTGAGGCGTACCCGATCGCGTATTCGACGTTTTGTGGTTGCAGCTCTGACGCACGGCGATAGTAGTACAGCGAACGATCCGGATCCTCGGTGCGATAAGATGCGCCGAGACGTGCCAGTAACATAGCACTCTTAGGGTTTTTTTCGATGAGCGACAACAACGCCTTCCGCGCAATTGACGGATCCTCGCTATTCGCGGCAGCAATCTCTTCCGGTGAACCAGTGACCGAACCGTTTGATGTTGGTTCCGCAGGTAACGTAAGAAGACCAGCTTCCTCGGCAACTCGCCGAGCCTCATCAGGATTTCCGTTTTTCTCGTAAGCATAGGCGAGACGCGAAGAGATCGCTTTATCCACCCCCGGAGTAAGCTGTTTGGCCGCACTAAGGTCGTTAATAGCAGCTTCATAATTACTTGCGTCCAGAAACAGCTCCGCTCGTTCCATCAGAGCGGGGACATTGTTGGGCTCGTTTGCGAGAACGTGATTCAGGCTCTCATTGGCTTCGACCCTTGCGCCCACTGCGCGTTCAGCCATCGCTCGCACAATCCAAACAGATAATGGGGCTTGATTGCTCTTGGTTGCTTTCGAGGCCAGTGCCAAAGCTTCCTTTGAATCACCAGCCCGTAGTCGCAATTCAGCGAGCTGACCGAGGGCAGAATGGTTTTCTGGTTCCCTCGTTAAGACCTGACGAAGAAGCACAGCAGCATCCTGATCTTTTTCAAGTCGGATTAAGAGTGATGCGAGGTTAAGTTCCGGGAGTGACCACTTGGGGCGAAGTTGAATGGCACTCCGAAATGCCTGTTCAGCTTCCGGAAACCGTTTTAGTCCAACCAATGCATTCGCCCGTTGAAATTCGGCTTCGGGGAATTCTGGACGAACCTTAAGTGCCTCTTGGTAGAATTCAAGAGCTTTTTCCAAATCACCGCGAGCGTGAGCGCTCTGTCCGCGCTCAAACAACCTCACAGGGTCCGAGGAATTCTCGTCGAGCGTCTCAGTCTGCGAGTAAGCGACCGCGCGGAAAAAGATCACCATCACCATCGCTGTCACTAATAAGTAGACTAGCGCGAATGGTGCATGAGCCTTTTCCCTATCCAGCAGATACAGCATGCGAAGTAGGTCGATTTCCCTAGGAAGATACGTTGGGGAAGTATGGATCTTATCACGCCGAAACTTATACCGTCCAAATTGCCCGCTTTGAATGTCTGAAGAAGAGTGGTAGCAAGCTAATGCGCGTCGTAAGATTTCGGCTCTGCGGCGTATCTTGGGCAGAGCGACGTAAGCTAAATGCCCAGGCTTTAGACCCACAAATTCGGTTGAGGTTAGGGCTGAACAGCGCAGGCACCACCCTTCTCGCAACAGAGCCATGCAAGAGAGTCGACTGGTTGCGCTTGTCTTCACCGATACGCTAACATCGCCGGGCAATCTCAATACAGCTGAGCGAGATATAGTCATCCTGCCGCTGATTCCCAATATTAGAAGGCCCACGTGAACTGTCCTACGAGTGAAGAAGGTCTCCAGCATCCTCAACTCTCCTACAATCAGATCCTGCTAGCTAAGGAAGCACGGCTGAGACAGCTCTTCCGAGAAATCGGTTCGGCCATCGTGGCCTTCTCGGGCGGTGTCGATAGCACCTACGTTGCTTATATTGCCAACGCTGAACTCGGCGACAAAGCTCTTTGCATTACTGGTGACTCGGCAAGCCTTTCGGGTTACCAACGTGAACAAGCCAACCAGCTCGCAACGCAGTTTGGTTTTCACCGCAGGGTCATATTTACTCAAGAGCTGAGCAACGAAAGCTATGTAGCAAATGGACCAACTCGTTGTTATTTTTGCAAAGATGAACTGTACCGTCAGCTGACTGCAATCGCTCAGGAGCTTGGGATACAAACAATCGTAGATGGATCTACGACGGATGATGTCGGTGATTATCGTCCCGGGCGTGCGGCCGCTAGCGAGTACAACGTCCGCAGCCCGTTGATTGAGGTTGAGTTGAGCAAAGCGGAAGTTCGAGACCTTAGCAACAGCGCCGGCTTACCCACCTGGGATCAGCCGGCGAGCCCCTGTCTTGCGTCACGTATCGCGTACGGGACACCTGTGACTATCGAGCGACTTGCGACAATTGATAGTGGTGAGGAGATCATGAGGGAACTTGGTTTTCGCGAGTTTCGTGTTCGCCACCACGATAGTCTTGTGAGGTTGGAGATTTCACTTCATGAGATGGACCGGGCGCTGGATCGCGACATTATTGCGGAACTGGCACGTCGGTTCCGTGAGCTTGGATTTAAATATGTCACGCTTGATCTGAATGGGTTTCGCAGTGGCGCGATGAACGAGGTGTTAGTTTCGAGTGATTCGGGGCGTTGAAAAGTCACGACCGGAGAATGGCAATGTCGAGCATGTACAGCACAGTGTTTGTTGATGACATTCGGGAAATAAAGGAAGAGAACCCATTTGAATCGATGATGTCGCGATTCGATCGCGCCGCACAGTTACTGGATTTGGATCCAGATCTATATGCAGTGATGCGCGTCCCCAATAGGGAGTTAAAGGTTTATATCCCGACGCGAATGGATTCTGGTCGAATCCAGGTGTTTGAAGGCTACCGGGTGCAACACAATTTTGCGCGCGGCCCAGCCAAAGGCGGCATTCGGTATGCGCCGGACGTTAACCTTGACGAGGTCCGTGCCCTGGCTGCCTGGATGACGTGGAAGTGTGCGGTTGTGAACGTTCCATTCGGTGGTGCTAAAGGAGGCATTGTCTGTGATCCCCAGCAGATGTCGATCGGCGAGTTGGAACGTATGACCCGCCGTTATGCCGCCGAACTCCTGGACTTCATCGGGCCCGAGAAAGATGTACCCGCGCCCGACATGAACACAAATGAGCAAACAATGGCATGGATTATGGACACGTACTCCATGCACGCTCGCCATACAGTCACTGCGGTCGTAACCGGGAAACCGATCGATCTTGGTGGCTCCTCCGGACGTCGCGAAGCGACCGGTCGCGGCATCCTTTTTGTAGTGAATGAAGCTGTTAGGCGGTTCCGGATGAGTCCACCAAGCACCCGAGTTGTGGTGCAGGGCTCGGGAAACGTCGGGGGCATCGGGGCTCGTTTACTTCATGAAGCCGGGTATAAGGTGGTCGCCATATCGGACATTCACGGCGGGATTTACAACTCCAACGGAATCGACATTCCTAGAGCTCTTGACTACCTGCGAACTACTCGTTCCTTTGAGGGCTATGAGGGAGTGGAACCCGTCACCAATAGCGAACTGCTGGAGCTTGAGTGCGACGTGTTGGTCCCGGCAGCGACCGAGAATCAGATCACCTCGCAAAACGCCGACCGAATCAAGTGTAAAGTGCTGGCTGAGGGGGCCAATGGTCCTACCACGGCGGCCGCTGACCAGATTCTGCACGAGAAGGGCGTGTTTGTTATTCCGGATATTCTGGCTAATGCCGGCGGGGTAACCGTCTCTTATTTCGAGTGGGTGCAGGATCGAATGGGCTACTTCTGGCGAGAAGATGTGGTCAATCAAAGGCTCGAGGAAACGATGGTCGCGAGCTTCAATGACCTATGTCGATACGCTGACGCACATGCTGTTGACACGAGGACTGCGGCGTACATGTTGGCGATAGACCGCGTGGCCTATGATACGCGAATGCGAGGCATCTACGCGTGACGGAAAAAACATAAGTAATTTGGGCCTCCGCTGGGAAAAAGTCTTGATTTCCCCCAGAAGGTAGAGTATGGTCTGGCATGATTTAGTGGCCTATTCAGCGTTAAGATTTCTTTAGTTGTGTCACCTGTTTGCGCTGCTAAGTCATTGACACTAGGCTGTTCATTTCGTATAAGAAATGGCGGTTTAGTTTTCTCAATGTCAATTAGATAATGCGGGGGCGAATGAGTGCCTACCACTCTGATCTCTTGCGTGAAGCTCCACCTGAATAACCTGCGACGGTTCCAAATGGTGGTAGTTTATTCTGTTTGACAAGTTGTAGTTGGAGCCACCGCAGGCGCAGGGGAGACCTGCAAGTACGGCGGCACTCTTTAGCAAACTTATATACTCATTTCGCAGGAGGAATGCGATGAGACTCGCAACTAGAGCGCTCACTTTCGCGCTCGCACTGTTGATGCTGTGTGCCGCGGTATCAGCACAGACTATACGATCGGAGAATGACCCACGAAACCAGTCTCCGACTGTAGGCACAGGTGGTCCGGAGGGTGGCCCTACCGGACTCTTTACGATTTATGATGGATCGACGCTGCGCCGCGGTGAGTTTACTTTCAGCATTGCGTACAGCAACTATGATCGTGATCCTGGCAACGTTGACATCACTGATATTCCATTAAGCTTCAACGTTGGCCTCAATGATCACATCGAGCTCTTTTTCAAGACGAACGGTTACCGCGGTATCAAGCTGAACACTCCGCAGAACCTCTCGAGCTTTTACTTGCCGAACGTTGGCGGCTGTGGTCCAGCTGCCTTCTGCAGCCTGCCTGCAATAATTCAGGCGCCTCAGGGTCCGAATGTTGGGACCATTCGCGGCACGGCGATCTTCAGACCTTTCAACAATCAGCCATTCGTCCAGTTTCCATTTGTAGGCGGGTCGGCAGGTACGTTTGGTCAGGGGCCGGGTCATATCGGTAGTCTATTTGGCTTTCCTGGATTCAACGCCACGCTAGGTCCGCCAATCTCTAGTCCTAACAGCGGGACGTTTGGCGCGGCTGATAACTTCCCAGGTATCGGTTCAACGGTGGGTGGCATTCTGCCAGGCATAGTGCTTTCGACTACAGTTCTTCCAGCAACACTCCTGACTCTTCCAATCACCGTTCCAACGGTGTTTACGGTTGCTCCGAGTTACTTGCCCGACGCACCGTTCGTCTCGCGTCCCTACGGAGAGTCAAGCTTTACCAACTTTGTTGCGGGCGCGAAAGTTCGCTTCACAGGCCCGAATAACCCATTGGGCGTCGGACTTGTTGGGTTTTATCGGTGGTATCCCGACAAGGCTGACGATCTAAGTGGGTTCAACCAAATGCAGCGAGGAGCTGGTCCTGGTGGCGACATCGGGGACTTTGGCCTGATTGGGTTTGTCGATGGACGGCTGAGCAGAAGCGTCAATGTCTCCGCCAACTTCGGCTATATCCTGAACAGCAATCCTAAGGGTCTGGGAGATTTCGTACTGTTGGATAGACCGGATGAATTGCTTGCTGGCGTCGGTTTTGACTTTCCCATCAGCAAGCACTATGCACCGATCTTCGAAGTACGATCGACACAGTACGTTGGTGGGCGCACGCCGAATGCCTTCCAGAATAATCCCGTTGATGCTCTGGCCGGTGTCAAGATCTATCCTCGTCGGTGGTGGGGATTTGGTGCGGCTTACCGCATCCATCTGAACCAGCAGGATGATGATCATTTCAATGACGCGACCATTACCACCATCAACGTCAATAACCTAAGCGGCGTGTTGGTCCCGAACCAAGGCGGCGTGATCACGGTGCCAGGGATATCAGTTGGCGCCGTTACGGGTGGTAATCCTAACGGTTTCCGCTTCTCGGAGGATCCGCACGGATTCATCGGCCAGTTCTGGATCGGTCACAGAAATGCACGAGCGTTGCCGGCACCGCCGAATCAACCGCCTACAGTGTCGGTCTCGGCCTCAACTGCATCGCTATTCCTGCCGTGTCCCGAAGGAACTCGTCCCGTTGACTGCACTCCCAGCACCAGCATGGAGATTCAGTTAACGGCTGATGCTCGAGATCCTGACAACGACACTCTGCTGTACACCTGGTCGGTAACCGGTGGTCGACTCTCGGGCGAAGGCCGTGCCGTAACATGGGATCTGTCAGGTGTCCAGGAAGGTACTTACACTGCTTCAGTTGAAGTCAACGACGGCAACAATCACACGGCAACGCACCAAACGTCAGTTACCGTTGCGACCTGCCGGTGTGAGGCTCCTTGTCCGCAGGTCAGCGTTAGCTGCCCGGCTGATGTCGAAGAAGGAGCGCCGATTACCTTCACTGCAAGCGTAACTGGTGGCGACACCGCCGTGACTGGAACGTACAATTGGTCTGTCTCGGCTGGCACCATCACCAGCGGTCAGGGAACCCCGACCATTACGGTTGACACAGCCGGAATTGGCGGCCAGACCGTCACCGCTAGCGTGGATGTGGGTGGCTACCCGCCGACATGTGCGACCACGGCTTCGTGTTCGACACAGGTCAGAACGGTAGTGCCGCTGACTCCAACCAGGTTTGACGAGTACGGCGACATCAGATTCAACGATGAGAAGGCCCGTCTCGACAACTACGCTATCCAGCTACAGAACGACCCGGGTGCCGAAGGTTACATCATTGCCTACGGAACCTGTGCCGGTCAGGGACAAGAACGTGCGGATAGGGCTAAGAATTATCTCGTCAATACGCGCGGCATTGAAGCTGGACGTATCATCACTATCGATGGTGGTTGCCGTGCGGATCTGAGCGTTGAACTTTGGATCAGACCGACCGGCGCAACAGTCCCGGCGGCTTCAACCGATAACATCATTTCGCCGTGTCCGGAGTGCAGACGCGCTCCTCGTCGTCGCGGTCGAAGGGGTGATGAATAAACAATCAGGTCATGTCACGAAAGTGACAGTGCCTTAACCAATGGGCGGTGGTTCTACTCGAATCACCGCCCATCGCTTTTTTAGGGTACAACTGGTGACGATGCATAAGGCATCGAACCTTGTCGCGAAGTTGGGGGATACAAACCCGCAAAACTGTATTAAACTTCAGTAGCCCGGCGCCTAATCGGCGTGTGAGATTAACGATGAGATCGAAAATATTATGGAGACTATCGTGAAGCAGAATCCCCGCTGCGCTCTCTTACTCGCTTTAGCATTACTCCTGGCAGTGCCCGTTGCAACAGTTACAGCGTTTGGCAACGGAGATGCCGATCCCGCCCGCTACTCAGAGGAGTGGCGACCAACTGGTCCGCCAGGAGGTGATGTGCGCGACCTGGTTGTTGATCCCAACAATGCGGACCGGTTCTACTTCGGGACCCTTGATGGCCAGATCTACACCTCCGGGGACGGCGGTAAGCGATGGGAACTGTTACATAACTTTAACCGGCCAAAACTCTTCGTCGACCATATCATTGTCGACCCGCGCGACTCGAGAGTGCTGTACGTCGCTACTCACCGGCATAAGGAACCTGGCGGTTTCTTTAAGACCGTCGATGGAGGACGCGAGTGGCGCGAAAGCCCAGAATTAAAAAAGGAAGCGCTCCATTCATTGAGCCAATCAAAATCAGATCCTAGCGTCCTTTTCGCGGGAACAATCAACGGTATATTCCGATCAGATGATTCTGGGGACACATGGTCCCCATTGCCGACGCACAAGACGCCGGGTCTGGTACATGTTGAGTCTCTGGCGGTCGATCCGCGCACTCCGGATATCGTTTACGCCGGCACGTGGTACCTCCCTTACAAGACCACTGACGGTGGTAACACCTGGAGTTCAATAAAGAACGGTATCATCGACGACTCTGACATTTTTGCTATCGATATCGATCCAAGGGATCCTAACCATGTAATTGCATCGGCATGCAGTGGGATCTACGAAACCAAAAACGGTGGGGCGAACTGGCGCAAGGTCCAGGGAATACCATCGCAGTCCAGGCGGACACGCGCGATTCTTCAACACCCATCGGTTCCCGGAATCGTGTTTGCGGGCACTACGGAAGGATTCTGGCGATCTGAACGCGGTGGTGATGCCAATTCATGGATGGTAACGACCTCTCGTCAACTGGAAATTAACTCGATCACAGTCCACCCGTCGCGCCCTGAGGTCATTTATATCGGAACAAACAACTACGGGGTCATGGTGTCCCACGATAGTGGTAAGAGTTTTGTGCCGACCAATGTTGGGTATAGCGGCAGATTCGCTAACGCCATCGTCGCCGATCGGGAACAGCCGAACCGGATCTACGCAGCCACCATCAACACCGCGACCGGTGGAGGTTTCCTGTTTGTTAGCAACGATAACGGTGAGACGTGGCGACCATCCATGCGTAACATGCCAGCGCGGTTGATCACCTACTCAATCTTACAGGACGTGCAGGATCCAAACGTTATTTTGCTCGGTACGAACCTTGGCGTTTATCGGTCCAGTGACCGCGGACAGACCTGGGCTCCGGTTTGGTCCGGTAATGCACCCGACCCAAAGGCCAAACGCACCGCGCCTCGCAAGCCTAAGACCAAGACACGCCCTACTGCGAGGATCCAGGCGAAAAGAGGAGTTGACAATACGGTGCGTCGTGCGCAGGAAGCGTTGAACGCAAGTGGATATCAGGTTGGGGCGCCTGACGGTCGGGCTGGAGCGAAAACAGCAGCCGGGCTGAAACGGTTTCAGGCTGACCGGCACCTGCCCACCACGGGGAAGCTCGACGAACTCACGCTTGCCGCCCTCGGGGTGTCGCGTGATGAAACGGAGGGTTCTGGCGTGCTGCAGGTTTTGACTGACGCAGTCAATTCCATCGTTCAGGTTCCGGACGACCAGACTGGCCGCATGGTCTTTCTTGCCGCCACGAATGCGGGATTGTACAGATCAACTGATCCCACGAAAGGCTGGCAGAAACTGCCATTTGGACCGGGTCTCGATGCCAGAGTCGCCTCTATTTCAATCAATCCACGTCAGCCGGAGGTTATTTGGGTTGGTACGGCCTCCTCAGGCGCACTGGTGTCAAGGGACAGTGGCAATACCTGGCAGTCCACAACCCTTCCTGCCGACGCACCCGTGAATACAATTGTTCAGGATCCGCAACGCCCGAACTTTGTCTATATCGGCACCAAGCAAGCATTCTATTCCTCTCATGATGGTGGTGTTACCTGGAACCGCCGGGGCGGCAATCTCCCGTTCGGCGACTTCACAAGCATCCTAATCAATCCGAAGAATGGTGATGAGATCTTTGTCGGCAATGCCTACCAGAATGGCGAGATCGGGGGAGGCGTATATCGATCGGTTAATGCGGGATTGACCTGGGCTCGTATAGATCCCAAGGAACATCGCTTACCCAGCCAGCGCATATGGTCACTTGCGTTTGACTCGCTTAACCACAATACGCTATTTGTGGGCTCTCATTCAGCTGGAGTTTACGTCGTCCTGAGAACGTCCGAAGCGATTTCAACAGCGAGCCAGTAGCGTATTCTTCTTCGTTGCGAAGCTGGTTGAATTGCTTGGCATAAAGTCGCTCGGTAGTAATGGTTAGCGCCTTGACACGTGCTTACGGTGGCGTGTACATTGCCCACCTACCCGGTAAAGCGGCAGGTGATTGTCAGACCAAGCGGGTGACTACGGGCACGGCGGAAATCGAAACCAATAAGAAACCTCCTTTTCCCAATCTACACGGCTCGCACTCCTCGCTCCAGCGTCCAATTTCGACAACATCACCATCGGCACTTAAGTACGAGCCGCTAATACTGTCCGCATGTCGCTCGAGTGCCTGAGCGACTTGTGTGCGCTTGGCGCGAAACGATCGACGACGCGCTGACGATGGTCCGGGCCGCTACAGGAGTTTGCATGTCTAGTGAGAAACCCAAGCTGAATGACAGCGAGGAAAACGAGAACCTTCTTTCCGGTGCGCAACCGACTGCGCCGCAACCGACCCAAACCGACGCTGAGGCAGCGAGTACTGCTGCGGACGACGATGAACCGCGCCCAGGAGGCGATGTGGATTTTGGCCAACTGCTTGACCAGTTCGAGCAGGAGCAAGCCACATTGCAAGAGGGAGAAGTGGTTCGGGGCACGGTCGTCGACATCAGTGAACGCGGCGTTGTTATCGATTTCGGATATAAGTCAGAGGGGATCGTAAACCCTGCAGAGTTCACCGAAAACGGTGTGCTGACCGTGAAGCCCGGCGACGATGTTGAAGTCCTCGTCAAGAGTATGGAGACGGCCGACGGACTTCCCGTACTGTCACGCGCTGACGCCGTTCGGATGAAAGCCTGGGATGACTTGGAGAAGGCCTATCGTGAGAATCTAAGCGTCAAAGGTCGTGTGATAGAGCGAATCAAGGGAGGTCTGCGTGTAGATATTGATGGCATCGCAGCATTTCTGCCCGGTTCACAGGTAGACGTTCGTCCAATCCGCAATCTGGACACGTTGCGCAACCAGGAGATCGAAGCCAAAGTCATCAAGTTGAACCGCAAGCGATCGAATGTAGTCTTGTCTCGCAAGGCAGTGCTTGAGGAAGCTAATGCGGGCAAGAAAGACCAGACACTTCAGCACATCGAAGAGGAAATCGTGGTCGAGGGGCAGATTAAGAACTTGACCGACTACGGAGCCTTTGTGGATCTTGGCGGCGTTGATGGTCTGTTGCACGTAACTGACATGTCCTGGGGACGACTTCAGAACCCGAGTGAGTTGTTTAAGGTTGGCGATGTGATTCAGGTTAAGGTTCTGAAGTTCGATCGCGAACGTGAACGGGTGTCCTTAGGATATAAACAGTTGCAGCCGGATCCCTGGTCGAGCGTTGAAGAGCGCTTTCCCGTTAGCACTCGTGTCTCAGGCCGTGTCGCCAGCGTTGCTGATTACGGGGCCTTCGTTGAGCTTGAGAGTGGAGTCGAGGGTCTGGTCCATGTCTCGGAGATGAGCTGGTCCAAACGAGTAAAACACCCGAGTAAACTCGTAAATCCCGGAGATACAGTTGAAGTTGAAATTCTCAGTGTCGATCCAAAAGGTCGTCGGATTAGCCTCGGCATGAAGCAAATCCAGGAGAACCCCTGGGAGACACTGCACGAACGTTACAGCGTCGGAATGCGGGTACATGGCCGAGTTCGCAATTTGACAGATTTTGGCGCATTTATCGAAATAGAAGACGGAGTCGACGGTCTCGTGCATGTTTCAGACATCTCCTGGTCCAGAAGGATCAAACATCCCAGCGAGGTGTTGAAAAAAGGTCAGGAGATCGATGCCGTTATCACCAGTATTGATACTGAGAACCGGCGACTGTCGCTTTCGATAAAAGACCTTGAGCCTAACGCCTGGGACAAGTTCGTTACCGAACATCACCCCGGCGATGTCGTGCGCGGCAAGATCGCTCGGTTTGCCAACTTCGGTGCTTTTGTAGAACTCGACGATAACCTTGAGGGACTCTGCCACATCTCGGAATTGTCTGAAGAGCGAGTTACTAAACCTGAAGACGTCGTCCAGATTGGCCAGGAGATGGACTTCAAAATTCTCAGGGTGGACGCAGAAAGCAAGAAGATTGGTTTGTCTGCACGTGCGGTCGGCAAAGATGAACCTGTAGTCGATACCAAGGTGTACTCCTCCGAAGTCGGCAGCGGCATGGCGTCGCTGGGCGAGTTGGCCGATTTTGGTATCAGCCGCTCTGAACCCGAAGACGATCAAAGATGATCTCGACTCCACGAGGTTTTCGATCACAGTGTCTCGTAGTGTTCGCCCTTTCCAGTCGAAACGGGCTTGCGCAGCTAAAGGGATGTGCATTGTTGCCGGGTGCGAGTGTTTTTGATAGTGTTAGGCCCGTTCACACCTCGCCGTTCTAAAGACCAAACTTGCAGTCGCATTGAGTTCTGTGCTCCTGAAGCAAACGATTCTGTTGAGGTGATGCATGACAAAAGCGGAGCTGGTAGAGGACGTCGCTCGTGCGGCCGAACTCACTAAGAAAGACGCAGAACGGTTGGTTGAGATCGTTTTTGAAAGCATTATTGAGACGCTGAATCAGGGTGAGAAAATAGAGTTGCGTGGGTTTGGTAGTTTTCGCGTCCGCGAACGCGGCGCGCGCCGAGGGCGAAATCCAAAGACTGGAGATCCTGTAAGTATTCCCGCCAAACGCGTCCCGTATTTCAAACCTGGCAAAGAACTCAAGGAACTTATCAACGACGAGACGCCCAAGTCTGTTTCCGCTGCAGAAGTCGTGGTTAACCCTGATGGTGGGCGACAACCGCCGATTCTTTAATTCCTACCTTTTGAGGCCTTCGTGCAGACCTTGTGGAGTCCCTGGCGCAGTAAATACGTTGGGTCTGGTAGCAGCGGTTCGTCTCAGAGTGAATGCGTCTTCTGCCTCATACAGCAGAATCCGGAACACGATGAACAAAGTTTTGTAGTTCACCGAGGAATCAGCAATTTTGTTGTGCTGAATCTTTTTCCTTACATTACCGGCCACCTCTTAATAGTTCCTTACGCCCATGTTGGCGAGCTGTATCTGGCCGATAGCGACACAACAAATGAATTGATGGAACTCGCGAAGCGCTGCCAGGTCGTATTGCGCGAGGTATATGCTCCAGCAGGATTCAACGTTGGCATGAATCTGGGTGAGGCTGCAGGCGCCGGTATTGTGGGTCATCTGCACCTTCATATACTGCCGCGATGGGCCGGCGATACTAACTTCATGACAACTACTGGTGAGACACGCGTGATCCCCGAGGGCTTGGCAACAACTTACGAGAAACTTCGCGGCAAGTTCTAACGGAGCTAACGCTTCACAGTATTGCGAGTAATGGCCTCATCTTCAACTTCACCACCACTGTTAATTGGCACATCTGCAGGACGTTTATAAGAAACGCCACGTTCCTCGCTGTCGAGTTCACCGGCAGGTAGTTTCGGAAGGGCTCCGGAGACGTGAGGGGGATTAAAGCCCGGATAGTCGATTCGGGCGTGATAAATCGCAGTGAGCGCACTGATGATAGCCTCGCGAATCACGGTCAGTTCTCTCAGTGTCAAATCGCATTCGTCCAACTGGCCGTCACTGATAATCGCATCAACAATCTTCTGCACAATGGTCCGAATATTGTCCGGGTCTGGGCGCTCAAGCGAACGGGCCGCAGCTTCGCAAGAGTCAGCAAGCATCATTATTGCTGCTTCCTTGAACTGTGGTTTCGGTCCCGGGTAACGGAAGTCTTTTTCTGAGACAACCTCGCCCGGTTTAGCCATCGCTTGTGCTTTCCGCAAGAAGAAGTGAAGCGTCCGCGTGCCATGATGTTGAGGGATAAAATCAGCGATCTTTTTCGGCAGCCCGATCTCCTTCGCCAGCCGCAGCCCGTACGTCACATGGCTAGTGATGATCTTCGCACTCTGTGTCGGTCGCAGACGATCGTGAGGATTGTCACCTTGCTGGTTCTCCACGAAGTATTCAGGGGCTGCAAGTTTCCCGATATCGTGATACAGAGCGCCAATACGCGCCAGGAGTGGATTTGCTCCAACCGCCCGACACGAGTCTTCTGCAAGTTGCCCGACCATGTGGGAGTGCTGATTTGTACCAGGGGCTCGGATGGCCATCTGACCCAATACGGGAAGATCGGCGTTCGAAAGCTCCAACAGTTTTACGTCGGTCAGAATTCCGAATACCGACTCGTTAATCGGGAGACCGCCTGCTGTAAATACTGCCGTCAGCAATCCTGAAATGAATGCGCAGCCAATTGAAAAAAGGATAACGTTAAAACTGAGCGGATGTTCGGTATAGGCCATCAGAGCTAACGCCATCGGAATGTTCACAGCCCCCACCAGTAACCCGGCCAGGGTGACTGATTGCCGCTCTCTGTAGCGGCCGATGCCATACACCGCGGCCGAACATGAGATCAGCGCATATATCGCTTTCTGCATACCTGTCGGCGCCAGTAGTCCCGCGAAGATCGCCGTAACAACACCAGCAATAAAGGCAAGCTGGGTATCAACCAACATTGCTACCAAAAGCGCTGCTGCTGCAAAAGGAATTGCGAAGTTCCAAATGGTCGCATCGGTAAACGGAGCTCGCGTAACGTAGGCTGCGATACTGTCTCCCAGCGTGAAGCCAATGCGCATTAGAGCTGTCTGCACGAGGATCGCTGAGGTCACAATCGCGAAAGACCGCCGTTTGGAGAGTGCGAGAGGGGTCGTCGTGCTGCGGTGTTCGGTGAATTTCCAAACTGCCCAGTAGGTAGCAATGACCACCAGCAGCAGGCCAATCGCGTTCTGCCATGGCCGTGCTTTCTTGCCGGTTTTGATGGCTGCCAGTTGTGACAGCATTGTCGGTGTGACTGTGTCGCCCTCACGAGCAATAACCTGATTACGTTTGAGTGAGATGACTACTGGGGGGACCTTGTCAGCCTCGGCTTCCTGGGCTCTGGCGGTTGCCGTCCGATCCAACATTACATTCGGCCGTAACAGTGGCAGGACCGCTGCTGTGAGCGCAGCCTTCTGCTCGTTAGACCAGCCGCGCATTGCCAGCATTCGTGTCTCCAGAGTTTTTCTGGCGGCGCTCAGGCTGGTCATGCGCGACTGTGGGTCAGGCACGATTAAGTGACCCGCCGGGTTCCTCACATCGACGAGAACTATTTCCTGTCTCAGTCGATCTAACTCGCTGTCATCGATGATGTAGCGTGCACCTACGTCCCGGATCAGGGCAGTAATCGTTTCAAGATCCGTGTCTCTAAACTGATGTGCTACCAAAGCCTCGCCAACACTCGGTCCGCCTTCGCCTCTCCACTCGAGTATAGAGTTAGTACTGCGCTGGTTCTTAAGGTCCATCCAGGCAGCTCGGAAACTCTGTGCCGACGTCTCCGCCCGAGAAGAGTCAAAGTTAAAGATCGGTCGAGCAGCTTCCCGCGCAGCAGCTTTGCGTTTTTCGGTTTCGACCACGTCGGTCGTGGTGATGTCCAGGTGCGATACGATGCTTCTCGGTACCACTTCTCCCTCACGATAGTCATCGGGAGGGCCAGGAGAAAGATTAGTAATCAGCAGAAACGTCGTAACTATCACCAGCAATGCAAACCAAACATACAGTCTTGTTTGTGGCTGAAAGTAGTCAAACGGACGAACCAGGTAACGCACGAACTTATCGCGCGCCTGACTCAAGGGAGTTCGAAATCGAGGACGTAGTCCCATACTTACGCAGTCCGAAACAATCGCTGGTCATGCCGCGACAGCAGATCGCGAGCAAGAAGAGCACTCACTTTCTCCAGAAGTGGCTGCAACGTTGACGAATCCAACGCTGACAGTGTGACCACATCACGCTTGCCCTCATGTGAAACCTGATTTGCAATCAACGCCAATTCTTCTCGCTTAGTCACATCACTCTTATTCAACGCGACAATTGTAGGAATTTCGATGAAGTGAAGCTCGCTGAGGATGCGTTCAACTGATTCAATTTGCTGCATCGCACGTGGATTTGACGCGTCCACCAGGTGAATAAGCAGAGTGCTGTCACCGATTTCTTCCAGCGTGGCTCGAAACGCCGACAACAGGTCGGGCGGTAAGTCTCGAATGAATCCGACGGTGTCGTTGATGATCACTTCCTGCTCGTGAGGCAAGCGTAGCCTACGGGAGGTCGGATCCAGAGTGGCGAACATGCGTTGCTCCACTCCGACCGTACTATTAGTCAAGGTGTTGAGTAAGGTAGATTTACCCGCATTTGTATAACCCACAATTGAGATCACGGGCAGTTCGTGACGGCGGCGGCCCTTCCGTCTCTCGTTTCTTCGCAGCCGCTGCAAGTCGATCTCCTTTTCCAGGCGATTAATCCGATCGCGCACTCTACGACGGTCTGTCTCCAGCTTAGTCTCACCAGGGCCCCTGCCGCCGATACCGCCAGCCAGGCGCGAGAACGCCGAGTCCTGTCCGGCAATCAACCGTGGAAGTAGATATTTGAGTTGCGCAAGTTCGACTTGGATCTTACCTTCGCGGGACTGTGCGCGTTGCGCAAAGATATCCAGAATCAATTGAGATCGATCGAGGATCTTGAGGTCTGTAGCCTCTGAAAGCGAGCGCACCTGCGCAGCGGAGAGTTCGCGATCGAAGAGGAGCATGTCTGCGCCTAATTGCAGGGCGCGAATCAGTAATTCCTCCAGCTTCCCGCGCCCAAGCACCGTCCGCGGGTCAATTGCCGGTCTTCGTTGGATTATTCGGTCCTGGACAACAATGCCCCCCGAGGCGGCGAGTTCTTCAAGCTCCGCGAGCGACTCCTCTGCGTCACTGAGCGCGCCCGTTGTAACGTTTACCAGAATCGTGCGATCAGGTCCCGTTGCGCGACGCCCCGTGCGTCGATTACGTGCCATTTCAGCTTCGAGCGATGTGATTAACTCTAGAAAATCAAGAGTCAACTGATTCGCCTGTTTCGGCTCCAGGAAAGTATATGAATGGTTTCGATCGCCGTTGGTGACTTCACCTGCGTGCATCGGTAACAAATGTGCAGCACGAACTAAACCCGGTAGTCCTGTCTCAGGATCAACGTCGATAGCCGCAACTAGGTCGAGTCGGAGCAAGGCAAGGTCGGTAAGGTCATCCTGGGTGAGATCCTCCCCACGCAAGTGTGTATGCACAAAGCGCAGACCGCGAAAGCGACCTTCCGCCACGCGAACACGCTTAAAGTCTGGCAACTGAATACGACGATTATCGCCTACAGTGACAAATTGGACATGACCCTTGCGGTCAATCAGCGCGCCAATTTGACGACGAGTTTCATGAGACAACTCGCCCAACTGTCGGGCGAACTCCTGCGTCACGATCTGCTGTGGTGGAATACGGCGGGTGTACAGCTTCTCGATCCGTCGTATCTGGTTTGGTTTGAGGCCCAGAGTATTTCCTAAAACAGTAGAAATCTTTTTCTGCCTCCCTTCCTGCAGTCAGATAGGCGGAATGCCGCCTGCGTCTGAATATGTGACGAGCCACGAAGCGAAATGTTTGCCGGAATCAAATTAGAGAGGGAGTGTGGCGAGCGGTAAGATTCGGACGCTGAGGGTAAAACTCTGAAATCGCTCTGCGATATAACTTCGCTTGCTCGCTTGAGCATCAGAATATGTTGTGCGAACACTTCGTCCACTAAACGTCGAAAACGTTGCGGCCCGCACTGCTTCTTTACGGCGGGGGATTATAGCATATTGCCATTGCGCCAAGTCTAAGACGCCGGCCATGGTTTAAGACGGGTGGCGTGTGTTAGACACACTCCGCAGTCGGTCGTATCATGGGAAGCTTTCGAGCCCTCAGCGACAAATTTAGCGCATGACGCAGGCACCCAGTATTCTAAGAATTAATCCTCCGCTTGGTATTCCGGGGGGTGAAGTTAGCATCGATTGCGCCGAGTTTGACACCAGTGACCTTGCACAATGCTCAGCCTGGTTCGGGAAAGCCAGAGCCCCACTGGTTGCGCTCAGCTCGCGTCGTCTACTGGCAGTGGTGCCGGATGAAAAACAAAGAGGACAAGTTGAAGTTCGTGTATTTTCCGCCACGGGTGAAAGTGAACCCAAAAGTTTCAATGTAGGTCGTAGACTAGCCGAGGATCTACATCCGGTTTCAAACCCAGCTTTTGATCCAGACGATGGCGCTCTGTTTGTGACTCGTTCCGGCCCACGCGGCGAACAGTTGCCAGTTACCCTCTTCCGTATCGATGTAGAAGGAAACGTCACGGAGTTTTCCGGAGACATTCCGAATCCGACAGGAATAGCTTTTGATCAGAGCGGCCAGATGTTTGTGACTAGCCGTCTGGAAGGCACTGTATACCGTGTCACACCTTTCAAAGAGGCGGTGCCGTTTGCGCGAAATCTGGGCGTGGCTACCGGGATTGCCTTCGACGCAGATGGGACGATGTATGTTGGGGATCGCAGCGGAACTATCTTCAAAGTGAACGGAGTAGGTGAGGAACACGCCTGGGTACAGTTAGAACCCTCAGTTTCTGCCTACCACCTCGCGTTTGGTCCTGATGACGCCTTGTATATTACTGGCCCTACGGTCTCCAGTTTTGACTCAGTCTATCGTGTCGACCCGACTCGAAACGTCACGATGTTTTACCGCGGATTGGGGCGACCACAGGGGTTGGCATTTGATGAGGCAGGCTACCTTTACCTGGCAACCTCCTTACAAGGAAGACGCGGAATTGTAAGGATCAGTCCTGACGGCAAAGACGCAGAGTTGTTTGCGGCAGGCATGAATCTAGTTGGCCTCGCATTCAGCGCTACAGGTGAAATGGTGGTTGTGTCCAACGACGCAGTTTACAGTTTGGAAACTGGAACCCGTGGTCTGCTCCCGCGTATATGAGTTCGACCTTGCCTGCACATGGGCAGAGAATGAGTGGATTTTGACAGGCAAAAAACAGCATGTTAGTGTGAGCTGCTATCGGTTTTTCACGCCTAAATGACGTTGGTAACTAATGGGTAACCTGGACAGCAGCGCCTTAGGACAATTTATTCTTCATATGGTGGCGCTGGTTTTTTCTTTGTCGGTTCACGAATCTGCCCACGCGTGGACCTCAAACAAGTTTGGTGATGATCTTGCGCGACTGCAAGGACGCATTAGCTTAAATCCTGCAGTCCACGTGGATCCGATCGGCACACTTCTATTTCCGGCAATCGCTTTCTTTACCGGTGCTCCGCTAATCGGCTGGGCCAAGCCCACACCGGTGAATCCCCTGCGTTGGCGGAACAAGCGGGTCGCAAATTTTTGGGTATCTGTAGCTGGGGTGATCAGCAACTTCATTATTGCGATTGTGGCAGGGGTGACGATTCGCCTTCTCTACTCTTTCGATGTCATCGCTATCGGCCGTTTTTCTGCCGAAGACTCGCCCATTGCTAAGGGCGCTATCGAGCTGCTATTTGTCTTCTTCACTTTGAATGTTGCTTTGGGCGTTTTCAATCTGCTTCCGATCCCCCCTCTTGACGGCAGCAAGGTGCTGGCCAGTATTCTGGGACCCTCCTTTGATTCGGGGCTCGAGGCTCTCGAAAAATTCGGGTTTATTCTCTTATTCATCGCAGTGTTTACTGGAGTGCTCGGTGTTGTGTTTCGCGTTGTCATGCCAATCGCCTGGGCCTTGGTATTCATTGGCACAAACACCTAATGAAGCGAATTTTTAGTGGCGCTCAGCCAACCGGCAACGTTCACCTTGGCAACCACCTGGGTGCGCTCCGCAACTGGGTGGCACTGCAACGCCAATACGAAAGCTTTTTTTGTATCGTCAATCTGCACGCCATCACCACTCCACAGGACCCACTCCTGCTAGCGGAAAAAACGAGAGAATTAGCGCGGATCTACCTCGCAGTCGGCATCGACCCAAGTGTCTCAACCATCTTTGTGCAGGCAGACGTTCTGGAACATGCCGAGTTAACCTGGATCCTGAACTGTATTGCCCGCATGTCAGAACTCGAACGAATGACCCAGTTCAAGGACAAGGCGCGTAAGCAGCAAGCAAACGTGGCGGTAGGGCTGTTCGATTATCCGGTGCTTATGGCGGCTGATATTCTGCTCTACCAGACTGATCTGGTTCCTGTTGGTGAGGATCAGAAACAGCATCTTGAACTTACACGCGATCTGGCTATTCGGTTTAATCGCGATTATGGGGAAACTTTTCGCGTACCTGAGCCTTACATACCAGAAGTAGGAGCCAGAATCATGTCGCTGTCTGATCCAACCAGAAAGATGTCCAAATCAGACGACGATCCCGGCGGATGTGTAATGCTGCTTGATGACGCCGACACCGTGCGACGAAAATTCAAACGTGCGGTAACTGACTCAGGCACTGAAATTCGGTTCGATCCCGATCGTCCGGCTATCACAAATCTGCTTACAATCTATCGGTTGCTGACTGAGAAATCGCCAGCAGAAATTGAACAGCACTTTTCGGGTAAGGGATACGCACAACTGAAGCAGGAGCTTGCTGACGTTACCGTCGAGTTTCTGGATCCCATTCAGGAGAGAGTACGTGGTATAGATGAGACTGAGCTGAGCACAATCCTGGGTCAGGGCGCCAACAAGGCCAGGGAAATTGCGACCAGAACAATAAACGATGCTAAGAAGAAGTTAGGCCTGCAGTGGCTTCAATAGTTATGGAAGACGACTCGAAGATTTTTGCGCCTGAAGCTGAACAGACACAGACACCGTTGAATGTCGCTGGCGCGATGCCGGAGCTGGTACCCGACCGAGCCTCGGATGATCTGAAGATCGTTCTCGGTGAGTTCGAAGGACCATTGGATCTGCTGCTGCATTTGATTCGTCAGGAGCAGGTGAACATCTACGATATTTCCGTAGCGCGAATCACTGACGAGTATCTCCGCTATCTTCAGTTGATGCAGGAGCTGGACATCGCTGTCGCCGGCGATTTTTTGGTGATGGCGGCTACCCTGATCGAACTGAAAACTAAGATGCTGCTGCCGCGAGATCCGCTGGCGGCCTCTGAGGAAGAGGAAGATCCGCGCCAGGAATTGATCGATCAACTGCTCCAGCACGAAAAGTACAAGGCTGCGGCACAGATGCTTTGGTCACGTGCCACCGTCGAGCGAGCAATCTTTAAGCGTGCAGAGTTAGAGACGGACAAGACTAATCCCGAAGTTGCGGTGGGCGTTTTTGATCTCTTAAAAGTCTTTCAGGAAATTCTTGCCAGACATAGAGAAGAAGTCCTGCTCGAGATAGAGCGGGAAGAGATTTCAATGGCTGAGATGTTGGAGCGCCTGCGCAACATGGTGATGTCAGCCGGCGAATTGAGTCTCAGGTCCTTCTTTGAGCAAGCGAGATCTCGCCGGGAGCTCGTGCTGGCGTTTCTTTCCGTCCTGGAACTTGTTCGCACTACAGAAATAAGACTATTTCAGCGCGAAACTTTTGGTGACATAACGGCCCGAGTCATTTCTGCCGGAGAGCTGAGCGACCAAGTATGAGAGAAGCTACAGAAACACAATCGGTTGGTGAAAGCTCGGATTTGATCGATGAACACACGCTTGTGGAAATCGAGGACCAGAGCCTGACGGCCTCTGAACCGCATGGGCGAGAGGAAGAAAGTACTCCTTACGCGCTGACCAATACGGCGGAACGCATCGCGGTGATCGAGGCTCTAATCTTCGTTTCAGACGAGCCGCTTTCGGCAAAAACAATTTCTGAGGTGCTCAAGGAAGACCGAGAGTTGATTGAACAGTCCATCGCGCAGCTCGCGGCCGAGTTTAACGCGCGGAATGGCGGCCTTCAGTTGCGCGAAGTCGCTGGCGGATGGCAGTTTGCAACTCGTCCAGAGTTTCATGAACATGTGCGGGCTTTCTTAAGGTCTCGCCCCAGTGCCAAACTCTCCCTTGCATCACTCGAAACGCTGGCGGTTATCGCATATCGGCAGCCAATCACTGTCCCGGAGATTCTCGAGATCCGCGGTGTTCAGTCTCCCTCCGCAATCAAGACTCTGCTGGACAAACGATTAATTGTTGCCAAGGGTCGGAAAGAGACGGTTGGGCGTCCTATGATGTACGGAACGTCACGAGAGTTTCTGATCCAGTTTGGCTTGAAGGATCTGAGTGAACTACCCAACATAGAAGATTTTGAAGATCTCGCCGGCGGCGGCCTCTGATACCGTTTCGAACTTTCCCCTGCAGTAAAAATTGGCCACATTGGCGCCTGTATTGGGCGTGTCTGCCATGAAAGAACGTCTGCAAAAATTGATAGCTCAGGCTGGAATCGCCTCTCGACGTCATGCCGAGGAGTTAATCCAGGCTGGTGACGTGACAGTTAACGGCCAGATAGTGACACAGTTGGGGACCAAGGCCGATCCGACTGCAGATCACATTAAGGTAAGAGGCAAGCTGATCAACCCTGCTCTGGTGCGTCGCGAGAAGATCTACGTCTTGTTAAATAAACCGAAGGGATATTTGACAAGCGTTTCAGATCCCGAACAACGTCCACTCGTGACTGAGTTGTTGCCTCCGTCTTTAGGACGATTGCATCCGGTAGGTCGCCTCGATTTCAATACTGAAGGTCTGTTATTTCTAACGAATGATGGGGAGTTTACAAACTTCATTACGTCAGCGCGCAATCAGGTGCGTAAGGTCTACGAGGTAAAGGTCAAGGGCGTGCCAAGTGATGATGCTATTAAGCGGCTCCGTCAGGGGATTGTGCTCGACGACGGTACGCGGACTGCGCCCGCCGAGATCAGTGCGCTTGAAAAGACAGATACGAATGCGTGGTACGAAGTAGTTCTCCATGAGGGTAAAAACCAACAGATCCGTCGAATGTTCGATTCAATTGGTCATTCGGTTTTGAAGTTGAGACGATCTCGGATTGGGTTTCTTCGGGATGAAGGACTCCGGCCCGGCGAATGGCGCTTTCTTGGGGACGTTGAGGTAGCACGGTTAATGAAGAGGAGTGGCCCAGCCAGGAAGGATACAACTCGAGCTCGTCAGCCACGCGATGGCCAGCGACAAAAGCGGTGACTAAGATCGCGTCGACCGATCACTTTCCGACGGTACGTTAAGGTACAATAGATTTTAATAATCATGACGCGGACCTTTCTTAAAGCGAGATGGGAATGTGTGAATAACTGACGAAACATGGAGTAGTTAATGCACTTTGAATTAACGGATGAGCAGAACCAGATTCGCATGAGCGTTCGCGAGTTTGCTGAAGCTGAAATTGCGCCTCATGTAATGGAATGGGACGAGGCGCAACATTTCCCCATCGAACTGAAACCAAAACTTGCAGAACTTGGCGTGATGGGGGTGATCTTTCCTGAGCAGTACGGTGGCGCAGGAATGGGATACGTTGAGTATGCGACCATTATTGAAGAGCTTTCTCGTGTGGACGGCTCAGTTGGAATCTCCATTGCGGCTCACAACTCGCTCTGCTCGAATCACATTTATTCCTTTGGCTCAGAAGCACAGAAGCAGAAGTACCTTGTACCGTTGGCGAGTGGCGAGAAACTGGGTGCTTGGGGATTGACTGAACCGGGAGCTGGTTCCGACGCTTCAGGGACCAAGACCACTGCGGTGCGCCGTGACGGCGGTTGGCTCGTGAACGGATCGAAGAACTTCATTACCCATGCAATTCATGCGGATGTCTGCGTTGCTGTGGCCGTCACCGATCGAGAGAAACGCAGCAAAGGCATCTCGGCGTTCATTTTTGAAAAAGGAATGCAAGGTTTTAGTCCCTCAAAGAAGGAGAACAAATTAGGTCTCCGCGCGTCCGAAACTGCCAGTGTCGTCTTTGAAGACTGCTTTGTTCCGGAAGAGAATTTGCTCGGTGAAGAGGGGAGTGGTTTCATTAACGCTATGGAGATCCTGGATGGCGGTCGAATCTCAATCGCGGCACTCGCAGTTGGCATCGGACAGGGCGCCTACGAATCCGCCCTGCGCTACTCGAAAGAGCGGCAACAGTTTGGGAAGCCGATATCTGAATTTCAGGCTATTCAGTTCAAATTGGCCGATATGGCTACGCAATTGGATGCTGCACGCCTCCTGATGTACCGTGCTGCCTGGTTGAAGGATCAGGATAAAAAGGTGACTAAAGAATCATCAATGGCGAAGTTGTTTGCCTCAGAGGCGAGCGTCAAAGTCTGCGAAGAAGCCATTCAGATCCACGGAGGCTACGGTTACACAAAAGATTATCCACCCGAGAAATACTGGCGTGACTCAAAACTCTGCACGATTGGTGAGGGGACCTCAGAAATTCAACGTATCATTATTGCAAGGGAAATTCTGAATCAAATCGCTTCTTAACCTGCTCGCCCTTCGTGCTCCAGATTCTGAAGACAGCCACGCTCATTCGCTCGCCGATGACTCACAACCCCAAACCGAATGGATTGGTGGAACGGATTCAGGCCGGAGATCCGCGAGCGGTGGCGCGCGCCATCTCACTAATCGAGGATGGAGCAGAAGGTGCTGCTGACCTGATGAAGGGAATATTCCCGATGACCGGGCGCGGTATCGTTGTTGGAATCACGGGAGCCCCGGGTGCCGGAAAGTCTACACTTGTCGACAAGCTCGCTGCGCTTTACCGCAGTCGCGGCAATCGAGTTGGAATCGTGGCTGTTGACCCGTCAAGTCCTTTCTCCGGAGGCGCCATTCTGGGTGATCGCATTCGAATGCAAACTCTGGGTTTGGACAAGGGTGTGTTCATTCGCTCGATGGCCACGCGCGGCAATCTCGGAGGGTTGGCCCGAGCTACGGTTGATGCCATTTCCATTCTGGACGCTGCAGGTTATGACAGGATCATAGTTGAAACCGTGGGGGTGGGTCAGGATGAGGTGGAGATCGTTAAGGCCGCCGACATTTCTGTTGTTGTGCTGGTGCCTGGAATGGGGGACGACATTCAAGCTATCAAGGCAGGGATCATGGAGATCGGGGACGTTTTTGTCATAAACAAAGCCGATCGCGATGGAGTCTACGCCACTGAGAAAGAAGTTGAGGCACTTCTATCGCTTTCGGCACGGACTGATGGCTGGCATCCACCGATTGTGAAAACTGTGGCCACCGAAAACAAGGGCCTTGAGGACTTAGCTGACGCGATTGACAGGTATCGTGACACACAATTGAATACTGAGGCGCCAAGTGAACGGCGTGGCGCCATTGCTCGTTGGCGAATCCTGGAACTATTGAGGGAGCGACTCCTCTCGCGAACCCTCGCTTCCGATTCCGCATCTGAGCGACTTGAGCAATTATCGCGTGAGGTTGCAACCCGGCAGCGGGATCCCTATTCTGCGGTAGACGAGATCATAAAGATTGCGCGCTGAGGCGGTTCAGGAGTCTAAAGTGTGCGGCTCAGAATTGATGAGCAAATGAAGATTGATCATATCGGAATTGCCACCGAAAAGGCGTCAGACGCAGCGGTTTGGCAGCAGTTGCTGAGAGCTTGTGACCCCCATGTCGAGGAGGTGGCAGATCAGGGCGTGCGCGTCACAATGCTGCCATTTGGAGAATCGCGGATCGAACTTCTGGAACCGCTCCACCCCGACACACCGGTAGGAAAGTTTCTCGCAAAACGAGGGCCGGGAATTCATCACATCGCTGTTCGAGTTGAGAATATCCGAGAAGAACTCGAACGGTTAAAGTCGAACGGAGTGCGACTGATTGACGAGGCCCCACGGTTAGGTGCTGAGGGCTGCCTTGTTGCCTTCATTCACCCATCTTCCGCTAATGGCGTGTTACTGGAACTAGTACAGCATCAACAGTGAGTCAGAAAGGATTTTTGATTTGAATTCAACAACAAAGGCTTGGATCGCCGCTGCGGTGGCAGTCGTTTTCTCAATTGGATTAATAACCTGGCAGGTGAAGGCGCGGCGTGAGGAGTACGTTACGCTGTCTGCTGAAGACATGGCATTAATAGCTGAGGATCAACCCCCTCAGTTCCGCATTAATTTGGCATCTGACGAGACGGCCCGTAAGGAATTTGCCGAGGATGTAAAGCGATTGTTAGCTGTAGCCGAAGAGGCTAAGGCTAAGGGAGTTGACAAGACTCCCGATATGAAGCGGCAGTTACGCATTGCGCGCGCCGTAGTGATAGCCGAGAGCTTTTTCAAGTCGCAGGGAGGTGACGGCTCGAGACCGAACGTTTCGGAGCAGGAAGTTGAGGAGATTTTCAAGCAGCCTGCTAACAAGGAATTGTTTGATCAGTTGGTGGCTGATGCCAAGGCTAAGAACCCTCAACTGGCAGGTGGCGAGATCCCGGAAGAGCAATTGAAGATGTTCCGGCAACAACTGGGTGAGGTGCTGATTGGTGAAGCAAAAGGCATTGCTGCAGGTCTGGAGTCGCAGCGTCCTGTTCAACTGCAGATTCTGTTTCAACAGGCTCGTGCATTGGCCCAAACCTACGCTAGAGAGCAGTTGGCAGAGAAGATGAAGGCCACGGAAGCGGAGGTTGACGCTTACATTGCTCAGCACCCCGAATTAGACATTAAGCAGAAAAGGGGCAAGGCCGAGGAGGTATTGAACCGGATTCGAGGGGGAGAGGACTTCAATAAATTGGCCCAGGAGTTTTCCACCGACACCAGTAACAAAGATAAGGGCGGGGACCTGGGATGGTTTTCTCATGGGGATATGGTGAAGGAGTTTTCCGATGCGGCCTTTGCCCTGAAACCCGGTGAAGTCAGCAACATCGTCGAGACGCGTTATGGGTTTCACATAATCAAGCTCGATGAACGCCGTACTGAGGAAAAGGACGGCAAGAAAGAGGAGCAGGTTCATGCTCGGCATATCCTAATCGGTGAGGGAGGACAGTCGAATAATCCTTTTGCACCTCCGAGAACCGGTCGAGACCAGGCACGCGCCGCTGTTGAGCAAGAGAAGCAGAAGCGGATTTTGGATGAAATAGTAGCGCGATCACACGTGACAATTGCTGAGAGTTTTCAGGTAAAGGCTCCAGAGATGCCCCAGACCCCAGACATGCCGCCTGGCTTCAATCCGCACGAGCAGCCGCCAGCGCAGCCTGACAACTCGGAGGCTAATCAAAATAATCAGAAGCGCAACTAGACCTTATGCGGTTCGGTGAATATCGGGTCGAGATAGTGCCTGACACTGAGTTCCGGCTCGATGGCGGTGCGATGTTCGGAGTCGTCCCGCGGAACCTCTGGTCGCGGGTATGTCCCCCCGACGAACAAAATCGAATTCGTATGAATATGAATTGTTTGTTCGTTGACACAGGAAAGGACCGCGTTCTGATTGAAACCGGTATCGGTGAGAAATGGTCTCCAAAGGAGCTGGGAATGTATGCCATCGCCCGCGAGCGCTCGTTGACAGCATCCTTGCTCTCTATTGCGAAGGTCGAGCCGGAGGCTATAACAATAGTCGTAAATACTCACCTGCATTTTGATCATTGTGGAGGCAATACGCGATTGGACGCCGATGGGCGGGCGCTTCCGACATTCTCAAACGCTCGCTACTTTGTTTCACGGCGCGAGTTTGAACACGCTCAGGGACCTACAGAGCGAGACCGAGCCAGCTACATCTCTCACAACTGGCAGCCGTTGCTAGAGAGTGGTCAGCTCGAGCTAAAGGCTGACAACTATGAAGTGTTGCCTGGCTTGACGATGGAGACCCACGCGGGTCACAACCGCTCAATGCAGTGCTGGCGACTAGTCCAGGATGGTCAAACGATCTTCGGATTTGCAGATCTCGTGCCGATGCGGGCGCACGTGTCGTATCCGTGGATCATGGGTTATGACCTCTTTCCGCTAGAGACTCTGGAAGCCAAGAAGCGTTTATTACCCCAAGCGGCTCGTGAACAGTGGCTCTGCTTCTTTTATCACGATCCCGATGCTCCACTCTGTTGGCTGAGGGAGTCCGAGAAGGGACTGCTGCCGGTTCCTGCAGGCAACTGAGAAACGATCTGAGTTTGCCTGGAAGGGACAAAGTACCTGGATTTAATGAAGGTGCGGCACTGGTACTGATTAACAGATGAACAAAAGATGAGCGCGAAGCAGGTTCAGGTTGGAATCATCGGCGGCAGCGGTCTTTACCAAATGCCGGAACTTCGGGACGTCGAGGAAGTGAAAATCGATACTCCCTTTGGCTCTCCGTCCGACGCCTTCATTATCGGCACTTTAGAAGCAGAGCGGGTTGCATTCTTGCCCCGGCACGGACGTGGCCACCGCTTCACCCCTACTGAAGTTCCATATCAGGCAAACATCTATGCTATGAAGCTGCTCGGAGTTGAGCGCATCTTGTCGGCTTCCGCAGTTGGTTCGCTGCAAGAGAAGTATGCGCCTCTGGACATGGTTATTCCGGACCAGTTTTTTGATCGAACCCGAGCTCGCGCTAAACAATCGACATTCTTCGGTGACGGAATCGTAGGCCATGTTTCATTTGCCCATCCCGTCTGCACCGAGTTGGGCGATATCTTGCAGCAGGCGTGCGCTGTTGCCGACGTAAGGGTGCACCGAGGCGGCACCTACATATGTATGGAGGGTCCCGCATTTTCCACGGTTGCCGAGTCCAATGTTTACCGCTCATGGGGGATGGACATTATTGGAATGACCAACCTCCAAGAGGCGAAGCTGGCGCGTGAGGCTGAAATTTGTTATGCAACTCTCGCTCTGGTTACTGACTATGACTGTTGGCACCCCGGCCATGATGCCGTCAGCGTCGAAACAGTAGTAGAGTATCTGAACCGTAACGTGCGAAACGCGCAACAAATCATTAGGGAAGCCGTCGCGTTGTTGCGCAGTGTTGAGAGACGCTGCAAATGTGCATCTGCGCTGAAGAATGCGATCTTTACCGCGCCGGAGTTGTGGCCAGCGGCAACGAGGAATAAGCTTCAGGCGATTGTTTCGAAGTATGCGTCAGCACCAGAGGATGTTTGAAAGGAAAGTATATGAAGAGGTTTTGTTTTGTGCTGGTGGCTGCTATTTGCGTCAGCCTCTTAAGTATCTCCACTGCTAACGCTCAAGGTTCAGTGAAGTCGGGCCCGGATCCTGCCACCCTTCGAGATGCGGAGCTGGAGAAGGATTCGTTGCACAATCTGGAAGTTGCGAGGCACTACTTCAAGTTAAAGAAGGCTTACGTCGCTGCGGTCAAGCGCTGCGAGGAGATTATCGCTGGTAACCCCACCTTCTCAAAAATTGATGAAGTGCTCCACATTGCCGGCCAGAGCAGTCTATTGCTGGCAGCCAACAAGGGTAAACAGGCCGTGAAAGATAAGACGCCCGATCAATTGCGGCAAGACGCAAGAGACTATCTTACGCAGCTGGTCAACGATTACCCCGACAGTACTTTTCGCAAGCAAGCTGAAGAGAGCTTGCGCACTCTAGGTGCAACCAGTACTGGAGCGCCAAAGAACTAAGAGTGGTTAGTGGTTAGTAGTTCGTTGTCCGTAGTTTGTGGTTGGTGGTTGGTTGTTCGTGGGCTTGAATTTAACTGGTTATTACGATTTGTCGTCTGGTCGTTGGCCATTTCGACGGTGCTCAACGGAACTAGAAACAACGAACCACCAACAACAGACAACGAACCACTAACCAAAGGTCCACGGCCATCCCTCGCTCTGACACATTTTATACGGAGATTCCCCCAGACAAATGTCACTGTTAGCAGTTGGTTCGGTGGCGTTCGACGCTGTTGAAACGCCGTTCGGTAAATGCGAGAAAATGTTGGGAGGCTCAGCCTCTCATTTCTCCTTATCGGCCAGTTATTACACCGATGTAAAAGTTGTTGCCGTCGTTGGCGGCGATTTCACGGATGCCGAACAGCAGGTCTTTGACAGTCATGGAGTAGACACATCGGATCTGGAACGCATACCCGAAGGCAAAACCTTTTTCTGGCGCGGTCGGTATGACTACGACCTGAACGTTGCGCATACTCTGGATACGCAGCTAAACGTGTTTGCTGAATTTCGCCCCAAGCTTTCCGAAGCCTCAAAGAGATCCCGCTTAGTATTTCTCGGCAACATTCAGCCAGATCTTCAATGTGAGGTTCGGGAGCAAGTACCAAACGCGGAGTTGGTTGCACTGGATACGATGAACCTCTGGATTAACACAGCCAAGGACTCTTTGCTGCGAACCGTAAGAGGCGTGGATCTCGTAATTATCAATGACGCCGAGGCGAGACAACTAACTGGGATACCGAACCTGATCCGGGCAGCGCGTGAGGTTCTTTCGTGGGGACCAAAGGCGCTCATTGTTAAGCGGGGCGAATATGGAGCGGCTTTGTTCACCCAGGAGAACTACTTCGCTATCCCGGCATACCCACTTGAGTCGGTATTTGATCCCACCGGGGCCGGTGATACTTTTGCTGGTGGGTTTATGGGGTATCTTGCTAGTCAGGAGACCCTCGATGAAGCAGCGATGCGGAGAGCGATGATTTTTGGCTCAGTAATGGCGTCGTTTAATGTTGAAGAGTTTGGTACTGAGCGAATCCGTCGCTTGTCTGAAGATGAGATCAACGCGCGCTTCCGGGCCTTTAAGCAGATGACTCATTTTGAGGAGATCCCGTTTGAACGAGCGGTGCGCTCAACGCGATAGGTAAGAGGGGAAGAGGGGAAGAGGGCGAACTTAGAGAAATTGGTCATTTGTCATTTGGCACTGGTCACTTGTCACCAGTCACTGGTCACCAGTCCCTTGTCACTTCAATCCACACGGAGTTCCATATGTTTTGTCCAATTTGTGAGGCCGAATACGAACCTAGAATAACTAGTTGTCCCGATGATGGCGCGGAGCTCGTCGAACGTCTCGATGCAGCGACCGCCACCGACGATAGCGAAGCGCGCTTTGTGCCTCTGCATCATCTCGGTTCACCGGCGGAAGCTGAGATGGTGAACGACATTCTGAGCCAGAACAACATTCGCTCTGTCGTGCAGTCTGGCCAACAAGGCGCACTTGCACCTCTTCTCTCCAACGCAGAAGGCAGTATTATCCTCGTGGACGAGAGAGACTTTGATCGCGCTCAGGAATTGTATGAATCATTCTTTGGCGGCGATACAACTCCGCTTACCGGAACTCTCATCCAGGAAGACGAAGGCACGGAAGCCGAAGATCGAGATTAGGGAGATGTATGAACTCTTCGGATGCCATCGCAGTGTTTATGACGGCCGCCAATGGTGAAGAGGCAACGCGCTTGGCGGATATGTTGGTTGGATCACACCTTGCTGCCTGTGTGCAGATCCTCCCGGAAATGGAGTCTGTATATCGCTGGCAGGGCAACATCGAACGACAATCGGAAGTCTTGCTGATTGCTAAGACTACTGCATCGCACTTTGAGGCACTTGAGCGTGAGGTTCGGGCGTTACACAGCTACGAAACGCCCGAGATAGTGGCAATGCCGTTGACTGGTTTGTCCGAACCATATCGCCAGTGGTTGGAGTCCGCCGTTACCAGAGAAGCTAAACCTCGCGGGGCGGCCCAGTCGTAAGATCCTCAAGTACGCGATACTCATCTGATATAGGTTGGTTCAGGCCTCTTAGCGAGCTCTGGCTGTTTAGGAGTATCTGCACGACCTCTGAAGGTGAGTCCGTCACCGTGAAGAGATCGAGGTCATGCGCCGAAACCTTACCTTCCTTTAGGGCTACCTCGGTAACCCACTCCAGTATCTTCTGCCAGTAAACGCTGCCGAACAGCACAATCGGAAAGTTAATAATCTTCTTTGTCTGAATCAGGGTAAGTGCTTCAAACAATTCGTCGAGTGTGCCAAAGCCACCTGGGAAGATGATGAAACCCAGACTGTATTTTACGAACATCATCTTCCGCACGAAGAAGTAACGAAACGTCAGCGACCGGGTTTGGTAAGCGTTAGGGCGCTGCTCGAATGGCAATTCAATGTTGCAGCCGACTGACAGGCCGCCAGCCTCAAACGCGCCTTTATTTGCCGCCTCCATGATTCCTGGTCCACCGCCAGTAATTACCGCGAAGCCTTCGCGTGCCAGCAGGGCAGCAGTTTCCTGCGCCGCTCGGTATTCAGGATCATTTGGCGGAGTGCGCGCTGAGCCAAATATTGAGACCGCACGCGTGAGTGTGGCGAGTTCATCAAACCCCTCCACAAACTCTCCCATGATCCGAAAGACGCGCCAGGTGTCGGTATGCGTAAACTCGTCCTGGCGCGGGCTCTCGAGCAGTTGCTCATCCTGTGTAGCATGATGCTGGCGGTCACCCAGTTCGTCTGATTTCGCCATCATCCCTCCTCAGGTGCCCATGATGTTATAACCGCAATCGACATAAATGACCTCTCCGGTAATGCCGGACGACATGGGACTGCAGAGGAACAAAGTCGTGTTTGCAACTTCGCGCGCTTCAACGTTCCGTTTTAATGGCGCCTTTTCGGCAGCATGCTTCAACATGGTAGTGAAGTCTGCAACGCCGCGTGCTGACAAGGTTTGAATTGGACCAGCGCTGATCGCATTCACGCGGATGTTTCTTGGCCCCAGATCGTACGCGAGGTAACGAGTACTGGCTTCGAGAGCTGCCTTGGCCACACCCATCACGTTATAGCCAGCAACGACTTTTTCAGCGCCGTAGTACGTCATGGCAACGATGCTGCCGCCTTCCTTCATCAGCGGGGCCGCTCCGCGAGCAAGTTGTGACAGCGAATACGCACTTATTTCAAGCGCAGTCAGGAATGCATCACGGGTCGTGTCCAGATACTGGCCTTCGAGAGCTTCTCTCGGAGCAAAAGCGATGCTGTGTATCAGAATATCAAGCTGACCAAACTCTTCCGCGACTCGGTTGAATGTCTGGTCCACCTCGTCCTGCCTGGTAACGTCGCAGGGCAACAACAGCGAGTTGGGCATTGAGTCTTTTGTCAGGCTTTCAACGTTTTCCTTTAAACGTTCGCCCTGATACGTGAACGCCAGACGGGCACCGGCTTCGTGCAGTGCTTGGGCGGTGGCCCATGCGATTGAGCGTTTGTTGGCAACTCCAAAGATGATCCCGTTCTTGTTTTGCAGCATAGTAGTTTAAGGGCGTTTTTCAGATCTTTGGTCGCAACCTCCAAAGAAGCTGGTGATGTCGAAATACCGTGAGACGCGCGCTCGGGTTTTTTTATCTGCCCCACTCAAAACGTCGTAAACCTCTGCTGCCGCAAGGTGTAAGCCGCGGTGAACATACTCGTAGTCAAGCACCACTTCAACGAGTTTTGTTGCCTTATCGTAGTCTTTCCCTTCAAAGGCTTTCACCATCTCGTCACGGTTAGGCGCTTTTATCTGCGCATCTTTTTGGCAGAGCCAGTCTGAATAGGCCGTACGCAATTCGGCATAATCAACCGTTGGATCACCTTGCTTCGCCCTGGCAACGAGTTGCGTATAACTATGAATTCTTTGAACTTGTGCAGAAGGCGTTGGTTCTTGTGCGGCAGCTCCACTGAGAAGCAGGGCAGTGGTCAATAGAAATCTTGTCATGATTTTCCCTTACGCACTTGAGTCGTGGCCCACGAGATTGAGTGCTTGAACGAGCTAGGCGGCGGCACTCTCGGGAGAAGACATGAGCGCTCTGTACTCGCCACTTTCCACCCACTTCAAAATCTCCCCGACCCGCCATACAGGGAACGGATGACTCAATCCCGACGTGATCACATCCGCCCAGAAGCGATCCAACGCCTTCTCATCGTAGTTCTTTAAGAAATCGCGGGCCTGAACCAGAAACAGATTGTAGTCAACTTTCGACGCGAACGTGCCGCCGGCGAGTTTCATCATCGTGCGACCAATGACGTGTGGGTCTTGAGTGACAAGCAGGGCCGCGCGATCACATGAGAGCTCAGCCCGACGTGCCCACGCCAGCAGTGCGGAACGCATCGAGAGTGTTAACAGCTCTTTTACAATTACGGTCAGTGGTGACGCCAACACCGCACTCTTTGCCAGAAATTCTATTAACCGTGCAGCAGTCAGATACAAAACATGCCCTGAGTGAATGTGACCAACTTCGTGGGCCAGTACAGTCAACACTTCCTCATCGTCCAGTCGCTCGATCAATTGCGAGTACAGCACAATGATTGGTCGCTCTACGCCTCCAGTAAACGCGTTGACTACCGGGTTCTGCTGCACGAAGAGTTCAGGCATCTCAACGTCGAGTGTGGAACAGGCCACCTGAAGCTTGGCGTACAGGTCCGGACACTGGTGTGGTGTTACCTTTACCGCACTGGCCGTGAAGATCACGCGAATGGCGGACTCGCCAGTCACGGCAAGCAGTTTCTTTACCGCGGTGTCCATCCCGGGGACCGCTTTCACTGCAGCGAGCGCGCGACGATCTGCGGGATGCACATAGCGATTCTTGTCCAGTGCCTTGAACTTTTTATGGGGCTCAGAGGAGAGCGGCAGCCGGCAGCGTCCGCAGCGCGGCTCACCGGTCTCCGAGCGGATCTGGTTTCGCTGACCACAATATCGACAACGGATGGCGTCGTCCGTTGATCTATCGTCATGTTCTTGAATGTCTGCCATAGGCCTTTAACGAATCGTTACTTCCAATGTATAAGTCGCATTGCCTCGGGTTGGTCCAACCCAGATCGAATAGTCCCCGTTTAAGCGTAGCTCACCCGTCCAATCCGTTGTATCTGCGCCTTCTTCAGTGCCTTCCAATGCGGTTGCGTCTGGACCAAGAATAGTGAACACCGCATTCTTCTCACGTGAAGTGATGTGCACGATCATCGTCTGACCTGCACGTGCGCCAAGTATGTACCGATCCTGGGTGCCTCGAACTACCGCTCCCTTCAAAACGGCTGTTGTTCTTCCTCGCGCAAATCGTACTCTCTGCGTTTTGCCTCGCGGCGATTCAATCGTCCCACCACCTTGTGCAAAAGCGGAGTCGGACAAGGGCAACAGCGTGCTTCCAAGAAGAAGTACTAATACTAAAGACAGCTGCGTCATCGATTGTCTCCGTATTGGTTAATGTTCAATGTTTGAAGTGACGTATTCCAGTGAACACCATTGCTAGTCCATGTTCGTTCGCTGCGGCGATTACTTCAGAATCTTTCATCGACCCGCCGGGTTGTATCACTGCGGTGATTCCGTGCTTCGCCGCTTCGTCTATGCCATCGCGGAAGGGAAAGAATGCGTCGGATGCTAACACCGAACCCTTTACCGGGAGTTGCGCGCGCATGGCTCCAAGTTTTACCGAGTCGACCCTTGACATCTGACCTGCACCGACTCCGACGGTCTGACCGGCGCGAGCATACACGATTGCGTTTGATTTGGTATGTTTGCAAACCTTCCACGCAAAGAGCAATGCCGTCAGCTCTTCCTCAGTGGGTTTCCGTTCTGATACAACGCGCAAGTCGGAATGGCGCAGTCTATGGGTGTCTCTCGTCTGGATCAACATCCCACCGGAAATTTGCCGGTATTCCAGGGTCTCAACGTCATTCATGGGAACTGCCTTGAGCACGCGAAGATTCTTCTTTGCTTTTAGGATCTCGAGAGAGGCCGGGTCGTAATCGGGGGCAATGATTACTTCGGTGAAGATTTCGACGACTGCTCTGGCTGCAGGCTCGTCAACTGCACGGTTAAAGGCGACGATTCCGCCAAATGCGGAAAGTGGGTCAGTCGCCAGAGCCTTCCGATATGCGACTTCGTCCCTTTCACCCTGCCCAACTCCGGCAGGGTTTGTGTGCTTGATTATGGCGCATGTTGTTTCTTCAAAGTCCGATACCAACTGCCACGCCGCGTCGGCATCTACATAGTTGTTGTAAGACATCTCCTTTCCGGAGAGTAACTCAGCATTCGCGACGCCACCTGTTTCCCCGGAATCGTAAAGGGCTGCCTGTTGATGAGGATTTTCGCCATACCGAAGCTCACGTACCTTCGTAAGCCTCCACTTTTCGAAAACTGGAAGATCAGAGTCGCTGGGTGTTCGCTGCCACGGAAAACTAGCCATCTGTGAGTGCGTCGTCTCGAACGAACCGCCGAACGCATGTCCGAGATACATCGGTATAAGCTCGTCGTACTGCGATGTTCGCCGGAACGCCTGTTCAGCCAGAGCCGCGCGTGTACCAAGCGCCAAAGCTCCGCTGTGCTTCCGCAGTTGCTCGACAACGAACGAATAGTTGGTCGGCGATACGATCACGGCAACGTCCCGAAAGTTTTTCGCGGCGGACCGAATCATCGCTGGGCCACCGATATCTATCTGTTCGATGGCCTCTTCCAGTGTGACCCCCTCGCGCTTGATAGTCTCTTCAAACGGATAGAGATTCACGACTACCATGTCGATGGGTTCAATCTCGTGTTCCTGCATAGCCCTGACGTGTTCTGAGTTGTCCCGCAATGCGAGCAATGCCCCATGCACGCGTGGGTGGAGTGTCTTAAGGCGGCCATCCATCATTTCGGGATACCCAGTTAGGGCCGAGATGTCCCGAATTTCTATTCCCGCCTCGCGAAGGTGTTTAGCTGTACCGCCGGTGCTGATGATTTCGATGTTGAACTCGCGCAACGCTCGCGCAAACTCGATGATGCCTGTTTTATCGGAAACGCTGATCAGGGCGCGTTCGATTCGACGAAGTCTGTTTTGTTCGGTCATTTGTGCGACAGATTATATCCGAAAGGCGTCAATTAGGTGTGACGTGGGCATTGCCGAGCGCGTCGTCCAGAAGCGCAATAACTTGTCCCTTATTCATCTTAAATCTCCGTGTCTCAGTCCACCTCCGCGGCTCCGTGTTAAGGCTACGGCTCAGATTTCACCCGCGGAAAGTACACCTCGAAATGATGGGTGCGGGCAAATCGACGGCCGGCGACGGAGTAAACCAGATCTTTCGGTGCCAAACTGATCGAGATGCGATGTCGGCGACCATCCCGCCCTTGTTCGTTAAAGTAGAAACCAATCAGATGCTGACTTCGCACGTCTTCCTCAATCGCTTTGAAGATAGGACTGAGGTCAACCCGATTGTCTAAACGTAAAGGGTCTTTGGGATCAGACGCGAGAAAGTACCGCCCTCCGGTTTTTTCGCCCAGGTCACGAAAGCCCTTTGCTGGCCCTCTAATGCCTAATCGACCTTCTCTTGGCGTAAACAACGGCAGATGTATCACATAAAACGAAACATTATTCTGGTTTGCGGCGCGTATTACGGAATCGACTTTGGTACTGCTTGCATTGTCAAGACCATCACTTATCAGAATTACTATGCGGCGTTCGGTCGGATCGCTGCGAAGTCTTGCGAAAGTCTCTACCGCAGATTGAGCAGCATCGAAGATCGCGGTCCGCTCGTTACGGCGCGGCGGTAAAGAGAAGGCACGGCTCACCGCATCCGGGTCGTTATCAAAATCTGCTATGAGTCTGGGGCGTTGACCAAAACGTATCGCCGCCACACGCGACTCGCTTTTGAAGCGATTGAAGAGCTCAAGCGCTGTTTGGCGTTGGGAAGAGATGATTTCTCGTAGGCTGCCAGATTCATCGAGAGCAAATAGCAGCGCAATGCGGCCCGCTCCGGCAGCGAAGTAAAATCCGTTGCTCACCCCATCGCGATCAGTCAGCACAAAATCGTTTTCGCTGAGCTGCGGGATTGTTTTTCGAGCTTTGTTCGTGACCCGGATGGGGAAAATGAGCAGATCGGTTGAGACTCTTAGGACATCAACGGGTTCTGCAGGGTCCTGTGAGCTGGCGGCAGAGAGTAAAGCCCGACTTGTTGGAGATACGAAGATCGCCAGAATCAGGAGGAACGCGAGTGGGCTCAGAGTTCTATACCCCCTACTGAACTCTGATCGACTGAGCATTTAAGGAAGGGCTAGATTGCCAACCGCCCGAACAGCAATATGCTCAGAATGAAGATTATGGTGATAACGATTATCTTAACCAGACTCATTGTGCAATTCCTTGCTGGTTAACAGTGGAACCAATAGCGCTTTCAGGTGCAAGTGGCTATTTTAAGAACCGCCTGCCGCTGCTGTCAACGCGAGTCAACGTCCTCGTCTTCGATACACAGTACGATAAGGAGTACGGCTTGGTTCGGCCTTTCTTAAAATATACTAACTTTGTCTAGGCCATTCAAAACACCCACCGGTATCAGTGGATCGCGGTTTGTTCAGGCTCGCAAGTCATATCGAGTCAGTGCCAGGACCCACCCGCTACCGCGAAGTGGTACTGACAAGAGCAGTGCCGACCGAGGTCTAATCTCAAAAAAACCTCAATGTATAAGTCACGCGCAGACCGCGGCCCATTTCTGGTGCAAATTCCTTAATAAAGGAGAGATGGTTCCGGTATAAGCGATCTCCCAAATTAAACGCATTGAACGAGATGATATGCGCGGCATGCTGCGTAGGAATAAGATACGAGCCCGAAATCCCAAATACAGTGTACCCAGCGGTTCTGGTTTCCGTTGGGAAAATTCGGTTCTGGTCCTTCGCCATGACAACCTCTGGATTCACCAGTAGGTTCTTGTATCTCCACTCCAAACCAACTCGGCCCCGCAAGGGTGGAATCCGCGGTAGATGCGTATCGGTTTCTGTCAGCTTGGCTCTTACGTAATCCATCCCCAGATTGAGCCATAGATTTTGATGTACCGCCGCGTCGATCCGAGCCTCCGTACCGGTAAACCTGCTGGTTCCTTGCGAGTATTCGGCAACGAGTAGTCCATCTTCCTCGTCACCCGTCGGAGCAAGGAACACAAAGTTGTCGAGGTGATAGAAAAATCCGTTTGCCTCGAAGCGCAGTCGTTTGGACGAGTGCCGCACACCAAAATCCAGACCGTTGCCTCTCTCCCGTTCCAGATCAGGATTACCGATTTCGAAGGCAAGATTACCGGGATGTGGCCCTAAGTTGTACAGTTCTTCCAAGGACGGGGCTCGATATGAATGCGTGAAGTTGGCAACAAAGGCGCCTCCCATCCAAGTCGGAACTCGAACACCCAATGCCCCCGAAAACCCTGTGAAACTTCTAGCCGGGAGAAGGCCGCGTGCTTCGGTTGTTTCGGGTCTATACCGATTGTTTTCGAGGCGAGCGCCGAACTGAAGAGCGACTGCTTCGAAATCCAGGTTTTGCAGCGCAAAGACTGCGAAGGCATTGTGTGTTGTTGGAGGTGCGAGGGCTTCATCCCCTGAAGCTGTGAAGTCGCGATGGAGCCCCCAAAACCCGAATCGTCCCGAGAGTGCATGTGACTTCTTCTGATCGAACATGCCCTCATAGGTGACGCTCTTGTTCTTGAATGTTGTGCCGGTTTCCCCAGTAAGGGATTCAATCTCCGCATGCTTGTAGTCGTTGTATTGAACCGAGAATGTTCCGGCTTGCAGAATTGAACGACTCTCGCGAAAGCCACCACGAAACTCAAAGCTGTGTCGTCTGGGATTCAGCTCGACAATTTCGGGCTCCAGCTCATCCGGATCGACAGGAATGCCATAGCGTCGTTTATTAAAGTTGTAATTGAAGTTGAAAAACCCTTTGGTTGGATAGTAACCCACACCAAGTGCGAGATCGCTCTCACGTGAGAACGAGTTCAGAACAATTCCCAGGGGAGTATCATAGTCACCAGACCGCTGACCGCCCCCGTTGGCCCAAAAGAGCCACTTCGCAGTTCCAAACTCAACCCCACCGCTTGCCGCAGCTTGCCTTCCGTTCGTGCTACCCACCCCGGTGAAGTACCCGTTGAGCCCCTTATGGGCCGAGTCATGGCCGGAAATCGCGTTTACAACTCCACCAATGGCGTTACTTCCGTAAAGGAGTGTTGCCGGACCCTTAACCACCTCAATGCGCTCCACAGTAAGCACGTTTAATGGTTCCGCGTGATCCCCAGACTCAAAGCCAAGCCCGCCGATCCGGTTTCCATCTTGCAGCACCAGCACCCGATCGCCGTCAAAACCTCTTATTACCGGACGAGCGGTGCCTGGACCAAAGCTACGTTTTGAGACACCCAACTCTCCATCTAGTGACTCGCCAAGGGAAACGGGGCTCTTTTTGGCAAGGTCGATCGAGCCAATTACCTCTACGGATTGAATTGAACTGGATACAGATTGTTCCGTCCCAGTGGCTGTGACGGTTACTTCTTCGCGAACCGCTGTCAGCTGCAATTGGAAGTCGAGTGTCGCCTCAGTTCCGGCCGCGATGATCACGTTCTGCACGGCGTCTGGAACACGATCGAGGTGGGCCAGGACGCTGTACCTTCCCGGAGGCACGTCATCAAACATGTAGTCACCACTCTCATCTGTATTCACTGTGCGTCTCAGCTGGAGAATGGTGACCAGAACGTTGTGAATTGGTTTTCCGCTGTCACTCAGGGTCACGGTGCCCTTAAGCTTGCCGCCAGACTGTGCGAGAGCGGGCAGGGTGGAAAACACCAAAAGCAGAGCAAAGGCAAAAGCCTTGATCGCGAAGATTCTGTTTTTCAACTTATCACCTCTTAAATAAGTCCGAACACCAATGCATGCGAACGAGGTTCGCGATTGGTCGGATCGTGTTGTTGTTGGGAGCGCTTTCGCGGAGGTTGGTCCGCTGAGGCTACAGAAAACAACGATCTAAGAGGCAGTTGGTGGAGCGCGGCCGTGTTGAGGCGTCCTGGCCTTGGATTGGAAAGAAGAAAAAGGCGAGGTGTGATAACTCGCAGCAGTAAGTTGGGAACCCTGTTGGTTTGCCGTACCAACGACAGCGTTAGAGAAGCTCTGCTGCAGTTGGCAGATTAGACAATCTGAGCAGCCGGTAATTCCTGCAGTTCTTTCGCCACTTGAGAACGGCTGGATGGTCGAATTTGTCTGATCTCCAAGCTGGAGGCGACCATGACGGTGAGCGGCTTCTACCGTACTACCGTAGACGACAAAAGCGAGCAGTATGAAGCTCATGACACGGCCTAAGCCCCCGTGCCTCAGCTGGAAACCATACTGTCTGTTGATGTCCACGTTGTCTGTCTCAGAGGAGAGCTAGAACTACAATTATTGGCTTGTAATATAGGCGCGGGACTACCGAGTGTCAAACTCTTGCTGGTTGCCAATTCCCGATTGCCAATGGAAGATCCAATAGCGTCAACAGGACGGCCGGAAACTGTCCTCGGATGAACGCATCTAATCAGCCGAACGAGGGTATAATGACCGTGGGAGCGACCCTCCCTGATTGATTGTTCGAGGACCTAAGGATGTCAACTGCGAAATGATAGTGAACTTAATCAAGCTCATGATTTGCACCTTACTGACCTTTGCATTTCTTGGGTGCAGCACCTTGGCAAAACCGGATGACACTGGAGTAGTTGTTGCCCGACGTGCTCAGATTCGCAGCTCGACTGCAGTGGTAGCTGCAGATCTCCTGGAGGTCAACCGAGGCGACGTAGTGGACATTCTAGAGTCGGTGGATGTCCCTGACCCAACCGACAACACGCGACGAGAAAGGTGGCTGAGGGTTCGAGCTCAAGACGGAGAGAGCACTGAAGGCTGGATCGAAGCCAGAAACGTAATGCCTAACGACGTGCTCGAAGAGTCACGCAAGCTCGCCGAGGAAGACCAGGACGTTCCTGCCCAGGCTTCCGGTCAACTTCGCGCCAGTTCTAACCTTCGCCTGACGCCTGATCGTAGCGGCAATGAAAACATCATGATGCGTCTTGATAGCGGCTCCACCTTTGACATCATAGGGTGGAAGCGAGTGCCGAAGCCCAAGGCGTCGGAGGCAATCGAGAGTGACGTCGCTCCTAAAGCTGGCAGCGCCCAAGGAAGTAGCAGAGTGGCAGCGAGCACAGAAAACAGCGAACTGGAGGACGCTAATGAGCTTTGGTACAGGGTGCGGCTCGGGTCGTCTATTTCTCCGGCTCCAGCAGGTTGGATCTACGGAAAACAGGTGGAACTTAGCGTCCCCAGCGACATTATCTTCTATCGCACGGGACGTGAATTCGTTGCCTGGCAGCGGCTTGATGGCGACACAAGTGAGGACACCTCACCCAGAGACAAGGATGCGGGGCGAGAAGCCAAACCCGGTAGCTGGGTAATCCTGGAGAAGAGTAGCTCCAATCAGCCTCGCGCTCTCGACGATCCGGATTTTGATCGAATCTATGTGCTCGGGTACGACAAACGCAATCAGGAACATTACACGGCCTACCGCAGTCCAGATCTACGTGGCCTCCTGCCCATGCGTTTGGGAAGCCATGGGGAGAACAAAACTTTTACCGTGCGCGTTCAGGACGAGAGCGGCGCGATCAAAGATGTACAGTACAGCGTCTATAAAGACGCGCGTGGGATCTTGAGGGTCAACGCTCCCAACGTTGCGCCTCGCGAGCGCAGGAGACGTTAATGCCAACTCCAATGATCGTAGGCGTTGGAGGGTTTTGCTCAAACGTTGGGAAGACAACGCTCATGTGCGACCTGCTGGAGTTGTTGCCCGGATGGGAAGCCATTAAAACGACGAAAGGGCATTACCGATCCTGCGGAAAGACTGCTCACACCTGTTGCGTGAGTCACCTGTTAAGCGATGAACCCACTGTTTACTCCGGAAGGCAACAGACTTATGAATGCGGTAAAGACACCGGGCGCTACTGGGATGCTGGTGCAGCAAATGTGCATTGGGTCATTGCAACGGAGCAGCAGATCGGAGCCGGTATCAACATGGCGCTCCAGCACGTCTCGACACCTGGTGTACTAATTGAAGGAAACAGCTTTTCACAACACGTTAATGTACATTTTCTTATTATGGTGACCGATGGAAAGTCTCCAATGAAGAAGTCTGCGAGGACAGTCCTTCCTCGTTGCAAAGCTCTGTATATCTCTTCGCCTCCGGAAAACAACCAAGGCATCTGGATGCTTGATCTGCCTGATCTACCCGGCGTACCAATCTTTCACAAGCCGGATTTGCAGTTGCTCGTGAAGCAGATTAGGAACGCGGGCGTCCTCGCCCGCATTTTGTAGTTCTCGGAACGCGCGCGTCCCCGCCCGCATTGTGTAGCTCTCGGAACGCGCGTCCCCGCCCGCATTGTGTAGCTCTCGGAACGCTTGTCACTCAGAGATAGGCGAGACAACCCAAACTGAAATTCAACATCTAACCCTCCCCTTAGACTCGGCTGTGTGCAACTTGCACATCGGAGTTTTTGGGACTTGAGAAGCTGGTTCGAGGACAACCATTGGCGACGGATTGCATCTAAGTTTTCGCTTGAGAAAACAGTCCTCACGACATCGCAATTGGGTGATGCAAGGCCTTCTTAAGTAACTCTTGACAACGAAGATTTTGTCCCTATAATGCCCATTCCCTCGGAGACGGGAATTGACATTACGAGGGATGTTGAAGGCACTCGAGACAGTGCCGCTTTTCTCTTAGGCAATATCGTGAGAAGGGCGGCGCTTTTGTTCGCTAAAAATAAAAGTGTGCTAGCGTACATGAGTGCCTTGACAGAGGATGATCCATCAGTTAAAGTCTCCGTTTGCTTAGGGCGAGTTTAGTTCGTCTGTACGGCAATCCAAACACAATTTGGAGTTACCGATCTTTGAAAACTAGATAGAGCGTGTCCATATCAATGACCTTTGGGAGTCAAACGCAGAGCGATAAAGCTCGCGTCTAAAACTCTGAAGAAGAGTCATTATCGGATACAACCAGTACTGATAATGTTGCTAGAGAACAAATTCTAACGAGAGTTTGATCCTGGCTCAGAATCAACGCTGGCGGCGTGCCTCAGACATGCAAGTCGAACGCGAAAGTCCCCTTCGGGGGGCGAGTAGAGTGGCGCACGGGTGAGTAACACGTAGGTAATCTACCTTCGGATGGGGAATAACAACCGGAAACGGTTGCTAATACCGCATAATGCAGCGGCACCTAATGGTGACAGTTGTTAAAGCGGGGGATCGCAAGACCTC
>DATETN010000064.1:0-36211 GCA_035283645.1 Pyrinomonadaceae bacterium
GAAGTGCCTTCCCCGATGAAGAGGGGACTGAAACGAAAGGACCAATGCCGCCCGGGCCGGCCAGTGGAGTAAGATGAAGTGCCTTCCCCGATGAAGAGGGGACTGAAACAGACCACTGCCTGAGCAGGCACAGTCGCGAACCATACGATGAAGTGCCTTCCCCGATGAAGAGGGGACTGAAACTCCTTACGTGCGGCCTCGGGTCGGGCAGGTAGAAGCGATGAAGTGCCTTCCCCGATGAAGAGGGGACTGAAACCACGATGGCGACTGTATTGGCTACGAATGCAAATGCGATGAAGTGCCTTCCCCGATGAAGAGGGGACTGAAACACAAGGCCCAGTGTCGCCCGAATGGAGAATTAAGTGATGAAGTGCCTTCCCCGATGAAGAGGGGACTGAAACAACAGACGATCTGCCGATATTGTTGCTGCATCCCTCAGATGAAGTGCCTTCCCCGATGAAGAGGGGACTGAAACTTATGTGATGCAGACTTTGGTGATACGCGATGTGGAGATGAAGTGCCTTCCCCGATGAAGAGGGGACTGAAACCTGTTAGGTAATCGCAGGCAAGCCCGAATCCGTGAGATGAAGTGCCTTCCCCGATGAAGAGGGGACTGAAACATACTTTTCCCATTCATCAGGAACCACCTTGTCAATATGATGAAGTGCCTTCCCCGATGAAGAGGGGACTGAAACTGAGTTCGGCCACTCGCTGTCCTTCTCTTACAGAAGGGATGAAGTGCCTTCCCCGATGAAGAGGGGACTGAAACCATCAAACATCGCGGCCAACATCGCTGGGGTTACCAGATGAAGTGCCTTCCCCGATGAAGAGGGGACTGAAACAGCGGCGTAGGTTCCGGCAGTTCCAGCAAACTCGCCCACGATGAAGTGCCTTCCCCGATGAAGAGGGGACTGAAACGATATCCGACCTCTACCACCCGAGGTAGTAACAAAGATGAAGTGCCTTCCCCGATGAAGAGGGGACTGAAACGTTGAAATTAAAGAGCAGATCAAGACGTTACTGGAGATGAAGTGCCTTCCCCGATGAAGAGGGGACTGAAACACATGGGGGTAGTGGCGGATGGTGCAGACACAGTAAGATGAAGTGCCTTCCCCGATGAAGAGGGGACTGAAACTCTTTGCGTTCTGACCCGCGATCGCAGACGGCCACGGATGAAGTGCCTTCCCCGATGAAGAGGGGACTGAAACTTACTCGCTCACACGTTCTACACACGCGTCGATTCTGATGAAGTGCCTTCCCCGATGAAGAGGGGACTGAAACATGTCTGCATGGCCGATGATCTGGGCCGGCTCGACGATGAAGTGCCTTCCCCGATGAAGAGGGGACTGAAACACACACAAGAGTCAAACCCAGCCACCTCCAAACTGAGATGAAGTGCCTTCCCCGATGAAGAGGGGACTGAAACATGTGCAGACGCAGATCACGCCTGGCGAGGGCGCCGGGATGAAGTGCCTTCCCCGATGAAGAGGGGACTGAAACTTTTGTAGTAAGCCTTTATCCTGAAAACGGAGAAAGGATGAAGTGCCTTCCCCGATGAAGAGGGGACTGAAACGGATCAGTCTCCGCGTGATGCGTAAAAACGTAAATCGATGAAGTGCCTTCCCCGATGAAGAGGGGACTGAAACTTCGGAAATTTACAGGAGAAATGGCCTATGGCTACGATGAAGTGCCTTCCCCGATGAAGAGGGGACTGAAACTAGTGAAAGCCCCTTCACCCTCCAACAGGCCCGCTAACGATGAAGTGCCTTCCCCGATGAAGAGGGGACTGAAACTGAAAGATAGACCAACTCCCCCATCGCTAACGCTTCGGATGAAGTGCCTTCCCCGATGAAGAGGGGACTGAAACACACTACAGGATAGTCTTGTGGCTCGCCGAAGGGCGTGATGAAGTGCCTTCCCCGATGAAGAGGGGACTGAAACGGCTTAACCCCGCGCCATGGGGCGGCGGCAATGGCGATGAAGTGCCTTCCCCGATGAAGAGGGGACTGAAACGGTTTCGAAACGCGGCGTTCCTCAGTTGCAAGAGAGCGATGAAGTGCCTTCCCCGATGAAGAGGGGACTGAAACCTTTTGACGAAGCTTACGACGCTTGGTGGTCGAAGTGATGAAGTGCCTTCCCCGATGAAGAGGGGACTGAAACTCGTCAATCATGCTCTCGGCGCGAGCTCGACCGCACACACCGCTTCGTGGTGAGCTACGTTTGGGGTTTGCCGCATCCTGCTTTTGCGTCGAAGTCAAAGGCGGGTCGGCTACTGTTTTCCGGCTGGCAGGTTGCGGGCATCATCACCGCGATGTCAGGTCAGCCGTTTGACATTGTGGATACGGCCTCGGGCTCGTTCTATTTCGGCGCAAACAGCGGACTCTCCCGACCCAGCTGGGCGCCCGGTGCAACGCTCAGCACGGCGATGACCAACGTCCCGACGGGGTATTTCTTCAACCCTTTCGCCTTCGTCCGGCCCGTCGTACAGACCGGTCAACTGATACCAACTTCGAACGGTGCAGCACGTGCGGGCGCGACGGGGACAGACATCGGCAACGTGGGCCGCAACGTCTTGCGTGGGCCAAAACAGACAAACGTCGACTTCGCCGCTACTAAACGCTTTCAGCTAGGCGAAAGCAAATCGGTGGAATTCCGCGCTGAGTTCTTCAACTTGTTCAATCAGGTCAACCTCGTTAACCCAATCAGCAAGCTCAACGCCGCCAGCATTAACCCAGGCAATGGTGAGATTCTGAATGCCGGAGATTTCGCCCGGATCACCTCGACGAGCAATAATCCACGGTTGATTCAACTCGCCGTGAAGTTCAATTTCTAAGATTCGAATGCCCACGGGGATGTGAGTTTCAACATCTAAGCACCCCCCCGACTTCATGTCGAGAGTCGTTTTTAGCTTTGACCTAGAGCCGGCCCCGCCCTTTTCTTCTCCAGCAACCACTCAACATCGAAACAAAACGCCCGACTTCATGGGGGTGTGTCAGAACGCAAAATGTAGTGGCAATGAGGTCAGTACATTACGCGGTAGCGGATGGGCCACATTAGTCGTCACGCGAGTCTAAAGATGCAAGCGTCATTTAACTATGCGTGAATTGCAGGTCTTTCTTTGATTGCCTTGTTGAGTGATGCGAGATTGAACCCATCCGCTACCGCGTGATGGTACTGACCTCATTACCACTACATTGCGTTTTGACACATCCTCTTCATGTGGGGGTGTTTAGCTTCGGGAAGTCGGGAGTTTTTGAGGCGGTCGAGTCTCAGTCTGCCCCCCGATATCGTTGCGCGAAAGGCAATATTACTCGGCGCGTCACGTTTGGCTGGCAAGCGTTCACTCTCGTTCGCTTGAAACGTGCCACGGATTCCGGGCAGGTGCGAGCCTAAGCCTCACTGCTGTTTTTACCAGTTCGGCAAGAGATTCAGCTTTCATCTTCTGCATCATTTTTCCCCGGTGAGCTTTTACCGTGATCTCGCTAATGCCTAGCTTTAGACCGATCTGTTTATTCAACATTCCGGTGACCACTAATCGCATTACCTCCCGCTCCCGAGGCGTTAGTGATTCGTATCTGCTGCGCAATGCCGTTATCTCAGCTTGCTCATCGAGCGCAGTCGCGCTGCGTTTGATGGCATGGCCGATAGCCCTCAGCAACACATCGTCATCGAAGGGCTTCGTCAAGAATTCGACTGCTCCGGCCTTCATGGCCTGGACCGTCATCGGAACATCACCGTGACCGGTGATGAAAATCACTGGCATATCAACGCGATCCGCCCCGATGAGCTGTTGTAATTCAAGACCGTTGATCTCCGGAAGAGAAACGTCAAGTACGAGACAACTCGGAGTGAGTGCTCTGGGGCGCGCAAGGAATTCCTCCGCGGAGGCAAACGTCTCGGGTTGCCAGCCGGCAACGCTAATCAGCAATTCCAACGATTCGCGAACCGATATGTCATCGTCCACCACAAAAACGATCGGTTTGGGTTGGAGTTTAGGTGACGCGCCTGGAGAACTCATCTAATTCGCATTCAGATTACTCGAAGCGCGCTGTTGAGCGCCGTAAGCAGATCCGTTTCACTGAATGGCTTGAACAGACATTCAACCGCGCCCTGTTCGATCAAACGGGGGCGAACAGTCTCGTCACGGTGAGCCGTTATAAAAATAATGGGGATCTTTTGCCGGCGTTGGGTTAATTTTCGTTGGAGATCGGGCCCGCTCAGGCCTGGCATTGCAACGTCGAGAATTAGACATTTCGTCTCACTGATTTGATCCGACGCAAGGAACTCTTCTGCAGACGAGAACGCCTGGGCGTCAAAGCCGCACTCCTTTAGTAGATCGGGTAACGATTCCCGAACCGACTCGTCGTCATCAATCACGGATATGAGTTGTCGTCCCTCCATCAGTCCTGCCTCGCTGCGAGTTTCTTCTCCGCAGCAATTCCGTTGGGACTTGCTACCGCTGTCTCACAAGGGAGTGAAAATGAAAAGGTAGATCCGGGGCCTTCGTTCGATGTTGCGCAAAGACTGCCATGATGATTCTCGATGATCGAGCGGCTGACCGAGAGTCCTATGCCCATTCCATCACTCTTCGTTGTGTAAAAGGCTTCGAACAATCTGTTCATCTGTTCGCGTTCGAAACCTGTTCCTACGTCTTCGACGCTTACTCGTACTCGATTGCCTTCGCTTGGTTCAGTTCTGATCACCAGTTGTTTCGGCCGGTCATTGATGTTTTTCATCGCGTCTGACGCATTTCGAAGTAAGTTTAAGATCACTTGTTGAAGTTGCACTCGATCGCCTTTGACAACCGGAAGCTTGTCGGCAAGTTCTGTTTTCAGAATCACTCGGTTTCCTTGCAGTTCACTCAAAGACAGCGCAATCACCTCTCGTGTTGCCTCATTCAGATCGACTAACTCGGCGGCTGCATCCTTCTTAGTAAAAAGCGCGCGCAATCGTGTAATTACCTCAGACGCACGGTGACCGTCGCGAATCGTACGCCTCGCGGTTTCGCGCGCGCCGTTCATGTTCGGAGGCTCCGCATCGAGCATCCGCAAACAGGTACTCGCGTTTGTGATGATGCCCGACAGCGGTTGATTAACTTCGTGTGCGATCGACGCCGTTAATGCCCCGAGGCTCATTACCCTCGCCACGCGTGCGAGCTCCAATCGAGCCTTGTCAAGTGCCTCTTCCGACAGCCGACGCCCCGTGACATCCTGAACCGCCGCGATGTACTCCAGTTGACCATCCTGATCCCGGATCGCATGAGCGACCGCATGCATGTACTTGATCGAGTGGTTAGGCATCAGCAGGCGGTACTGCCATTCAAAGTCGTTGCCGCCGTCTGAAGCCTGGTGGACCATTTTCATTTTCTCGATCAAACTGACGTCTTCCGGATGTACTCGAGTGCGGATCAGTTCAAGCGTCACGGGCACGCCGATCTCGAGCTCGCACATGCGATAGAGCTGCTCTGACCACGTGATTTCGTCTGTCGCCACACGCCAGGAAAAGCTGCCTATCCGACTGAGATGTTGGCTTTCAGCGAGGAATGCTTCGCTGCGTCGCAAAGCTCTCTCTGCTCGCTTTTGTTCGCTCAGATCGAGCACGAAAGCCACACCTTCCTTCCCACTTCTTTCGAAGAGCGCGCCGCCGAGCAGGACAGGTACGCGGCTGCCATCTTTCCGGAAGTACTCCTTCTCTAATGGTTGAAAGATGCCGGTCGCTTTTAGCTCAGCTATTGCCCGTTCGTCGCGATCGCGCCATTCGGTGGGTGTGAGGTCCGTCCAGCGCACGCGACCAGTGGCGAGATCTCCACGGCTGTATTGCAGCATGTGGAGAAATGCTTCATTGGCGTGGATGATCGCACCTTCGAGGGTCCACATCACAATCCCCACAACATTGGCCTCGACCAGGCGCCGGATCTTGGCTTCCAAACCACTTGCCAGTTCACGGACTTCTGCTTCTGCCTTTTCGCGCTCGGCCACCTGGATTTTGAGGTCTTCTATGTGCACCAGCGCTTGATACGCTGAAGAGGCAAATTTCCCAAGAGAGGCCATGACCCGATCATCTTCGGCGTCGAACTTGCGGCGGTCGCTGTGCATGATCGCCCAGATGGTTCCGACCGCCTTTCCGGCGACATAAAACGGCACCAGCAGGCACTCTTCGGCTGCCGGAATGACGGGTAGCAGATAGGGGTAACGCCGCTCGAAATGTCTGAACAGTAGAGTACGGTTTTGGTCGAGCACGTCTCCGCAGGGGCCGAAATTGCGCGGCGTCCCGCCTCCGACATGCGGATTCCACATGCCCGCGATAGCCGGCCAATAGAATCTTTTGCCGTCAACATTCGGCGTTTTGCCATCTCTCGTCAGCAAGCTCAGGCCAGCGGAGTCACACTGGGTAATATCCTGGATCGTTTCAGCTAGTGTCTGAAAGATGGTGCTCGGAGAGTCGGCTAGGGCGCTTACCAACGCCACCAGCGCGCGGTTTTCCTTTTCATGATCGGGCGGACGCGATGGCCGGCGCTTCAACTCCTCCGTGCACAGGATCGACTCCAGAGGAACCGCACCAGTCAGAATTGAAGTTTCCAGTGGAATTGTACTGCTTGATTCGGCATCCACTGGAATGGCCTTGCCTGATTGGGCAGACTCGGTCATGTTCTCAACCTCCATCTGCGCGGTCGCGCACTTGAAGACGCACTTGAAGAACTGGGGCGGGCATTCCACACCAAGCTGTTGAATTCCAATGAGGAGCACTCTGGGAGGCGCAGCATGGCATGAGGATGCGCCTCTGCACTATGAATGTCCATCATACTTTGGTATTGGTCTGCGACTCTCGCGACTCTAACTAATACAAAGGTATCGATCGATACCTTCGTCCAATAGATTCATCTTCAAATCAGTGGTGTACTAGGGCGACCGTGGGAGTGGATCGTTGGCACCGCCGTAGCGCATGCCAGTTAACTAGTTATGTCCAACACCAGGAAGAGAGGGTTAAATGAGTACCATCACGACAAAAGATGGAACGCAGATTTACTACAAAGACTGGGGCACCGGCCAGCCGGTCGTTTTCAGTCACGGATGGCCGTTGACGGCAGATGCCTTTGAAGACCAAATGTTCTTTCTGGCCTCGAAGGGCTTTCGATGTATCGCCCTTGACCGAAGAGGCCACGGGCGCTCGGACCAGACTTGGCATGGCAATGATATGGATACCTATGCCGACGATCTCGCCGAGCTTGTTGAGAAGCTGGACCTAAAGGATGCGATCCAGGTCGGCCATTCAACCGGAGGCGGTGTGGTCACCCGCTACATCGGCCGCTATGGCACGGGGCGTGTCGCAAAGGTTGTTTTGATCAGCGCGGTACCTCCGCTGCTGTTGAAAACGGAGGCTAATCCGGATGGCTTGCCAATCGAGGTGTTCGACGGCCTCCGAAACCAGGTCCAGGCCAACCGGTATGAGTTCTGGAAGGAATTTTGCAAACCTTTCTATGGCTATAATCGGCCGGGAGCAACGCTCTCCGAAGGCATAAGCGACTCCTTTCGGCTCCAATGCAGCATGGCAGGCTTTCCTGCGAGCTACTTGGGGATCAAAGCTTTCTCAGAGACCGATCTAACTGAGGACTTAAAGAAGTTCGATGTCCCCACACTAATCATGCACGGCGATGACGATCAGGTCGTTCCTGTCGCGAACACGGCTTTACGTTCGGCCAAGCTCGTCAAGAACGCGATCCTGAAGGTCTATCCAGGGTTGCCGCATGGGATGTGTCAAACTCATAAGGACCTGATCAATGCGGATTTGCTCGAGTTCATAGCGAAAGCTCAGACAAGCTCTCAAACGGCCTGAGTCCCGGTCGCTGCGGCAGATCGCTGAGCGGCTGCCAGCGGCCTGCCGTCGCGCAAACGAATCAGGCAGTTTCAACTTAGATACATTCAACAGCAGAACGTGAGGTGAAGAGATGCAGACCCGTTTGGATTACAGCAAGGTCGCGCCGGGCTCCGTGCAGGCGATGTACAAACTACAGAAGTACGTGGACGCGTCCGGGCTGGAGCACTCGCTGCTCGAACTCGTCAAGACGCGGGTTTCGCAGATAAACGGCTGCGCCTTCTGCATAGACATGCACACGAAGGACGCGCGCGCCGCGGGCGAGACCGAGCAGCGGCTCTACGGCCTGAACGCGTGGCGCGAGGCGCCTTACTACACCGAGCGCGAGCGTGCCGCGCTGGCCTGGGCCGAGGTAGTTACGCTGATCTCCCAGACCCACGCGGAGGACGAAGAGTACGAAGCCGCCCGCACGCAGTTCAGCGAGGAGGAGTTAGTCAAACTGACGATGGCCGTCATCGCCATCAACGGATGGAACCGGCTGGCTATCGCCTTCCGGCAGGAGGTCGGGAAGTACCAGCCGGCCACGAAAGCGATTAGCCGGTCCGTCTCTTAGTTAGGACTCAGGAGGCCATTGGATTAACCGGCAGCACCACTATTTCTTTAGCGCCGCGCAAGCTGATACCCGCGCAAGCTGATACCAAAGGTATCGACCGATACCATCGTCTAATAGATTCACCTGACACGCCTGTGGTCTACTCTCTCAGCTATCACAGCTCGATGAATCGGAAATTAGCGCGTTCTACAGAAGCGGAGTCTGTAAGGACTCCCCCAAACGAAAGGAGATAATGATGTCCAGCGTTGTGATCAGCAAGACAGAGGCGGTGGCAGAGGCCAAACCGGTCGACATGAAGCTCGAGGTCGTTTTGCTCGGCGTTTCCGACGTCGACCGCGCGAAGGCGTTCTACGAAAATCTCGGCTGGCGGCTTGACATTGACGTTGCAGCGGGGGGCTTCCGCGGCGTGCAGATGACGCCCCCAAACTCGGAAGCCTCGATCATCTTCGGCAAGGGAATCATCTCCGCGAAGTCCGGCTCGGCCCCCAGCCTGGTCCTCGCCGTGGCCGACATCGACGCCACCCGCAAAGCTTTAATCGCCCGCGGCGTCGACGTGAGCGAGGTCTTCCACTACGCCGGCGGACCCTTCAACAACAGCGTGGAGAACCCGCGCGTCACCGGGCGCGACCCCGATGGTCGTTCCTACTTCTCGTTTGCCGCGTTCGAGGATCCGGACGGGAACGAATGGCTGGTCCAGGAAATCACGATTCGCCTTCCCGGCCGCGAGTGGAAGTCATCGCGGGTGCAGGCAGTGGACGTCGCGACGCTTGCAGATCTTCTCCGCGAGACGGCAGAGCACCACGACCAATTCGAGAAGACCCACGGCGAGCACCACTGGTGGGACTGGTACGCCTCTTACTTGAGCGCCCGTCAGAACGGTAGCAGTCCTGAGGAGGCGTCGGCCGTCGCCGACCGCCACATGGAGGAGGCCCTTCATGTTCTTCCCCGATGACAACTTTGGGCGCCGATGACGACTTCGGGCGGCAGCAATCTCCAATTTGCGCCGCGCAGCTAGTCGGTCCAGCTGTGCGCAAGCGGAAAATGCAAACACTACTCGGAAAGAGGACACCATGACTCGATCAGACGTTTCGCGACGAAACGGCGGGCAGGGGGACGAACCCAGGTCGGACGGAGGCTATCCGGCCGCCGGCCACCGACCCGGCGCGCAGCAGGTTGACGTGGCCGTGCTCGCCGGCGGCTGCTTCTGGGGAGTCGAGGACATCCTGCGCGATGTTCCCGGCGTGATCGACACCGAGGTCGGCTACACGGGCGGCCAGCTCGAGAACCCGACGTATGAGGACACACACGACGGCAGCTCCGGACATGCCGAGGCGGTCCGCGTGACCTTCGACCCGTCGGTGCTCGGCTTCGAGGAACTGCTCGAGCGCTGGTTCTTCCGCCTGCACGACCCCACGACGCTCAACCGTCAGGGTAACGATGTTGGGACGCAGTACCGCTCGGCGATCTTCCCGCAGACGGAGGAGCAGCGTGAGATCGCGGAGCGCGTAATCGCGCGCGTCGCCTCGTCCTCGCGCTGGAAGCGGCGAGTCACCACGAGCATTGAGCCCGCTGCGACTTGGTACAGCGCCGAGCAGTACCACCAGGACTACCTGCGCAGGAACCCGGGTGGCTACACCTGCCATTACCTGCGAGACTGAGCAACCCCCCGGCGCACGCGGTACCCATCCAATAAGGAAGCGCGGTTATTCTCCCGCGCCATCAAGTTGCCGCAGGAGGAGTTAGCGGCCGTGGACAGTAAGCTCATTGTCGAAACCGGAGGATCGCTATGAATAGTATTGAACAAACGACACATACCAGTTTGAAAGAAGGGTCGGATCTGCCCACTGTGTTTGGCGACCGTCGTCAGGTGTTTCGCAGGCTTCACTCCGAAGGGTGTTTCGTTATTCCGAATCCCTGGGACGTCGGTTCCGCGCGTTATCTTCAGCATCTGGGTTTTCTCGCGCTAGCAACAACCAGTGCTGGATTTGCGTTTTCCCAGGGCCTACCGGATTCCGACATCGCCGTGTCCCGTGACCGAAGCTTGGCCCATATCGCCGAGATTACTGCGGCAGTTGATCTGCCGGTCAATGCTGACTTCGCATCGGGGTATGGGGTTGGTCCGAGGGAGGTGGCGGACAGCGTTACGCGATGTGTTGCGACCGGCGTGGCAGGACTGTCGATCGAGGATGCGACAGGCGATCCGTCAGCGCCACTATATGACTTGCCTATTGCTCTGGAGCGTGTCAAGGCAGCGCGTCAAGCGATTGATCAGTCTGGCAGCGACGTGTCGTTGACGGCGAGAGCTGAGTGCTACCTCGTTGGACACCCGGATGCCTTCCGCGAATCTGTGCGCCGCCTACAAGCGTACGCACAAGCGGGCGCCGATGTGCTCTTTGCGCCAGGTGTGTCTAAGCCTGCAGAAGTCAAGGTGCTGGTGGAATCAGTCCACCCGAAGCCGTTCAACCTATTGGTTGTCCGCGACCTTGGACTCAGCGTGGGCGATATCGAAGCACTCGGTGTAAGGCGCATCAGCGTCGGCGGGTCGTTCGCGCTTGCTGCATGGGGCGGCTTCATGCGTGCGGCGCAGACCTTGAGGTGGGATGGGAGTTTCGCAGGTCTCACCGGTTCGGCGGCCTACGCTGAGATAAACGGTTTTCTGGCGGCGGATGTACGCAAGCGCGGCATTTTGGCGCAAGCAAAAGCCAATTGATGACACCTCTTTGATGTCTCGTGCGCTCGCAGGCCAGAACCGCGCGGTGATCAAAGCCTTCCTTCGCATAACGTAGGCGAGAAAGGAGAGCGGGTCCATGGCAACGATCGGGCAATCTAAACTGTTGGCTCGGGAGTTTTCGCTGGCCAACGACAGCGAATACGGGTTGTCCGCCAGCGTATGGTCGCGTGACGTGGACCGGCCGCTGCGCGTGGCGCGAGCGCTGGAGGCCGGGACGGTCTGGATCAACGATTGGGCCAACATGCACGACGAATTCGAAGAAGGGGGCTTCAAGCAGAGTGGTCGGGGTCGTCTGCGCGGGCAAGCAGGTTTGGATGACTTTCTTGAATGCAAACACATCGCCTTCAAGCCGGGAACGATCAAAGGTTGAGGGTGGCTCAGGCTTTGTGTAAATGAAAGGTCAAACGATGATGGGACCGCTTGTAGAACTGCCCGGCTGGTTGCAAGCGGCCGGCTGGGGCTTCCTGTCTGCGTCCGGTCTGCTGATCGGGGCCGTTGGTGGGTACTACACGTGGCTTCAGCATACCACCATCGCCCGCGTGATGACTTTCGCAGCCGGCATACTTCTGGCTGTGGTGGCGGTGGACCTGGTGATCAACGCTCGTGGCGCGACAAGCTTGTACTGGACGGTCATGGGTCTGCTGTGTGGTGCGGCGGTGTTCAGTTCCGTCAATTGGCTACTCTCCCGCCGCGGGGCGCAGCACCGAAAACGCTGCGGCGAATGCGTGGAGCAGCCGGAAGAAGAGCAGCAGCCCGGTAGCGGACTGGCCATCGCAGCCGGCACGTTTCTCGACGGCGTTCCCGAGGGAGTGGTGCTGGGGCTGAGCGAGCTGCACCAAGGCGCGCCCGGCCTGGGGACGGTCACGGCGTTCTTCCTGGCTAATATCCCGGAAGCCCTATCGAGCAGCGCCGGAATGCGGAGGGCGGAGCGGTCCGCGCGCTACGTCTTTGGCGTGTGGATTGGAATCGCCTTGATGATCAGTCTCGCAGCGGCGGTTGCCGGGCTTGTGCTCCGAGGCACCGGGCCGGCGGTCCGGGGGACGGTCGAGGCGTTCGCGGCAGGCGCGATCCTGGCGCTGGTCTCCGAAACGATGATACCGGAGGCGTTCCACGGCTCACCGCAGTTCAACGGCCTGCTGCTCGTCGTTGGTTTTGTGGCTTTACTGATCCTGATGGTACTCAGCCACTAAAGTCGCAACTCATCTTGAAATATTTGCAGTCGGGAATCGGGCAAGCGGCAGTCATTCTCATCTTTACAGCTCAAGCTCATTTAATTCGCAGTTGGGAAGGGGGCAAGCGGCACTCATTCTCAACTTTACCGGTCAATCTCATTCCGCGCTGCCCCCGCTCTCAACTCTCACAAGCATCAACTCAAAAGCTAGAAATTAACTTGAAATAATTTGCAGTTGGGAAGGGGGCAAGCTGCACTTATTCAAATCTTCACCGCTTCACTCTAATTGGGCATCACCCACTTCTAATCATCATGCCAGCCACTCCTATACCAAAGTATCGATCGACACCTTCGTCTAATAGACCAATCGTTTCCATTGTGGTCTATTCGCGCCAGCTTTGCACAAAAAGTACGAAAGAGGCTTTTTCTCTGTGCGACCTCTGGATCCTCTGTGTCTCCGTGGTGAAGGAGCTCACCGAAAACACAACCACAGAGCCACAAAGAACACAGAGGTCGCACAGAGAAGACATTTGAGCAGACACTTTTGTGCAAAGCTATTCGCGCGATCAATCGGAAACTATCGGATCATAGCAACACTGGTTTCATAATGAAGGAGGAAAGGTTATGAAACAGATCACTTTCTGGTTGGTTGCAGTTGCAACGGTGGCTGTGGCTGTCGCTTTTACGGCGCGCGCCTCTCGACACACCGTTCAAGACGCTGCCCCGATCTTCGTAACTCAAATTCCCGCCGGGTACCGCGACTGGCGGTTGATCTCTGTGGCCCACGAAGAAGGTGACCTCAACGATATCCGCGCCATTCTGGTAAACGATGAGCGATCAAGGCCTATCGCGCAGGAAAGCTTCCATTCCCGAAGGGACGATCATCGCGCGAATAGCCTGGCATCACGTCCCGTCGGAGGAAAACAACAAAGCCTTTGGCCGCGCCCAGTCTTTCATTGCTGGGGACGCACCGCCTTGGTACCTGCAGTTTATGGTCAAGGGCTCAAAAAAATACGCCGCGACCGGCGGCTGGGGGTACGCGCAATTTGATAAGGACGGCAAACCTGGCCCCCAGGCAGATCTCCAAAGGTGCTTTCCCTGCCATCAGGCTATCAAAGATCGCGACTTCGTCTTCACTCGTTACGCACCTTGATGGTTGCTCATCCAATGAGGATGCTAGAATTAAGAAGCAGGTGAAGACCATGTCCCTCAGACTAAAGGTAATTTACAAGGATGGAGCATTCGTGCCTATATTAAACGGCGAGAAGTTAAATGTGTCGGAAAACGCGGAAGTCGAAATAACCGTCCATGATCCTTACGTTTTGGCGCCGACGGCAACGAGCGACGAAGAGCGGGAGGGCGCCATACGTGAGTTGTTCGCAAGCTGGGACGCGCACCCGCTTCGTGCCGACGCTCCGCGTCTGACCCGTGACGAGATGCATGAACGCCGTTGACACGAATGTTTTGATCTACGTCCGTGACCCGCGCGACCTGTTAAGCAGCAAAAAGCGAGATGGTAAACTGACGCCGGATTTAGGAGGAGAGAATGCCCTTAGAAATGGAAACAGTAGAAACGCTCGAAGCCGCAGCTTTACATTTGTCGCCCGGCGAACGCGCGAGACTGGTTGAGAGGCTCATAGCCACGCTTGATGCTGACCCCGAAGTCGAGGAAGCCTGGGCTGCCGAAGTCGAGCGCCGCCAGGCTGAGATCGAGAGTGGTGCGGCTTCCCTACTACCCGGCCCCGAAACCTTAGCTAAGCTGAAAGCGGATTTTCAATGAACTATTCGCTGCACCCGGAGGCTGAAGCTGACCTCCGGGACGCTGCCGAGTTCTATCGGGAGCGCGCTGGCAATAGTCTTTCGCAATCCTTGCTGGCCGAGTTCGAACAATCCATCAATATTCTTTTACAACACCCCGGACTGGGTTCACCATGGCGAAGTCGTGGATGCCGTCGCTACCTCATGAAGCGCTTTCCATATTCGCTAATCTATACAGTATCCGGCGCAGAGATTCGTCTTGGCTCTTGCTCATCACAGTCGCCGGCCCGGGTACTGGCGCGGAAGAAAGTAGCCCATCTTTGGCCCAATAAGTTCCACTCTGAGAAGTATGCCTCAGCCGACGGTTGATAAAGACCCTTGTCCTTGTGAAAGTGGAAAGCTGATTAAGGATTGCTGTCTACGTCCCAACGGCGTCTTGCGTCCCAAGCCTTTAATCCCCAAGTTTCGTACACCAAAGACTGGGATAAGGAACCCAAAGTGTTACGCTTCTGACTTTGCAAATTGTTCAGATGACATATCAGGAGCGCATTGCATCAGTTACAGCGTCTCAAGAGCGCTGAGTGAAGATGGGTGACAATCGAAGTTGAAGGCCTTGCGTGGCTTAGGAGTGCAACGATTGCTCCGGGTTGTTGCATTATGCTCTTGAAGCGCTCAGTCTCATCAGGTAGTGATTGGGCAATTATCATTAGGAATAGTTCCATCTTCCGGCGGCACAATTCATGGAAAATTATGGAAAATCTATAGTCGAGTCAGTATTACGCGGATTGCACCGCTTCAACCTTCCGAGCATCAACTTCACACCTTGAATAAAACCATACATTTCGAGCGAGATAATCGCATAGTGTGAGCATGACGGATAGAAACGGCAGATAGTGTTAGTTCTCGCGTTGAAGCGCAAGCCTATACGCCGCTGCCAAACCTCACGAATAAGCCAAACCGATAATTTACAAGATGACTTCATCGTAATTCCCCGAAGAGCAAATCGGACATTGACGTAGCCGGTTTATTTCCGAGATATTCGCATCTACGTTGCGTCTGGCTTGTAGCCGCGCAGTTGGATTGCAGCACTGTGTGACTTCGGCACAAGAGCTTGACCTTTTAGACTGTTGAAGTTGTTTCTCTCTCGACGCGAGTGAGTGCCAAACTTTGCCGCACTGTCGGCACGTGCGCCGGTATTCTCGCATCGCTACGTACTGACTGGGTTGCGGTATGTTAACCATTAAGAGCGCAGCGCCGCATCGACCGCAAAATGCAGTCCCAGCTGCGAGAGATGCGCCACATTGGTTACAACGCTGTTCTAACTGAACAGGCGGGTTCTGCATGAGGATATTAAATTCAGATGTTCGGGTGAGAACCTGTTAGAGCGTTCGGTTTTCAAAAGGTGTGCCCTTCTAAGCCGGAAATAAAAGCCTTAAAGGGAACTGTTAAAGGGAATCCGCCTTTTTCGTCGAATTCGCCCTTCGATAGACAAGCTGTAATTCTTTACTACTCAACCACTTATAAGTGGTGAGCCGAGCAGGACTCGAACCTGCGACCCACTGGTTAAAAGCCAGTTGCTCTACCGACTGAGCTATCGGCCCACAAGAAAGTTAAAGTGAGTGGCGTTATTCTAAACTGAAGGGAAGTCGGTTGTCCAAAGTCGAAAGTCGAAAGTGAAAGGTCGAAGGTCGAAAGTCAAGAGTTCAAGGTCCGCGTTGAATAGTCGAATGTCCCATCTCCAACGTCCAAGGCGCAAACCAGCAAACTTTTGACTTTGGACTTTTGACTTTCGTCGAAAGTCAAGAGTTCAAGATCCGCGTTGAATAGTCGAATGTCCCATCTCCAACGTCCAAGGCGCAAACCAACAAACTTTTGACTTTTGACTTTTGACTTTTGACTTTCGACTAGTCTTCCAACCAACTGCCCAAGGCTGAGTCGCGGACGATAATTGTCTGCGAACGTTCGGGGCCGGTTGACACCAATCCAATCTCAACTCCGATCTGTTTAGAAAGAAACTCTACATAGCGGCGGGCGTTCGCAGGGAGGGAAGCCATTTCTGTAGTTCCCACAGTCGAAGTCTTCCATCCGGGCAGCGTGGCGTACACTGGTTTCGCTCGTCTTAGATCCTGTGAGACCGGAGGTAAAGATTCGCAAGTGCGACCATCCAACGTATAGCCGACGCAAACTTTGATCTCCTCTAACTCATCGAGCACGTCCAACTTCGTCAGGGCAACCGATGTGAAGCCGTTGATCTCTGCGGCGTAACGAGTAGCAAACGCATCGAACCAACCACACCGCCGTGGCCTTCCAGTCGAAGCACCATACTCTCGTCCTCGTTCCCGAATCATTTGTCCCAGCTCTGCTTCACCCTCCAGCATCTCTGTAGGGAAAGGCCCTTCACCAACGCGCGTTGTATAAGTGCGGACTATCCCCAATACACCCGTAAGACGATTTGGTGCCAGGCCCGTTCCCACAATCGCACCACCCGCTATCGTGCTTGACGAAGTGACGAATGGATACGTTCCGTGATCGACATCGAGCAGCGTTGCCTGTGCTCCCTCCAACAGGATCGAACGGCCTTCTGTGGCCGCAACGTTAAGGTAGTGGGTCGTGTCCCCGACAAATGCTCCGAGACGTTCAGTCAACGCTGACATTTCGTCGAAGATGGTATCGACATCGAGCTCTTCACCGCCGTAAGCCATGATGATCCGGTTCGCATCTTCAAGATTTCGCTCAATACGCGAACGCAGCACTTCAGGAACCAGTGCATCTGCCGTTCGAATTCCGCGGCGTCCAGCTTTGTCTTCGTAGGCCGGACCAATCCCTCGCAGCGTCGTTCCCACCCTCTCATTCCCGAGTCGCTCTTCACTTGTATGGTCCAGAGCGCGGTGATAGGGAAGGATGAGATGAGCGCGCGAGCTGATCTTGACGCGATCTGGATTGACTTCGACACCTTGCGAAACCAGACGATCGGCTTCCTCGAAGAAGGCCTTAGGATCGATAACCATGCCGTTCCCGAGCACGCATGTTTTGCCTTTGTGCACAATCCCGGATGGCAGCAGATGCAGCACGAAAGATTGATCGCCCACCTGAACAGAGTGACCGGCATTGTGTCCACCCTGATAGCGGACAACAATTTCGAAGTGCTCGGCCAGAAGATCGACGATCTTCCCTTTGCCTTCATCGCCCCACTGGGCGCCTATGACTACGATGATTTTGGACATGAAATTGGTGACGATTGAAGACTGAAGATTGAAGATTGGCGTTTAACTCAGCCGTTCTTTCACCCGAGTAACACACAATTCCTGCAACAGTTTAATCGTCAATAGTAAATCGCCTCTCTTAGTGCCGTTTCGTGTGATTTAGTGGATCGTTCCCTGTTATGTCGAGTGTCACTCAAGTGAAAGAGACGATCCAAGAAATCACACGAAGCCCAGTCGTCAATCGTATCTCTTGGTGCCGTTTCGTGTGATTTAGTGGATCGTTCCCTGTTATGTCGTGTCACTCAAGTGAAAGAGACACGATCCACGAAATCACACAAAACCACACGAAGCGCAATCGTCAATCGTCTTAGCTTACCCGACTCAGCCGGACCGGCTTTTCGATGAAATAGTAGCTGCAGGTGCCGCGGACTTCGCGTATGTCCCTGGCCTCAATTGGAAACAGCCGGCATGAGTTTGGTCGGTTCTCGTAGATACCGCAAAGACTACTTCCGTCCGCCTGCTTTTTCAGGAAAGGACACTTGAAAAGCAGTTCGCAACAAGCCCCGCACCGGTTGCATTCACCGCGTCGCAAAGCCAGAGCTGCCACCATCTCCTGCTTACGAAAGTTGGTGTTTAGAAAGCGGCGAATTTTCCCCTGGGCCTGTCGCGCGCGTAGTTTGGCATCCTCGACCTTTCGCGACCGAAGCCTCTCCGCTAGTCGATCTTCAAAGGACTGTTGGCGGGCCACAGCCACTGCGCGAAGAGATCTCGTCCTCGTAGGCTTCATTTGCGTAACTAAAAAATAGCTAATAACACACGAGTGGCGCGAACATCAGGGGAGCAGAAGTTCGCGCCACCTTTTCAAGCACTGATCACGCCGTGGCAGCGCCGCTGACGTGCTTATCAATCATGCGAGAGATTGCTTCCTTAGAAGTTGCTCCGACCACTCGCTCTTCTTCTTTACCACCTTTGAAGAGGATCAGAGTAGGAATGCCCTTGATTCCATATCGTTGAGAGATCGATGGGTTGTCATCGACGTTGAGCTTTACCACTCGCGCGCTCGAGGCATATTTTTCAGCCACCGCCTCAACCGTTGGAGCCAACATGCGACACGGTGCGCACCAGGCTGCCCAAAAATCCACCAATACCGGTTTGTCTGATTTCAAAACATCTTGCTCAAAACTGCCATCACTAACTTCTGTTACGTACTCACTCATCAAATAATCTCCTCGTTTTTTCGGCCCCTTACCAAGCCGGAACCAATAATCCTTAGTGATTGCCCGTCCCAGCATCACAACTTCAAAACATCTTGATAAAATGCCGCATACTTAGCGGCTGCGGCTGACCAGGAATTGTCCATCGTCATTCCGTTGATTTGAATCTGCTGCCACAGTTCCGGCGTGCCATAAAAGTATAGGGCTTCGCGTATTTTATCAAGGAGCGCGCGCCCGCTGTACTCGTGAAACTTAAAACCGTTGCCGGTTCCGGCTCCCTGGTCAAAATTCTCTACCGTATCATCCAGCCCACCCGTTGCCCGCACAACCGGAACTGTGCCGTACCGCATGCTGTACATCTGGTTTAAACCGCACGGTTCGTAGTGGGACGGCATGAGGAAGATGTCAGCTCCGGCCTCGATCTGATGCGCGAGGGGCTCCCCCGCATAGCCAATGTAAACGGCAACTTGCCGAGGCGCCACATCGTGCCACGATTGCAGGAAGTCCTCGTACTCGCGCTCTCCAGCTCCCAAAGCAATGACAAACGCACCTGTGGCCAGAATCTCACCCGCTATTTGCTTAATCAAATCATAGCCCTTCTGAGCCACGAGCCGCGAGATCATGGCGATGACGGGACGATCCAGCTCTTCCGGTAACCCAAAGCGGCGGAGGAGATCCGCCTTGCATTCGCGCTTTCCCGAAAGATCCTTGACGGAGAAGTTCCTGGCAATGTGCGGGTCCTTCTCTGGATCCCAGATGTCATAGTCGACGCCATTAGTTATCCCTACCAACCGATCTCGCCTTGCGCGAAGTAGCCAGTCGAGGCCGGCGCCCTGCTCGGGGGTCTGAATCTCTGCCGCATAGCGCCGGCTGACGGTAGACAGAGCATCTGCTGCCAGCAATCCAGCTTTCAGAGAAGAAGCCGTTCCCCGCCAGATGAAATCGTCTCGCTCGGGTGGTTCACCAAACCCCAGCCACCATAAATCCTTCGGTTCAAACACTCCCTGGTAGGCGAGGTTGTGGATCGAAAAGACGCTTTTTGTGTGTCGGAAGAAGGGGTCGAAACGACGGCGTGCCCGAACCTCGATAATGCCAAAGCCGGACGGCCAGTCGTTTCCGTGCACGATGTCTGGCTGCCAATTAAAGTGACGAAAGAGATCCAGTGCAGCGCGACAGAAAAACGCATAGCGCTCATGGTCGTCCGCGTGTCCGTAGATTGACTGGCGACTAAAGAACTCAGGTGCGTCAATCAGGTAGGCAGGCGCGCCCGAGGCCTGACTTCGCCAAACCTTTGTTAGACGTGTCCGCCCCCGCCATTCAACGCGTAAATCCTCGATTGGATTTGGATTGAGCAGCTCTCGATCGATCTGCTGGTGCAAAGGCAGGACGAGGACGGCACCGTAGCCGGCAGTTTTTAGGGCTTTGGGTAGGGCACCGCTCACATCAGCGAGCCCTCCGGTTTTGGCAAATGGCACAACTTCGGAGGAGAGAATCGCGATGCGCATGCGTGGCTGGGAGGTCGGAGGTGGATTTCGTGTCGTTTCGTGTGATTTCGTGGATCGTATCTCTTTGGTTTTGCCGGGGGAAAAACACGATCCACGAAATCACACGAAACGACACGAAAGCGATGTCTGACTTCCGACCTCTGACATTTAGCTCTGCATTGAAGCCAGGAACTCGGCGTTGGATTTGGTCTTTTCGAGACGCTCCAGCACGACTTCCATCTGCTCAACTGGCGATAAAGGATTGAGCACTCGACGCATTACCCAGATGCGATTTAAGTCTTCCTTGCTAATCAACAGTTCCTCTTTACGAGTTCCTGAGCGCTGCAGATCGATAGCCGGGAACAGCCGTTTATCGCTGAGCCGCCGGTCAAGGTGAATTTCGCTGTTACCGGTGCCCTTAAACTCTTCGAAGATCACGTCATCCATGCGCGAGCCGGTATCGATCAGGGCCGTCGCGATAATCGTCAGCGACCCGCCCTCTTCAATATTACGGGCAGCACCGAAGAAACGCTTTGGTCTTTGCAGCGCATTAGAATCAATACCGCCGGAGAGAATCTTGCCGCTGGGAGGCACGACAGCGTTGTGGGCGCGGGCTAAACGGGTAATCGAATCCAGGAGGATCACCACATCGCGCTTATGCTCGACCAGTCGCTTTGCCTTCTCGATGACCATGTCGGCAACCTGCACGTGCCGCGTGGGTGGCTCATCGAATGTTGATGAGATTACCTCACCATTCACCGAGCGCTGCATGTCGGTAACCTCTTCCGGCCGTTCGTCAATCAGCAGCACAATCAAGGTTACCTCTGGATGATTCTGTGTGACTGAGTTGGCAATGGTCTGCAGCAACATCGTCTTTCCGGTTCGTGGGGGAGCAACGATAAGGCCGCGCTGACCTTTGCCGAGCGGTGTCACCAGGTCAATGACTCTGGCTGAAAGGTTCTCGGGTGTGACCTCCATCCGCAGTTGTTCGTCAGGATAGAGTGGTGTCAGGTTGTCGAAGAATACCTTCTCGCGGGCCTGGTCGGGCGATTCAAAGTTGATTGCCTCAACTTTGATTAGAGCAAAGTAGCGCTCGCCTTCCTTCGGCGGACGAATCTGGCCGCTGACAGTATCGCCGGTTCGCAGGTCGAACTTGCGGATTTGAGACGGAGACACATAGATGTCGTCCGGTCCCGGCAGATAGTTGTATTCCGGTGCGCGTAGGAAGCCAAATCCGTCCGGCAGCGTCTCCAGCACGCCCTCGGAGAAGATCAAACCACTTTTCTCGGTTTGCGCAGCAAGTACTTTGAAGATCAACTCCTGCTTGCGCATACCGGTCGCGCCGGGCACATCCATGCCTTTGGCAATGGACGTCAGCTTTGAGATAGACATCTCCTTGAGGTCGGCGAGATTCAGGAAGCCTTCGTGCTCGCGGCCGTCGCGACTCTCTCTCTCAGGAGCCTCGGCGGTAGCTACACTTGCGCCGTCGTCGTTATCAGGTGTATTCGCGCTCGATGCGCGTGAACGTGTTCGCTGTGACATATCAGTCCTTCTCTAATTGAAACTTTCCGGCCGGTCAATAGCAACGGCCAAACTGCCTGCTGCGCTGAAAATTGAGAAATCGGAATGGCTGATCGTGGTAACCGGGGGACGCATGTGGGCGCGGAACCTATTCGCTCATCTGCGAGGTAAAAACCTACCTCCCCGAACTATGTTCTCGAATGATCCCTCAAACTGAATGGCGTCTCCGGCATCGCTATGATGCCCGACTCTCCGCCAAGCGTGGCCTCAAAAAAACTAAGATTTATCAAGGGGGCTTGAATCGTGATGCTGGTTAAAGGACCCTGGATTCGGCAACCGCTAAACAAACTTTATCAAAACCTCGCCAGTGCTTGTTCAATGTACTGCCAAACTTCACGCTGACCGCGTTTTGTCTTCGCAGAGTAAGGTACCACTTTATCCGTTGGGAAAACGCGCTGAGTGCGTCCCATGCTTTCTCTCAATTCATTGTTAGACAGCTTGTCGGATTTTGTGGCAACGATTAACCGTGGCTTGCCTCTTTCTTTAAGCCACTCGTGAAGCTGCAAATCCTGTTTTGTGGGTTCGTGGCGCGAATCTACGATGTGAATTGATAACACAAGCTCCCCACGATTGGCAAGGTAGTCGGTGGCCATCTCACCCCAGGTGCTCTTAATGTCTTTGGGCACCCGCGCATAACCATATCCGGGAAGATCTACAAATCGAAACTCGCCATTTATCTCAAAGAAATTAAGCGATTGCGTGCGGCCGGGGGTGGAAGACGTCCGAGCCAGCCCACGAACCCCCAGAAGCGAGTTAATTAGGCTGGATTTTCCCACATTGGAACGCCCCAGAAAGGCAATCTCCGGCTTTTGATCGGTAGGCCAGTCGGCTTCTCTGAAGGCACTCTTTAGGAACTCGGCTTTCAACACCCTCATAAAGAACCGTCTGGCTTGCCTGGAGAACGTACCTAAACTTCCGCGCCGGCAGCTTTGGCCGCACGCTGTTCGCGCAGAGCCATCCACTGTTTGATGCGCTCACGCATGCTTGTCAAACGCTCGTCAATATTGGGCATGCGTCTGGTCAGCTTCTCCAAATTCTCGAGATACTGCGGGGCGCCAAACGTCGTCCTCAGTTCCGGGAGGAACGGTTCGACCTTGGAGAACACAAAAAGATGTTCTCCATTAGCATCGTTGAACATCTGTTCATCTATCGCCCCATGGTTCACGAGTGAGGCAGCCATGTCCCAATAGGAAACCACCATGCGGTAGTAACCGCTCTTATCGCTGACCATCACATCTACAAAATCCTGAACGCTTTGAGGGTTGAAGTTAAAGAACCAAGCCCTCGCCTCGCGCATGACAGACTCGCGACGTAGGTCGTAGAGCTTCAAGATTAGATTGGCGTCTTCATGTTTACTCACGGGCGTCTCCTGACAATTGAATTAGGAACAAGAAGGTTTCATGCAGAACAGCACAGGAACGTCCTTAGACGTAACAACACACAAACTGCGAATGCAGTTCCGCATGGTCTGACAGATTCAGAATCGGAAGACTGATTAGCTGGTTTGGATCCCCTGAGAAGGCTGCTCCGTGGACCAGAGTGGTGGTGCATCATTTGTGGCACTGGCCTCAGTCGGACAAACATCCTCGAGCGCCATAGCCAGGACCTCGTCGATTGTCTCAACCAGGTGGATACAGAGTGCACTGCGAACCTCTTCCGGCACTTCGGTCAAATCCTTTTCGTTGTCCTTGGGAAGGATTATCGTATCTATCCCGAACCGATGGGCTGCCAGCAGTTTTTCCTTAACGCCGCCGATGGGGAGCACGCGACCTCGCAACGTTATTTCACCGGTCATTGCCACGTTCTTCTTGACAGCGGCGCGGCTTAGGGCAGAGGCCATCGCGGTGGCCATTGTGATGCCTGCGGAAGGGCCATCTTTTGGAATGGCTCCCTCGGGAATGTGAATGTGCAGATCTCGTTTCCGAATGAAATCGAGACTCATACCGAGGCGCTCAGCTCGCGCTTTAATACAAGTCAGGGCAGCCTGAGCTGACTCTTGCATCACATCGCCAAGCTTACCGGTGAGTGTCACACTGCCGCGTCCTTTTGTCAGCGTGGCTTCGATCTGAAGTACCTCGCCGCCAACCTCAGTCCAGGCGAGACCCGTGGCCAATCCGACTTCGCTTGAAGCAGCTACGCCTTGTTGCCGGAACTTAATGGGACCGAGCATCTCACGCACTCGCGCCGCATCAATTATGTCCTTCTCGCCCTCGGCCAGCGTTTCAGATACGAACTTGCGGGCAAGCTTACGACAGCAGGAACCAATCTCGCGCTCCAGATTACGAACGCCGGCCTCACGCGTGTAGTGCCGAATAATCTCTAGTAACCCCTCGTCGGTAAAGTCGAATTGCTCGAACTTCAAACCGTTGCCCTCTGCCTGTTTGGGCACCAGGTGTCGTTTTGCAATCTCGAGCTTCTCACGTTCGGTGTAGCCGGAAAGTCTCAAGATCTCGAGACGGTCTTGTAAGGCGGGAGGGATCGTATGTAATACGTTTGAGGTCGCAATGAAGAATACCTTGGACAAGTCGTACTCGACATCAAGGTAGTGATCCTGAAAGGTGTGGTTCTGTTCGGGATCCAGTACCTCGAGCAGGGCAGCGCTCGGGTCTCCACGGAAATCGGCGCCTAACTTATCGACCTCATCCAGCAACAGAACCGGATTCACCGTACCGGCCTTTTTCATCATCTGGATGATTTGACCCGGAAGCGCACCGATGTAGGTTCTGCGATGCCCACGGATCTCGGCTTCATCGCGAACACCGCCAAGGGAAAGACGCACAAACTTTCGACCGGTGGCTCTGGCAATCGATTTACCAAGACTTGTCTTGCCAACGCCCGGAGGGCCTACGAAGCAAAGGATTGAACCCCGCGGATTCTTAACTAATTGCCGAACGGCCAGGTATTCGAGGATTCGCTCCTTTATTTTTTCCAGTCCGTAGTGATCGTCATTCAATACTTCCTCGGCCTTGGTTAGGTCCCTAATCTCTTTTGATTTCTGTTTCCAGGGCACGCTTACCAACCAGTCAATATAGGTGCGAGAAACTGTGCCTTCTGCTGACATCGGAGGCATGGCCTCCAGGCGATGCAGTTCCTGCATTGCCTTCTCTTTCGCCTCGTCAGTCATGCCGGCCTCTTCGATCTTTTTTTTCAGTTCTTCGAGTTCAGCTTTTTCGTCCTTGCGACCCAGTTCCTTGTGGATGGCTTTGATTTGCTCGTTGAGGTAGTACTCCTTTTGAGCCTTTTCCATCTGCCTCTTGACGCGGGTTTGAATTGTTCGATCGAGCTGACGTTTTTCAATCTCGAGCTCGAGCAACTCAATCAGGCGCTGCAGTCGCGCCTGAGTAGAGAACAGCTCCAACAACCCCTGCTTGTCTTCGACAGATGTGCGTAGTTGCGACGCGAGCGCGTCAGCGAGATGCGATGGATCCTGGTTTCGCATCGCCGTTTGCAGCGCGTCGGTCTGTGTGTCAGGAGCCAGCCGCAGATGTTGTTCAATGAGCTGACCCACCTTTTGCACCAGCGCGTCGAGTCGAGTTCCTTCTTCGTTAACGACCGGAGCACGCTTTACTAAGGCCATAAAGGCCCCGTCAGTGTTCTCCACGCGTACGGTAGTGGCACGTTCGCGACCTTCGACGACAACCTTGATTTGTCCGTTATCTTGTTTCTGCGATTGAAGAATGCGGCCGAGTGTGCCCACTCCATAGATCTGCTCCGGAGTCGGTTCGTCCACGGTGGCGTCATGCTGAGTAGCCAAAAAAATTGTACGGTCGGCAGCCAGCGCTTGCTCGAGGGCCCGCACAGAACCAGGCCGACCGATCTTAAAGGCGACTTTTGTGAACGGGAAAATAACGACGTCGCGAATGGGCACCATCGGGTACCAAACAACATCGGTGGGGGCACGATCTGAATATTCTTCCATATTTTTTAAAACGTACTGATTACGGCCGCTTTGCAAGAAGGGCGAGCCGCCAAATTGCCGTCTCGCCCCTTCTAAAAGATGTCTAATTGTAGTTCATTTCCGCCGGGTGTGTCACTCAGGCCGACCGATTTAATTGACCTTGAGTATTAACTATGCCGCGGCGCCATCAACGCCGGTCAGGCCCTCCCCTGGTATCGCGCGTCGACGTTCAACCATTTCGCTGGTGATGACGAACTCCTTGATCCTTTTTTGGGACGGTAAGGTGTACATTGCATCCAACAGCAGTTCCTCGAGAATCATCATCAACCCGCGAGCCCCAACTTTCCGCTCAACCGCCTGCCGTGCAACGGATTTAAGTGCGTCTTCGGTGAACTTCAGCTTCACATTATCAAAATCGAATTTCTTCTGATACTGCTTGACCAAGGCGTTCTTCGGTTCAGTAAGAATCTTGATGAGCGCACCTTCGTCAAGCTCGTGCAGCACACCGCATACTGGCAAGCGCCCGACAAACTCAGGGATGAGGCCAAATCGAATCAGGTCTTCCGGTTGAACCTGGGAAAGCACTTCCGAGTGGCGTGCCGGCCCGCACTTCAACTCTGCGTGGAAGCCGAGAGACTTGTTTCGTAGGCGACGTTCGATGACTTTTTCAAGTCCAACAAATGCACCGCCACAAAGGAAGAGGATATTGGTCGTGTCTACAGGGAAGAACTCCTGGTGCGGATGCTTACGTCCTCCCTGGGGAGGAACGTTGGCGACGGTACCCTCCAAAATCTTGAGAAGCGCCTGTTGGACGCCTTCGCCAGAGACATCGCGAGTGATCGATGGGTTCTCATCTTTGCGGCAAATCTTATCAACTTCATCGATGTAAATGATGCCTTGCTGTGCTCGCTCGACGTCACCGTTGGCGGCCTGTAATAACTTAAGAATGATATTCTCGACGTCCTCACCAACGTAGCCAGCTTCAGTCAGGGTGGTCGCATCGACAATGGTGAAAGGAACACTCAACATTCGCGCCAGCGTTTGCGCCAGCAGCGTTTTGCCCGTACCGGTCGGACCGATTAGTAGAATGTTTGCTTTCTGGATTTCAACATCTGACCGGCGCCGCCCGATCTCGATCCGTTTGTAGTGCTGGTATACGGCGACGGCTAAACGCTTCTTCGTTTCTTCCTGGCCGATTACGTACTCGTCGAGAAAATTTTTGATTTCACCGGGCTTTGGTAATGGGGGACGGGTGGCAACGGATTCGGCTTGCTGGTCATCGGTAATGATCTCGTTGCAGATATCTATGCATTCGTTACAGATGTAGACGGTTGGGCCGGCGATCAGCTTTTTTACTTCATTCTGCGACTTGCCGCAGAACGAACAGCGTAATGTGTCGTCAGTTCGTCTTACCATGCGTCGAGGGAAACTCCTTGGGGATTAACCGTCGCGGTTAGGAGGTAGATTCACGCCTGTTCTCCAGTTGCCTATTCGCGGTGAGCGATCACCTCGTCTATTAAACCATACTCCTTTGCCTGGGCGGCAGACATTATTTTGTCACGCTCGACATCGCGTTCAACGGTTTCATAGGACTGACCGGTGTGTTTAGCCAAAATCTGCGACGTTAATTCGCGCATGCGAAGGATTTCTTCAGCCTGGATACGAATGTCAGTTGCTTGTCCCTGCGAGCCGCCCGTCGGCTGGTGAATGAGAATGCGCGAATTCGGCAAGGCAAATCGTTTGCCCTTTGCGCCGGCAGCGAGGAGTAGCGCTCCCATCGAAGCACACTGTCCGACGCATATTGTCGTGACATCAGGACGAATGAATTGCATGGTGTCGTACACTGCCATGCCGGCTGTGATGGACCCTCCGGGCGAGTTTATATAAATGTTGATGTCTTTCTCAGGGTCTTCAGCTTCAAGGAACAGGAGCTGGGCCACGATCAGATTCGCTATCGGATCGTCTATAGGAGTGCCAAGAAAAATTATGTTGTCTTTCAGCAGTCGCGAGTAGATGTCAAAAGCGCGTTCGCCGCGTGACGTTTGCTCGACAACCATTGGGACTAGAGCCATAGATACCTCGTTTTAGGAAGGGCCAAGCGGTGAACGAAGGACGAAGTGCTACGGAGTTGCTTCCTCAACGTTCTCTCCGCGTTCATCCTCACGCCACTCTTCATCAGTAACGCGAGCATTTGCAATTAAAAGATCCAGCGCTTTGCGATTGCGCAATCTGTTCGCGATGCTACGTTCGCCCCCATTCTTTGTCAAGACGGCACGTACTTGCTCTATTGGCTTTCTCGAAGCATTTGCGATCGCTACGATCTCATTCTCTATTTCATCATCCGAAACAGTTATTTTCTCCTCGTCCGCAATCCGCTCAAGCAACAGTGATCCACGAACATCAAGCTCCGCTTGTGTCTGCAACTCCTCTCTTGCGCCTTCCCAGTTGAGTTCCTGGCTGCGCGGATCTATGCCTTTCCCGATCATGTCTCGTACTACAGCTTCCACGCGTTGGTTTGTTTGATGGTTGATAAGACTCAGGGGCACTTCAAAGTTGTGTGTCTCGAGCAGCTTTTTCATCAGTTCAGATCGAACGTGGTGATCTGACTCGCTAGCCGCCTGGTTTTCCAAATCTTCCTTTATCTTCTCACGCAAGGTAGCGACCGAGTCGAAATCTTCGCTGAGGCTCCTGGCCCAGTCGTCGTCCAGTTCGGGCAACTCTTTGAGGCGGACCGCAGTGACGGTTGCTTCGTAGTCCACCGTCTTGCCCGCCAGTCCCTTAGATGAAAAGTCCTCAGGATAAACGACGCGAAATCTCCTCTCATCATCCTCACGTACACCGAGCAAGTTCTCTGTGAATTCAGGCTGTACCGCTTCGCCTCCGAGCACGACGTCTACATCGGCAACGTTGATGTCTTCTTCATCTGGCTGGTCAACAAACTTGCCATGGAAATTGACTGTGACTGTGTCTCCCTGCTGCGCCCCGCGATCCTCTACCGGTTGAAGCGAAGCCGAAAGCTCCCGGAGGTGTTGGATAGCGCGCTCAACGTCGTCTTCCGTTACCGGACGTACCCGCCGCGTGGCTTCCAAGCCTTTGTAGTCTCTTAATTCGATGTTCGGCAGGGTTTCCAGGTGAACATGCACCCCGATCGGTTGTTGTCCGAAGGGTTCAGTCTCTTCGGTCTCGTCAAGGTGGACGTCAGGTTCTCCTACCATGAGCAGCTGGTATTTCTGAATAGCCTCGCTCACGGCGTCGGGAACTAATTCACGGAGTACATCGCCGCGAATCTCTTTTTTGAAACGTGTGCGTACTACTGATCGGGGAGCATGCCCAGGGCGAAAGCCGGGCACTTTCACCTGGCGTGCGTACGTATCGCTGACGCGGTTGTAAGTTTCACGAACCGCATCTGATTCGATCTCAATCTTAATCTCCTTACGTGTGGGAGAAACATCAACGAGTTCAGTCTTCATTCAAAATATATAGCCCGCTCGACGCACAGTCGAACGGGCGCCTTTCTCCTCAGATAGCGATTAGTTGGTAGTTGGTTGTTAGTAAACTGTTGGCACTTTTTCGCCACAACTCACGACTAACAACGAACCACAAACCACTAACAGATTTGTTGGTGCGAAAGGGGGGACTCGAACCCCCACACCTTTCGGTACCAGATCCTAAGTCTGGCGCGTCTGCCAATTCCGCCACTTTCGCAAGCTTTCCAAAATTCGGTGCATATGTAACCGAAAAAAGATTACCACGGCAGCATCCTTCCGTCAGCTAGCCAAACCCGCAGGCTTCGATGCTTGAAAATTGCTTCCTAAATGACTCGATAACTTGTTTTCTGATGACCGAGAAAGTCTTTGCCCGTCTCCTTGGTAATAAGTCCGGAGCGTTCGAGTTCAAAATAAGCGCGCTGGATCTCACCTCGATCTACGGCAAGCTTCTGCGCTAAGGATGACGGCGTTGGTAGCGTCTCGCCACTCTTCACGGCTCCGCTCTTGATCTGGGCCTCCACTTGTTCGCGCACCTGTGCATACACCGGGCCATGGGATAGATCTTTCAATTCAATATTCATCGTTCAGCAGTCCGTCCCTCAAAGAGTCCGTGTAACTTTTGAAAGAGATCGCGGCGCGTCCGGGTTCAATCCTTTAGCTTGAGCGAGAAGTGCAGCAAAAAGTTGGCCGGGAATTATGTAGGGTATTGGAGCTAGAAACTCGTCTATCTCCTTTGGCATGATTATGGAACGAGAGCAGGCGCCTGCCAGATCAAGATCACTGCTAATTGCCATCACATCTGCATGTAACTCGCGTAGTCTTCCAATCAGTTCTCTTACGCCCGAGAGCATTACTCCTGGTGGAGCAAAGACGAGCACGGGAAAGTGACGCTCAATCATCGCCAGTGGGCCATGCAGGAAATCGGCCGAGGAGAATCGTTCCGCGACCACGTAGCATGTCTCCATCAGTTTTAGTGCCAATTCATAAGCGTTGGCATAGGCAAGACCACGTCCCACCACGACGCAGTTCTCCATAAAAACATAGCGCTGCACCAACTCCAGAACCGCGGATTTTTGTTCCAGGGCTTTGGCGGCGAACTCTGGAATCAGGTCGTACCGAATCTGTCGCGACGGGTCGCCCAACTCCGCAGCGAGCAGGTAAAACAACATCATTTGTCCAGTGAAGGTTTTCGTTGCCGCTACCGATCGTTCACGTCCTCCTTGTGTCAGTAGAGCTTGGTCCACAATGCGGGTCATAGTTGAATCGACTTCGTTGGTCATACCCACCGTGTAGGCGCCATAGGAGCGGGCACTTTCCAAAACAAGATTGATGTCCTCGCCTTCTCCGGACTGCGACACGCCAACAACCAGTGCACGGTTAAGTTTGAGTCGCGCGTTGTAAAGCGTGTACACGGAGGGCGCGGATAACGACACAGGGATTCCGGTTGTGATCTCAAGTAGATATCGACCGAACAGAGCGGCATTGTCGGAACTACCGCGAGCGACCAGGACTATCAGGTCGATGTCTCGTTCACGCAGAAACCGTCCAAGCTCGGCCACTTTCGCCGACTCAGATTGTATGGTCTGAGCCAGTGCCGCTGGTTGTTCAGCGATTTCCTCAAGCATCAATGACAATTGGCAAAATCTCCCTTAAATTCAAAGACACTAGGTCATTCCGGCGCTGCAAACTGCTGATTCTGCTATTTCATGGCCCTAAACTTCGGACCTCGAAGGGGCGACCTGCCAGCACCGCCGTTCTTCTCCCATTATCCACACTCAACTGGCCATTCACGACGTGCTACCCGCAATGTAGGGATAAATGTCCGCGGTGATATCCAGTCCCTCGGCCCGAGCCGCAGCGATTCGGCATGGCCTCGGCCACAAGTCTCTTCATCTCTTCAAGTTCATTTTTTGTTGGCGTCCGGTTATCAAAACCAATTACGTGCGCACGGACCTGGCTTGCGCCGACGAACGTTGCGAGATTCGTTCACCTTTTATTGCAAGATCCCCTTTGTAACGTGGTTTACCGGAACCGTCGATAATTAAGCCATTCACGATAGCGAGATCATATTCTGGGGATATGTTTGATTGTTCAGTAGTGGTGACGAAGAGCATGGAGATTATTGTTAGTGCAACTGTGGCTGTCAGTATCTTCATAACCATTCCATCTGGTCCCAAATCGCGCGAATGTTAGTGGTGATGCAGTGGAGATGTCTAGACTAACCGACAACTCAACGAAATCCTACACACGGAAAGCAGGCAGATGCCTGGCGTTCCATCAAATACACCAGCCACCATCCTTTTGGGCGACGTTTCCCATATTCGTGTTTCGTGTGGTTTAGTGGATCGTTTCACCAATTTGCAATCGGAGTCCTGCTGCGTACAATCCGTTACCGTGAGCAACGTTCCTGTTTCATTAGCGAAGATCATTAAAGTTACCCGGAGCAAGTTTTCCGGCGATGAACGAGTCTTTATTACCGACGTCACTCATGATTCAAGACGTGCGGGCCCTGGCACGCTTTTCGCCGCAGTTCGTGGAGCTCTTCTTGACGCTCATAAGTTCATTCCGGTTGTGATGCATCAAGGCGCTGCGGGTGTAATTTCTGAGCTGGAGAGACCTCCCGAGTTTGAGGGTGTGTGGCTGCAGGTTGAGGACGTGCGTTGCGCCATGGCCCTTGCAGCCGCCGAAGTTCACCATCATCCGTCACACGAGCTGCAACTGGTGGGCATTACCGGCACAAATGGGAAGACCACCACTGCTTATCTGATTGCTTCTATTCCAGAGGCGGCGGGGGAGCCAGTTGCAATGACGGGGACCGTAGAATATCGAATCGGAAGAGATCGGTTAAAGGCCGATCGCACCACACCCGAAGCCACTGATATGCAGAGGCTTTTACGCAAGGCCGTCGAGGTTGGCTGTAAGACAGCGGTGATGGAATGTTCTTCGCAGGCAATGGATTTCCACCGTTGTGATTCGCTTTTGTTTGCCGTCGGTGTGTTTACAAACTTAACTCGTGATCATCTCGACTATCACAAGACGATGGAGAACTACTGGTCTGCAAAGCAGCGGTTATTTGACGGCCGTCTGGGCGCAAAACCGAGGACGTCTGTCGTCAATGTTGACGATCCTTACGGGAAAGAATTGGCGGATCGATTAACGGACCAGGGGTTAAAGGTAATGCGGTACGCGGTCAACAGCGAGGCTGATGTTACGGCTCATAATGCTCAATTTACGTTGCAAGGGATGAGGTTTGAGGTGCAGACAAGCGCAGGGAGACGCGAGCTTACTTCCCCACTGGTGGGTCCGCCGCACGTCTACAACACGCTTGCGGCTGTCGCAAGCGGCCTGGCCCTTGGTTATGACTTGCAGGTGATCAGCAAAGCGCTTTCGACTTGCAATGGGGCGCCTGGACGTTTTGAACGAGTAACACACGAGGGAGATTTTGCCGTAATTGTTGATTACGCACATACCGACGACGCGCTGCTCAACGTTTTACGTACTGCGCGGCAGGTGACTGAAGGGCGAATTATTACCGTGTTTGGGTGTGGCGGCGATCGCGATCGAACAAAGCGCGCGCCCATGGGTGAAGCGGCGGGAAGTCTCAGTGACGTTGTTATTCTCACCTCGGACAACCCGCGCACCGAAGATCCGCAACGAATCTTGTCCGACGCGGAAATGGGACTTCACAGGTCTGGTAAACCCTACAAGAAGATTGCAGACAGAAGAGAAGCTATCTATCAGGCAATACGTGAAGCAAAATCCAAAGACCTTGTCTTGATTGCTGGGAAAGGCCATGAGGATTACCAGATTATCGGCACAGAAATTATTCATTTTGATGACAAGGAAGTAGCACGAGAGGCTTTGGGCGAGATTCAAAATGCATAGGTCTTTTTCCACAGCGAGACTCATCGTAATTGCAACAGGATTTGCTCTGATGTTGGCTGTGGCCGCTTTTTATCACCATCGCGCGCGTGCGGTTCCTTCGGTCGCGCGTAGCGATTCAGAAGCTGAGCATATTCAAACGAATCCAATCTATGCTGAACCGCGTCAACTCGCCACGTTAAATGATCCAGCGGTGAAGGAGAGCAGCGGCATTGTAGCCTCTCGGACGAACCCTGGGATGTTTTGGACACACAATGATTCCGGAGACGGTCCTTATCTTTATGTTTTTGACGCCAAGGGTACGCGACAGGGTGTATGGCGTGTGACCGACGCCAGAGCTCGTGATTGGGAAGCTATTGCCATGGGCCCTGGTCCAGATCCTGGGAAGAACTATCTGTACATTGGGGACATCGGTGATAACGGTCAGCGACGTACTGAGGTCCTGATCTATCGTGTGGTTGAGCCCACTATTACTACCAGTAGCTCGCTCGCAACAAAGCGCAAACCGATTGATACAGATCCCGCCGAAGCCATCCGCCTTCGGTACCCCAATGGTGCTCACAACGCTGAAGCTTTGCTGGTTCACCCAAAAAGCGGCGACAGTTATATCGTGACAAAAGAGGTGTTCGGCAATCCGACTGTGTTTCAGGCGAAAGCCCCGCTGAATACGGCAGAAGTGACTACCTTGAAGGACGTTGGTAGATTAAACATTCCAGGCCTCTTTGGGGGATCGATCACGGATGGCAGCATTTCACCGGATGGCAAGCGAGTTGTGCTCTGTGACTACACCAGGGGGTATGAACTTCTATTGCCATCTTCGAGCAGCGACTTCGATTCGATTTGGAACGTGCCTCTCGTAACAGTTTCCTTGGGACGCCGAAAGCAGGGAGAAGCGGTGACGTATCGGTTAGATGGACGGGCGCTGCTGGCTACCAGCGAGGGCTATCCAATGCCGATTATTGAGATAGCGTTGAAATAGAAATCGAACTTCGCGAAGACTTCGTTCAACGTTAAGGGAGCGGAACTTAGCTCCGGCCAGCGGTGGCGTTGGAAGAAGTTATCAGAACGTCGGAATAGGATTGTGCTTAAATAAGTAATTTATTGAGTTCAAAGGACTTGCGGTCCTCTCCCGACCAAATCTTATGGTTCATTTAAATGACGGATCATGCCCAAAACGGCAAATAACGGGCAAACTTCCGTGATCCGCCAGAGCGTTCGTCGGTTTTGATAAGCCCGGCATCCTGCGTTGCTGCAATGATCTGTGAAATGATGGCACTCTTGGCTTCAGGTAAATGGAACCGCTCTCTTAAGGTTTGATTTGTCATTAGTTGGCCCATAACGAATTTAAGAGCGGCATGTTGATAGCATGCTCGAATCCGATCATTCCTGTCCATCTCATTCAGCGATTTCGGTCCGAAAATCAGAACCTGAGTTCGCCGAAAACCAGCCCGAAAATCAGGAGCGGGCAATTGAAAGACTTCAGCCGCACCAACAACCTTATCAATGCCACTACTCTTTTCTTCGCAAATGCCAAAACGTCGCATGAGATCTGCTAGTCGTTCGTTGCGGGACTGGTAGCCATCGATAAAGCGATCCACGGGAACGATGGGTTCGCCAGGGTTCGAGAATTCGACTCGGCTGTCATAAACCTCAATCATTGCTCCCATGCCCTCTTCGTTAAATTCTTGATGGATGAGCATATTGGCTGCCAATTCTCGTATGACAACTTCAGGCACCAGCTTGACTTCTCTCCGCAACGCGTCAACTATCACTTCGTTTTGCGGTAACTGACTCATGACGTATTTGACTAAAAGTTGAAACCCCACGGCGTAACCCCTTCTGCCTGTCTCATCTCGTTTCGTTTCCAACTTAGAATTGCCGGAGTAAACAACAACTCTCGGTGCCTTCCTTGATATGTCAGGAAATTCTTCGAGCTGCTTTGCGAGTAATAGTGCTCCAAGCCGTCGTATCTTAAAACCACCATCGCCAGCATCGATCAGGCGCTCGCTCAATAGCCGTTCAATCACCCCCTCACGGTCGCTCGGGTAACCCATCCCAAGCAGTTCAAAAAAGGTTTGCGTATCGAGAAGTTCAATAACTTCCGAGGCGTTTAGTCCGATTCGAGAATGTCCCTCTAGCCAGTCCGTCTTGTCCTCCCGGAAGATTTCCTTCAATCGTTCTGGCCTCATTGGTTTCAACTCGTCGCCAGACCGCATCCAATAAGCGCCCCCATATTCCCGCGCCGTTCCGCGATCTCGAGAGGGTATGTGGAAAATCACCACTCGCCCGTCTGGATGCGCTACCTCCTCGACCCTTACGAAGAAATTCAGCGTATCTAGAATCTTTCTTTGCATCCCGGCCGGATCGGCAGCGGCCTGGGTACCCACGATCTGTCGCGGGCGCTCGTTGGTTACGCCAAGGATCAGCTTGCCGCCGCCTTCGTTTGAAAGAGCAACGCAATATTTGAAAATTCGTTCGCTATGGATTCCACTGCTGTTTGGGCCCTTACTTCGAGCGGATTTGAACTCTAGATTCTCGTTTTCAGACGGAGCGTCAATCAGCACGTCTAGCTCTTCAATCGTCGTCGCCATATAAGTGAGTAAAAGTATGATTTTGTGTAAACGTCGGGCTAAAATCATTCCGTCGCATTCCGACCTTTGTTAGCTGCTGGGTGCGGTAACGATGCTATTACGGACGAGAACTGTTGTTAAGAATTCGCGAACCTACTAGCGCGCCCATGCAGGCTAGTCCAACGGTGAGCAACTGAGGAATCATTGATCCGATGTAATAGCTCATCGACTCCCCCGACTGGAATGAGATCGCATTGTACAAAAGCCACAGTTGGATCATGAAACTTATCCAGAGGCCCCACTTCCACCCAAGCAGCGGCCATTTCCGGCCGAAGAGAGTCCCTGCGCCAAAAAAACTAACGATCGCGAACACTTGCCAGAGTATAGCCGGAAGCACGCCAATCAAGGACAGGAAGGCAATCAACGATTGAACAGAAACAGCAATAAAGCCCACGACAATCGCAAGCACCAATGCAAATTTCGGCGTAGCCGTGGCATCAGAAAACCAGCCATATACATATAGCCCCAACGCAATTATTCCCAACCCGATGAGGGATCTGCGCGGAGCGAAGATCACAGTGGTCACAATCAGATAAACCGTCACCAGAACAAAGAGGGCTGGGACTATTGGGTATCCCCAGGTTCGATACGATCTCGGCGCATCAGGCTCGCGCCACCGAAAGACAAAGACAGCCGCAGTCACCATTCCATAAAACAGCCAGAACGCGAACACCGCCAAGTCTGTCAACTGATCAAACGATCCACTCAGCGTCAGCACCGCTGCCCAAACGCCCTGCACGACCAAA
>DATETN010000065.1:0-34340 GCA_035283645.1 Pyrinomonadaceae bacterium
ACTTCCCTGCCCTGGACCAATGGCGACCGCCGCGAATTCCCAGACCAAAGATTATCGACGGCCGTCGAGAAAGAACGTGGAGCGAACATGAAATCAAGGTGGTCCTGGGCGAGCTGTTTGCACCCAAGCGCGACGATGAAAACGTGCAGTCAGCGATTGCCCGTTATAAGGTTGGCCGCAAGGTTCAGTTCTGTCTTTTGAATGGAGTGCGACATAGTGAGATGAATCTCATACCGAAGACGGGCATTAATTGGGAAGCTCGCCAAGTGCGAATTAGACAGGGCAAGACCGGCAACTACAAAGTCATCGGTCCGCTCGGACCAACTTCGATTGAAATTCTGCGTGAGTTTTACGACGCATCGAAAACAGACCTCGTGTTCTCACGTAGCGGCAATATCGCACCAAAGTTCTACCGAATTCTCCGAGAGGCTTGCGAACGAGCGGGAGTTCCATACGGTCGTGGCACGCGCGATGGGTTAGTACTTCACGATGCAAGACACACGGCCACAACGCATCTCCTGGAGAGCAATGTAAGTCCGAAGACTGTTCAGGAGTGGATGGGCTGGTCAGACAAGGCTTTCGTTCTCTACTACTCACACGCAACGAAGAGATCGAGGGAACAAGCAGGGCAGTCGTTGGAGAGGCTTGCGGGTAAGACTGCGTAAGGCGCCGCAACAACGCAGCGGATGATCATCAAGCGTCGGCGGGATTTCAGAAATCACAGGTGGACGCTGATATAGCACGAAATATTCGCGATACTAACATTGGTGCCTCTCTGGCAGTCGGAAACATTGTCTCGGGAGCAAAGCGTGATTTCTACATGAATGCGGGAAATACTTCGGCGGCGAAGATCGATCAAGGCGTGAGCTTGGTCAACGCGATGATTCCGCCCGCAATTCCAATAGCTAGAGGCCTGGTTGAGATACCTAAATATGATGCAATCACCAAACGCAACCGCACGGGCAATTACGCAACAACAGAATTCAGCGCAGAGACGGTGCAAAATCAGGAGACCAATGCCAACCGGATCGTCTACTCAGCTCAGCAATACCAAAACGACATGAACGTAGCCATTGAGAAGCAGGCGGGAGCATAAATTGCGGGAGTTAATGCAGGTGCTGGTCAGGCAATTGGTGGTTATCAACGCGGTGTCAGTGAAGCGCGTGCCGGCGTCGATCAAAATTATCGTTTAGAGGTTGATGCTAACAAACAAATCTATGTGAGCCAAGTTGATGCTGCCGGCCAAATCCGTGATGCAGGACAGGAAGCCGCGAAACTGCGGCAGGCTGCAGCCGTCATCGCCGCTGTCAGGCGGGAAATCTCAAGAGAAGTGGGACAAGGCATGCGGATGCGGTTCAACCTTTGTCTGGCTGTTTGACCGTACCGTCGCTTCGATAAACTCAGCGATAAGGCCAATTCCGAGAGACCATTCAGTGGTTAACCGACGTTATGCTGAGTCAAGATCGGATCAAGTGATCGGCACAGTGCGTGAGTGAGATTCTCCGTTTTCCAGATGATAATTCTCGATTATCTGTTTAGGCTTAAGCTCAAGCTCAAGATATCCATGCGGCCAGAACTTGGACTCTTTATCTGAATAGCAGCTGCAGCGACCTTTAGCATACCAGCTTGGCTCTGGGGTAAGATGCGGCTCCCGCCATATTTCTAAGAAGGATCCATTACCGACACATGCCCCGTAGAATCCATTGGAATCACGCTCGTAGGTTGCGCAACCATGTTCGTGTCCCCAGTACCAAGCTGTAACCTTCCTTTCTTGAAGACGATCTCGCAGCTGGAGGCCAAGTTCACGTGAAGTCGTCTCCCACGCAGAAACAGTATAATGGTGGCTCATGAGGATAATGCACTTGTCACCTTTACTGTGAAATATGGTATCGAGCCATTTAAGTTGCCCTTGATCCAAAAAGCCTTCGTTTCTGCGTAGGCTGTCAGCGGGTAACGCTGTATCTAGGCAAGCGATGATCCAATGTGGGGTTTCAATGGAGAAATAGCGTCCAGGTTGGTTCAGTACATCGAGCGCGTGGCTATAACCTTCAGCGCCATAGTAGAGATCATGGTTGCCAATGAGTGTTAATACTCGTGGACCAATCAGCGAAAATGGGGCTAGGAAATTAACGAATATCTCTCGTTCGCTACCCGAGAAGTAGATATCGCCGAGATGTATGACCAAGTCGAAAGGATCTTCTAAGTGTCGTTCGTGCATCCACCGGACGACACGAGCCTGCGCATAGCCCTCGTAACCAGCATCGCCAACAATGGCAAGTCGGAGCTTTTCTCCGCTAATCTTTATGGGCTCTTGGGGGGTTCTTCCGGATAGTAACACATATGATCTATCACCGCGTGCCAGCAAAGCCTGCACGGCAGTTCTGATCCAGCGGAGGGCAGACGCATTGCGTAGCTGTTCACCTTGAATACCTGCGAAGCCAACTCGCGAGATCACCTGAGGACTAATGCGATCATACATAGCAGCCAACGCAAGCACGGGATCTTCATAGGTGAAAACCCCGTCAGCGTCGCCGCTAAAGAGAGAAGGATCACTCTCAAGCCTCTCAATTGTCTCTTTGAGCAGCTTTTGTACTTGCTCGCTACTTGCGTCGGTCTCACTTTCAGTTGCAAAAGCCACTGGGGCTTGTGCCAAGACCTTGAAGCGGCTTTCGAATTCCTCTCTCTTGGTCATTGCGCACACTCGTACCTACTTAGCTACCAGCTACTCGAGTCCTTGGCCTTCGCATCCTTCGAGATCCTATTAGGCTGCGGCGTAATACGCAGATATGGTTTCGGAGCCTTCCAACCTGCCGGAAATTTGGCCCTGGCATCTGTGTCCGACAATGATGGAACAATAACCACATCGTCACCGTCCTTCCAGTTAACCGGCGTAGCCACGCTGTATTCGGCGGTGAGCTGCAGCGAGTCGATAACCCGGAGGATCTCGTCGAAGTCGAGCCCGGTGCTGGCTGGATAGGTAATCATCAGCTTGATCCTCTTGTCAGGGCCAATAATGAAAACTGATCGCACGGTGAACACATCGCTAATCTGCGGGTGGATCATGTCATAGAGTTCTGCAACCTTATGATCCGGGTCTGCGATCACGGGGAAGTTCAGCGCGCTGCCCTGCGTCTCCTTTATGTCCTCGGCCCATCTCTTGTGCGAGTCGGCCGGATCACCGCTGAGCCCGATGATCTTCACGTTGCGTTTGTCGAACTCAGCCTTAAGCCGCGAGGCCTCGCCCAACTCGGTGGTACTCACAGGAGTGAAATCCTTCGGATGGGAGAACAAGCAAGCCCAACTGTCGCCCATCCAATCGTGAAAGTAAATCCGGCCTTCCGTTGTTTCTGCCCTGAAATCGGGAGCTATGGCACCTAGTTTCAAAGCGCAGGAAGTACTCCTTCGTTCGCGCGTAAGGGCAGCTTCCTCTTGCTGTGCCGGACGTACCAGGGACGACTCAATAATGTGGTTGACCGCCAACTGAACCCAGTTCTGGACGAATCTTCGACCCAGGCGAGTTCCATTCTCAACTTCCTCAACGATTTGTTGAGGTGACAATGTACCTTTGCCTCCGGCAAAACCAACAATTGGCTTGCTCGGATCAGGCATAACTTCCGCCCACTGGCGCAGTTTTTTCAGAATGCTAGCACGCAGCTGCTCCTCGTCAACCATTGCTCCAGTCTCCTCATTTGATACGAATTTTGGAATCGCCAAGCAGCTTGATTAGTCCTGCGTTCAATTCCATGAACACAGCGACCACTTGGTCCTCGATAGAGCCCGTTATCAATTCTCGTGCCATGGCATAGAATCTCGCCTGGATTTCTTGGCAAGCTTCTCCCGCAGTGCATCCTTGGAACAACAATGCTCTTGGTCCAGCCAACACACAGTCCTCCATCTTTGATGAATAGGGTTCACACAAAATCACAGCGAGTTCTCCGTCATAACCCAAGACCGTGGCGTTATGGTTCGAAACCGCCTCGTACAGTGCGGCAATCGAATAGCAGCAAATTGCGCAAACGAAACGATTCCGCAAAAGCCCGGAATTACTAGCATCTAAAGCCGTTGTTTTGTCCTGACCTAACAAAGCGGGCGGATCCGGATCGCCGTGCCCAAAGAAGAAAAACGGAACATGGCCGCTGGCTAAGACGGCTTGGATGTTAACGGAGTAAGAATCCGTCGGGGGAGCTAACGTCTGAGATATAAGCGAACCCGCGGCATTGAGTAGCGTTCTTGCGTAAGCCGCCAGTATAGTAGTGACCTCATCTTGTTCGTAATCTGTGAAGGCAACAATCATGTTTTCTTTCCTTGTTGCTCAGAGGATCACTCCAAGGATTGAAAAACGCTTCCAAGGACAGGAAATCAATTTCAATCTTCTGAGACCTTCTTCAGATTTACTCCGTAGCGGCGAGCGAGGTTATACACCGATCGGCGCGTAATTCCCAGTTCTTGCGCAGCAAGGTTAGTGTCTCCCTTATGCCGTGAGAGTACTTCCTCTAAGACCTTCCGGTCAAAGTTCTCACGTAAATCGGCCAAAGTCGCAAATTCTTTGAATCCTTGCCCTGGCTCCGTAGATTGGACAATTTGCCAATCGTGAAAATCGACTTTGAGTCCGGTACGCTGCAATAGCACAAGTCGATCGATTGCGCTGCGCAGCTCTCGAATATTGCCAGGCCAGTCGTAGCTGACCATCCTAGTCAATAGCTCTTGGTCGATTGCATCTATTGTCAGATCATGCTCACCCAGAAAGTTTTCGATTAGAAGGATAACGTCATCACGGCGGTCTCGAAGCGCCGGCAAAAGGACCGTGAATTGCGCAACACGAAAGTAAAGATCGGAGCGGAACTCTCCTGTACGTACAGCCTCGTCCAGGCGCCGGTTAGTTGCGGAGATTACTTGCGCAGAAAAGGGGATGACTGAACTGCTGCCAACGGGCGAGAAGGTGCGCTCTTCAAGAACCCTCAGGAGTTTAACCTGAAGGTGCAGCGGCAACTCACCGATCTCGTCGAGGAACAAAATCCCACCATTGGCCCGTTGCAATACTCCGACGTGATCTGAAACTGCACTAGTGAAGGCACCTCGTTTATGTCCGAACAGCTCGGTATCGATTAGTTCTAGCGGGAAGCCACCACAATTAAGCGCAGCAAATGGGCCTACGTTGTTCATGCCCAGACGGTAAATCGCTTTGGCGACCAGCTCCTTACCCGTACCAGTTTCGCCAACTATAAGAGTGCGCAAATCAAGTGCCGCCGTCGCTTGATGCGCGAGCGCAAGTATCCACCGACAAACCGTATGCATCTGCTCCGAATATCCAACGACAAATCCATAGACCTCAAGAAGACTTCTTTGTATAAAGTGGTCCAAGTCCGTTTGGGAAGGGATTTTCTTCCAGCGCGACAGAACTGACGCAAGTGTGGAATTCTGCTCGTGAAGCCAAGAAAGAATCTCTTCCCCTAGGTTGTCATTGTCTAAAAGTAAAATTAAGTCGAATTGCGTTGATTCTGCAGACGGGGAGGAAAGAAATGAGATCTTCGAATCAGTACGAAGCTTCCGCTGGCAAAACAATCGCTCCTCGTTCGCGAGCAACCCGATAACCCCGATATGAAGCATCCAACTTTCTCCTAAGAGTTAACTAAGCATAAGAGCCGGACATCAAAGGTCATAAAGGGGGTTTCTTTTTGTAGCGTAGAAAATATATAAACTAAGTAAGAATATGAACTCCCTCGTTGGATCTCCGAGGAAAAGTTCTAACTGTTAATGCTACCATAGGCTAGCACCCATGTCTGATGAATTCACTTCCCCGGCAATTTTCGTGACCAGTGATCAATTCTGCACAGATTAATACTAAAAGGAAGTCCCACATCTGTAAGTTTGAGTGTGAAACGGCGTCTCAGAATAGCTCATTACTCCTCATGCGCCTCCGTGCCCGTTCAAGACGCTGATACAACGAAGTCCTGTCGATCCGTAACAATCGCGCTGCTTGACTGTGATTTCCCGTCGTCGCAAGCAATTGTTCATAGAGAGTAAGAAGTGTTCGATCGAGAAAGGCTTCGAGTGAATCGTTCTCATGATACAAAAGAGGAACCTGTGCTCTCGCTCCCGCCAAGTGGCCGTTAGGAAGCGCTCGCCGAGCCAACTCAGCCGTTATCAGATCTCCGTCCATAGTGGTCGCAACGAGCTTTTCGACTACATGGCGCAGTTGACGCACATTTCCCGGCCAAGGATAGTTGGACAAAACAGTGATCGCCTCTTTCTCAACTCTGCGTTTGCGAGCACACTTAAATCTCTTCTCCCCCTCACACAAAAAGTGATCGACCAGCAGCGGAATATCAGATACCCGTTTTCTCAGCGGCGGAGTGTTGCTTGCTAAAACGGCGATCCGATAGAAAAGGTCTTCACGGAATCGGCCAGCCTGAAGTTCAAGAGCTAAGTTTCGGTTCGTCGCCGTTATTACGCGCGCATCGACATGCGTTTCTGAACGAGCCCCCACTGGTCTAATTGTGCCTTCCTGAAGAACGCGTAATAGTTTGACTTGGCACGCAGCCATCATTTCGCCGATTTCATCAAGGAAGATTGTTCCTTTGTGAGTTGCCTCGAACAGTCCCTTGCGCTTCTCATTCGCTCCGGTAAATGCGCCGCGCTCATAGCCAAACAGCTCTGATTCGAGGAAGGGTCCCGCAGTTAACGGATACAAAAGGATTCATTGCTCGCGTTCTGGTCATGCTCGGCCGACAAGTTCATTGCCGTCCCTGATTTCCAGATACGAGAACAATGAAAGCACACCGAGCCGCAGTGCCAATTTCGCTAAGCCCGACAAGCTATTGACTCACAAAGGGGGATTCGAACTAAAAAGTTCGCGTTGGCGTAAGACGACTTAGAGGGTCGGCGATTTTTTGCGTGTCACAACTAAGGTACAAAGTTTAGTGCAGAGAAAGCACACAATGCGCGCAGTGCGTTCTATGCGCGCAGCAAGAACGGTTTTCGAGTCCCCCTGTCGGAATCGATTGCATTTCTGGGAACTGAGCGAATTCTCTGTACAGAAATTGACGCTTACACGGTGACAAACGTGGGCACTAAGTGGACACTAAATTCAAGAATTTGCGGATTTGCTGAGGAACCTCGAAGAAGTATGGTGCCGAAGGGGGGACTCGAACCCCCACGAGTTACCTCACACGCCCCTCAAACGTGCGCGTCTGCCAGTTCCGCCACTTCGGCATTGGAAGGGAGCCATATTATAACGAGAAATCCTCGGAAGAAAAGCGACCCTGTTCGACCGTCCTGATCCTTCATCTGTGTCGCGCCAATTCAAACTAAGGGGATCACGACCCGGTTCGACCAAACTTCCCACTTCTCTCGCGCAGCGTTACTTGTTTTACACACTTCAAAGTTTGTAGCGCTGTGTTACCTGTACGACGAAAGCGCGGGGAATCAATATCGCGACTCCACCGAAGCAAATCCTCGAGGCCAAAAATTAGGTTCGCACTAGTTTTCCGACGTACCTTCATTCTTTCGTCGCTGGTAGAAACCCAGCCATCACTCTAACTCGCCCGTCCGTCACAAAAGCTCTCGCCGAGTCGCCGGTCACGCCTACTCTCGCGCCGCGTTGCTCAGTCTTCGTCTCGATAAAAGACGGCTGAGTCCAAAGAGGTCGTCTGAAGAAAGTAGGTACGACCATGCCTGTCCAAAACTCTACAACTTTAGCCTTGTTGATCCTGGTGCTCACACTCAGCTCTCTTGCAGCGGTTGCACAGGATACTGAATCGGCAAAAGATCCACATGAACCAGAATCCGCCAAAGATCAAACGGCAAAGGCGACACCCACAGAGTTTATGATTTCGCGACCGAGCAATGCAGCAACGGAAGAAACAAAGCCGGAAAATGAAGAATCACCTGCTAATAAGTCCACAGTGGAACCGAGTGCCCCTTCAATAGGTCCTACAGCACTTCCCTTCCCGGAATCAAAAAGAATATCGGTATTGGATCGCACTTACCTTGATCTTTTCAGCATTCTGACGGAAGACACTCCTTGTAGCCGCTTCTTCGGTGGCGCTCCCGCAATCGAGGTACTAAACACCCTGATTCTGCAGCTGAAGCCTGGTTGGTTTCACAGCTCAATAGCAGTGAAGATGGGTGGTCAAACCATCAACTACAATAACGTCAGGCTAAACCTATCCTATCGTGTCTTTGAGAGAGCTGAGCTTAATCTGGGTGGCCCTTTCTACAAGGCCGGAGCTTTTCCCACAGAGCCTTCGATTCCCCACATTGGTAACTTTCCTCCAAATACGCGAGAGGCGCGGGCCATCATATTGCTGCACGAGTTGGGACACATGATCCGAAGACCTGATAAACAATGGGTCTTACCTAACGACGGTGACGATCAGATTGTGAGTAGGGCAAACACGTATCGAATCAAGGCGGTTTGTGACGACGAGATTAGAAAGCTGAAGAGTCTTAGCCTGTCGCAGCAGTTCGCTAAGGTCAGAGGTTCTCGGTAACGCCCGCTCAAAATCTAGTCGTTTAACAAACTGTTCGACAAACCAGAGCTTATTGGACAGGTGATGCAGTAGTCGTCGCTTCGGGATATGGCGCCGGAGAGCTCTCCGCTCCAGCGGGAGCAGTAGCAGCGGGAGAGGGTTGCTGCGTAGGTGTAGGCTGCGCTTCAGCACCTTCAGATTGGAGGACGGACCGAGTTCCGGTAACCCCTGGCAGCGAAAGCATCATCGCTGCAAGCATAAATACGGCGGCTGCGCCGATCGTAATCTTCGCAAGAAGACTTGCCGTACCGCGAGGCCCAAAGGCCGTGCTCGAGAGGCTGCTCGAAAAGAGCGCGCCAGCATTGGCTTTGCCCGGCTGCAGCAACACAACGACAATCAACACGAAGCAGGCAAGAATGAATAGTCCGTATAAAATGTAACTTAGCAATTAAGTCTCCCGTTCGTTAGAAGTTAGAGGTCAGAAGTCCAGAGGTCGGAGATCAGAGATTTCGAATCGCGATGACGACATTTTCCATTTCTCATTTCTCATTTTCCATTTCGTGATTCTGACTTCTGACTTCTGACTTCCGACTTCTGACCCACGAGATTACCGATAATTAACTATGTCCGAAAAGCTCCGGGCCTGAAGACTGGCCCCACCGACTAAAGCGCCGTCAATGTCGGCTTGGGCCATCAGACCCTTAATGTTGTCTAGCTTGACCGAGCCTCCATAAAGAACTCTCAAAGCCTGACCTGCCTCTTGAGAGTACCTATCCGCGAAAACGCGCCGGATAAACGCGTGCACTTCCTGCGCTTGCTCCGGCGTCGCTGTACGTCCCGTTCCAATTGCCCAAACCGGTTCGTAGGCGACGATGATACGGTCGAGATCTGAGGCTGTCAACCCGCTTAACGCACCACTCAGTTGCCCCTTGACCACATTCTGAGCCAGCCCCTGGTCCCTCTGTTCGAGACTCTCTCCCACACAGAGGATCGCGGTTAGACCCGCTGAAATCACAGCCGCGCATTTTTTCCTAACCATGGTGTCTGTCTCAAAGTAAAACTGTCGGCGCTCAGAGTGTCCAACGATGACGTATTGGGCCCCGACGTCTTTGAGCATGTAAGCAGTGACCTCGCCGGTGTGGGCGCCCTCTTCAGTCTCGGTCGAACAGTTCTGTCCCGCGACGCGAATGTTTGAACCCTCCAACCGATCGGCAACAGTCTTAATTGCAGTGAACACAGGCGCAATGATCACCTCGCAGTGATTTGCGTTTGCGACCAGTGGTTTCAAACCAAGGGCGGTGTCCACAGCTTCGCCCAGGGTCTTAAACATTTTCCAGTTTCCGGCAATTACTGGTTTACGCATAAGAGGATTTCTAACCACTGAAATACGATCCACGAAATCACACGAAACGACACGAAGCACAAAAACAACAAACGACCAACCACCAACAACTAACCACTAACGCCGATTTCACTATCGCTAAGAGCAGTCACTCCCGGCAGCTCTTTACCGGCCAGAAACTCTAACGTTGCGCCGCCTCCCGTAGAAATGTGGGTGATGCGTTCGGCAACACCAGCTTCCGAAACAGCCGCGACCGAATCACCCCCGCCCACAATTACCACCGCGCCTCGATCAGCCGCATCGGCAACCGCACGCGCTACGCCGATCGTCCCCTCATTGAAGGGGGGTTCTTCAAAAACGCCCATGGGCCCATTCCAGATTACCGTCCGGGCATCCTTTAGAGCGTTCGAAAAGTGCTGAACAGTTTCTACTCCAACGTCCATCCCGACCAATCCTGCGTTCGTAAACTCAATCGGAATCGTCTTCGCGAGAACCTGGCCTCCTTTGATCGGCTCATAACTGTCGACGACCTGGTGATCCGTCGGCAGTAAAAACTCAATTCCCTTCTCCTCTGCTTGACGCCGGACACCCCGGGCAGTCTCGAGCATATTGTCTTCCACGAGCGACTTACCAACTGTGAAACCTTCAGCTTTCAGGAACGTGTAGGCCATGGCCCCGCCAATAAGAAGTTTATCGACGCCCTTCTGGATTAACGCCGTAATAATGGGAATCTTATCGGAGACTTTTGCGCCACCCAGAATCGCTATAAAGGGATGATCTGGGTTTGAGATAACCCGTCCGAGGTACTCCAACTCTTTCTGCATCAACAACCCAGCAGCTGCGACCGGCACAACCCTGGTGATTCCAACCGTCGAAGCATGCGCTCGATGTGCTGTCCCAAAAGCATCATTCACGTACACGTCGCAGAGTTCGGCGAGTTGTTTGGAGAATTCTTCATCATTCTGCTCTTCCTCTTTGTGAAAGCGGAGGTTTTCGAGCAAGAGCACATCGCCGTCACTAAGACCGCTCACCTTCTCTTCTGCGGCCTTGCCAACGCAATCTTCGGCAAACTCAACCCGTTTTGAAAGCAGCCTTGACAAGTGTTCGGCCACAGGTCGAAGACTGTATTTATCAACCTTTTCGCCCTTTGGCCGCCCGAGGTGAGACGCAAGAATCAACCTCGCACCATGTTCCAAGGCGTATTGAATGGTGGGTAACGAAGCCCGAATGCGCGTGTCGTCATCGACGGCGCCGTCCTTGATTGGGACATTGAAATCGACCCGCACGAAAACGCGTTTGCCAGCAAGGTCGAGGTTTCTTATAGACAACTTGTTTATCATTTACTCTTTACAACTGCTACGAACTGCTCCCCACGAAATCACACGAAATAACACAAACGGAAGAATTGGACCACAGAGACAAGGGAGCGGGACGGAGACACAGAGATATTAAGCAATAGTCAATGCTAATAGCCATTTTTCTCTGTGCCTCCGTCCCTCTCCGTCTCTCTGTGGTGAAAGGATGAGATGATCCCACAAACACCGGTGTGAGGCGCCAATCGTCAATCAACGATCGTCAATCCTCTACAATCCTTTGGCCGCGATGAATTTAATAAGATCCCTTACGCGACAGGAGTATCCCCACTCGTTGTCGTACCAGGAGAGTATCTTCACCATCCGGCCATCAATCACCTTGGTGTATTCTGCGTCGACGATTGACGAGTTGGAGTTCTTCTTGAAATCGCCTGAAACCAAGGGCTCCTCACAAAACGCCAGGATTCCGCGTAACTCCTCATTTGCTGCATTCTTCAACGCACGATTGACCTCCTCGGCAGTTGTCTCCTTCTCAACGTCCATAACAACGTCAACGAGAGAAACGTTGGGTGTCGGCACGCGCACCGAAATCCCGTCAAACTTCCCTTTTAATTCAGGAAGGACGAGCGCAACGGCTTTCGCAGCTCCTGTTGAGGTTGGAATAATGTTCAGGGCAGCCGCACGAGCTCTCCTCAAGTCCTTGTGCGGCAAATCCAGCAACTGCTGATCATTCGTATACGAATGAATTGTAGTCATCTGGGCGGAGCGTATGCCAAACCTTTCGTGAACCACCTTTGCCACGGGCGCTAAACAGTTAGTGGTGCATGAGGCATTCGAGATGATGTTGTGCGCCGCCGGGTCGTACTTATCCTCATTGACTCCCAGGACTATCGTAATGTCCTCGTTCTTTGCTGGCGCGGAGATAATCACCTTCTTAACTGTGCCACGCAAATGCTTCCTGGCGTCCTCAGCTTTTGTAAAGCGGCCGGTAGACTCAATGACAATCTCAGCTCCAACAGACTCCCAATCGATAGCCGCGGGATCCTTCTCGGAAAAGACCCGGAATTCTTCGTTCTCGACTCGAATTCCGTTCTCAGTCGACGAAATGTCGTGCTCAAGATTGCCTAATACTGAATCGTATTTCAGCAGATGTGCGAGCGTCTTGGTGTCTGTAAGGTCGTTGACGGCAACAAAATCTATCTCAGGGTCTCCAATAGACGTGCGAAAGATATTGCGACCGATGCGACCAAATCCGTTAATGCCGACCTTCACCGCCATGTTGTGGTTTCCTCCTGCCAGTTAAGTGAGCTTTCGAACGCACGCATGCCTGCCGACTGCCGTTAGCTACAAACGCGATGCGAGCTGGATGATTGTAGAAGCCCAAGATTATGCGGCGTTCCTTTAGGTGTCAAGGCAACTCTATGACGGCAACCTGCTCGAATAAGGGCAACCAAATGGACATCTTTTTGAAACCGCCCTATGTTTAAGAACGTAGTAAAGACTTAATCCGGAGAACTACGTCTTGACGCAGATTTCGGGAAGAATGCTAAGGAGTTATTGGCTGATGATTAGATTCAAGAAACAAAGAATAACGAACGCCGTTTTGGTGACATTCTTAGTTGCGCTGTTCAGCGCCCCAGTTCTGGCGCAACAGCCCACGGCGACGCCTAACCCAGCAACGCGACCGCCGGCGACTGATAAACCGGATCCGGCGGCGCCGCCAGCCACACAACCAGAGTCTCGTCCTCCAGAGGCGCCACCAGGACAACCCGTGATCCCCGGAACTGGCGTTTCGCCCCAGACTCCGGCGAGCGCGTCACCATCGCCAACTCCGCCTGTCACGCCCGTCACAACTCCTGATCTTCCTGAGCCAAATTTTCCGCCGGTCCAGCAACGGCCCGTACCACCGCTGCCGAACATGACGCGTTTGGGCGTCGCCAGCGATAACACACTTACCCTGTCGCTGAACGATGCCATAAAGCGAGCGCTTGAGAATAACAACGACATAGAGGTCGCTCGCGACGATGTGCGCTTCGCCGAGACTCAACTCCGGGCGTTGGAAGGTATCTTTGACCCGATCTTTGCCATTACCCCAACGTTCGATAAGCGAATCACGCCACAGCAGAGCAGCCTTGGCGGTTCAGGGCGTTCCGGAACTACGAGTACGACAAGCTACACGCTCAGTCCGTCCGTGACAAAGTTCTTCGAACGGGGAGGCGGCAACTACACTCTGCAATTTGCGAACTCCCACACGAACACGAGTAATACGTTTAGCTTTATCAACCCCTTTTATTCATCGAACCTCTCGCTAGTTTTTACGCAACCTCTCGTTCGAAATCGCTCGATCGATAATAGTCGGCGACAGATTCGTATTCAGCGAAAGCGGCTGGAACAATCTGACGCGGATTTTCGTCTGCGTACCATCGACGTGATTTCGCGGGTCCAACAGGCATATTGGGAACTGGTGTTTGCTCTGCGTGATCAGCAGAACCAATTGGCGAACCTGAATCTCTCCAGAGAAAACCTGCGGAACGTCGAAGCGCAAATTGCTGCTGGCGCAAAAGCCCCGCTCGAGCGTGCAGAGGTACAAACCGAATTGGCCAACCGCGAGTCCGCCTTGCTGCTCGCCGTTCAAAATGTCTCAATTGCAGAAAACAATTTGAAGCAGTTGATGATTCGAGATCCGAATAAACCTGAGTGGACCGCTCAGATCACTCCGACAGATTCACCACAGTTCGATATGACTCCGGTGAACCTGAACGACGCTTTAAAGGCAGCGCGTGACAATCGGCCCGAGCTGCGAAGGCTGCGCTTACAGGACGACATCAACCAAGTCGACATCAAGTACTTCAAAAACCAGACAAAGCCACAAGTGGACCTGGTTTCCACCCTGGCTACCACAGGTCTTGCCGGTAAGGATGTTTCGGGATCCCTGCCGCCCGGCACGTTTGTGCCATTAATCGGCGGTAATCCAGATGGAAATGCCAGTGCGTTTCTGCTCTCACAGATTCGTGACATTCAAGAGCGAGCCGGCTTCCCTTTGGCCGTAGCGCCGCTGGTTGAAGCTCAGGGTGGACCACCGCCGGACTTGATCGGAGGTTATGGTCAGGATTTGCGGAACCTTTTCAGCTTCCGAACGCGCAACGTCTCAGTAGGAGTTGCCATTCAGTTGCCGTTTAAGAACAAGACGGCAGAGGCCGAGCTCGCCGGGGCACGCATTCAACAGGAACAACTACAGGCAACAATGCGGTCTCAGGAACAGGTGATTGAGGTTGACGTTCGCAATTCTGCACAGGCTGTCGAGACATCCCGAGCGCGCGTTCTGGCCGCACGTGAAGCACGGCAGAATGCTGAGCAGCAGTTAGAAGGTGAGCAGCGATTGTATCAAGTGGGTCGCTCTACCACGTTCCTGCTCTTTCAGCGGGAGAATGCGTTGACGAATGCTCGCAACGCTGAACTCCGGGCAGAGACAGACTACAATAAAGCGCTGGCGGATCTGCAGCGCGCAACCTCGACGACGCTGAGAGCCAATAATGTCGTGGTATCGGATCCAACTCCGTAATCGATTGGTACGAGCGTGTGTCGTGCAATGTGAGGGTTCTCGTTAGCTGCTAAGGAAAGCGGACGACGGTGTGAAAACAGGTGATGTTGGCCCACCGGTAGTTTCGCCGTTCACCCCTCAGCTAGCCACGTTTGCTTGGGTCCGAGGCGTTGCCATTGATCTAACCTCACTGGGAAACCAACTCGCTCCGTTCCTGTAGAGGAATCTTCCGATTCAAGAACGGCACATGAGAACACTTTTGCTTGAACGGTTATCTGAGCGTTGTCCTAATTTTCTCATTGACAGCTCTCAACCGCCTGGACATACAACCGGTATGACAAGCTGGGGAACGTAGTCTCCGCCACAGATACCCGGGGGACGTCACCTCGATCAGCTTTACGGATGATTTTGGCAACGGAAGCAATCCTGGCTCCGGCAGCCAGGGCACCTACGGCGCTACCTACGCTATGCCCACGCTGGTAACGAGCGGTGCTGGAGGTGGTCGACCTGTTAACCTGGGAACATCTGACCATCAAATGGGCAATGCCGTCGATATCACTTCGATGACGCGGACTATGAGCGCAATCCTGGCTCGAACGTTGGGCACTCAATGGACCGCAAGAAGGAGGACGAATGAGATTTCTGCCATTTGTATTTCTGATGCTGGTAGTCTCTCTCCCGTTGAGAGTTTTGGGGCTCGCTTGCGAAGTAATTCCTGACGCGACTACGCTCATCTTTCTGCCACAAGAACAGGAGGTCGAACTTGCTTTAAGCGCAGCTCCGGAACACCTTCGTTCCGATGCAACGGTGTATGTTTTCAGAAAGAAAGGCTATGAAAAGATTCGCAACGGTAAGAACGGATTTACGTGCATGGTCAATCGCGATGGGAATCAATCAGGTGATAACGATCTGAAGCCAACTTGTTGGGATGCTGAGGGCAGCACCACCATTGTTCCAATTATGCTTCGAGTTGGGGACCTTATCGCGCAGGGAAAGACCGCGATCGAAATCGCGCGTGATATTGATACTGGATTTAGCGAAGGACGTTTCTTCAGTCCGCGAAAGACCGGAATCGCGTATATGCTCAGAGGCGATGTGCAATACGACCCCAAAACTAACAACATCGGCAAGACATTATTCCCGCCTCACTACATGATTTATGCTCCTGGCGTTACGAACGCGGACATTGGGATGAAGATGGATGCGCACAAGAAGCATCCTTCATTGCCGTTTGTTTATGCCGGCTATTCCGGCGGTGCGCGCACTGCGTACATTATCGTGATGGCGGCAGAAGACAAGGACACTCATTGACGCTGGGCCGTGCCGAACGAATTAAGGCGCTGTACGACATGCTTCAGCTTGTCGCGCTGAATCACTCGTGCTGCGGTTGAAACTTTTGAGTCGGCGGATGCGCGATTGACAAGAATGGGAGTTTCTGGCGAGGTACGAGTCATGCGAAGCGACAAACTGAAGTTTATCGTACATGCGCTGTACGACCGCGACAGACCTGCTGTTGACGGTTCGCTGTTTCCACTCCTATCCTCACATCAGGCCTGCGATCATCCGTGGCCGCACTAATTCCGTGAAGATCTCCGCAACTGTTATCACGTTCAATGAAGAAGAGAACATCTCGGCGGCTCTGGAGTCTCTGTCCTGGGCGGACGAGATTGTAGTCGTCGATTCTGAATCAACCGATCGAACCCGTGAAATTGCTACAGACTTCGGGGCCAAGGTGTTGGTCCAGGCTTGGACTGGCTTCGCCAACCAAAAGCAGTTTGCAACTACTCAGGCAGCACACAACTGGATCTTCAGCCTCGATGCTGATGAACGCGTGTCTCCGGAACTGCAAGAGTCAATCCTCGCGTTGGGTGACAGGGGTGTAACGGCGGACGGATACATGGTAAATCGACGCTCTTTCTATCAGGGTCGCTGGATTCAGGGTGGAGGTTGGTATCCAGATCGCCAACTACGCCTTTTCGATCGGAGACGCGCCTCCTGGAAACAGAGGCTGATCCACGAATCGGTCGAGATGAACTCGGGCGCGCGCGTTACAAGACTGACGGGCGACATACTTCACTACAGCGTCAAAGATGCAGCTCATCACCACAGAATGATCGGTGAGCGCTATGCTCCGCTGGCTGCCAGGCAAATGTACAACGACGGCAAGAGGAGTTCTGTACTGAAAATTGCGACCGCTGGCCCTTCAGCATTCCTTCAGAGTTACCTACTAAAGGCCGGCTTCCGCGACGGATTGGCGGGGCTCACCATTGCAGGTTTTGCGGCGCATCATGCTTTTCTTAAGCACGTGATGCTCTGGGAATTGGAAAAGAAGGTCGCAGCCGGCGAATCACCCCTCGCCGCGGTTAACTCCCCACAAACTACCCAATCGAAACTGAAAAGTTAAGCCGGTGTTGTTTACGGTACAATAAGCACGCATGAATCTCCCCTTTCTCGCGAACCTCCTAGACTTGGGCCTGATACCACCTCTTTTCTTCTACCTTGTAATTGGCGTACTCGGTGCGATCATCGGCAGCTTCCTGAATGTGGTGATCCATCGTCTGCCTCAGGAACAATCTGTCGTGTTTCCCAGCTCGCGATGTCCCGAGTGTTCTTCGCTAATCGCGTTCTATGACAACGTTCCTGTTCTGAGCTATCTGTTGCTCCGCGGGCGTTGTCGCTCATGCAGCACCCCAATCTCCCTGCGCTACCCGGCAGTAGAAGTGCTTACGGCTCTACTATTCGTCGCAGTTTTTTGGCACGAGGGACTAACTGCGGCTCTGGCTTTCGATTTGATTTTTATTGCCGCAATTATTGCGCTGATTTTTATAGATGCCACGAATTGGATCCTTCCGGACGCGATCACGCTGCCAGGAGTAGCGTTTGCCATTGTTGCGAGACTCGTTATCCCTTACATCAACGTAGATTCGCACTTCGATGACTTGCCATCGCTCACAGCGAATCTGCTTGCTGAATGGCCCATCTGGGCCGCGTCCTTGTTTGGTGCGTTACTCGGCGCATTTGTTGGGGGAGGATTCCTCTGGTTGACCGGATGGACTTGGGAAAAGCTTCGGAACGTGGAAGCAATGGGCCTGGGTGACGTGAAGATGATGTTAATGGTTGGGGCGTATCTTGGCTGGCGACTCACGATCCTGACCATCTTCCTTGCCGTGTTATCAGGCTCAATAGCCGGTGTCGTGCTGATGATTGTCAATCGCGAGCGAAACCTCCAACAGTTACTGCCCTTCGGAATCTTCCTCGGGTTGGGTTCGATCGTGTCATTGTTGTATGGCGCACGGCTGGTTGACTGGTACGTGGGGCAATTCTGAGAGGTGTCTTCTGAGACCTGCGATGACAAAGAACCGCATTCAGCTGAGCCTTTGGTTGGGTCTGGCGCTGTTTCTCATCGCCTCGTTGTTCGTTGCACTCCTTTACTTCCTTATACCTGACAATCCAGTTTTTCGTGGCCCTCTGTTACTGGCTTCATTCATTGCTGTCTTAGTGGGCGCCGTCTTGCTCATACTGTTTCTACTGAGGTGGCTCTTACGTCCGTATCATCAGTTGGTCGGCGAAGCAGAACGCGCTTCCATGAACTCTATTCATAAAGCGAATGACGAAGCCGAGTTCGTTTTGGAAACGTTCCAATCGGTCGTAGCTCAGCTTGAGGCTCAGCGGAAAGAGTTACAGAAACTCAGTGAGCTGGCTCGGGAACGAGCAGACTCTGCCGAGCGTTTTAACGAACGAATCGTGGCCAGCGTCCCCTCGGGTCTGGTTGCTTTTGACGGATCCGGGCGCGCTACTGTTATCAACGCGCCGGGTCGAAGACTACTTGACGTGAATGGGCAACTGTTCGGCCAAACTAGCGACGAACTCTTAGTTAGGGTCCCGCAACTTGCTTCCCTGGTTCGCCGTTGCCTCGAAACGGGTAAGCTTTTCCGGCGCGAGGAACTTGACGCCTTCACGAAAGACGGTTCTCGCCGGTGGATTGGAGCCACAGTTGCGCCAATTGAATTACCGGCGGAACACGGTAGCCGCGGTGTTCTCTGTCTTATCACTGATATCACGGAAGTGACCCAACTCCGCGAGCAGGTGGCCCTAAAAAAGAACCTGGAGAGCCTTGGTGAGATGTCGGCAGGTTTGGCCCACGAGTTCAAGAATAATATTGCAGCGCTGCACGGCTATGTGCAGCTGCTGCAAAATCTTGACTTGGACCAGGCGGGCAGAGTGGCCACCGATTCATTGCTGAATGAGGTCCGCAATCTTTCAGAAATGGTCAGTTCGTTCCTCAACTTCGCTCGCCCGCAGCCGCTTCAGCTTGAGACTGTGTCTTTGGTTGAAGTGTTGGGGGACTGCGTCTCGGAACTGGAGGCGCTGTCGCGGGAACGAGCTGTGAAAATTACGACGAACCTGGCTCGCGGAGAGAGCGCTGAGGTTGGAACGGCAAGTGACGTCGTAAATGCCGATGAACGTATGCTGCGTCAGGCTCTCTTGAACTTGATTCGGAATGCAATCGAAGCAATTCCAGAAGAACAAGGCAGTCGTTGCGTAAATATCCGCCTCACGACTGAAACAGATCCGGCAGACAATCGTTGGGCCGTGACTCGGATCAGCGATACCGGTCCGGGTATACCGCCCTCCGACTTACAACGGATCTTTATCCCTTTCTTTACGACCAAGGCGTCAGGCCACGGCGTCGGTCTGGCGCTCGCCTATCGCGTTATCACGCAGCACGGCGGGAGTTTGGAAGCAGCAAACATTCCTGAGGGAGGTGCGGTTTTCACGGCAAGATTACCCGCTTGATCATTTGGTCAGGGTCGCTCGACGCCGCGAGGAAAGTACTCATGCCAGCGGCTGTCGACCTTTGCAGAGATATCCTCGCGAACAAATAGCTCATCTGGAAAGTTTGGTTTGATTCTGGCGTCAATCACAACGGGACCGGTAAATGAAACGTGATGACGAACGACTTCAACATCGGCCGCATAGATGTCCGATGCTGGTTCAAAGCGGGTCCATGTCGCCCATAGGAAGTCTGTGACTGAGCGGGCAACTTTTACCTCATCATGCAAAACAACTAGCGGCCAACCTGCAAACATTCCGCTCTTTGCAATGCGAGCAGCCTGCTCCGGTTCCTCCGCGTACGTTTTCCCTTGGACTACCAGACAGCCGGCACAAAACGGCTCAGCGAACGAAACGCCGCGCGCCAATTCACCAGTAAAAGTCCTCGGCAGCTCGCGTGTGGGCTCACCCAGACCAAGCATAATAGCCTTGCTACCTTCATTAATCTTTCCGCTGGTGTAGTCGAGCGTATCCATCGACACATTCGAAAAGATAAATAGGTCAGTTCGCCAATCCACGCGTGCGAGAACATGCTCAAGCAGCTTGGGGAAGTCTCGCAAATCCTGTGGTGTATCGGTCAACAAAAGAAACTTAGTTAATGATAACTGTCCTTCCCCTAGAATTCTGAAGCCCGACACCAACGCCTCTCGTTTGTAGCGCTCGCGAACAACGGCGGCGCAAAGTGAGTGGAATCCGGTTTCGCCATAGGTCCAAAGGTCGCGTACGCCAGGCATCACCAGTGGAAACAGTGGTGATAAAAGTTGCTGTAGGTAGTCGCCGATAAAGAAGTCTTCCTGGCGAGGCTTCCCAACGACCGTTGCAGGGAAGATCGCATCTCGTCGGTGGAAAACAGCTTCAGCGTGAAATACGGGATACTCATGTTGCAGGGAGTAGTATCCGTAGTGATCGCCAAACGGACCCTCCAGCCGTCTTTCGTGGGGTGGCACTTTGCCGGCGATAGCGAACTCTGCTTCTGCAATTAGGCGGTGGCCATTTCCAAGCGGATTGCTAACAACTCCGACCTTGTGATCCAGCAACAATGACGCTAGCACCAGTTCGGGAACATCCTCTGGTAATGGTGCAACTGCAGCCGCAATTAGAGCGGGTGGGCCGCCCAGAAACACCGTAACCGGCAACGATTGTGCCAACGATTCGGCTTCGTTGTAGTGGAACCCTCCTCCTTTATGAATCTGCCAATGCAAACCTGCCGCTGAGTCGTCATAGATCTGCATTCGATAGATGCCGAGGTTGTGCTTACCAGTACGAGGATGTTCTGTATAGACGAGTGGCAATGTCAAGAATGGGCCACCGTCTTCGTGCCAGGTTGTCAGTACAGGAAGTTGCTTTAGCCTTGGCGGTCGCTCAACCACTTGGGTGACAGGTGCACGACTGGTTCTCTTTGTGCCGAGTTTCAGTAATTCCAGCGCCAGTGACCGCTGCTTCCAAAGTTCCGCCGGGCGGGGTGGCAACAGCGCTTGCGCAACCGAAACTGCATCTCTTACGAGCTTCTCGGGCTTTCGGCCGAAGGCGAGTTCGATCCTGCGGTTGGTTCCGAATAAGTTCGTTACAACCGGGAACCTGCTGCCCTTCACGTTCTGGAAAAAAAGAGCTGGGCCACCGCTTGCTATAACGCGACGATGAATCTCAGCGATTTCAAGATAGGGATCGACGGAAGCGTTAACCGTAAGGAGTTGATTTTCTCTGGAAAGAAGATCGAGGAATGTATGAAGGCTGCGGTGCATTTTGCGCGAGCCCGCAGTATAGCTGAAGTGGGGCGACTCCGACGAGTCCTACACAGGCAGAGAGAATGTGTAAAAATCAGAGCCGCAGTTGTGATGAAGTCGGTGCCACCGCGCGGTAGCGGGTGGGTGAAAACCCAATGAGATCCTACGCACGGAAGTGTGTAGTGCTTTTCAGATCCTACCTACGAGACGGACGCCACCCCCTCTCTTTTATCTCAACGTTGCCGACTCAGAAGCTTCATCGAAATTGCGGAGCTTCTAAATGTCACCCGTCTTCTGAGTTGGTATTGTTGAAAAATCCGACCGGGACCCACCCGCTACCGCGTGGTGGTACTGACTTCATGACAACTGAATTGAGGCTCCAACGACACTTAAAGCGTGTGGACTCTTGAGCACGACGAACCACGACTAACCACTCGGTAAGACCCATCAACCCTCCTCCAGCTTTCGATGTCGTGGTACGTCATCTACGGTCGCTCGGAGGTGCCGACGGTTCGCTGCCTGGCTGGCAAAGCAGGATCCGATTGGGCCAGCCGCTTTTCAATCAGATCCAGCGCCGTCTCTGCAGCTCCAGCAACTCCCGGTTCAAAAGAATCTCGCAGGGGCTTAATCAATTCCAGGGATTCGCTATCTCCGATTCGGGCCAACGCTTTCAGTAGACCGACCTTGACTCGGGGCTTGTTGGTCCCTCGCTTGAGGAGTGTGTTCAGTATCTCTGGTGAATCAAGCTGGGCCAGGTAGCCCGCCGCTTGCTCCTGACGAGATGAGTCAAGCTCGCCAACTATCTCGTAGACGAGATCAAACTTGCCGATGCGATAGAGAGCCCAATCCAATGCCAGTTGGACCCTTTTGTTCTTCTCCTGAACACGATAGCCTTCAATTAGTTTCTTCTGACTGACCGCGGCAAGTACCGCCAGCGCTTCGGCTGCGCGTTGCCGCTCAAAAGCGTCTGGGCTTGCCAAGCGCAAAGCTATCGCTTCAGCGTCTGCCCGCGCATCAATCCCATCGCTGTTTGGAACGACAACCTGCGCGCGACCAATCGCGGCGGCCGACACAATCATCACAACTAAGATCAAAATCATCCACGCTGGGCGCATTGTCATCATTTCTACCTCATCGTGCCGCAGTGGCCTTCCTTAGTGTGGCACTATCAAGATTCAGATCCGAGACCGAGATCACCTCAGTGTTTGGATAGCGCTTCTGCAATTCGGTTAAGAACTCTTTGGCATTTCCAACTATCACGATATTCGCGGTCTTTGCGTCCAAACGCGACGCCGCGAAACGCTGCACATCGGCGGGCGCTATTGCCTGAACGTTCTTAATGTAGTTATTTATCTCGTCGAGACTCAAGCCATGCAATGCCAATGAGGAAATCTGTGCCACCAGACCGTCGGTGGTTTCCAATGCCCTACCAAAGCCACCTATAAGAACTGCCTTCCGAGGCACAAGTTCGGCTTCTTTCAGAGGCTCATTAGAGAGCCGACTTACCTCATCAACAAGTAAAGAAGCGACTTCCGCTCCGGAGGGGTTTTTGGTTTGCGCTGAGGCAACAAAGGGCCCAGTTTCACGACGGGCTTCGAGACTACTCCGAGCACCGTAACTCAAGCCTCGCTTGATTCGAATCTCCTGGTTCAATCGTCCGGAATATCCCGTTAGCACTGCATTTGTGACGATTCCGCGAAAGTAATCTGGATCGTTCCGACTGATCCCGGTTCGTGCCAGGACTACAGCGGCCTGGCCGGCGTCAGGCATGTCAATAACAACAATCCGAGGCTTTGTGTCCTTGCGGGAGTTTGTTGCGCTGCGGGAGGGTAGCGGGGTTGCCGGTTTAGGCCAATCTCCAAATCTGGCGTCTGCTAGTTTGAACGCATCAGAAGCTTTGATGTCACCACCAATTATCAAGACCGCATTATCAGGCCGATAGTACCGCGTGTGCAGGTCCACGATGTCACTGCGTTGAATCTTCGCAATCGAGGCTGGCGTCCCCGACGCAGGATGTCCATACGACGTGTCGCCAAAGACTACGCGGGCGGCGACGAAGGTTGCGAGCGTACCCGGGTCATTCATCGCCACGCTTAAGCTGTCGAGATATTGTTGCCTTAGCCGCTCGATCTCATCCTCTTTGAAGACAGGATTGCGAACGACGTCCGCCAATACCTCTATCGCAGGAGTGATCTTAGTGGACATCACATTAATCGAGGCCCGCGAAGCATCCCATCCGGCGCCTGAATTGATTACTCCACCAAGCGCCTCAATCTCCTGCGCTATCTGAGGTGCGCTTCGTGTCTTCGTACCCTTAGTTAATAGCGACGCGGTCAAGTCAGCCAGTCCGCTAAGTCCGCCAGGGTCAACCTCTGCCCCGTTCTTGATTAGCAGCTGGGTCGATATCAAGGGCATGTCGTGGTCCTCGATCACGATCACGCGAAGCCCATTTTTTAACGTCTGTTCGACTGGCTTTGGAACGCTGACGGGACGAGGGGCGGCCGGTACTGGTGGTGTTTCTTGAGGCACTGGAGAACTAGACGGATTCTGACCAAACAGAGCGCCGGGATACAACACAATGAAAACAAGGAACAGAAGGCTCCTAATCAGTTTGGTTTTCATCGGTTACCTCCCTTACCATTCTCAGCGGCTCCTGCAGCGGGTTTTTCCGGCTCCGATGTGTAGGTAATCACAACCCGATTGTTGTCATTGAAGTACTTTTGCATGACTCTCTGCACATCTGCGGTTGTCACGGCCTGGAGTTTCGCTGCGTCAGTGTTCACACGTCTGGCGTCGGCGAGTAGGACCGCCGCTCGCCCTAACGCATCGGCTTTTCCGCTCGCCGTTTCGCGTTCGCGAATCAGGTTTGTCAACAATTGACTCTTGGCTTTTTCCAGTTCCGCCTGTGTAACCGGTTCCGACTGCACTCGCTTAAGCTCGGCGAGTAGTGCGCGTTCGACCTCGATCGGTTGTTTCTCGCTCGCGAGTATGGCACCAAGAATAAAGAGACCCGGATCCTCACGCATATCCGCCTGAGCGAAGGCCTCTTGGGCCACCTGCTGACGATAAACAAGAGACTGGTACAGCCGCGACGATTCGCCCGCACCCAAAATCGACTCTGCCACTCGCAGTGCGTACGCATCATCGCTCCCGGCAGGTGGCGCCAGATACGTGATTGCGACAGCTGGAAGCGGCACGTTTGGCCCAAACTCCTGAAAGCGTTTTTCAGCAGTTCGTGCGGGCTCCTTGACCGTTACCCGAGGTAATGGGTGATCCGGTTTGGGAACACGGCCAAAATATTTGTCGACCCACGCATCGAGCTGTTTCGGATCAAAATCGCCAACCACAATCAAAGTTGCATTGTCTGGCCTATAGAATGTTTTGAAGAAAGCCTGCACGTCAGCTAACGTCGCCGCGTCAAGCTCCTCCAGGCTCCCGATCCCGGGCCGCCGATAAGGATGCGTTGTATATGAACGTCTCTCGATAGCATAGAAAAGGCGACCGTACGGAGGCGCCAAAACCCTGGAGCGGAACTCCTCCTGGACAACGGCGCGTTCGGATTTGAAGTTCTTCTCATCTACAGTCAGCGAGGCCATTCGATCTGCTTCGGCCCAGAGCAGCGTCTCAAGATAGTTAGACGGCACCACCTCATAATAGTTGGTGAAGTCATCCCAGGTGGAAGCGTTGTTCCAACCACCGACGTCCTCAGTAAGCCGGTCCATCATTTCATCCTTCATGTTGCGCGTGCTCTTGAACATCATATGTTCGAAGAGATGAGCAAAGCCGCTTCGGCCTTCCGGATCGTCTTTGGATCCAACCTTGTACCAAACTTGAATCGCTACGGTTGGGCTGGAATGGTCCTCAAGCGAAAGCATTCGCAGTCCGTTGGGCAGTGTGCGATCTCGAAAGTTCATCTGTGGCATCGAGACCTGGCCAATAGCCAACTGCGCAACTGTGGCCGTTAGCAGACCCAAAGTTAGTAGGAGAGCAAGGAATTTGCCGTACCGTTTCATTGTAGATAACTCCAGAATTGTGAATCTTAGGGTCGCGAGCGTCTGTTGGCGCTTCGATGATCGGGTTGGTTGCGGTGTTGCTTTAACCGCCGTGTTCAGTCCATATCCAAGGGATTTAAGTAGGGTTTGTCTTTCTCTTTCTCGGCCCGCTTCATCGCCTCTTGAAACTTCTCCTCAAGAATTCGCTCGCGATCTTTCATTGAACTCAACTCCTGCGAGAATATCTGCTCGCGTACCTGTTTCTGTTTATCCAAGCCCTTTACCATCTCGTCAAATGACGCCACGGGTCTGGCCTTTTCTTCATGAGACAGGAGCGCTCCCGTTTGGGAGTCTACCGTCAGCGTAGCCTCGCAACACGGACAGATAATTGTAAAACGCGATGTGTCTACCATATCGACTCCTTGGAACCACGTGTTGTTGCGGGTTAGTATAACATCCGCCGCGTGCGCAGGCTGTTCCGAAGGACTCCACATCAAAAAAACGAAGGGCAGGGTTGGTAACCTGCCCTTCGCTTCTGACCGCCGTTGGGAGAATTTAAAAGTTATGGAGTGACCGCATCCTTGACTGTTCGTCCTACCTTCTTGGCGCCTTCAGCAGTTTTCTTTCCCACTTTCTTCGCCCCTTCAGCAGTCCGGTCGCCGACCTTCTCTGCCGTATCTACGGTTTTATCGCCGACCTTCTCGGCGCCTTCGGCAGTTTTATCGACGACATCTTCCGTCTTGTCGGCGACGAACCCAGCAGCGCTTGCCAATGCATCACCAGTGGCTTCTAAGGCGTCCCCCACGCCGTTGATCGCGCGCTCTTCCCCTGACGGAGAGTACGCCCTCACGGTGCGAGTTCCATTGTCAGTTGTGACTACAACTTTTGAAATACGCGGGTTGTCGCGGAAGACTCTGGTCTCTGTCACGACACCGTTAGCGTCTGTTGTTCTGATGATTTGGGAATTGTCAGGAGCGGTCCGCGTCTCCGCTACATTCGCGTTGGCCGCTGCATTGAGATTGCTGTTCGCAGTGTCACTCGTGCTACATCCGAGTGCAGAGATTCCTAGTAAAACTAACGTAAATAAAAGAAGCCGGTTCATTTCCACCTCCTACAGTGCAGATGTCTTTACGTTTTTTCGGCAACCATCGTGCCAACCACACGGTTGAGTAGACTCATCACTCTTGGCCTTCGTCCCAGGATAAAGCTCGCAAAAATGGTACGAGTGGCAATCCCGCGCTGTCCAGATCCGATACGGATCGTCCCACGCCTAGTTATCTATTGCCATTCGCCAACTTTAATTAGCTTTCCAATCAGCAATCAACAATTGGCAAGTGGCAATCAAGATCATTGACATTCCCATTAAATTCGACTAGAAGCACGTTAAGTGAAGTCGATGGTTAGCGAACTAAATTGTTGTTCAGCTCGACCTGAAGTTCCACCCAACTTCCTTCATGACTGATATCAATGTGCTGTTAATTACCGGTTTCGGTTTAACCCATTCCCAATTATCACGAAAACACATTTCGTTGACCGCGAAGGAGCAATTATGCGCCGACTCTGCATTGTTATCGCTTTAACCTTACTCCTTGCCGCAGCCCTCCTACCGAGCCAACCCGCGTTTATCGCAACTGCTGTTAGCGATGGCGAACGGCTGGCCATGTTCAGCAAGCCCTCAGTGGTCAGAATCATTGACGGTGTCGTTGGGTCGTTCTACTTCGCGCCACCCAATAGGCAGCCAAAGCAGTATGACGTGTCTTACATCGCCTTAGGTTCAGGGTTCTTCATAAACTCAAACGGCTACATCGTTACTAACGCTCATGTCGTCAGCACTTTTCACGACATCAATCAAAAAGGTGAAGAATCAGGACAGGAACTCCTCTTCTATCAGTTGCTGCCACAGGTCGCGCGAGACTACAACGTAGACCCAAACTCTCTGACGCGCGAGAACATCATTTTTGTCAGAAACTACTCGCGCCTGACCGGGATGAAAATCTTGCATCACGTGATTATCCCCGACGGAAGTGTCTTTGAGTTTGAAGAGAAGCAGTATGGGGCGCCTACAGGCCAAGGCAAAGACGTAGCAGTAATCAAGATCGAGGTCAAAAACGCGCCGGTACTTCTACTGGGTGATTCCGAGAAGCTCGTCCTGCAGGACCATGTGACGGTGCTGGGTTATCCGGGGGCTGCCGATACGTTTAATAGCGGCGTTCTCGATTCGAAGTCCGCGCTCGAGGCTTCGATAACTGATGGCAAGGTTTCCGCCCGGAAGAGTTCAGCCAGCGGCGCTCCTATTCTGCAGATCAGTGCTGCTGCAACTCACGGTAATTCTGGTGGACCAGTCATGACAGACAATATGGAGGTAATTGGTCTACTTACCTTCGGAGGGGATCGCGTCAACAATCAGGAGGTCTCAGGCTTCGTCTTCGTAGTGCCATCCAGCACCGTGCAGGAGTTTGTGAAGGCTGCGGGCGTCACCAACGAACTTGGGCCGGCAGATAAGGCGTACCGCGAAGGCCTCGACCTGTACTGGGACCAACGCTATTCCAGAGCTATACCAAAATTCGAGGAGGCAGAACGACTCTTTCCTCAGCATTCAGAGGTTGCCAAGCTCGTTCAAAGTAGTCAGCAATCCATCGCTGAGGGTAAAGAAAAGTCTAGCTTCCCATGGGCCATTGTTATCACAGTATTGATCGTCCTGTTTCTAATTATCGCTATTATCGTGATAGCGGCAGTCGTTCTCTTACTGATGCGGAAGCGCGGCAAGAACAAGGCCCTGAAAGGCAGTACTCCAGTCATCGAACGCGGCCCTTCGGCGCCTGTTGCCCGAGCCGAACCAACCCCATCGTCGCCACCCCCGGCCTATACACCGCCTAGTCCTAAACCATCACCGATGCCTCAGGTCGCCGCGGCTGGGCCGGATCATGCTATGACAGTGGATCTCTCACGGACCATTGCAATCACGCCCGATGGAGACACTTCACCTATCAGCTATGGATCGATCAAATTTGTCTCGGGGGTCCTCTCAGGCAAGACTTTCGAGATCAAACCAGAAGGCTCGTACGTGGGACGCGATAGCTCGATGTCGCAGATTGTGCTTGCCGATCCACGCATCTCCAAGCGTCATTTGTGGTTGGGCGTACGCGACGGTGTAGTGATTGTCCGCGATGAAGGATCTCGAAATGGAACCTTCATCAACGATCCTAAGTCACAGCGAGTGACCGAATCTGTGCTGAATCCTGGCGATACAGTGATTTTAGGGGAATCCGACGTCGCGCGGTTTGAATACTTAAGGTAGCAACTCAGATTCGAGCCTTTTGTTGATCGGAAACAGCTCGCAGTTCCTTCTGTACTTTGGCTTTATTCAGCAGGCGCACAAACTTGTCGGCTGGCAGGGGCGGACTAAAGAGATCTCCCTGAATCTGATCGCATCTGAGAAGGCTCAAGAACCGCAACTGCTCGTCTGTCTCAACCCCTTCAGCAACAACCTCCAGTCTCAAGTTGTGCCCGAGCATGATCACAGCCATGACAATGGCAGCGTCGTCCGGGTCAGTGGGCGCATCGCGCACAAACGATTGATCGATCTTCAAAGCATGAATCGGAAGGCGCTTCAGGTAGCTAAGCGATGAGAATCCGGTTCCAAAGTCGTCCACCGAAATTCTCACACCCATGTCCTTTAAGACAGTAAGTGCGTTAACAGCGAACTCGGCGTTGCTCATGATCGAACTTTCGGTAAGTTCCAATTCCAGGTGCTCGGGCCCAAGTCTAGCGTGGTCCAACGCCCGAACAACCAGCTTCCCAATATCGGGTTGATGAAACTGCCGGCCCGAAATGTTCACTGCTACTCGAATCGCTTCAAATCCCTCGTCTTGCCATTTACGGTTCTGTTCACAGGCGGTATGCAGCACCCACTCCCCGATTGGGATAACCAATCCAGTATCCTCTGCCAGCGGAATGAATTCTGAAGGTGAGATGAGGCCCAACTCCGGATGTTCCCATCGCACCAGGGCCTCGGTTCCAGTAATCCGCAAGGTGTCTACTGCCACTCTGGGTTGGTAGTGGAGAACGAACTCGTTGTTGTCGAGTGCGCGCCTTAAGTTCGTCTCGAGCGCAAATCGCTTTGAAGCCCTGACGTGGAGGTCAGGCGTAAAGAACTGATAATTGTCACCACCGGAGGTTTTGGCGCGATAGAGAGCAGCGCCGGCGTTCTTCAGCAAGGTTTGACTGTCTTTCCCGTCGATTGGAAAAATGCTAGCGCCCACGCTGGCGGTAACGAAAATCGGCTGCCCATCGATTTCGAAGGGGGCAGCTAGTGCCTGTGTAACGGTCGCAATTACGTCGACGACGTCGTTCTGACCGTTCACTTCGTGTAAGAGCACGGCAAAATCGTCGTCCCCAAACCGGCCCACAGTCTCTTGCTGGGTAACGCATGACTTTAACCGCTCGCCGACAGCTTTTAGAAGACAATCACCTCGGTCATGGCCAAATGTATCATTTACCTTCTTAAATTGGTCCAGAGCGAGGAACAGAATCCCCACGGATTGACCGTTACTGTAAGCCACTGTCAGCGCCTGAGACAGCCTGTCTTCGAACAAAGCGCGATTGGGTAGACCGGTTCGAGTATCGTAATGTGCGAGATGATCAACTTCGGCAGTTCGCTCTCGGAGCAACTTCTCGAGCTGCTCTTTGTAGCGTTGTTTCTCTTTAAGCAACTGGTAGTGATTTAAAGCACGTTTTACCACCGCCTCAACATGGTCCACCTCCAGCGGTTTAGTCATGTAGTCGAACGCCCCGACTCGCATTGCCGCAATAGCCGTCTCGATGGTCTGCTCTCCACTTATCATGATCACCACGGCATCAGGGCAGGTTTGAAGAATATGAGGCACCAGTTCCAACCCGCTCATTCCAGCCATGTTTATATCGCTGAGGACCAGATCAAACTTATCCGCCCTAAGCGCCGCCAGACCTTCTTCAGCAGAACCAGCTTCGGAACAGTTATGATCCTTGCAAAGTATTTCGAGCAGCAGACCCCTGACCTGACGGTCATCATCGATTATCAGAACTCTCGGACTGTCTGTGGTCATTCTGCACCTTGCAACTTCGCCCGTGTTGGTTTTCGGTGGCCAACGGAGCCTTCTCTTGGGCAACTATACCAGTGTCAAAGGGATTCTGCAGGATCCTCATGTTGGGAGTTCGTTTCGCCCACGCGTGCGGAGATCAGGGTGGCCACTCTTGATTGAGCTTATGTAATTTACTGCGAACGACGGCTTGGGGTTAGTTCTCTTTCTTTGAGGAGCAAGTAGAAACGCTGCAGAATGAGAACGAAGTACTCTATGGCAAATTGACTTAAGATTTTAGATACCTCCTCAACTTTTCGCCGGTTCGCTGAATCCGGCAATGGATCTCACTTTGACGTTCGTCCAGCATGTGTTCTGTCTACTCACATATTTCTTTGACGGCTAAATCGCTTGAGAGTAGAGTCTGCTCACCTCGCATTTTGAAGTTGACAAGAGTCTCACTCCTCAAAAAAGAGTTTCTCTCCTGTTAATACTCCAGTCAGTTTCTCCAACTGCAAAGGAATCGTATGCAGTTCGCGATACTCGTTTGTAATTCAGCGGAAAGTGTAATTCCCCTACCGGACGACAATGGCGTGACAATTCCATTGACAGCGGAGCGCGGCCAGATTATCTGGTCGGTTTACGGGCCCGATGGTTTGGCGATGATCGGACGCTCCGAGCAGGCCGATACAGCGAAGGGAGTGAGCAACAACTACGCCTGTCAGTCCTGTTGTCCCGACAGCTACGTCGCGTCCACGGTCGAACCTGTAACAGCATCAGTGGAGATAGGGGGAACGATGGCCTACGTTGCGAAGGAACAGCGCTCCACTTGCAACGGGCAGCCGGCTGGCTGGTACACCGTCGGTGCTGCGTGGTCAAGCTTGGACAATTCGGTGGCTACGGTGTCTTCGGGTGGTGTGGCCACCGGAGTAGCGCCGGGGAGTGCGAACATCAAGGCGACTTGGACGGCGTACTCTCGCTTCCCGTCCTTCGGGGGTTGCCAATCTACCTCGTTCCAGGTTGGCCCGGTGGCGACTATTAACGTGACATGTACAACTCCAACAAACGAAACAACAGCTTTTGCAGGCTGGGCTGACTCCGACGGTTTTCCTACAGTTGGTAAGTGGACCCAGACGCTTTCACCAGCAACTCCAGGCTTCTCTGGACGCACGGTCACTGAGCAGGACCCGGGGAGCGGTGGGCCAGACAATTGCTGGTTCAATGGATCTATCATTCCCCCGCAGACAGCTATTACAGGGGGGTCTTGGACAGTGACCTCAAGTAATACCTGGGGATTTGATTTTGTTGGTTTGACTTCCACAACCGTGAACTACTATCGGGCGCAGGGACGGGCTCCTTGTAGCGTAACTGTTCCGCAGAGGATGGTTATTGACTGTTCAACAGGCGCTCTTACTTACAGAACCAACACGCTCGGATATGTCATTGGAGACACTCGGATATTTAGCATCCGCGATGGATCACAGCAAAGCCGAACTTGGCCATAAATGATAAAGAGACCTGAGGTGCAGTGAGGCAGGTTTTTATCGTCGCAAATAGGTAGCTTTCAGGTTAACAGAGTCTTGTGTACACACGGAATTCATTATTAGTTGAGAGGAACAATTATGCGACCTACTTACATTTCTGCTGGAGCGCGGCGCATGAGATCTTGTTTGTATGTGGCGGTACACTTGGCAGTGGTTGTCATGTTAATGATTCCGACCTCTGCTGCCGGCGGACGGGGCGGGTTCGGTGAGAACGTGGGACAACAAAGCAATAAGGTCATTCTTTCTGTGGAGGATCCGCGGCCGGTAGCTAAAGCGATTGTGATGCTTGAAGGTTCATATGGATGGACTATTACTTACGAAGATCCACGTTATGGCTATGCCGCTGAAATAACTGACGTAACTGAGAAGGTCAGGAGAGATTTGCATAAATATCAAAAGGGTGCGGCACCGAGGGTGTTCATTCCTAAAGGAGGGGAACTCGTATTTGAGTATTATGTAGTGACCCCAACAAACTTGCCGCCTGATCCTGGACTCGTCGTGCAACAATTGTTGGATGCTCAGGCCGCAAGCGCGAATTCTGCCAGATTCCGTATGGAACGGAGCGACAAGCTAATTCACGTAATCCCAATAGCGATCAAAAACAGCACAGGCAAGTTAGTCCCTCAAGAATCAGTGTTGGACGCCGTGATAACACTACCCGCAAAAGAACGGACCGGTCTGCAAACCCTCGAAGCCCTGTGCACGGCGATAAGTAAGCGTACTCACATGCCCGTGATAGTAGGGGCTATTCCCTTGACCATGTTTTTGCAACATAAAGATCAAGAAGGAGCGGACAGCCAACGAGCCAGAGAGACTCTCAGCCAATTGCTTGAAAGGACGGGCAAGGGAATGAAACTTTCGTGGCAATTGTTCTACGACCCTGGCATGAAGATTTACGCATTAAATATTCACGTAGTGTGACCGCAGTAAGATTGAAATTCTCCAAAGCCACACACTGCACGGCTAACAAGTCTCACCATCAGCTCGACAAGCTTACTCACTGTCAACAACGAGGGTATCGAAGACGCGGTTCGAACTTGGTAATGCAGTCATTGCAGGTACGGCCTTACAGTGGTTGCATACGTGACAAACCTTTCTGTCACAACTTATGGGCCAATGAACGTTGGTTTACTCGCTTGGCTAAGCAGTTCCGGCGTCAAGGTCAGATAGCGTTGTGTAGAATCGAGATCCACATGCCCTAGGTAGTCGCAAGTTGTGGAAACAATCGTTGGACATCGCGCCCTTCGCGGTTACAGGCCGTGAGTCGGTGAACCGTCACACGGAAGCCACGAGGCCAACGAGTCGGGGGGAGATCTTCCTTCAAGGCGTGATTTGGACTAATTACAAACGTGCAAACTTCTTGCCAGAAAAAGTCCAGCGATTTACATGTTTGGAGCGGGCGACGGGACTCGAACCCGCAACTTCCAGCTTGGGAAGCTGACACTCTACCATTGAGTTACACCCGCTCAGATGAAGCGCTGACACGCTTGTTGTTCAGGTTGGTGTCAAACGGTGCTGTGAAGATTAGTAAAGCGCGTTCTGGGTGTCAACAACCCACTCTGTCCAGTGGTGTCCCTAATTTGATTTCTGTGCTACTTCACCTTCTCCGTGAACTCTGTGGTCATACTTTCGCGGGATAAATCGACCACCGAGAACACGGAGGCCGCAGAGTTAGCGCAGAGAACGTGGAATTAGGACACTACACTCTCTCCAGTAGTGTCCCTAATTTTAATTTTTGTGCTACTTCTGCCTCTCCATGAACTCTCTTGTCATGTATCTCAACCCACACACGAATGAGGCGATGCTGCAAAATGAAAAAGTTAACGAATGTCGAAGCGCTTGATCAGGTCTGACCAGCGGCCCTGAGCTTTCAGGATAATCTCTGCTACCTCGCGAATTGCGCCATATCCGCCCTTTGCTTTCGTAACATAGTGTGCCGCGGCCTTGGTTTCATCAGCGGCATCGTTAACGGCGATCGCAAACTCCGATCGCTGCATCAGCGGTATGTCGTTTAGATCGTCTCCTACAAACGCCACTGCCCCGTCGTCCACACCTGCTGCGGATAAAATCCGATTGAACACCGACACCTTCTCAACCACACCTTGCTCTACGAAGTGAATCTTTAACTCGAGTACCCGTTTTTCCACCGCCTCCGAGGAGCGCCCAGATATTATCCCCGTCTTTATCCCCGCCCGGTGCAGAAGCTCGATCCCGAGACCATCTCGGACGTTGAAGGCCTTTTGCTCTTCTCCACTTCCCGTGAGCCAAACGCGGCCGTCAGTCAACACGCCATCGCAGTCCATCAGAATCAATTTGATTCGTGCCGCTCTTCGGTCGATTGAGGAGAACTCTGCCATAGCATCAGTCTCAGCGCACTTCGAATAATTCAATTCCGGCAAGCTTCCAGCCACCATTTTGTGAAAGCACCAACAGCGCAGTCCCGGCTCGATCCTGACCCAACTCTCTTGCTTCAATTTGGACATCAACAAGTATTGTGGCTGCATCCACTTGCTCACTCCGAAG
>DATETN010000066.1:0-3815 GCA_035283645.1 Pyrinomonadaceae bacterium
GAGAGTCTTACGGCCTGGCGGTAGGTTGGCGGTCATAAGCATGTCGAAAGAAGGAGAAAACGGAGCGATTCTGCACGCGTTCGAATGGACGCACAAACACTTTCCAAATTTTTTAGACTGTCGACCGATCTTTGTACGGCATGTAATTAACACATGGAGTGTCCGATCTGAGCGGTGAGGGTCAACGCTGCCATGACAGGATGCTGTTAAGAAGCAAATGACGCCGGCCGCGGTGGAGCGGGCGATGAAACCACAGGACGTAGTGTTTTCGGCAATGGCCAAGGGATCACCTTGTTTTCAGGCGGCCCAGGTCCTTGGGATCAGCTGCCGGCAGATGCAGCGTTGGCTCACGCAGTTTGAGCATGAAGGATACGAGGGACTGTTTAGGGGCAGTCTTTGTCCTTTATATATAGGCAACTAACCGGCTGGACCCTCTCTGTCGCCGTTCGATTTTCTCGTTGCTTATATGCCTCGTGAATACCGTTCTGTTTTGTTGAGCCGATTTCCACGTCGTAAGACGTTTGGATTCAAGAGCGTTATCAATCAGTTTTCTCATCCACATCGAGCATCGTTCGCCAAACCGCGAGCCAGGCCGTGCCTTGCTTCTGAAACGCCCACAGGTCTCGGCCCGTCGCTCTATATCGGTGCGCGGCACGCTCGTAGACCATTTCATACCTGAAGGTAACGAAGCCCGAATCGCCTACGATATCGACTTGATGATCGTCCTCGCGAAACTCATGAATTGTTGAGTTCTGATAGAAGTCTCTGAACCCTTCGAGAATGGCCTCCCGTTTACAAATGCGACCTGCGAAATCCGGAAGAACAAAAACTATGTCCGGATGAACCGTTGGTATGAGGTCTTCGACGCGACCATCAAGCCATGTTCGATTAATCTGTCGCATGATTGAGGACAGGCGCTCGCGCTCCGATTCATCTACCATGTTAAGTCCTCCTATCCTTCTTTCGAGTTGCTTTGCGCCACTGGAAGTAAAAACGGATCAAATCTAATGCCCCAACGTACCGCCCACTGAACTCGTCGTTCAGGATTCCCGCCGCTCCCAAAGCTCAGCCTATTAACGTGGTCTTTTTCTTTGGGCCGTTTTAAAAGCATTTATAGGCCTCCAAGCCCGCACGACAAGGTCGTCAGGTATTAGTTCCAGTGTTTCAACTGGGGCCACAACTCTGATAGTGGCCGCTTAAGCCTCCGACAAAAGAAGATCGTATAGTGCTCCTCGGCCATTGAAAGAGGATGGTAGTTAATCCCTGCGTCCTCTACATTCTCGCAATATTTCTCAGCTCTTTCACGGCTCCACTGCAATAAGATTAATTGCTCACCCGTATAGTCGCGTGGCCCCCAGAGGAAGTAACTCAACCTCCGTCTTCGGCAGCTCCAAGCCAAGAGCCTGCTGATAATGCAAGAAGGTCTCACCCGAAAGCACGGGCAACATGAATGGCGCAAAGAGAAACCCGCTGATGATTAAGAGCAAGGGGTATGCGACTTTTAACCACTTAAGTTTAACCTGTCTCGAGAGCATGTTCGTCCACCAGACCGCTCCACCTGCAAAAAGCATCGGATATGCAGGCAGCAGATAATAGCTTTTACCCTTCAGCAAGATCATCAGCACTAGCGTGACCAGATAGCCGATGCCTAGCACGCGGAAACGCTTGCCTGCTTGATCAAAAAGGAAATACCACAGACCGGCGAGCCACACCGGGAGAGTAACCGGGTTCAAGGAAGATTTGCTGACCAATAAATGCAACTGGTGAGAGCACGACATTCTTTCCTTCCTTCTGAACGTTTTGCAGAAGTTCAATCGTTGCCCAGTCGTGTCGATATTCCCAAATGAGATTCGGCAAGAAAAGAATGACCGCCACGGCTCCACCAATCCAGAACCACCTATCAGCCAGGAAGCGGCGCGTTGGAGTAAGGAGCAGCCCGACGAAGATGGCGAAGCCGAAGAAGAGGATCGAGTGCTTGTTTTCAAGCCCAAGCCCGGCTAGAAAACCAAACAAGAGCCAGTAGCGCGAATCATTGCGATTAATTGCGAGCACAATCGCGTAAGCCGAGCCCATCCAGAAAACCGGTTCGAAGGCGTTCATGGAGAGAAAACTATCTAAAGCTAGATAGCCGCCAACCAGCACGCTAAGGCAAGCGCCGGCGACTGCCAATCGTCGGCCTCCTAACTCTTTCACCATCAGGCCAGTCAGTAATATCTTCAACGCGCCGGCCACCGCGAGCAACAGCCGAAGACCAAAGAGCGAGTCGCCAAAGACAATGCGTGAAGCTCTCGCGGCCCATGCCGCCATAGGCGCCATGTCCACGTAGCCCCAGTCAAGGTGGTCGCCGCTGACTATGTAATAGAGTTCATCGCGAAAGTAGCCGTATGCTTCGCTGGTAAGCAAGTGGATGGACAGTTTGAAAAAGGCATAGTATATCGCGATAGCAAAAGGACTGGCCCATCGACTCTTGAGTATTTCCGTCTGATTCATGTAGACCACAGGGACGTTGTCATGGGCTGATAACGACGCTCGTTGCGATTATGTTCAGCCTAGAATTTTACAAGTCGAAAGTAGCGAAGGACATTTGAATGGCCTTTGCCTTATCATGGTTAGATATGTGGCTTGCCCAGCAGATTGGCCTCCATCGATTTCCTCTCCGGGTGAATTGAAAAGTATACCGAATGCACTCTAGACCGTGGCAACGCAGACGATGGCTCATTGCCTCCATTCGCGTTGATCCCGGCAGGATCGCCTCACAATCCACGTGTCGATGATCACGTTCAGCCTTTAGACTTCACCGGTGCTTCTCCGCATCCGAACCAGGAAATAGGCCGCACAAACCGATAGCAACGCCGTAAAGATCCAAGCTACGAGTGAAGTACTCAACGCAAATGGATTTGTGGCGTTCGGGTCGAAGGAAGGGACGATGTTGGTATTATTAACCGAGGCATGCATCAGCATGGCTAGCATGAGACTGCCTCCGGTGCGAGCATAAAGCCACGCAATGGCTACGGACAGCGCAGTCACCGCCAGCAGATAGACGGGGAACGATTGGCCCGTCGTGTCGGTCTCCGGAATGAAGAAGAGGGGCAAATGCCAAGCGGCCCAAATGATCCCGAGCACTATGCTGCCTAACCCCAGTCCGAAGCGCTCAGCCAGGCGAGGAAGAGCGTACCCGCGCCACCCGATCTCTTCACCTGCCTGGACTGGAGTTGAGAAGACGATGCCCGCGATGATGATATACCACGAAGTAGTGTTGAAGCGTGGCCACTCGCCCGCTAAGAGACGATGAAGAAGTGCGGCTGCCAGCTTAATTGCGATAAAGTAAGTTACGGCAAAGAGATACCAGCGGAGGCCCACGCGCCACTGTATCAAGCGATGCAACAATGAGCGCACGCCTTCCCGACCTTCGTGCCGAGCCGTGAGCCAGACCGCCACAATAGCTGGAGCAAATACTCCCAGAAGGAACACCAGCATTCGAAGTCCTGGGAGCCAAGCACTTGCAGGAGTTGCGCCGCTGGAAGCCGCCCACACTGCCCAGCACATCCACGTTACTACGTACGTGAACAAGAAGAACCTGATGAGGAATCTGCGTGCTGTCGGTTTTTCCTCAACTTCGAGCGGTGCGAGTTGTGGATTGCTCAACATAAAGGCAATGTACCGTTGCCCTCTCGGTCGACTCAAAGAGTTATTGGACGTTCGACCGGAGGATTGATAAGGACTTTCTCGATTAAAAAAGTTCGGTAATGTCCTAAAGTGATTGCGATGAGAAAATGCGGCGCCCCGCGCTCCGCTGCACGCCCAGGTTAGGCGGC
>DATETN010000067.1:0-3518 GCA_035283645.1 Pyrinomonadaceae bacterium
TCAAATTGCGAGCCGACCTTTTGGCTGGCGTGATGAACCTTCGAAAGCTGAGCAAGCGATGGCGCTACTGGCGCTTAGCCACACGCCTCTTGAGCATCAGTTGTACCGGGCCATGCTCAGCGAGGTCACTGTCACTCGGACCCGCGTCGGCGCCTTTAGCGCTAGGACTTTGATGATGCTTACAGGATTGAACAGCCTTAGCGCGATCAGGCGCGGCCGTGCTGGTCTCCTTAAGAAACTTAGCATTGAACGCTATAACGTGGCCGGTGAAGGCCACCTGCAACCACAACAGCAGATCGTCTATTTCGTTTTCAGCCCTCACGAGATTTTCACTCGCCGCCAAGCTGCCGGCCTTGAGCCTTACCCGAAAGAGGTTCAAGCGCATGAAACAAGCGAGGCCTTCGGCCAAGTAGTTGAGCGCGTCCTTGGGCGCCACAATCTCAGCCGTCGCCAAGCCCAGGTGGCCTTGTGCTGCGCCAAAGGACTTACCAATGCAGAAATCGGTGAAAAGTTATCCATCAGTGACAAGACCGTGAAGTTTCATCTGCGGCACATTTTCATCAAGTTCGGCGTGAGACGTCGAGCCGAGTTGATATCGCGCTTATTGATCTAATAGCGCCCTGGGAGCGCAGGCCTTTCCCCGTATCCGGGAGTAACGATGCGCGCGCTACCGGAATTGACAACCTGACACTGCCCAAACAGAGGCTTCCCGCAAGGGTTTTCTGTGTGGCTCACTTCGGATCGCCCTAATACAACAACCGAAGGACCACGCAAGGACAGAAGTGTGTTCAAGGCCAGTGAAAAGATATGAGTGCGAAGAAAGAAAAGAAGAAGAAGAAGAAAACGGCGCTGGTGATTTGCCGCGACCGCAAGCAGTTTTGGACCACGCAGACTCAGTTCTGGCAGTGGTTCCGGGAAGGTGTCGTCGTTAAGTTGCATGATCAGCCCCTTACGGGGAGGTTCGTGCGCGAGCATGAACAACTGCTGGTTTTGTTTAGCCACACAGTGCTCAACCTCGCCAATCCTAACCACTTGGGAGAGGCCTTGTGGTCGCGCCGCATGGGACTGTTCAGAAGAAAAGGACGGAGGTCGGTTAAGGCAAGGTCAGGCAACGATGGGGAGTAACGAGCCATGGAAGGAAGGATTTCTGTGTTGAGTCTCTTGAGGGCGCCAAGATCTGTTATCGCTTGCATGTGGTTGGCGCTGTTTGCAGCCTTGGGGCAAGACGCGGCAGCACAGCACCCACCGGATAGGGCAGTGTCGCAAACGCCTGTGACGCAGCAAACTTCTGATGATGCCGCTTCCTCGTTGCAAGCAGATCAGGCGTATCGGCTTGGTCCGGGAGACGTTCTCGAAATACGAGTGTTCGATCGTCCGCAGCTTTCGCGTGACGCGGTCCGCATTGATGACAGGGGTATGATCCGGATGCCTTTGATCAAGGATGAGATGCAGGCCTCATGTCTCACGGGAGCTGAACTAGCCAGTGAAATCACCGCGCGATATTCAAGATATCTGCGGCACCCTCAGGTAGATATTTTCGTCAAGGAGTATCAGTCACAGCCGGTAGCTGTGATTGGCGCGGTCAACGCACCAGGACGTTTTCAACTTCGGCGCCCAGTGCGACTTCTGGAACTTTTGACTTTTGCGGGTGGCCCATCCGAGCGAGGGGGAAAGTACGTGCAAGTAGTCCACTCATCAGGTGTGGCGCAATGTGAATCCGCTGCGGACGTTTCAGTGGAAAATGGAGTGGGTTTTGAGGCTTATGTTCTGCAGGACACGCTCGCTGGCGATGCCCGAGCCAACCCGTACGTCAAACCTGGTGACATTATCACTCTACCCGAAGCAGAGCGCGCTTATGTCGTCGGCAACGTGGTGCGGCCAATCACGATCCCCCTAAAAGAGACTACCACGCTCACACAGGCCATTGCGATGGCCGGCGGCACGATGCCGGACACAAAGCAGGACCGTGTACGCATCGTCCGGCAGACGTCCGCTGGCAAGAAAGAGATCTTTGTTGACCTCAAGGCAATCACCAGCCATAGAGCTGAAGATGTTACGCTTCAGGCAAACGACATTGTGGACGTCCCCATATCTGGGGGTAGGAGATTCTTGCGGACCTTGACTGGGGCCATCGGTCCAGCAGCCTCACGGCTTCCGGTGCGAGTAATTCCGTGAAGTTTCAATCCCAGTTTCTTGTTACTCCCGAACGTGTAGTTTGAGGCAGTTGTCTCAATGTTTAATCAGGGCCGACAGATTGCCGATCAGGGGGATCGAATGAACAGTTTAGTGGGTCCAATTGAGAAGAGAGTAGTCGACTTAGAAGATCATTTTGAGGACTTTCTTGCCAGCTCGGCCGCCGAGCCCTATCTCGCAGACGGTCCGCATTTGCGAGACCTTTGGCGCTCGGTGCGCAACCATCCCGTGCTGGTCATCGGACTTACTTTCTTAATTACCGCGGCTGTGGGCGTTTTCTTAGCGTTGAGGCCAGACCTGTACGAAACAGAGGCTCAGGTGCAAGTGGACCTGGAAAGCGGTGATCCTCAACTGAGAAGCAATAAGACCAGTTCATTCATAGTGAATCCTGTCAACGACCCAGCCTACTTCAACACACAACTTCAACTCCTGACGAGCCCCTCGCTCCTTCGTCGTGTCATCAAAACTCTCGATATCGAGCATAATCCGGCTTTCGCCGCGCCTCCTCCAAGTCAGATGAATTTACTTCTTACCAGCGTGCTTACTAAGCTGGGTCTAAAAGACAGCCCAAAGAATCCGGCCCAGTATGACTTCTCTCAAGAAGCAACTGGAAAGGGAGGTATGACACCCGAAGAGCTCGCCGAGGTCACGCGACTCGAGCCATATGTACAGGCCATCCAGTCCTCGCTCACAGTGGAGCCTGTCAAAGAGACCCGGCTACCGATCAAGGAGACTCGCCTAATCAACATAGGCTTCAGCCACCGCGACCGACAGATCGCCGCCAAGGTTGTGAACACGATCGCCGATACCTTCGTTTCGTCAAACCTGGAAAAGAAAACCGAACAGAACACAACAACCGGAGATATCTTGCAAAGGCGCATTACTGAACTGCAAGCTCAAATCCGAAGCGCTGAAGAGCGACTCTTCAATTACGCAAAAGACCACGAAATCCTCTCTCTCGATCCGAGTCAGAACACAGTGGTCGAACGCTTGGCTGGTCTGAACCGCCAACTGCTGGACGCAGAGAATGACCGTAAGCTGGCCGAAGCCGCCTACAGGGCAGCTCTTGCGCCGGGCGCTGCCGGCGCGCTCGCAGAAGCCACCGCGGTTGAGACGGTGGCCATTGCGAATCGTTTGGCTGAACTGAGCCAACGCCGTGCTCAGGTGCTTGTGGAGGCTACTGAGGAGTGGCCGGAAGTCAAGGAATTGGATCAACAGATTGCCGAGGTGGAGAAGCAGTTAAGGAAAACACGCGAGCGCGCCACCACCATAACCGTCACCAACCGGGAAACCAAATATCGAGAAGCGCTAGCTCGCGAAGAGGC
>DATETN010000068.1:0-7317 GCA_035283645.1 Pyrinomonadaceae bacterium
CTCGTGCTTTTTGTTGTCGTGCTGCTTTGCATGTTTTTCTCGCAAGAGGCTCATGCTCAAGCGCCGCCATGCCCCGATCCGCCTGCCACTATTTCTGGCCCTCATACATTCCACTCTCTGGGAGAAGTCATCACGATACCTTTCAGCATGGCGCCTTGCCATACGGTTTCGGTTAACATTTCCTGGTCAAATGGTCTGAACAATGGCAGTAATCTCAGAGTGACGTTTCTGGATTCTTCGGGTCAGCCCATCTATTCAGTTTCATCGATTTCAGCATTTCTACCTGGCTCCACGACATTTCCGTTTTCGTCACCTTATCCTTACCCGTGGCGTGGGTCGCGCTCAGCACTGTTTAATCCAGCGAGCCTCAGGATAGAAACCATATTCCCGTTCGGTGATCCCTGCGATATTGCTTACGAAATTGCCTTTACATCTCGGGCTGGCTACAACGTTGGAGGTGACAGCTTCGCTAACGCACCGTTAGTTCCTGAGTTTCCAGTAACCTATTCAGGCAGTATGTATGATGGGAGAACGCCGCCATCGGGAGGTGTCTCAGTAGATCCCGGACAGTTCTTCAAAGTGCGGTTGAAAATGCAATCAGGCGATGTACGTTCATGGTTCCGTCACCGTTAGCAATACAGTGAGTTCAAATTTTCGCGTAGACATTTATGATGCGAACCTGCAACTGATCGTGCCCAGTTGGGTCTTCACCGGCAGCAACGGAACAACGAATTTCACCTCGAATCCTTTCGTTAATACGAACTCAACCGATAGCGATTTCTATATTCGAGCGTGGAGCTACAACTGGCCCATCTATGATTTTACCTTGAACATAGACGAATACGTCGCGTCGAATAACGTGAACAATCCAAAACCCGTTGCTCCCGATGTAGCGGAGGCACGACTTCAAATAGCGAGGAGTATCATCTTCCAGCAAGTGTCGACACGGACGTTCTTACGAGTCGGAATACGGAGCTTTGGGGCAAAGTCTACTGGCCAGTAAATTTTACCAGCGGCCCTTACCCGCTTGTTGTCTTTCTTCACGGTAATCACAACACCTGTGGAATCGGAACAGACCCGCGCGTAGATAGTGACAACTTTTACACGTTGAATGGTACATGCCAGACGCAACTCGGCTACACAGTGGTTCCGAACCATCTTGGATATGAATACTTGGCCACACAACTCGCTTCGCATGGCTATATTGTAACTTCGATCAATGCGAACCTCGGCATTACTGCAGCCAATGACTACGATTATCCTGACGATCCACAATACATTTTTTCCCGCGGGCGGCTTGTGTTGAAGCATCTTGAGACACTAAGCAAATGGAATAGTGGACCAACTGGTTTGATTACTCCTATCGCTTTAGGCACCTTGCGAAGAAACTCGAATAATTGGTTCGGGATGAAAATCACAGTCGGCGCTCAACCGATCACGATATATTCGCTCGGCAGAATTTTTGTTAGCGGCAACACCGGTACGCACACCGTGAAACTCGTCAGGGCCAGCGACAGCGTCGACGTCGCTAGCGTATCCATACCAATGAGTGGCGGTTCGCCGGGTCAGTTTAAGTATGTCAATCTGACGAGTCCGGTGACCTTGGCTGCGAACACCAGTTACTATGTAGCCAGTAAGGAAGTGAAGAATGGTGACTACTGGTACGACTCAAACACAACGGTCACCTCGACACCTTTGGCGACTGTAGACGGAATTGTTACTAGTACCAATGGTACAAGTTGGAGCACGTCGGGAGCTATCCCCGGACGGGTTTATGTGCCGGTAGACTTGAAGTATCAGGTGTTGAGCACGGATTTTACTGGCAAGATCGATTTCGCGAACGCTGGATTTATGGGGCATTCTCGAGGCGGGCAGCGTGTTAGAGCCGCCTACAACCTTTATCGAGATCCGAGCATCGATTCAAGGGGAACTTTGATTCCGTGGTCAACGAAGATTCCTGGGATGAGTGTGAAAGGTATCTTTGAAATCGCTCCTACTGATAACTTCGTTCCTACAACCGCCGCTGGTGCAGGCAGTCGGTACCTGAATTCCGACGGCACTGCATGGAATGTCTTACTGCCGATGTGTGACGGGGACGTGCTAAATCTTGAGGGAGTGCGGATCCTTGACCGGATGATGAGTTATACAGGCGGCAACGCAGGGATTCCTGCTGACTCACCCGCAACTCAAAAATCAAGCTACACAGTTTGGGGCGCTAATCACAACTTCTACAACAGGGAATGGCAGCTCCTGGATCCTTATCTCAATCCTAATGGAACAGGCTGTATAGGCGATGGGAACGATGCTCTCTTTCCTACTCCCCCAGCGGGCGGGAGCGGCTCAGCGAACCAGCGAATGACTGGCTCGGCAAGTGTTCTGGCGTTTTTCCGGGCTAACGTTGGCACGGGCGCCTCTGCAAACTTCAACCAGAACTTCAATCCTCGGTATACGGTTCCAAGTGTGGTGTCATCGATAACGCGAGTTGATCGGGGATTCACTGCCTCTCCGAATTCGGCCGTCACCAAAGTGCTCTTCGACTTTATTCAAACTAATCCACCACCGGGAACCAGCTACATTGCTCAAAACACTGTTTTCAGTTACGGCGCAGTCCCAGAGCACGATTATGTCACGAACCCGATTTCCTGTAGTCCAGCTCCATGTCCTACTCCAAATCCAGCCGCCCAAGTCCTGAGTGTGGGCAACATCACGTGGGATACAGTTGGTTGTGACCGCTTTTTCCAGGCAAATTGGAAGGATCCAAATACTGGGGACAACATCAACGGTTATCAGACCCTCGATTTTCGAGTTGCGCGCAGAGACAGCGACCTAAATCCGAGCGGTGCTACAAACTTTCAAATTCAGCTTATCGCCGCTAATGGAACTCCAACTGGCTCCGCAGTCTCGGTGAATAAGTACTTGAGCCTGACAGGCCCAGTCGGAGTAGATTTATCAATTCAGGGCACGCCAGTGACGCTTCGTCACCCGATTTTGCAGACGGTCCGTATCCCACTAACTGACTTTAGCGGCGCAAACCTGACTCAGGTTCGAGGAGTGAGGTTTATTTTTTCGGATACCTCATCTGGTGCCATATATCTGGCTAATATTCGCCTGATAAACGCAAATTAGGAGAGAACTCATGGATAGACGAATCAGGCTCGCGTCGAGCATACTTCTGATTATCTGGTCGTTGACGTCGATCGCGGCTCAATCCCGTAGCAGTATTCGCGGGCAACGCTCTGGAGCGAAGGACGGGCGGATGGCAATAGGCACATTGATCGCGGAGGGTCATAATCGTCAACCGGTCGGCCGATTAAAATTGCTGTCATATAGGCTTGAAGAGGTGGAACTTGCTCAACCCGTGGAACTACAAATAGGCGGAATTAAGCAGCAGGTAGACACAGCGTTGCGCCTCACCGTAACATCAGATGCAGTTCAAACTTCCCGCGTAATTTGGGTAGGTGACGTTTTATTCCCAGAAGTTTGGGAGGTGGGGGTTAAGTCGGTAGCAACACTCATCTACGATCGTTCTCTCGTTAGAGATGGCGCGGTAATCTCTGTCGGTACCACCGGTGAATGGCACGATCTGCCCGAGCGCCTGAAACTACCGGAGAGTTTCAAAGCTGATCAAGAGCCGGAGAAGGTTGAAGACGGGAACGAGATAATAGGTATTCGCAGTGCTTTGAGGATTGCTGGTTCCGAGCGGCACTCACTCGTTAAGATCGAGATCAGAACCGCCCGGCCACTTCCGGTTATCAATGGCTCGTACGTTGTCCAAATTGGTAGGAGGTTTTTTGGGCGACTAGGCGGCCATGGTACGAATTGGACGTTGGAACTAACACCGAAAGAATTTGATGAAGTAAAGGAAGGCGACCGCGTGGCCATAGGTGTGGGTGTCTTCAATATTGCTTACCTCGGCCGACTGAATAAGAGTCTGATCAACAGGTGATAATCAGGAATTAAGAATTATCCATCTCATCGCTGCCGTTGTGACCCGTTACCTTACCAATGTTCTAAGGCTCACGATAACGAGTGAGTCGATTCATGGTGCGCATACGATCTGGATTGACGATGCCGCCCTGCCGCGAGTCTTTGGCTTAAGGGCTAAGGCCATCGGTGTCTTTATCTATGATCGCTCGATACTCAGGGATGGGGCTGAGATAGCTGTTTCAGACGGAAGAGAATTAGTCACGTTACCTGAGCGGCTTAGATTACCAAAGGAATTCAACTCCACGGTTGAGCCGATAGTTGACGAGGGAAACTCGATAGTAGGGATACGCAGCGCGCTGAGGATAATCGGCTCCATCCGGCAACCGCTGATTCAGATTGAGATGAGAACAGATCGTCCATTTCCAATCAGAAATGCAGCTTTGCTCAAGTCGGCAAGCGGTTCTTTCTAAATAAGTTGGGAGGCGATCCTGGCGGCCGTTCTTTGACCCTTAGTTTAAGGCCTGAGGAATTCGCGAAATTAAAAGAGGGGGCCGAAGTGATCGCGTTCTACAACTCTCCCGATCGCAGTGGTGCCTTCGCTAAAGAGATCTGGTATTTCGGCCGGCTGAACAAAAACATGCTCGACCGGTAAACGTTATTTCCTTGCTCGTCTCACGCTCCTTTCTTTCGTTCTCTTTCCTGGAGGCTCGCTTGCAAGTTGCCTGTGGCTTCTCGTTAATCGAGTTGGTCATCACATTGACAGTGATGACGATCCTTACACTCGGCCTGCTTCCGCTGTCGAAGGTTGCCATCAAGCGCCAGCGTGAACAAGAGCTTCGTGAGACGTTGCGCGAAATCAGAGGCGCGATAGACGAATTTCACCGTGATACTGCCGGGATGCAATGCATTGGGAGCGCCAGTCAATCTACTCCACCTGGGTTTACGGCGCCACCAGATCCGCGCAGCAGGGTCATCATCGCTGATTGCACAATCTTCGGAGTCGATAATCCAGATCGCTACCCACCTAATCTTGACGTATTGGTCAACGGAGTGGATGTGGTGCCTCGGATCAGGTTGGTTATAGGTAGCGGACCGTCCGGACCAAATGCCACCGACATCAATTCGGTTGCCACTCAGAAAAAGGTCTATTTACGAGGAATGCCAATCGATCCCATTACGCGAAAAACAGAATGGGATCTCCGCTCCTCGTATGACGCAGTTGATGCGGCCTCATGGGGTGGAGAAAACGTTTTCGACGTTCGCTCGAAGTCAAAGACCCTCGCACTGAACGGGGAGAAATACAGTGATTGGTAGCTTTCGCTAAAGAACACGAGAATCAGTGAGCCAATCAAAGCCGAGGAGGAGGCTCGTCCCGCCGGTCGGAAGGCAAAGCACAAACTACGACCTGAACAGGAAGCGGACGAAGAGTCTTAACATTTCCGTCTATGAATGCTCCAGCCAGAGACGTTCCCCGCCGGTCCTTTATAGACCAGGCGCGAAGTTTCTTATGCACCCACTACCTGCCGAAACTTGAGCGCTGCCTTGAACAACTGAATCACGAGCAGATCTGGTGGCGACCAAACGAAGAATCGAACAGCATCGGCAATCTGTTGTTGCACCTCTGTGGCAATGCACGTCAGTGGATTGTCAGTGGGTTAGGTGGGGCGGCCGACGCTCGAGTCAGGCAGCAAGAATTTGATCAGCGGGACATCATCGGGCGCGGCGATCTGATGCTCCGCTTACGCGCGACGCTTGGCGATGTCGATAGTGTATTGCGTGACTTCGATAGCGACAGGTTACTTGAGGTGCATTCGATACAGGGAAAGGACGTCACTGCGCTTGAGGCAATCTTCCACGTTACTGAACACTTCTCGATGCACACCGGTCAGATAATTTTGCTGACTAAGCTACTGACCGCGAGAGATCTGCATTTTTATGATTTTGAAGGGGATGCGCCGTTGCAGCGCTGGTTACCTGATGCGTCCCGTGAGTCTTAAGCGCCCCGGAAGTGGTCAAAAATCGGTCAACAATTTCCAGCGTTAAGCAAGCACGCCGCTCGCCCATATCCGTCTTGTGAAGGTAGACGGAAAAGCTCCGATAACTTTTGTGACCGGAATACTCCATCACGCTAGGTGCATCCACCCCGTTAGCGAGTAGGTGCGTGATGTAGGTGTGTCGGAGTGAGTGAAGGGTAAAGCCGTCGCCGTCGAACCGGCCATAAGCGATCTTTGCTTGCTTCGCGGCCTGGCGACAAGCGCGTGAGACTTGCCGATCAAACTCATTGGTTGCGGCCCTGGCGAACACGTGTACCTCAGACGCGAGACCGTCCGCCTTGCGAGTGTTGAGCAGCTCGACCATTGCGCTACTAATGGGGACTGTGCGTTCGCGCTCGGTCTTGCTTGCGTAGAGCGTGACGGTTTTTCGCGGCAGGTTTACTTGAGCCCACTTGAGCCGTAAGACCTCGTTGAGCCGTCCGCCTGTGTTGCGCGTAGCAGTCGAACCGCGTCCGCAGCCTCACGCCAAAGCGCCGCCCGCTTGCGCATACTCCAGTGAGAGCACTTCTGCACGTCTGGCCGTTGCGGGTTGAGCAGCGCTATAACTAGCTTTTCATACTCGTCGCCGTCCACTATGCGGCCACTGTGCAGAACCTTTTTCTCGTACTTCACTTGTGGCGGCATCCAGTTGTGCAGATCTGCCTTTGTGCGGTGGGCGTATTTCAGCATCCCCATTAGTCGGCCAACATAGGTGCATGCCGTTGACTGACTCGCTCTTGCGGTCGTTTCCTGCATCCATTCGATGATGTCCTCTGCCGTGATTTCCCGCACGAGACGCTTAGGGCCGAAACGGTCTACAAACTCTTGCAGCCGGTTAATCGTTGCTCTTGCGTGCAGCCTTCACGGGAAGGTTGCCGCGTTATATCAAATTCACAACCGGGGTAGAACTATGTACCAACTAATGAGACAAGATGCGGGCGCTGAGGTTGCCATTCAGATCGTACTAGACAGCCTAGATAGTTCACACAGTAAACGCCACTTAAGAGAGTCCTTAGTTTGGCATCGCAATACGGCGCAGACTGCGATCAATAAAGCCGTCGTACAGCACTATACGGCACACCTTCGTGAGGCTGGACTATCCCCAGCAACGATCAATCAGAAGCTCTCAGCAATCCGCAAGCTTGCCATAGAAGCGGCTGACAATGGCGCTCTTGATAGTCAGATCGCGAATGGAATTAAAGCCGTTAAAGGCGTGAGGCGCGAGGGAACACGTACCGGCAATTGGCTCGCACGGCGCGTGTCAACGACTTTGAGACACTGACCGATAGGAATTTAGTGTCGCATTAGGTGCGAAGCCAGGTAAAAACTGGCTTCAAAAAGTATTTGGAAAAAATCG
>DATETN010000069.1:0-86320 GCA_035283645.1 Pyrinomonadaceae bacterium
ACGCGGATGCATTGTGCGAACTTGAAGAAGAACTTGCCCTGCCGGGGGCCCGACAGAGAAAGCAACCTCAACCAGAAAAGCTCCCCGGAATCCGTCGATATCGCTCGTCAGATGAGTATGAGATTCTCGTCGGCAAGGCTGCGACGACAAATGACCGGCTAACGTTCAAGATTGCCCGGCCGAACGATCTTTGGTTTCACGCCTCCGATTATCCCGGCTCGCACGTCATCGTCCGCAACAGTAGCCGTAAAGAGGTTCCACACCGCACCATCGTTGAGGCGGCACAGCTTGCGGCAAAATTCAGTCAAGCTGGCGATGACAGCAAAGTAAAGGTTAACTACACTCATCGTAAATTTCTTGCTAAGCCGAAAGGGGCTGCACCGGGTTTAGTGCGACTGTCGAGATTTAAGAGTATCACCGTAACGCCAAAGGAAGCGGTTGAGCGGATCATGTAATCTGGCCAGTACAAGTGCGCTGAACCCACTTTGGCTGCGTGTTAACATGGTTATCGAACGGAGCCCTTGCACAAAAAGTGTCCGCTCAAATGTCTTCTCTGTGGACCTCTGTGTTCTTTGTGACTTCTTAGTAACTCAGCGAGAAATGCCCTATTTTTGCACTCCAGGAGTTACCTCTTGTTATCTGCCCGTCGAAGACGAGCAGGGGGAGCTCTGTGGTTGTTTTTCGGCGAGTTTCTTCACCACTAAGACACAGAGGACGCGGAGGTCGCACAGAGAAAAAGCCTATTTCATATTTTTTGTGCAAAGCCATCGAACGAGTATTCGTTAAGGAGCAGGCGGGGTAATGGATTGGCAAAAGAATATTCTTAATGACAACAGAGAGATTGAAGAAGTCATTCGAGCAACGAGATCAATCGCCGTTCTCGGCATCAAGACTGAAGAGCAATCGTGGCAACCCGCTTATTACGTTCCCAAATACCTGCAGGCTGCCGGGTTCGAGGTCATCCCGGTGCCCGTCTATTTCCCAGAAGCGACATCCATTCTGGGCAAACAGGTTTATCGCACGTTGCTCGATATTCCTACTGAGGTGGATCTGGTGAACGTCTTTCGGCGGTCCCAGGATGTGCCCGGACATGTGGAGGACATCCTGGCAAAGAAACCCAAAGCTGTCTGGCTGCAGTCAGGGATTAGCAACGATGAAGTTGCGGAGAAGCTAGCCAAGGCAGGGATCAAAGTCGTTCAAGATCGTTGCCTGATGGTCGAGCACCGCTACATGGAACGTTAATTTTGGAGTGCGGCGGCACCCCAAAGGTCCACAATTGGCAATCGGGAATGTTTAGTCTGTGTTATCTGCGTAATCTGTGGCTAAAAGTGCGCAAAAGATGCCAAAAATCTGGCATCTGTGGTAGATTCTCACTCCCAAAACTCGACTTCTCGCGTCCTCGTCACCCATGGAATCCGAACGGCTGACCCGCAAGAAAAGAATCGATCCTCTGCTGAAAAACCTCGGCTGGAGCATTGTCTCGTTTGATCCGGACAAACCATTAGCTGAATTACAGAATTGTGCCATCGAGGAATTTCCAACCACCAATGGTCCCGCTGATTACGCTCTCTGCATAAACGGCAAGATCGTCGGTGTCGTCGAGGCAAAGAAACTCACGCTTGGCCCTCAGAACGTACTGACGCAAGCCGAGCGTTATTCTCGCGGTCTAAACAACACCCACTTCCATTTCCACGGCTATTATGTTCCGTTTCTCTATTCGACCAATGGCGAAGTGGTATGGTTTCACGACGTTCGCCACGAGCGCAGCCGCTCACGCCAAATCGTCCGCCTTCATACGCCCGCGGCGTTAACAGAATTACTCGAACGCGACTTTGACGCGGCATGCGACTGGTTTACGACTCATCCGAACAACCATTACCGTCTGCGGCCTTACCAGATTGAGGCCAATAACGCGATCGAGGAGGCCATTGCGGACCGAAAGCGGAAGATGCTTGTTGCGATGGCAACAGGTACCGGCAAGACCTTTGCGCTCGTCAATCAGGTCTATCGGTTGATGAAATCGGGATTCGGTCAGCGAGTTCTTTTTCTGGTAGACAGACGCGCACTCGCCGCCCAAGCCGTTCGCACGTTCGCCTCATTTGAACCGCGGAGGTTAACACTCTGAGTGGGAATTGATGCAAGGATTCCTTAATCGAACAGGATTCTTTTATCGAAGTTTTGAGGATCACCACAGAGGGCACTGAGGCCGCAGAGGTTTAACGATTGAAATTGGTCGCGGATGAAACCGCCGTCAAGAGAGGGAGCTTCGCAGCAATTTGACGGTTCAATACCACCGGCTTGCCCGGTGGAGGCTCACGTTTGCGCTTTTGACTTGTACTTTTCTGAGCAGAAGCGGAACCGCCAACGAAAGAAAGCCAGACGTGGAGTGGAGGCGGCTCGTGTGTTTTGGAGTGGAGGCGGCGCGGGGGTTTTGGAGTGCGGGGGCAAGGAGCGCCAGCGACGCGCCACCGCTTTTGCTTGTATTGAAACACTTGAGTACTAGGCGCGACGCGGACACCAAACCGGGGGCTCTGACTGAGAATTGGTTTAGGCGAGTCACAACCTTGGGATCGCAAAGCATGAGGTTGGGTAAGCGAGAAAACAAATTAGGGGGGGTCGAAGTTAAAGGACCACCGACTGAAGGTCGGGGGATCTTTACCTTCCACCTACCCTCCCCCGTGGAGAAGACACTTGCCCCCCCCAACTTAGCGGGTGGTCCCGGTCGGATCATAAAAACTACGGGGGTCATCCGCTGTCTTGGTGAACCAAGGAAATTCTACACCCGGCAGTATGTATGATGGTTTTCTTACATGGACCAAATCGACTGGAGCACATTCAACCAAATCCTACACACTGCCGAGACTGTGTAAAAAAGAATTGGTGCGCTGCGGATCTGAGGATGGTATAAAGATCTGAAAGAAAGGAGGGCGCAAGCGGATGGGATTTGTGGAAGGAGTGAGCCGCGAACAAGTGGTGCTGTTTCCGGAAGCGATAGACGATTACGTGAAAGCAGATAACCCGGTGCGGTTCATCGATGCCTTCGTTGGGCGGCTGGATTTGGGTGGCTTGGAATTCAGTCGCAGCGAGCCGCAGGAGCTGGGGCGACCGGCGTATGACCCGCGGGACTTATTGAAGCTGTATATCTATGGGTATGTGAACGAGATTCGCTCGAGCCGGAAGCTGGAACGAGAGAGCCAGCGGAATTTGGAGCTGGTGTGGTTGCTGCGGCGCTTAACGCCGGACCATAAGACAATTGCAAACTTTCGGCGAACTAACAGTAAAGCGTTACGGGAGGTGTTCCGGAGCTTCACCAAACTATGTAAGGAGCTGAAGTTGTATGGGGCCCAGTTGGTAGGAATTGACGGGAGTAAATTTCGGGCGGTGAATGGGCGAGACCGGAACTTCAACCGGGCAAAGTTGCAACAACGGTTAGAGTGGATCGAAGCCAAGATTGAGAAGTATTTAGCAGCGCTGGAGAGCACGGATGCAGCAGAGACGAATGAACCGCAGCTAACGGCGGCGGAGTTGGAGGAGAAAATCAAGCAGCTGCGGGAACGGCAGGAGCATTATCAAGAGCTGCAGACGAAACTAGCGGAGAGTGGTGAGAATCAGATCTCGTTAACGGATGCGGAAGCCCGCTTAATGAAAGGCCGCCAAGGCCATCATGTCAGCTACAACGTGCAAGCAGCAGTGGACGATAAACACAAACTGGTGGCGACTTTTGCGGTTACTAATGAAGAGAATGATGTGAACTGTTTGGCCGACATGGCGCAAGCCGCCAAAAAGGAATTAGGAGTGCCAGCATTAAAGGTTTGCGCCGACCGTGGGTATTACAATACGGCGCAGGTTAAGGAGTGCGAAGAGGCTAATATCGAAGTTCATATGGAGCTGCGCCGGCCGCGCCAGCCGGACGGCATTTTTCCGTTGGAAAAGTTCGTTTACGACGCCGCCAAGGATGTCTACGAATGTCCGGCGGGCAAACTACTAAGCTACAGAGTTTTTGACAAGACCAAGCAGCTAAGATGTTATTGGACCGAAGCATGTCAGCGCTGTCCCATGCGCGCGCAATGTACCACCGGAAAAGGGCCACGAAAGATCAGACGGGCAGTGGGCCAGGATGCAACCGACCGCATGCTGCAACGAGTCCGGCAGCAGCCCGAAGTGCTGCGCTTGCGCAAGCAACTGGTGGAACACCCCTTTGGGACAATCAAGCGTTGGATGAGACAGGACCACTTCCTGACACGAGGTGGCGAAAAGGTGACTGGTGAAATGAGCCTGACGTTTCTGGCTTACAATCTCAAGCGCGTCATTACTCTCAAAGGAATTCCTGAGTTGCTCGCGCAATTGCCGGCAATCGACTTAAAGGAGCCCTTGCCAGCTAGTTGAGGTAACTTTTTGTGCCCTCAGTGTTGGAAAAAACCTTACACCATCCACCTTTAACGACAATCTTCTCGCATCAGCACAAACTTTAAGACAGTTCTTTCAAAAATTCGTTCAGTCGTATCTGCCATTAGGATCGTGGTCCACCTAATATTCAGCCGCCAAGCCGCAGACCGACTGAGTTCTGACACAGTCTCTGCCGTGTGTAGGATTTTGTTGTTGGTCCGTGTAACAGGTTTTTGACACGGTCTCTGCCGTAGGTAGGATTTTGTTGGTCCATGAAGAACGTGCTTAGCTTAGTTCTAGGGGATGTGCGGAACAGGTATTTGACTCAATAAGTCATGAAGTCTGGTGGCGGTGGAGAGATCCACTGGGCTTTATCGGTAAGCAGAAACTAGGGACCCCCGACATTTACCGTCGGTGGTTCCTTAGCTTCGACGTACAGCGCCCCAGGAAACATCGTTCCATTCGCTTCCGCCTACTTTCCGCCCTTCTCCATAGAAGCTGGAGGGTGTCTCATGGAAGAAACCTTTACAGAAACCGCCGAATCAAATGCTGCCCTATTATCGGGATGGCAAGTGACTAACTTCAACCTCTCCGAACTCAACAGCGAGGTTACGCTCACTTTTATTAGCCAGCCACTTACCGAAAGTACTGCTCGCCTAGCTATGTTTGCTTCAGAGGCCATTCTCCGCAGAGAGTGGGACACGCCGGAAGAAGATGAAGCGTGGGCGGATTTATAAAGGGTGAGGTAGTTGTTTTACCCTTCCCTTATTCCGATAATTCAGCAACCAAAGTCCGACCACCCTTAGTCATCGCAAATCTACGCGGTGACGATCTCATTCTGTGCATGATCACAACCTCAGAGCGCGACGCAGATTCGATTCCTTTGAATGAGTCGGATTTCTTGACGGGCCGACTTTCGGTAGCGTCCCACATCAGGCCAAATAGACTATTTACCGCCGAAGACAGCTTAATAGAGCGATCTAAAGGCAGACTGAAGCCAGTCAAAGTTCAAGAAGTAACCTCACGAATTGTTCAGATACTAACTCGATAAACAAATAGATCGCCCGCAGAACCAACACACTAACGGAGCATTACCGTGGAGTTAGTGCCCTTGCGGTCCCAGGCTGAAAGAGGCTAGCATTATCACGCACTCATGAGTTTTCTTTCCGAGCGTCCTTCTCAGCGGAGTATCCTCACCTGGGCTTGGCTCTTTCCCGTCACCTATTTAATACACATTGCCGAAGAGTCCTGGGTTGGGGGTGGCTACTCGGAATATCTTTACAGGCTGCGCGGGGTGCACCTGTCGATGACACGATTCTGGGTGGGACAGGCTGTGGGTGTCGTACTGTTGGTGTTCGGTATCTACATCGCGCGACGGCTTGGGTTTGTGCAAGTCTTGATTGTGATCCTCGGGTCTGTCGTGTTGGTCAACGCTTTAAGTCACATTGGAACGAGCGTCACCTACTGGATGTACGGGCCAGGGTTGATTAGTTCGGTTCTCATCTGGCTACCACTGGGACTTGCATCGCTGATCAGATTTTTTCCGTTGGTTAAGAGAAAGAAATACTGGATTGCAGTTGCAATCGGAATTGCCATCAACGTTGTGATTATGATCTTCACTCTCCGTGGCGGGCGCTTGGCTTGATTCTGTTGAATCGCCAGCCGGTTACTACAATTAAAAAAGGGCACTCGGTGAGTGCCCTTTTTTCATTGTCATGGAGACACAATCCTAGAAACTGCCGGTGGCGCCTTTAAAACCGTGTAGCGCCTGTTTCAAGCCCCAGGTAATCACCCGCATGTTGTCGTAGCAATACCCAAGAATGTAGTTGCATGTCGACAAACAATGCTTCGTGCACTCCTGTTTCATTTGATCCAGCTGCTTCACATCAAAATTGTGGTTTCCCACCGTGCCCCAATTGTGCGTCGCAGAGTACATCGGAAAGCACGGTGCAAGTGATCCGTCGGTTCTGATGATCAGCGAGTTCTGGCCGGCCCTACATTGCCATGGTGGCACCTTCCCCCTCATCAACAACTTCATGTCTTCCATATGCTGAATCGGGTTCACCATTTTGTAGCCGTGATTTATTCGCTTGTCGTTTAAGTAATCGAGCAAAGCATCAACTTTCGGCCAATCGTCCGGCGTGAGATAGGTTTGGTTCTCATTGAGATGCTTGAAGTGAGTCTGCTCCGTCATCGGCGTCTCGTTAATGTGATAGTCGGTCGCGATCCCGTGATCATGAGCAATCTCGGTCAACTCCTTAACATCATCCATGTTGTTGTGACAGATGTTGATGTTGAACATCACCGAGTAACCGTAGTAATGCTGTCGCTTCACCAGGTACTCAAAGTACGGTTTGATCGGCTCAAAAGCCTTGGGCAGTGGCTTTCGATCTTTCACCGAATCCACCGCCAAATTGACAGTCGCCACGCCCGCGTCGCCGAGCCGGTCGATTACATCCGGCTTCATCAAGCGCCCGTTGGTCGGCAGATAGACAAATATGTCTTTCTTCGCGCTGTAGTAAACAATCTTGTGGATGAACTTGGGGCGCAGCAAGGGCTCTCCCCCCATCAGGGCCAATACGCGTGAACCAATGGAGTGCAGCCAGTCAATTGAACGCTTGGCTACGTCCTCGGTCATCCCTTTCACAGCATTGTTGTACGACCAGCAATAGTGGCAGTCCAGATTGCATTTCCACTCCGTAAATAGGTACGGAATGATGGGTCGCAGTTCGCCCGAGTGCCATCGCGATTTGAAGTAAGGCGCGCCCCATGTCTTCCAGGTGCGGATAGCATTGAGCTTCTGGTATTCCTTCTTTGTCATCTCAACCGGGTTCGGGTGCTGCGGGTACTCGGGTTCCGGCAGGACCTCTTCCGGCTTAGCCTCTAATTTCGGATGGGCTGCTTCTTTATAGAGGATCTGGTGAAGTTTCTGGTCGATGCGAAAAACCGGCGCGTCGGTTCCGGTATGGAGGTGCTGCTGTGGTTCGGCCATTTTTCTCCCTCGAAAAATTGGGGTTTAGGTCAAGCGGGTCAAGAAAGAAGTTCGCCCGGAACAAGCGCGAACCTCAAACACCAGTCTTCCTCTTAGCCTGTCTGGTCGAGAGGAAGATGAGCTGGAAATCGACGGCAAATATTGGCGGATCTGCCCGCTAATTGCAACCCCTCGGCCTAGGAAGCCAGATGCCGCCGTATGTCTGTGGCCGGAGGGTACTGATGCAGTTTCAGCAACGCATTGTTAAAACTTTAGCCAGCGGGAATTGGATCGCTCGACTTGCCCGGCGTCCTGTGCACCCTCAGAGTGTTGTCGCATTTCTGGCAGTAAAAAACGATCCCCTTGGTATCAGCCCCGGTTCTTTGAAGAATAGATTTATACTTTTCGTTATAGCAGCGGGCACAAAGCCAATGCTCGGGGCCGGACGTTTCCTCATTTGGATTGAGCGCGTAAACGAAAACACCAGACTCTATGTCTGTAAGAGAATACTTGCTGGCCTCGGTTTTCCAATCCTCTATTTCCATCAATTGCTCTTTGAGTCTGTTTTTCTCTGCAGCAACGCTTGATAGTTGGACTGCATGTCCATCACCGACGTTTGGAGTTCGATGATAGCGGACTGAGATTCAATCGCTTGTTCTCTTAGGGCCGACGTGGTTTTTGAGTCGATGATGGTTTTGGTTAGGTCTTTGAGAATTTTGAGTGTCGAGATAGCAGTGGGGATTTCGTGCATTGTGGGAGCGCCTTTCCGGGGTAATCGTGAGAAGATCGGCGCGGCTTATATCACTAATCCAGCAGGGCAACAATATCCTCAATTGACCAAAGCGCATTGCTAACACCTGCGGCCATTGCTGGCGAGCATCTAAGGCTAGAGTGGATTCTGGCGAAGTTGTAATACATGTAGTGCAAACTGATCGCATGAATGTGATTTTCGATCTTTTTGCTGTGCGCGTTCGTCAATCTGGTGAATCGTCTCATGCCCATCCGCATTGTTAAATTCTGTCTTTCGATATAAGACGTTGAAACGAGGTCGCGATCTGGATTGCCGGCGATTCGCTCTTTTACAGCGGCGACGAATCCCGCCGGGGAGTACCGCGTTTCATCTTGTGAGCTACCGTAAATCTTAACCAGCATCGCATAGTCAATGTCGCTGCCAAACGTTTCTTCTATAGCGTGTAAGTATGCTTTGAATCCATCGGTGGTACATCAATGGCAACCCAAGTGTAAACATCGCCATAGCCAAATGCACCTTGATGCTGTTCGCGGACGTTCCTTTGCTTGACAAAGCAAAAAGACCAAATCTCATCGAGTTCCAATCGTTGGCATTCGAGATTCCGGAATACTTTGTCCTGATGGATCGCACAGGCATTGCCAAATATCGGCCAAGAGTTTCAGGACAGTGTTATTGCTAACGCGCGTCATTCTCACGACCGAATTGATCGAGTTTCCCTCTACCAGAGCCGAGATGATTTGCACTCGTTTTTGAGTTGAAAGCTTGTTCATGATGAAACTGAATATATGCTTGCGCGGGCAAGAGGTCAGGCTGAGGTACTTAACTTAAGGCGTCCCGTTCGAGACGCCTTAAGTTAAATATAACGGTTGCGCGTTGGGGTTAGGAGCGGTCGCGGTTGGGGAGGGCTTCGGGATTCTCCGTAAAAATGTCAACGGTTTGGACTTGCCGACCGGAGTAAGGCGGCACAAGTTCATAGCCCCGACGTCCTGCACCGCTGAGCCGTTCTTGTAGTTCGCGGCTCGCTTGTAGCTCCTTGGGGTCAATTTGCGGTTGCTTCTCTAAAATTGCGTCTAAATCAATCGGTTTCGGCATGTATTCCCTCCTTTCAGGCAAAAGGCCGAAAATGTCCGGCTACATGAACTACTCCTTTTAGTGCAAGCTTTCTCATGTAGTCGGAAAGCAGATCATTATAACCCCGAATGATGCCGGATGCTCTCGGCTTTTCGCCGAAATCGGCAATTAGGAGCTTAAGGTCTTTCGATAACACGTCCATCGAAATTCCGTGCCCATGCACATGCCATTTCTTAGTGTTGTTGAGATTACGCGCTATAGTCTCTGCACGTTTCACTTTCATCTGCTTGTTTACTTTTAGCCGCCGTGTTTCTGTTTTCTTCCAGTTCTTAAACTTGTATTTGACAAGCCATTCCTTAAGCAGTTCCACAGACTGCTCCCTTGCTTGTTCAAACTGATGGAGTTCACCCTGATCGAAATTGAGCAGTATCTGTATTTCTGCCATATTGATTGCGCCAGGAGTCGCCGCCTTGTCCATTAACTCGTTGTACCGCTCCAAGTAGCCAAGCGCTGGAACTTGCCGCCCTCTTATGTTTTCAACTTGCGGATCAATCGGCCCCAACGTTGAGTAATAATCCATATGAATTGCATCGCCCGACATAGCAAGAACCGTCCCCGCCGAGAACGCATAGTTCGGGATAACGAAATCCACGAGAGAGTAGTGTCTTCTGAGTGTGGTTACGATCCGCTGCACAACCTCGATGTATCCACCGCCCGTGGTAAGGATAACCACAAGCTTTCGGCGTGCCGGAGGCTCGCTGTGTCGCTTTTCGATAGCCGTACGGATTAGATCGTCAACACCAAAATGGACAGGACCTGAGAAGCTTAGCGCGTGTGCTGTAAACTCCTTTTCAATGGTTCGTAGTCGCCCGTCTAGCTGTTGCTGAATGAATTCATTTGCGTCTCGGGGTAAAACAGGTGCGGCAGCTTCTGGAATTGGAGGAATCGGCGTGTGTGAGTCCATGAGGCCACGCTTTATATCAAACTCTTATGGCTTTTCCCAGCGCGATTCTGCGCCCTTCTTCGCTATCTCTCGTCGCTTCCTTGCTGATAGCCGTACGGCACGGGCTTTACCGCCTTTGGATGCACCAAGCTTACTAAGGGCCTGAGCGTAAGGATTCTTTTTAGGCGGCTCTATCTTCTCAGCGTCACCCGTAGTCACGTCCAGAATATACTTGGCAAGCTGGTTAGAATCTTTCTGTGGCCGTTTGGCTGGCATGTGCCGATCATACACGAACCAGATTGCCGCCGAAAACTATCTCGGATGTTCAACGCTGTAAATGCATCAGTACCGGCCGGACCGGACCGGAGCGTTTAGTTGCGACTTAGGTCGAAACCGTTTAACCTTTTGCGTTTTGGTTGACACCGCCACGCGTAATCGCGGTTCGCGACCGGACAGCGCAAGAAACTGAAGGGGGTTCGATTATTGGCGGCAAGAGCCGATGCCATAGTTACCGCAGGTCTTAGGCCCGAGTTCTTTGCGGAGCGGGGTATCGTTTCCCTCAGTCGCACCCTTGTAGTCACTGCCCTCGCTGTGCTTGTTCTCGCCGGATTTGGACTTCGCGTCACCGGACTGAGTTCCGAAGGTCTTGGAGAGGACGAACTCAACAAGCTACGCGCAGTCGAAGACTATCGACAGAATGGCCTCACGGCCGCAAATGGTGAACACCCATTCCTGATGAAAGCCCTCCAGACGGGCAGCGTCTTTTTGGCAGAGCAATGGAACAAAGCGAGGCCCGATTGGCAGATCGCTCCTGAAACTGCGCTCCGATTCCCCGGTACAATATTTGGCGCCCTAACCGTCATTCTCATCTATCTATTCGCCACAGAGCTATTTGGAGCTGAAATTGGCCTCATCGCGGCTGCGCTTTGGGCGTTTGACCCTAATGCCATCGGGTTTAATCGGATAGCGAAAGAGGACACTTTTCTCCTGTTCTTTTTCCTTTTGGCAAACACCTTCTGGTTGTGGGGACAAAGGGCCGCAGAGAGTGAACCGCAAAGGAAACCAGAGAGGTACTATTGGGCCACCGCTGCAGCATTCGGCGCTATGCTCGCGTCGAAGTATCTCCCACAACTACTCGCCATTACGCTCGCCTATTACTGGCTTTTTCAAGCGATACCAGAAACTCGTTGGCGGCTCGGTAAGAGACGAATGTTGAAAGTCGTCGGAATTATGGCAATCGTCTTCCTAGCTCTAAATCCCACAATCTTGCTACCGGACACGTGGAAGCAGATGGGGATGTTTGCTGCCCAAAAGCTCGTCGGACATGACGGGTACGAGTTTATGGGGACGCTTTACAGCCACAAGGCTACTGACTGGTTAAACGGCATTCCCTGGTACTTTTATGCGACCTTCATTTTGGTGAAGCTCCCGGTCTTGTCACTCATCGGCTTCGTGGTCGGTCTGCCGCTCCTGTTTCGCCGAAGGCTCGGCGACGGGCGCTACTTCATCTTAATGTGGCTTTTTCTCTGGACCATGACTTTTATGTTTGCCGGAGGGAAATTCACCCGCTACCTGACCACCGTCTTTCCCGCCGTTCTAATCACTGCGGCGATTGGTATTCAGATGCTGGGCCGCGTCTCGACAGGTCTGCTGTCACGATTCATCACGACAGAGCGCATCCGATTCCTCGTTCCAGCTATTATTTCGATCGCGGTTGTGTTGGGTTCAGCCAATGCCGCAAGTGCAGTTGCACCGCACTTCCGCCTTTACTTAAATGCGTTTGGCGGTGGAGCTGAGAAGATAGGCTACTACTTTCCGCATGACGAGTTTTACGACGCTGGCATGAAAGACGCGCTTGAAGTAGTAGTTAAAGAGGCGGGACCCAATGCAAGAGTCGCAAGCGAAACGCCGACTGTGGCTCAGTACTATGCAAAACGCGCAAACAGATTTGATCTGTCTTTCATTTCTCTGTCTGATCCTGAAGAGCTCAAGAATCTAACTGAGGGTGACCTGATCATAACCGCGCGAGGCCGCCGCTACTTCGGCAATGACGCACTGATGTCAGCGATGCCGCAGCTCGACAAACCAATAGCCACGATCGATGTTGGCAAAACTCCTGCAGTCGAGATCTACCGCTTGCGTCACAACTCGCTTTCACTCGTTCTTGAAATTGTGGACCGTCTGCCGCGACTGGATCAGGACGTTAATATTCGCCGCGCGCCTTCAACGCCATAGGTTAGGTTGAGTGTCGTAGTTCAATCTCCAAAGGCTTTGCATCATTAGACTCATAGCCCTCGGGCCAATTTGAGATGTTAACGCCGTACAACCAATCCGACTGCGGAGTTACAGCAAAACGAACTGTTAGGGGCTTGCCCCGCATGGCGTCCCACCTCGTCAATAGGCTGTTTACCTTCCATTCCTGAATCAGCGGATTGTTCGGTTGCGCCACTGGAATGAGGCGCGAGCCGCAGTCTCTGCCGTTAATGAAAAGCGTGACTCGAGTCTTGATCTGCTCGGGCTTAGCATCAATCGGTAAGACGGGTTGTAGGTGGGCACGTACAACAATCGAGCTCACTCGACGGTTGTCGGATCGAGCAGGGATGTGAAAATCAACTGCACCGATGCCAAAGCCCCAGAAATAGCCCGGTCCGCCACCAAGCTTCTCAAAACGCGCTGATACTGCCGACTGAGGCTTAAAGCGGTAAACGATCGTCTTGTCCGGGCGTAGGATTGCTTCCGGCTGCGTCTCCGGTTCAGCGGCACTTCGCGACCAGGAAAACTGCCGAGGTACCAAATGACGACCGGGTTCAGTCAGTCGTTCGGGAGGGTTCGCTGCCTGGAGTGCTTCAATTTTTTTGGCCGCTGCGCTTATTTCGGTAAAGATTGCTCGATCGCGATCCGTGGAATAAGTAACGCCATAACCGCGGTTGGGGTCCGGAGTAATGATCCAAAACATCGCACCCGCTGAACCTGCACGTAGATTACCTTCAAAGAACGCACGAAACCACTCCGCCTGAGAAAACCCGTTATGGCCGTCAATCCACATTCCGAATTCTCCCAAAACCAGTGGCTTGCGAAGCGAGAGAGCTGCCGCCACCCGGTTGTTGAGAAACTCCTGCAACGCCTGGGGCGAGTCAACAAAGCTGTCTGTGTCGTCGCGCGGATAATTATGAACGTCGATGTAATCAACATGCGGCAGACTGTGATCTGCAAGCCACTCACGACGTTCAGCGGCTGTGCGATAACCCCAAATGCCTGGTGCCACCACATGGTTGGGGTCAAGTGACTTGAGGTATTGACTCATTTCGGCAACCCACGCGCGTCGTTCGGCCCACCGGCCAGTCACCGCCTGGGCTTCGTTCATCAATTCCCAACCAAAGATTGTCGGGTCATCGCGATACAGAACTCCAGTGACCGAATTGCGCCGAGTTGCGAGCTTCTCAATGTGTTCACGATATAAGCGCCGGGTAATTTCGTTTGAATAAAAGAGCATCGCGCGCTCAGGATTGATACCAAAGCGAAAGTTCTCATCTGCAGCATCATTGATTCCCGCCCAACGTAGGTATTGCGTCACACCCCCGGTATCGCGCCACCAATTTGTCAGGCAGAGCTGCACTAAAAGATCCTGTCGCTGCGCTTCGGCTATGACATGGTCCAGGTGAACAAAGGCCTCTTCGTTCCATTGACCAGGCGCCCACCGGAACGGGTGATGCCTGGGCCAATCTGCAAAGTCCGCGAGAGGTCCAATATCGTTTGTTCCACCTTCACCGTAGGCCCAAACCCTGAGGACCCGTATTCCGGCGTTCGCCGCATGCTTTAGGGTCTCCGGCATGCGTTCGCGATCCTCATCGCGATACATCACTGAGACATTTGCCCCAATGAAGCGAAATGGACGGCCATCGATAACAAATTTGCCCCCGCGTACCTGCACAAAGCCCTTAGGAATGCTGGGGGTTTCAGTGACAGCGCGTCCCTGATAAACGAAAAGGGCCGCACCCGCAATCGCTGCAAGCGCGGCGCCGAAGAGGATTTTCTTGGTCATCAGAGACAATTTAACGAGGTTTGGTCAGCCGCACAAACCCCATCACCATACAAAAAGAGCCAAACACTACAAACAGATTGAAGAACGCCCCCACGCCCAGCGCAGAATTTAGGTTCGAACTCTGCGTTACTCCCGCTAAAACGAGTAAACCAAAGAGCACGAAATGCAGATGATAAATAATCAGACAAACTGCCGCATACGAGAACCAACGTGCCGAAGGACCGAATGCAGGCGCGCGTGCGAAACCCAGCACCGCTGCTACCAACCACCCCACCCCACCGAGGATCAACAACGCTACGACAACGAACGTGAAGAATGCTGGCTGGGTTGCTTGCAGACTCCTTTGCTGCAAGAGCAATAGAGAGAGGAGCAACATGTCTTAGGAATCTCCTAAACTGAGGTAAAAGAACTGAAACTTAACAAACCAAGCGCCGTTTGCGCGCACGGGGAAAAGTCTTCCCCCAATACTGCACAAACGGCGTCAAAATCGCGGGTTGGCGACAATCGAGTTTTGCAACCCGCGACCTTCGAGCGAATCGCGCCTGCGCGAGACTTTAACTACTGAGTTATGTGGATCTCTTCCTCCTTATTCACGTGCCCAAGGAAATACACGAGCGCGCAAACGAAGAAAACCACCGCAGCGCCAATTGCCCACCACATATTGTGTGCACCGGACTCAGCGCCAGGCGTGGTGACAAACTGGTAAAATTTATATATCCCAAACGCCAACGCCGCCAGACCCACAATCACAGCCAGTGCGTCCTTGATTTTCATCTCCAACCTCCGGCTAACCGAAGCTGTATGAAGGTTATGGAAAAAGCCGAAATCTAAGATATGACTGCATGTTAATCCTGCAGCGTGGCGAAAGCAAGTTATGATTTGACTGCATTATTTTAGGATCAGACGCTTGTCGCCAGCTCGCCGGGTAACCCGCTCCCGGTCGAAATATTCCAGTAAAGGAATGGCATACTTCCTCGAAACCCCAGCCAGGTCTTTAAATGCGCCAACATCGATTAGGCGGTCGGGTTCGTGTGTTTCGCCATAATGTCTCAGGCGGGCTTTCAGAGACTCCAATACCACTGCAGACATGAAAAGGTCCTGGTGGATTCTGATTAGAGTTTTGCCATCGATTAATAGCTGTAGGATTCTCCTACCGTGTGCTGCCTGCTTTATTCCGGCCCGGGCAAACGCTTCTGCCAATGTCGGCGGTTCTAATCCCGCACTGACGTAAACCCTCGCAAGGGAATCTCTCAAGGCTGCATCCTCGCCCGCGATCTCGAGCGTATGCTCGGGCGTCCGAAGAAACTCCTTATCCGCTATAACTAGTCGTCGCCTCTCGAGTTCGGCTAAGACGGCCCGAAAGATCTCCGGATGGCTGCGCCCAAACTTGCGTTCTCGGAGCGTCTCTCGCGCCAGCCCACGAGCAAGCGGTTCATCGGCATGGTGCTGTTTGATCTCCTCCAATGTTAGTTGTGCCAACCGTTCAAACGTCTCTCTTGCAACTAGAACACCGCCACAGTTGATTACCTGCGCGGAGTTGGTCGCCTCGTCGATTGCCCGACTCAGAACTTGATCATTCCATCCGGTTCGCGCCGCAAGGTCAGACATTAGTAACCCGACGACACCCACGCTTTCAACAAAGGCGCTCAAGCGATGCGAAGACTCTTCAAGCCTTTCTAACTGCGTCCGAACCGATCGTAGATCTTTGCCGCGATGCTTGGTGGCAAACGGCTCAAGCACCATACCTCCGGCCACTGTCTGCGCAGGCGAATAGGAGCGGATGATGAAGCGATCGCCGGCCAGGGCAGTGATTGGTGATTCCAAACGCAACTGCACGAAGCCAAAGCTATTCGGTTCTATAGTCCCCGATTCCTGCAGAACTCTAACTCTCCCTAAAACTTCGGTGGCATGCATGTGCAATCGAACCCGGGTGCGGGTACGAATTGGTCTTGGTGCATCTGGAAGTACATCCAACCTCACATCGAGGATCTGTGTTGTGCGCAGACGACCCACGGCAGCGAGAACCATCCCTCGTTCTACCGACGTAGCGTCGATTCCTCCAAGGTTGACCGCAGTTCTATTTCCCGCGACAGCCAAGGAAACCTGCTTGCCGTGCACTTGCACGCCCCGGGCGCGGACCCGCTTTGAGACCGGCAGCAGCTCCAGTTCGTCCCCTTCACGGAGCTCGCCGGAAATCAGCGTGCCCGTCACTACCGGTCCAAAGCCTTTCATCGTGAAGATCCGGTCGATCGGCAACCGCGGCACTAGTTCGTCGGAGCGTAGCGGGAGGCTCAATGCAACCTGCCGGAATGCTGTTCTCAGCTCGTCGAGGCCGGCTCCTGTTTTCGCGCTCGCGGTGATGACGGGAGCGTTCTCGAGGAACGATCCCAAAACGAGCTCGCGGGCGTCGTCACGAACAAGCTGGACCAGTTCCGGCTCAGCTAAGTCGCACTTTGTGAGGACTACAACTCCGCTCTTGATTCCTAACAGCCTGCAGATATCGAAATGCTCTCGCGTCTGGGGCATGACCCCTTCATCAGCCGCAATTACCAAAGCAACGGCGTCCATGCCGTGAGCGCCGGCGAGCATGTTCTTGACGAAACGCTCATGCCCTGGCACGTCCACGAACCCTACGTGAACGTCACCAAGATCAAGCTCGGCGAAGCCCAAATCGATGGTGATTCCGCGTCGCTTTTCCTCGGGAAGACGATCGGGATCCCTACCCGTGAGTGCTCGAACTAACGCGCTCTTTCCATGATCAATATGACCTGCAGTACCAATGATGATTGAACGCATGTATGAAGATGAGACCGATCCACGGAAGCGCTCGAAACACGAAATAGCTGTCTGACCCCGGTCATCGTTTCGCCAACTGTCGAAGGCATGCGTCAGTCCGCGCACCTTAAGCCGTCTTAGCGATCACGCGTTCGTAAAACTCGATGTACTTCGGAATGACGATGTCTGTCCGATAGCGGGAAACTGCTACTTCTCGCGCTCGCTTCCCCCATTCGCTTCTGACGGCGGGATCCTTAAGTAATCGAACCACGTCATTTGCCATCTTCTCGACGTCGCCTACTTCACTCAAATACCCCGTTTCGCCATCAATCACCACTTCCGGGACACCGCCGACACGGGAGGCAACAACAGGGACCTCGCACGCCATGGCTTCGAGCGCGGCCAAGCCGAATGACTCCTGTTCGGACGGCAATAACAAAACATCGGAGATGGACAGGTAGTCCGAAATCTTTGGCTGCTTTCCGACGAACGAACATTTGTCATACACACCCAAACAGCGCGCACGATGTTCAGCATTCGTCCGCTCGCTACCGTCTCCTACCATGATCAATCGAGTCTTTAGCCCTGATCGCAATACGCGTGCAAGGATCTCGACGCAGTCAACCGGGCGCTTAACGGGTCGAAAGTTCGATACGTGCACGAGCAAGGGTTCGTCTTCCGGGGCAAGCCTCTTGCGCAACTCAGGTACGGGCCGGCGCTGGTAGTCGTGCGGGCAAACAAAATTCGAGATGACTTCAATCTGATCAAACTGGAATATTTCACGAGTCGCATTCTTTAAGTAATTTGAGATAGCTGTCACACCGTCGGACTGCACGATTCCATAACGTGTAATCGGTAGGTAGGAGCGGTCCGCGCCAACTAACGTGATGTCCGTTCCGTGTAATGTCGTGATCACGGGCAGATAACGATCGGGTTTTAACGATTCGCGAGCCAGGATGGCACTGATGGAATGTGGGATTGCATAGTGCACATGCAGTAGATCCAGTTTCTCGGTCTCTGCGACCTCAGCCATCTTAGTGGCTAGGGCCAGTGTGTATGGCTGATGCTCAAAAAGCGGGTAGGACATCATTTCAACTTCATGGAACCGCACCCGTTCGTTCAACTCAGTCAGTCTGGTTGGTAAAGAAGACGAGATAAAATGGACCGTGTGACCACGCTCCGCTAACTCTTTCCCCAGCTCAGATCCGACGATGCCGCTGCCACCGTAGGTTGGATAGACTGTGATGCCGATGTTCATTGCAAGACTTGTGGTTCTTTGGTCTTAGGCCTTTGGCTTTTGATCATCCCCCTTCCGCGTTTAGTCTTTTTTGCTCTCTCCGCGCTCGGGTCGAGCAGAAAAGAAGCAAGTTGGAATCGGGGCGGACGAAGGTTCTCTAAGAATCTTTGATTCAAGGGAAAAGGTCAAAGGTCGAAGGACAAAGACTCGTGTAAATGTCGGCTCAAAAAGTGAAGGCAGGCGACCCTCGCAATCGCCTGCCTCTATCTCAACTTGGCTCACCTCTTGTAAGGGGGGGCAAGTGAGGGGACGGAGTATATGCCTGTGGTCCTATTTTTGGCAAATACTCATTTACCAATTCAGGGCTTTTGTTTTTAACCTCTTTTTAGCACCCCTTTCGCGTGAGTCCTTGGTCACCTGCTATCGGCCTCCAAACAAGCTATAATGTCTTCATTAAGAAGCGATGAAGCACAAGCAAGGGAGATATCTTATGCCGAAAATCAGCGATATTGAAGAAACGCCAAATCCCAACGCCGTAAAGTTTATTCTGCGAGAACCGGTGAGTAACGGAACTGCCAAGTCTTTTGGTTCAGCCTCGCAAGCAGATCAGGATCCCCTGGCCAAATCACTCTTCGACGTTGGTCATGTGGTCTCAGTCTTTTACATGGACCGCATGGTCACTGTGGAAAAAGACGATGAGGGTGATTGGGACGAGTTATTGCCAGCTCTGGCTGTGCCAATTCGCGCTGCTGAGGCAGTTACAACGAGCGGAAACCCAGCTTCTGCCGTGGGTGGTCCACTGGCAGCCCTGACCAGCGATGACCCAAGATTAATTAGGATCAACGAGATACTTGATGAGCGAGTACGTCCAGCACTAATGGGTGACGGCGGCTATCTTGAGGTGTTGGGATTAAGAGAGAATACGCTCAGTATCCGCTATCAGGGCGCCTGCGGCAGTTGCCCGAGTTCCCTCACTGGCACCCTTATGGCGATTGAGGGGATGCTCCGGCAGGAGGTTGATCCAGAACTCGAAGTTGTGCCGGTGTAGTTTGCTGATTAGTCAGTGGAGTGATTGCCTGACACCAACCACGAACCGCCAAACACCAACCACTAACCCTCCCCAACTTCTCCGCTTTCGCATCCAGTTGCTTGGAATTCTGGAACTCAGTACTGCGCCGAGCGTGTAATTCGACTGGCTACTGCCTACATCCCATTGAAACTCTATCTGCCGAGGAGATTTACCATGCTGCAGCATCGCACTCCCCTGCTTTTGCTAGTCTGTTTCTTAGGCTTTTCAGCTACAGGTTTCGCTCAGGAATCTGCGGAAAAAAAGACACCACCCGCCAAACCAAAGGCAGTCAAGGCAGAAGAAGCCGACGCTCTCGATGCACAAAGACGCCTGGTTGCGGCATCACTGCTGACAGCGCTTGCCGACGAATCTCGCAGTTTTCGCGATCAAGCGTTGCGGGCTCGCGTTGGAGCGCGGGCAGCCGATGCGTTCTGGAACACCGATGAAGACAAGGCGCGAGCGCTGTTTCGTCGAGCCTGGGACGAAGCAGAGACGGCCGACGCTGAAGCCGCGAGGAAATATAACGAGGAGATACGCCGTCAAAGGCAAGATGGAGGGCCGTTCGCTATGCGACGTCCTCGAGACCTTCGTTCAGAGGTATTGCGGCTGGTGGCTAAGCGTGATTCCAAGCTAGGTGAAGAGTTTCTAAAGAAACTTGCTGCGGCAGATGAACAGGCAGCGAAAGAGGCCGGCGATCCTCGCCTCGATCCGAGCGCGGCTCCCATCGCCGACGCAAAGCGATTACAGACGGCGAGACGATTGTTGGAAGACGGCGACGTTGAACGTGCAATGCAGTTCGCCAGCCCGGCTCTGCATTCGGTGAATCGCGATAGCGTCTATTTTCTTTCTGCATTACGCGAGAAGAACGCCGCTGCTGCAGATCAGGGCTTTCTCGCGCTCCTGGCTAGAACCGAGAGGAATCCCGCAGCGGATGCGAACATTGTTTCCGGTCTCTCATCTTATGCGTTTACACCATTCCTCTACGTCACGTTTTCGAAAGAAGGCGGAGCCAGCATGTCCCGGGAACGGGCTGAAACTCCAGCGCCGGATCTGCCACCCGCAGTCCGTGCTTCCTTTTTCCGGGTCGCAGCTGAAATCCTCATGCGTCCGCTGCAGGCACCCGATCAAGATCTCACCACTTCAGGACGTATTGGAAAGTTCATGGTGATTAAGCGACTCTTGCCATTATTTGAGCAGTACGCGGCAGACTACGCGCCTGTATTGAAGACCCAGATGACTGCCCTCTCAACCGACGTTCCCGACCGCCTTCAGCGGGAGAATCGTGCTTTGACCCGTGGCATCCTTCCCGATGACACATCGAGGACGCCACTGGAAGTAATGCAGGAGCGACTGGATCGCGCGCGCACTTCAGAGGAGCGCGACGGCATCTATGCCGACTATGCCCTTGACCTCGCTGGGAAGCGTGATCCTAAAGCCCAAGAGCTGCTTGATAAGATCGACAATGCTGAGTTGCGTAAGAGTGTTCAAGCCTACATCGATTTTCAAGCCGCGCAGCAGGCAATTAACAACAACGAACCTGGTGAGGCCGCGAGAATAGCAAAGTCAGGTGAGTTGACCAGTTCCCAAAGGGTCTGGACCTACACGCGTGCTGCGAGGCTATTGCTCAAAACAGATCGTGCTCGAGCCGCTGAATTACTCGAAGAGGCTATGGCAGAGGCCCGGCGGATCGGAGGCAATAGTGCGGACCGGCCGAAGTGCCTCGTAGGTGTGGCCACAGTCATGATGGAGATTGATCGCGTGCGAGGTTGGGAACTGGTAAATGAAGCTCTGAAGGCTGCGAACGCCAGCGAAGGATTTACAGGCGAAGACAGCTCCGTTGTTTCAACTCTCAGGACACGCCAGATGGTAGTGATATCAAACGCAAGCGCGGCGGATTTCGATCTGCTGGGACTCTTTCGTTCTCTGGCGAAGGATGATCTGAATCGATCCATTGAGATCGCAAAAGGCTTTACTGCGGAGGCTCCAAGAGCAACTGCAACGTTGGCGATAGCTCGTGCCCTACTTGAAAAAGGCGCAAACGAACTGACCACGCTCGAGTAGGATTGCGTCAGGAGTAGATGTTCATCGGGCGCGTGAGGAGGGCAAAAGGATCTTCAACGTTCAAAGCCTCGCTAACGTAAAACGGTTCACCGGCAGCAACTCCAATCAGCGAGCCAAAGTACCGCATCCGGAAATCGATCTGATCGAGAAAACCCGGATCGCTGATGCGCGTCACCGGCTCTTCGGAATCTGGCCGATAAAACTGCGAAACATGCGCCTTTATCGCCCGCGTCTTATCTTCAACAAAATCTGACACATCGACAATGAACGACGGTGCGACCCGGCGTGAAAAGAGGGAATGCATGATGGCCGGCACAGGTACCGCCTTCTGACCGGATTCGCCATCGTACTTAACCATCGAGGCGAGCCGAGCAGCCTGTCGCGTGATCATACTGGTGTGTGCGTGATCGGGGTGGGGATCCTCCCAATACGTGGTCATCAACACGCGCGGCTTGTATTCCCTCAAGACTCGGACAAGCGCGCGCCGAGCATCCTCTGTCAGCCAAACATGCCCATCGGGCTGATCCAGATTGAGACGAGCGTCGAGCTTCAGGATTCTGGCCGCTTCCGCTGCCTCGTTGGCTCGCTGTTCGGGTGTTCCACGGGTACCCATCTCACCGCGCGTCATGTCAATGACCCCAGTCCGATATCCCAGCGATTTTAGTTTCAAGAGTGTTCCAGAAACTGAAAGCTCGGCATCGTCAGGATGAGCGAATACGGCCAATACGTCGAGTTGAGTTCCCGCTGCTGCCATAGCCCTTCGAGGATCAACTAAACGGGAGTTTCGGGTCAACCCCTGGACATCGCGCTGAGGTCCAATTCCAAATAAAGAATGGCAAATGACCAATGGAAAATTTGTCGTCACAGAGTCCCTTCCCAAACCTTCAAGTCCATGATTGAATATGATCCCTCTTATATTTTCCCCCAGATGGTAAGTTCAATTATGAAGCTTGTGGTCCTCGGCTCTGGTACATCTGTTCCTCATGCTCGGCGAGCAGCGGCAGGTTTCTGGCTCCAAACTACCACTGGCTCCCTGCTGCTTGATGCCAGCGCAGACATCGCGCATCGCTCGGCACAAGAGAGACTAGACTGGCCAAATCTGGACTCAATCTGGATCAGTCATTTTCACCTGGACCATCTTGGCGGACTAGCCCCATTTCTTTTTGGAGTTCGGTGGGCGCCCCAAACACAACGCCGAAGGAAAGAGCTTAGTATTTTCGGCCCACACGGACTGCGCAGAATCCTGGAGACGTTTGATGCTGCCGGAGAGTATAAACTGCTCGACCAGCCGTTTCCTCTACAGCTGTTCGAAGTCGAACCAAATCAGCAGTTTGAAATACTTCCAGACATCTTTGCGCGAACGTTCTCGACGCCGCACACGCCAGAAAGTATGGCAATACGTATCAGCGAGCGTGACGGAAACTCGATCGTCTACACTTCCGATACCGGTCTTTCAGAGGAATTGATTGATTTTTGCGGGGCTGCATCGGTGCTTTTGCTGGAATGTTCTTTTCACCGCGGCAAACCTGTTAAGACACACCTGGAACTATCAGAGGCGATGGAGATTGCCAGGGTCAGTGCTCCAGAAAGGTTGGTCCTCACTCACCTTTACCCGGAATGGGATGAGGTCGATATTGTCGCTGAGGCAAAGAAACTGTGGCCCGGGGAGACCATAGAGGCATTTGACGGATTGCACCTTGAATTTTGAGATTGTCATGAGGGGAAAAGAAGACCCCAACCTGTTCCGAAACGCGGGGTTCGAAACACCTTTCGATGGCCAGTCAACCTTTTGCCGCAGACTTCTCTTATTCGATTTAAAGTTAAAGCTTGACTGGGTTTGGCTGCGCGGATTTGAAACGATTCGATTCGGAATCGATCGAGAAATTGGGCTCTCCGATCACTGGTCTTTATGGGTAGTTGTTACACCGGTTTCACCAAAGCCCAGCCTACCGGCGGCAGCAGCGCGAACATTCACTGTGGACCACGACCTTTCGGTGGGATGTCATTACGTTGTGCCTGTTTGTCACGCTGCTCGCGTCGCCACTGTCTGATAAACAGGGCCGAAGCTGTAACACCGAATAACAACAGGCCCAACATCACCAAGCCGAACAGCACCAGTTCTGTCGTACCGTTGTTCATCTTCCGACTACATCACCTGATCGAGAACCACAAGCCCTACATAACACGCCGAGATAAGCATCACTCCGGCAACCAGGTACCACTGAACTAACTTTGTTCTACAGGCCGGGCAGCGCAACCTGGCCCATCCAGTCTTTCTGGCGCACCTTGGACACCTCATGAGATGTTCTCCATATTCAGGTGAGGATTGACGATTGCAAATCGAGGCCTGTCGAAATTGCATCTTTGCAGCCCTGAACATCAGGCAGTTCAAGTTTAGCAATCGTCAATCTTCAATGAATCACCGGGTTCGCACCACTATGCTGTTAACGTTCAAAACGTTCCCCATGGCTCGCTGAAGTTCCGCTGTGGCCTTATTCATTTCAGTTTGGGCTCGCAGTTCATTCCCTTTTGCGGCAGTCAAAGCGGTCTGCCTCTCCAGCACCAGGAAGACTGTCGACTGGCCGGCATCAAGCTTTCTCTTTTCACTTTCGTACTGTTTCTCACTGGCTGTTCGCGCGACGGCTGCCGAGCGAAGTCGGGCCTGAGCGCTCTGTAACGCCTGTAGCGCATTTCTCACTTCTACTTGAATTGTCTGCTCCAGTTGCGCGCGCTGAGTTGCAATACGTTCTGCTTCTACCAGAGAACGACCCAGCTGGGCTTCCGCAGTTCGATTCCGCAACGGCAGGCTAAATTGTACGCCGACACGAAAGTTGTTGAACTGATTTCCAAAAAGGTTTTGCAGAGACTGTCCATAACCACCGATTAGATCTTGGGGCAGCGTTTGCCCCGGTGGCACTGGCAACGGACTCAATCCGGCCAGCACCGACAGTTCGTTCAAGCGGTCCCGAAGGGCGGTCGTGGAGAGGAACGGATTCGTAGCGCCCGCGTTAACGGTCCCAGCGAGGCCCACAACGCCGTAACTGCCAACCAGATCAATGGCTGGTTTGGTCTGTTCCCTAAAGTACTTCTGATCGATTTGATTGATATCAGCGAGCACCTTTGCCTGTTGTAACTCAGGTCGATTCGATACTGCCGTCTTCATTGCGTCGGGGAGGGATATAGCGAGGGCAACAAGCTCAACCTCATCAATAGGAATCAAAGAACGAGTCCAGACCTGAGCGTTCGGAGCTTCAGCGATCAGCTGCTTCAAACGATTCTCGGTGTGGGAAACTTCTTCGACTGCCGAGAAAAGTTCCTGTTCAAAACCGGCAACTTGAGCTTCGGCGGCAACTATATCAATTGGCGCCAAATTACCCTCGGCAACAAGTCGCTTGTTGTGTTCAAGTTGCTGCCGCGCATCACGTACGGCATCGCGCTGAATCTGCAGGTTGCGCAGCGCAAACACAAGATCCCAATAAGCTCGCTGTACGTTGGTGATCGTTTCAATAGCCCGCTCACGGAACTGCGCGTCAGTGAGAGACAGATTCTTCTTGGCAATCTCGATCTGGCGCCGACTGCTGTCAAAGCTTAGCCCACGCATGAGCGGCTGTGTATAGCTGAATGTTAGGGAAGTGGGAAACTGCGGCGTCAACGCCGTAAACTGATTATTTGTAGTTTGTCGAATCGAAGAGAAGTCGAACCGGTAGTTGCCTCCAAACTTGGGCGCCTGGCCCTCTAAGCGCGCAGTTGTTGTGTAATCGGAAACCGTGGTCACGCCATCCGAACCGCCCGCAAGAAAACTAGAAACCGGAGTTTTTATGCGTTCGAAATATGAGGCCGAGGTCAGCCGCGGGTCATACGCACCGCGTGCTCCGGTCAAGTCGAACTCAGCAATTCTGACGTTCTGCCGGGCGACCTCAATGTCCTTGTTGTTTTCCAACGCCAGCGAAATCGCGTCACGCAAAGAAAGTGGTTGTTGCCGATCAGCTTCCACTCCAACACGCGAAAGATCCGGTAATGGCGTCTGCTGGGCCCGAAATTCGGGAGCTATCGTCTCTACTTGCACTTTTTGCTCGACGAGAGGCGTCGGCGTAGGCTGCTGAGCGAGCGCAACGCCTCGCGGAGTCAAAAAGGCCAAAACGAAAAGGGCGACTAATGGTCCGTGTAATCCTGGTATTACCATTGAAATTCTTCCGATCATTACTGCTTTGAGATTAAGCCGAAGAGCGATGCTGTAGCGTTCGCAGCTTTACGTCTCACGCGAGTTACGACACCTGCGAAGGTGAGACGAAGAAAACTCCAGACTCTGCTCTTGCCAACGTCATCGAAGAGCGAATAAAAGACCGGAACAGCCAGCAAGGTCAGTAACAAACAGAGCGTCTGACCTCCAACGACCAAGACACCAATTGAACGGTTGGTACCTGATCCCGGTCCACTCGAAATCGTGAGCGGCAACATACCAGCCACCAGTGCGATCGTCGTCATAAGAATCGGCCGCAACCGATCGCGATTAGCTCGCATAATTGCTTCCAATCTCTCCATTCCCTGCGCCCGCAACTGGTTAGTGTGATCGATCTGCAAAATGGCATTCTTCTTAACGACGCCGAATAGAAGCAATAAGCCCAACCCGGAAAATATGTTGACGGTCTGGCCAGTTAAGAGTAGTGAGACAATGCCAAAAGGTATTGCCAGCGGGAGCGTCAACAGAATTGTAATTGGATGGATAAATGATTCAAACTGGGCCGCCAAAACCATATACATGAAGACAAATGAAAGCACGAACGCGAGGAGAAAATAGTATCCCGCGCGGCCGAGCTCTTTGGATCGTCCTGCCAGTCCAGTCGAATACGCGCTGTCGATGTTTATCTCTTCGGCGTATTGGTTGAGTTGCTGAATCACAGCGGCCTGTGATCCACCTGGCTTCACATTTCCAAGTAGCATCACCTGACGCTGCCGATTCAGACGGTCGATTGCCGACGGGCCGGTGCCCTCTTCAATCCGGACAAGATTGTCCAGACTGACCCAACCGATCTTCGTTGACGACACAATCATTCTCTTCAATCCTTCGACGCTCGCCCGAAACTCACCAATCGCTCTCACACGCACATCATATTGGTCAGTGCCGGCGTTGAAAGTGGACACCTTTTGCCCAGCAACCAGAGTGTTAAGGGCCTGGGCAATGTCCCCAACTCTTACCCCGAGATCCGCTGCCCGTTGACGGTCAATTACAACCCGCAATTCAGGCTTTCCAGTGATCAGTGTCGAATCGGCGTCAACCACGTCTGGAATTGTCTTCATCTTCTCCAGCAATGCATCCGAGTACCTGGTTAACTGTTCCAGATCCGGTCCGTTAATCACGTACTGAATGTCAGCATTGCGGAACCCACCACCGGAGATGGTGGCCACCTGCTGGACACTGGTCCGCAGTTGCCCAGGAAACTCCTGCAAGTACCTGGCGAGAATTTCTGAACGTGCGCGGAGCATCAGGTCGTTCTGAGTGACGCTGCGCGCTTCAATCGGCAGCAACTTTACGTAGATTGTGGCTACATTGACCTGTTCCTGTTGACCTCCTCCCATTGTTACAAGCGTGTCTGTTACTCCCGGAAGCTTGCGAATGTCCGTCGCAATGCGATCGGCCAGTGCCGAGGTAGCAGCCAGCGTGTGGCCTTCGGGCGCTCTCACGTTCAGTTCGAATTGCGATTGATCGTCGACCGGCAGGAAATTTTTGCCCACAAACATGAACAACGGAACGATGCTGAGAATCACCACCAGGCAGGCAGCCACAACCACCCAGCGATGGCTCATGGACCAGCCCAGCATCCGGGTGTAGGTACGTTCGATTGGTGCATAGAAGCGCGAGCTTTTCGAGCCCTTGTCAGAGGGCTCCGTGCGCCGCTCGAAACTCCCCTCTTCTGCATCCTCGCTACGACGGATTAGACGCGCCGCCAGCATGGGCGTCAGCGTGAAGGAAACGAGCAGCGAGACTGCGATAGCAAAGGATGAGGTAAGGCCGAATGAGGACATGAAGCGGCCCACAATGCCACCCATGAAGCCCACGGGAAGGAACACCGCCAGCAGCGAGAGTGTAGTCGCCGTCACGGCGAGCCCAATCTCTTTGGTTCCTTCAATGGCCGCTTGAAACGGTGGAACTCCCTTCTCTTCGATGAATCGAAAGATGTTTTCGAGAACGACTATCGCATCATCGATCACAATTCCGACCATCAGGGTCAGCGCCAGCATCGTGATGTTGTTGAGAGTAAATCCCATAGCCGCCATGAGGCCAAAAGTGGCAATAAGCGAGGTGGGGATTGCCAACGCGGCGATTAAGGTCGAGCGAAAACTCCAAAGGAACACAAACACGACGATCGCGGCCAGTATGCTTCCCTCAATCAAGTGTGTTTGGATGGCGTTAATCGACGCCTTGATGAAAATCGACTGATCACCAACAACTTCAGTCTTGAAACCGGGAGGTAGCGTTTTTTGAATCTCTTGAAGGCGAGCCTTCACGGCGTCTGCAACAGCCACCGTGTTCTGACCAGACTGTTTGGCGACGATCAGAGTAACGGCAGGCTGACCATTTAGTTTTGCTTCCGTGCGTGGTTCTTCGGCGCCATCCTCTGCATATCCAACGTCACTGAGCTTGACGGAATATGTACCGCGGTTGGCTACAATCAGTTGGTTGAACTCTGTTGGTTGAACGATCCTCCCCATCGTTCGCACGGTCAACTCACGGGTGCCTTCATCAACGCGGCCGCCCGGAACTTCCATATTCTGAGCCCGCACCGCATCAGCAACCTGGACTACGGTTACATCGAAAGCGCGCAGCTTGTCCGGATCGACCCATACTTGGATCTCTCGCTCTCGGCCCCCTACGATACTCACCTCGCCGACACCGTTGATGGACTCGATCTGCTGCTTGATACGCTTGTCGGCGACGTCGGTTACCTCACGGAGAGAGCGTGGCGCAGAGACTGCGATTCTGACCACAGGCGCCGCATCTGTATCGAGCTTTTGCACCATCGGCTGTTCGGCCGTGACTGGTAGATCGTTCACGATGAGGTCGATCTTGTTCCTGACTTCCTGTGCGGCGATGTCCGGGTCCTTCTCCAGGAGAAACGTAATAAAGACCTGTGAGACACCCTCGACGGAGGTTGAACGCAGTTCGTCGATACCGCTGATCGTGTTCACTGCGCCTTCGACTTTGTCAGTGATCTCCGTTTCAATCTCCTGTGGTGAGGCGCCGGGATTAACAACTGTGACGGTGATGGTGGGTAGATCGATCTTCGGGAACAGGTCAACTCCCAGAGTGTTGTAGGAGAAGAGCCCCACAACCGTGAGGCTCAGTATCAGCATGGTCGCGAATACCGGCCTCCGCACACAGATTTCAGCTAGTTTTTGCATAGCAAGAAAACCCTGCAGGTTATTGCCTGACCGGAATTCCGTCGCTCAGCTGGTCCAGATTGCTGGTTGCCACCTGTTCGTCCACAGCGATCCCGCTCTTAATCTCCATTAAGTCGCCTTCAGATTGGCCGAGCTGCACCAGACGCTGTTGCGCTCGACCATCTTTGATTACGTAAACGCGGTTTACGCCGGACTCTGTTTTGATGGCCCTGGCGGGAACCAAAACAGCAGGTTCAGCACGTGGCTGCAGAATCCTGACCGTCGCAAACTGTCCAGGTTTCAGAGAGCCGTTCGTATTCCCAATTTCAGCTTCAACGGTAAGCGTACGAGATGTGGCCGAGACATTCGGAGAAATCCTGGCAATTCGTCCGCTGAAATTCTGATTGGGCCACGCACTCGTGTTGACGGATACAGCCTGCCCTACCTGAACGTCTGGTATGGCTTGCTCTGGAATGTCAATTCGAATTCGCAGCGGATTAATGCGAACAATGGTGGCGACTTTTTCGGTAGGAGAGACGTACTCGCCGAGGTCCGCAGTGCGTTCTGCGACATAGCCATCGATTGGTGAAAAAACATTCGTATACGACAAGCTGCGGCGCGCGAGCCCTAGCTGGCTTTCAGCATTACTGACCGTCGCTCTGGCGGTTGCAACTGCGGCATAGTCCTGCCTTGCCTTTGATTGTGCTGCTTCGTATTGCTCTCTTAATTGATCTCGCTGCGCGCGTTGCTGATCGTAGAAGGCGCGAGCCACATCTCCCGATTCGATTAACTTCTCGGCACGCTTGAGGTTCTTTTCGGCGAGTTCGAGAGCAACGCGGACATTCGCTACTTCCGGCACTCGCTCCGGATCGAATGCCTGTCCCGGCCGCAATCCAACCTTCTCTTCAGCCTGACGTAATGCGGCCTTTGCCTGGTCAAGTTGTGCTTGCGCCTGCTCTACGCGAAGTCGAAGATCGACGTCATCCAAACGCACGATCATCTGACCCTGCTTAACATAGCTACCGAGGTCAACCCCAACGGCTACTACGTTTCCGGCGATTGAGGGCGCAACATCCGTTTGCTGGTCGCCCGCCAGACTTCCTGTTGCTTCAAAATATCTTGGCAACTCTCGCATTATTGCCGCAGCTGTTGTGACATCAACGGCGGCAGGGGGCTGACTGGCCGAATTTTCCGAGGGGATGTTGGCTTTCGAGCCGCCGCAAGAAACTGATGAAATTGCCCCGACTGACAACACGGCAATAAGCAACAGCATGTTGAGGGGAGCGCTGGATCGCATAAAGCTATCTCTTCCTCGATTCGACAAATTGGTTGGTTGAGATGCCGCACAACAAGACTTCAGTGAATTGGCGAGCCGCGGCTTCGTTGGAGATGTTCAGCAAACGCCGTTTTGGATCCCACAGATTGTTGTTGAGTGAGTGGTGCATGATCATACCGATAAAAGCCCTGACGACGATCGCCGGATCGATTTCGATCATCGCGCCGTCACGCTGTCTCTGACGAATGTAGTCACCCAGAAACTCATACACGCGACGAACAAATGTTTCAAAAAACATCGTGGCGAGTTCGTGTTGTTCGAGCGCCGAGTAGAGTAATAAGCGTTGAAACTCGGGATCTCGTTCGTGATGTTGCAGCGCCCCGAAGGCCAATCCTTCGAATACAGCCCGATCGTCCTTTCTTGCCAAAGCCTCGGCTACCATCTGTTCTGGATCTATTGGCCCTTCAGAGCAGGCTTTGTGATCCAGAATGGCGGCGTAGAGTTCCTCTTTAGTGGCGAAGTGGCGAAAGACCATCGCTTCGGAGACGCCGGCGGCGGAGGCAATCTCTTTGGTGGTGGTGCCCCGGAAGCCCCGATGTGAGAAAAGCGTGACCGCGACTCGGAGAATCTGAAGCCGTCGCTCGTCACCCGCCATTCGTCCCACGGGACCGTTCGTCTTGGTGATGTCTAGTTCCTTTGCCAAGCTAGTTGTTTACGCCTCCCCTCTGGAAGTAAGTACTTACTTACCAGCGAAGTGGAAAGCTGTCAAGTCATCGCAATTAGCTCGGATCAACAGAGGGAATCCCTCCTGGGCCGAACATCACAAGGCTCTGGTGGGCAGCCTCGTGCTGGTTAATCGGCCTCGAAGGAAATCAAGCATTTAGTTAAATACAGCGGGGTTGAAGGGGAGGATCTCTTCTTGACTTAGGCAAAACGTTCTGTGGCAGGAGCCGGATGCACACTCCACTAGACGGGACAAAAGCAGTTAACGACAGACGGACCATCCGCTCCGCTCGCTCTGTTCTGGTTGCTGAGTTCCTGCGTATCGATTGCGATCTAATTCAGATTTTGCAGTCGTACCTTTTCGCAACAAGAATTGCAGAGTTCCGTTGAAATTGTGCGAACTATCTCCGTCAAACGTAGGCACATAGTTTGCACACAAGATTCTGGAACAATACATCTTCTCAAGTAGTAAGAGACGAAAGAATTCATCTGAAGGAGAGATCAACATGTCGCAGAACAGAACATCATCGGATTTCGGTGGTACTTCCCAAACATCGACACCCGGAACCACCAATACACAAACTGACCGCAGCTCATCTGGCGGGGCTTTCAATACTGGCAGCGGGGCTGGTGCCGGCTCTGCAGTTGGCGTCGCCCAGGAGCAAGCCGGCCGATTAACTGAAGCAGCAACACATGCCAAGGACTATGTAACAGACAAAGTGGCAGTCGTCGGCGAGAAGCTGAAGGACCTACAGAACGTCGACTACCGCGAAATGGCCGAAAACGCGAAGGACTATGCGCGGCAGAATCCAGGTCAGGCGATTCTGATATCGGCAGCGGCTGGTTTGTTAGTTGGATTGATTCTTCGAGGTCGGCGCTAGACCGACACAGGTTTCAAACCGCTAGGAGGAAAGGGGGATTCAATCATGGCGACACCGAAAACTACGCTTAGCACACCTGCCGAAAACGAGAGTCTTACGTCGCTCGTCAGTCGGTTGGGCGACGATGTGATGCAGCTCTTCGATACCAAGTTGAGCCTGCTGAAGGTTGAAGTCCGGGAGGAAGTCAATCAGCTCGCTCGTGGAGGTATCACGGTTGCTCTGGGCGCGATCATTGCCGCGATTGGTTTCGCACTCGTGAATGTCGCCATAGCGTTTGGCGTATCTACATTGTTCGCACAAACGGAGTTAAGCCAACCAGCGAAATACGCGCTCGGCTTTGTAATCACGGGCTTATTCTATCTGGTGGTTGGCGGGTTGATAGTGTCAGTGATGAAAAACCGGCTGAGCAAAGTAGATATGGCGCCAAATCGCACGATCGAGGAACTCAGAAAGGACAAGCAATGGCTCAAGAACGAACTCTAGGCTTAGCAAAGGCGGAAGTTCCAGCAGGCACAGAACCCTCGAAAGAAGAGTTGCAGCGCCGCATGGAAGAAGCACGGGATTCGATTTCAACGACAGTAACTGAGATCAAGGAAACAGTGGCACAACAGGTAGAGACAGTAAAAGACGCACTTGATTGGCGCGAACATTTTAAGAGGCAACCTGTGGCTTGGAGTTTGGGAGCTGCAGGAGTGGGATTTATGGTGGGCTATGGGATCGCCGCAGCAATAAAAGGTGACTCTCGCGAACTCGATTATCCTACCTATTCGCCTTCGCAAAGTTCTTACGCCAGTCGACCGTTAAGTTCGGAGCAAGTGTTGACGGGCAACGGCGACAGCGAGGAACCGGGTCTCTTGACGCGCTTTAAAGAGACGTCTGCATACGACCGCTTAAGCAAGGAGGCTGCTACCATCGGTGACCGGTTGGTTAACGAACTGTCATCGACGGCGCAAAATGTCGTTTTGCCCGCCTTACTCGCCAAACTCAAGCATTGGATCGGCGTGGATCTCTCCAGCGAGAGGAGTAGCGAACCGGGCTTGCAACCCAGCCGTAGAACGTCGCGAAGTACGGCTGAAGCTGGCCCAAGTTCACTTTATGAACCAGTCACTGAACGTCCCGTCTAGCTGGATTTCAAGGGCGAGCAGGGTTTAGGCGGACCTCAATTGGTCCGCCTTTTTTGTTAATGGATTCTCAGCGATACGCTGATCCTATCTTCATTGACTTAGGGTATTGCTGCTCCTACACTTCCCTCACGCAGTTCTCAGATCTGCAGTCATCGGAACCCGCCAAAGGAAGACCAATGCTCTCTCAAAAAATAAAGCCTCTCTCCACGTTATTTGCCCTGTTTCTGATCCTCAGTCTGCAGTTCAACTCCGCTGCACAGAACCCTTATGAAGCAGAGCGCCAGCGCGCACTCTCCCTGCTATGGCAAGAGAGCCGGCCTGAGGAGGCCTTACCCTTGTTGGAGAAGCTGGCCCAAGACAACCCTGCTGATGGCGAGGTACTCTTCGCTTTCGGCCTTGCCTTAACAGCCCACGCGAAACTCTTAAAGGATCCGGAATCCAGGAAAAGCACGAGGATGAAGGCCCGGACACTCATGCAGCGGGCAAGAGACCTCGGCCTAAAGCACCCGCTGCTGATTAGCGTATTGGAATCGATGCCGCCAGACGGTGGACGCGATGAAGTGTTTTCACAAAACAAGTCTGCCGATGATGCCATGCGTGAAGGGGAGATGGAGTACGTCAAAGGGAATTTTAGTGCGGCCGCTGTCGCCTATCAACGCGCTTTGGAAGCCGATCCAAAACTATATGAGGCACCACTCTTTACGGGCGACATGTATCTGAAGTTGAATCAGATTGACAAGGCTGAGGAGTGGTATGCGCGTGCCATCAAAATCGATCCGGACCGTGAGACCGCGTACCGTTATTCCGCCACGCCTCTTTTGAGGCAGGGAAAGCTGGAAGCAGCAAGAGCAAGATATATAGAAGCCGCCATCGCAGAACCCTACAATCGACTCGTTTGGGCGGGACTAAATCGTTGGGCCGACACGGCCGGCGTCGCTTTACGACATCCGCAAGTAGACATACCTACGAAGGTCCAGCCTGCGGATTCGAAGGTCACACTTACCGTCGATCCCAAGATGTTTGAGGATGAGGAGGACGGCACCGGGACTAGTTCGTGGCTGTTGTATGGATTAACCCGCGCCACTTGGGTTGCAGGAGAATTCTCGAAGGCCTACCCAAAAGAGACTACTTATCGTCATAGTCTTCGGGAAGAGGTTGCCGCATTGTCCATGGTGGTGCGCACCATCAAGGACAGGCAGACGGCGGGTAAAATTAAAAAGCTTGACCAGTCACTAGCCAACCTGGTCAAGCTATCGGATGAAGGCTTACTTGAGCCCTTTGTTCTGTTCGCCCTGGCCGACCAGGGGATAGCCGCGGATTACGTCGATTACCGCACGCACAATCGCGAGAAGCTGAGGCGATACCTGGTTGAGTATGTAACCAGTGGCAAGTGACTGGAACGTATTCACCTAGGCAGCGGTTTTCGCGGGAGCTTCTCGTCCATCATTGCCGCATTGTAGACGAAGGACGCCATGATCGTGGCGGCCTGCTTCATATCATCGGCCTGAATCCGGTCGAACACATCCTGATTCGAATGATGCGTACGCGTGGAGTACTCGATCTGATCCTGAATGAATTGAAAACCTGGTAGGCCGATGCCATCGAACGCCAGATGATCAGTCCCACCGGTATTCGAAATCGAAAGTGTCATCGCGCCAAGGTCTCGGAAAGGCATTAACCACTGCCTGAACAGAGGCCGCGCAGTTTCATTGCCCTGAAGATAAACCCCACGAATTCTTCCAGTGCCATTGTCGAGATTGAAATAGCTGCTGAACTTGTCGTAGGCGGGTTTTTTCATGAGCACTGGTGTCGGAGCCGGTGCACCGTTCCCGGATCCGCTGGTCGCTCCAGTAGTTCCCGCGGTGTTCGGCGGCGACTCCATCTTGCCAAAGTGTTGGGCCACATACGCTCGAGAACCCAGCAGCCCTTGTTCTTCCCCGCTCCACAGCGCAATCCGGATCGTGCGTCGCGGTTTGAGACCAAGAGCCTGAATGATCCGAACTGCTTCCATCCCTACGGCGACACCAGCACCATTATCGGTGGCACCCGTGCCCGCATGCCACGAATCCATGTGGCCACCAAGCATGACGATCTCGTCCTTCAGATCGGTACCGGGAATCTCTGCAACGGTGTTGTAGGCCATCAGATCCTTATCATGCCATTCCACCTCAAGGCTCACGGCCATTTTCACTTTTTCTCCGGCTTCAAGCATCCGTACGAGACGATTGTAGTGCTCAATCGACATCACCATTTGCGGTGTCATCTTTGGAGCGCTCTTATCGTAAGGAGGAACGCCTCTGACATTGGGCTCGGCAGGGGTTGAACCGGCCAGTCGTGGCACAGTGGCAGACTGCACAAAGAGAGTGCCGCCATCACCAGCGCGACTCGGATCTACCAGCAAGGCGGCACCTTCGTCGAGGAAGAACTGGTACTTGCGGTCAAGGAAATCGGAGGCGGCCCGCTGCTCCGGACTCATTTGGCGACGGCCGCCGCTCGGCGAGTTTATTGGATCAGGCGCGTCCGCCAACGCGAGAAGGTTCTTCTCATCGCGGCGTGTCCCCAGAGGTTCGAACCGTGCTTTCACTTCACGTACCGATGAAGTCAATACAATTGCGCCCTTTAACTTGCCTTTGAAGTTCTGCAGTTCAGCCTCGTCTTTAGCGCTTACGTAGACTACATCGGCAGTCAGTTCGCCACCGGTCCCAGGAGACCAGGCCTTCGGATAGGCGATGAGCGGGATGGCCTGAGGCTCAATTATCTCTGCAGAAAAGCGCTTCAGTGACCAACCTCTACCGAACGGTCCCCAGGGCTCGAGTCTGGCATTCTGCAGTCCCCATTTCGTTAATTGATCTCGTGTCCATTCGTTCGCTCGTTTCGTTCCGGGCGAACCGGTCAAACGAGGCCCGATGACGTCTGTCAGATAACTCAGAGTCTGCATTACCTGAGAACGGTTCAACCCTTCATCTTTGATCCTGGCGATTGGGTCATTTGGATCAGCGACTGGCTGGGCACTCGTTTGTGATGGCGGAGATGTGACCGGCTGCTGAGCAAGCACGGTCGGTGACAAGACAAAGGTCGCAAGCAGGACGACTGCAGCGAAGCGTCGAAGCATTGATGAATTCTCCTGTGTTTAGTTCCTGGGAGCTGCTTTGAAGGTGCGAAGCGATCTTATATCACAGCCAATTTCCAAAAGGGGAGCGAATGCGCAACGTCTAGTGACTCACAATCCGGAAGGGTGGTCTGAAACAAGCACAAAGGCCAGAGGCTGGCGAAGTTTGGTAATCCTCTGACCAGCAGGTACTTAGCGTACCCCCGGTCGGTCCGGTTTTGGTTCCACAGCGGTTGTGCCGGGATCCGTCGAGCGGTAACCACATTCCTCGTTTGAGCAGTACCTGGAAGTTCCCTGCTTCTTTGTAGTCTTCTCAAGCAGGAAGGGCGCGTTGCAGTTGGGACAGTTCTCGCTCACGGGTTTGTCCCAATAGACCCGATCGCAATTTGGATACTGTGAACATCCATAAAAGACCTTGCCGCGCTTTGATTTCTTTACAACCAGTTCTCCGGTGCATCCGGGGCGGGCACAGGAAACTCCGGTACTCTCCTGCTTAATGTATTTGCACTTCGGGTAGTTTGAGCAGGAGACGAACTCACCAAAACGCCCGAAACGTTTGACCAACTGTGCGCCGTCGACAGGGCATTTTTCGTCAAGCGGAATGGGCGCCGGTGCCGCGACGCCGCTCTTAGCTATCTTTCGAATGTTGCGACACTCGGGATAGCCTGTGCAGCCAAGAAATGGACCAAACCTGCCGCGCTTCATCTGCATCGGCTTACCGCAGAGTTCACATTTTTCGATCTCGACTTGTTCATCATTGGCCGGTACCGCATTTCCATCACCGTCTGCGGTCGAGGCGGTGGTGTCTGCATCGCGGGTGGCTCCACAGTTCGGACACTTCAGATACTTTCCGAACCTGCCAAACTTCTGCACCATGCCTACGGTCCCACACTTCAAGCAAGTCTCGTCAGTAGGCGTGTCGACATTTTTGATTTCCGTGACGTGACGCTTGAACTTGTCGAGATCGCTGGAGAATTTGCCATAGAAGTCATGCAGGGCATCGGTCCACTTCACCTTACCTTCTTCTACGTTGTCGAGCTCCTCCTCCATTCGGGCCGTATAGGTTACGTTGAAGAGGTCATCGAAACCGCCCTCGATGAGTAGATCGTTCACAGTCTTTCCGAGTACGGTTGGATGAAAGCGCGATTCACGCTTTTCGACGTATTCACGCTCCTGAATGGTCGACATGATCGCTGCGTACGTGGAGGGTCTACCAATGCCTTTCTCTTCGAGCGCCTTTACTAGTGTAGCTTCCGTATATCGCGGTGGTGGTTCAGTGAAGTGCTGCTCGGGTGTGATCTTCTGAAGATCGAGCACCTCGCCTACTTCAACGTGCGGCAGAGTGCGCTCGGCCTCCTCATCATCTTCGGTCTTTTCATCTCGACCCTCCTGATAGAGCCTGAGAAATCCGTCGAACTTTTGTACCGACCCAGTAGCGCGGAACAGAAACCGCCCGGCCTTGATGTCGATGGTCGTCTGATCGAATACGGCTGCCGTCATTTGGGAGGCGACGAATCGCTGCCAAATGAGCCGATAGAGTCTCAGCTCGTCTTTACTCAGAAAGCGGGCGAGCGACTCGGGAGTTCGTGCCACCTCAGTGGGGCGAATAGCTTCGTGCGCGTCCTGGGCATCCTTTTTTGAACGATAATGCACTGGCTTGTCCGGGAGGTAGGGGGAGCCATACTGCTGCTGGATAAACTCTCGAACTTCACCCAACGCCGCATCCGAGATCCTGGTTGAGTCGGTTCGCATGTAGGTGATCAAACCTACGGATCCTTCGGGTCCGAGTTCAACGCCCTCGTACAGCTTTTGCGCCACCATCATGGTTTTCTTGACTGGAAACCCGAGCTTTCGCGAAGCTTCCTGCTGCAGCTTGGAGGTAATAAATGGCGGAACAGGATTGCGCTTTCGTTCCTTGGTCGTGACGTCACTGACCACAAACGACTGGTTCTGCGCTTCAGAAACTACGTCGCTCGCGGTGCGCTCATCAGCAATCAAAATCTCGGTTGGCTTTAGCTCCTGATCGAATCCCGAGGTCTTGACTGTCTGTTCGCCAATGCGGAAGAGGCGCGCATCGAATGGCGGTGGCAGCTTTGCACCCAGCCTCGCCAGGATCGTCCAGTATTCAGTTTTGACGAAGTTCTCGATCTCACGTTCGCGCTCAACCACCATCCGCAGCGCAACGGACTGCACTCGACCCGCACTGAGGCGACCTCCGATCGTTCGGCATAGAAGCGGCGAGACCTTATAACCAACCAGCCGATCGAGCACTCGCCTCGCCTGCTGGGCATCGACCAGGTTCTCATCGATCTGCCTTGGATGTTCGAACGCCTCGTTGACCGCGCGCTTGGTGATTTCGTTAAACATCACTCGATATGTAGGTTTCGGCGGACGCTTGGGGACAATTTCTTCAGCCAGATGTTGACAGATAGCTTCGCCTTCCCGGTCAGGGTCTGCTGCCAGATAGACCGCGTCAGCTTCCTTTGCGGCCTTTTTTAGTTCGGCAACGATCTTTTTGTTATTGCGCTTGCGGGAGTCGGGAATTATTTCGTAAGTCGGTTGGAAATCGTGTTCGACGTCAACCCCTAGACCCTTCGAAGGCAGATCCTTAATGTGACCTATCGAAGCCTTAACCAGATAGTCCTTGCCCAAATACTTATTTATTGTTTTTGCCTTGGCAGGCGATTCAACTATGACTAAGTTTTTCGACATGCTTGTTATTTACGATTTACGATTGCCGCTTGAAATTGATCGTTTTTCTAACGCTTCGCCTCAATTTGCAATCTTCAAATCTCAAATCCTCCTCACGAAGCATTTGCCCGGAAGCGCTCTAATTAGCTCGCGCATCTCCAGGGCCAACAACGCGGCATTTAATTCGGTAATTGGCAACTTGCACTTGTCCAACAGCAGATCGATGTGGGACGGAGTGTCAGGTGTCAGGGCCTTGAAGACCGACCGCTCAGGTCCTTTCAGAGATTCAGGTACCAAGGACAATTGATCAACCAACGAACGGTTACGTTTTTCGCCAAACGGCGGGGGAAGAAGGTTCGCAGCGATCTGCGGAGGTAACTCGGAAGCTATGTCCTGCCACTGTTGCACCAGCTTCGCACCTGCCCCTTTTATCAGATAGTTTGTGCCAAATGAGTTCTTAGAAGTGATATTTCCGGGCACGGCAAACACTTCTCTATTCTGTTCGATAGCCAGACGCGCTGTTATCAAAGACCCTGAGTTCTCTGCTGCCTCGACTACAACTACGCCAAGGCTCAAGCCGCTAATGATGCGATTGCGGTACGGAAAGTTTTCTCCTACCGGCGGTGTCCCGATCGGAAACTGTGTCACAACGGCGCCGCCACCGGCGAGAATCTCCTCCGCCAGCTTCTGATGATCCCTCGGATAGAACTGGTCGACGCCAGTACCCAAAACGGCTACTGTACGTCCACCACCTTCCAAGGCTCCTCGATGCGCAGCTGCGTCTATTCCTCGGGCAAAGCCGGAAACGACAGTCACTCCACGCTGCGCCAGATCACGTGCCAGCATTAACGCAGCGTTCTGTCCGTAGGTGGAACAGCGACGAGATCCCACCACAGCGATGCAGGGGCGGTCGAGGCACTCTTCCCATGCACCCTTTGCGTAGAGCGTAATTGGAGGATCGTAAATCTCGCGTAACAGTGCTGGGTAAATTCCATCATCCAGAATCAAAAGATCACAACCCAAACATGCCACTCGCTGAATCTCAAGCTGCGCCCTTGCTTGGAATTCGTGAGCGATAATGCTGTCAACAGCTTCCGGCAAAAGTCGTAGCTGCTCAAGTTCAGCCCGAGTGGCCGCAAATACAGCTTCCGCTGAACCAAATCGTTCCAGTAGCCGGGCTGCTGCTCGCGGACCGATTCCCGGCGTCATATTCAGCGCTACCCAATCTCGGATCATGGTGAGGATGTCCTTTCGAGATTCCAATTCGGAGCCGGCGAACAGGGCTCGTTTGAGGACCACGAGTGCCAATTAATTCTTTCGGCAGTTGGCGGAGGCGTGTAGGAATCGAACCTACCTGAGCCTGTTCTCACAGTCTCACTGACGGTTTTGAAGACCGCGCCGTTCACCAGAACAGATTCGCCTCCAGAGGACAGGCAGTCCTTCTGTACGCCTCAGCACTTGATTCGCAGTTCCGCCGAAGGCTGAAACCCTACGCGCGGCGTGGCAAAACTGTCAAGCGACGCTCTCAGACCGTCTACTTCATCTCTCTGCTAAATCGCTTGCTTCTTCAATCCCTTTTCTTTGGCTTTACCGCCGCTTGACCTTCTCCGCTCCACCCCTTTAATATTTGTGTTTTCCGAACGAACGTTCGAACTATTCGGCATGACGGCTAAGGCTCATCGGAGTTGCAAGCCAACTGCACTGAGGTATTGATGATCAACTTTCAGACTTCGCCCGAGCAGTATCGCCATTGGAAACTCACCGTTGATGGCGCGGTCGCCACCTTATCGATGGATGTTAGCGAAGACGAAACGCTGCACCCCGGGTACAAACTAAAGCTTAATTCCTACGACCTCGGTGTCGACATCGAGTTAGCAGATGCGATTCAACGCTTGCGCTTTGAACATCCGCAGGTACGGGTTGTCGTCATCACAAGCTTAAAGCCACGGATCTTCTGTGCCGGTGCAAATATCTACATGCTCGGCAGCTCTTCTCATGCTTTTAAAGTGAACTTCTGCAAGTTCACGAATGAGACGCGCTGCGCAATCGAAGACGATTCTCGACACTCAGGGCGTCGCTATGTTGCTGCACTGAACGGCACCGCCTCGGGCGGCGGCTACGAACTGGCGATTGCGTGTGATGAGATATATCTGGTTGATGATGGCAACTCGGCCGTTTCGTTGCCAGAGGTTCCGTTGCTCGGCGTGTTGCCTGGGACGGGTGGACTCACAAGACTTGTAGACAAGCGAAAGGTCAGGCGTGATCGCGCGGATGTCTTCTCTACGCTTGCCGAAGGGTTAAAGGGCAAGCGCGCAAAGGAATGGGGACTTATCGACGGTTACTTTCCGACCAGCCGTTTCAATGAAGAGATTCAGAAGCGCGTCCACGATCTCGTCGGCCAAACGGATCAAACAGAACCTGTAAAGGGGATCAAACTCAACGAACTGCATTTCGAAGCATCCGGTAATTCACGACGGTACAAGTACGTTAGCTTAAAACTCAACCGCGAGGGCCGCTACGCCGATCTGACAGTCCATGGTCCCGGAGCTAATCTCCCAGGCAGTCCGAACGAAATTCAAGAGCTAGGCGATTCATACTGGCCCATTCAGGCTTATCGGGAGCTGGATAATGCACTGCTTCACCTGCGTGTAAATGAACCTGAGATTGGGCTCATATGCCTGCATACAACCGGAGATGCCGCCAATGTGCTCGCAGTAGATGAGACGCTAAGCAACCATCGGGATCACTGGCTCATTCGCGAACCGATCTTGCACATGGCGCGTGTCCTGCGCCGCTTTGATCTAACAGCGAAGAGCTTTTTTGCGTTCGTTGAGCCGGATAGTTGTTTTGCTGGGAACCTGCTCGAGTTGGTGCTTGCCGCTGATCGCAGTTACATGCTCAACGATCCAGAGACAGGAGTGCAACTCGCATTGAGTGACCTAAACAGAGGCGCTCTTCCGATGAGCAATGGTCTATCAAGACTTCAATCGCGCTTCCTCGCCGAACCGGAGAGAACTGAAGAAGTGTTGAACCATCGCGGAGCATTTGACACAGAGGAGGCTGAGTCGGCCGGACTCATCACCTTTGCCCCGGATGAGTTGGATTGGGAGGATGAAATCCGTGTCGCTATCGAGGAGCGCACCTCTTTGTCGCCGGATGCATTAACAGGAATGGAAGCCTCCTTGAGATTCGCTGGCCCCGAAACTATGGACACAAAAATCTACGGACGTCTGACCGCATGGCAGAACTGGATCTTTCAGCGACCAAATGCAGTCGGGAAGCATGGAGCATTAACCAATTACGGCAAACCAACACAACCACAATTCGACTACAAGAGGACTTAGGGGAATTTAGCTGCTGTAGAGGCAATTATGAACTTATACGAACGCATTCCAAACAACGTTAATCTTTCTGAGAACAAGAAGCTGCAGCGGGCACTCGAGAAGTGGCTACCTGACTACCTCAATTGGTGGAACGAGATGGGTCCCGAAGGCTTTCAACAGAAGGACGTTTATCTGCGGACCGCTATCAGCGTCGAACCCGACGGATGGGCACATTTTGATTACGTGAAAATGCCCGACTATCGCTGGGGGATATTTTTAAAGCCAGCTCAACCTGACTCCAAGATTGGTTTTGGAGACAACTATGGCCAGCCGGTCTATCAGGAGGTGCCCGGCGAGTTTCGAAACTCATTGCGTCGGATCATTGTTACTCAGGGCGATACAGAACCGGCTTCAGTGGAACAACAGAGGCAGCTTGGTAAAACGTGTCCTTCGCTTTACGACTTGCGTAATCTCTTTCAAGTAAACGTAGAAGAAGGTCGCCATCTTTGGGCCATGGTGTATCTCCTGCATGGCTATTTCGGACGCGATGGCCGAGACGAAGCCGACGCGCTGTTGGAACGACGCAGTGGCAATCCTGACAAGCCACGTATCCTGGAAGCTTTCAACCAGCCCTGCGATGACTGGCTAAACTTCTTCTGCTTTACGATGTTTACCGACCGTGACGGCAAGTACCAACTGTCAGCGCTGGCAGAATCCGGCTTTGAACCACTCGCCAGGACTTGCCAGTTCATGCTGACAGAAGAGGCGCATCACATGTTCGTCGGCGACACCGGAATCGGGCGGGTAGTAAAACGCACTGCGCAACTGATGAAGCAGGGAGATGTCCGCGAGTTGGGAGGCATTCCCCTTGAGATCATTCAGCGGTACATCAATTTCTGGTACAGCTATTCCCTTGATTTGTTTGGAGGAGAGATAAGTTCGAACTCCGCAGACTTCTTCGCAGCGGGACTCAAGGGTCGATACAAAGAACAGGACCAGTATGAGGACCACATTGCCGCGAACCAAACCTTTACCACGACAGTGGTGGAAGGTGGACGACTGACAACTCGCGACGTCCCGATGAGAAATGCTCTTAACGAAGTGCTAAGAAATGAATACGTGAAGGACTGCGAGAAAGGTCTCGCGAGATGGAACAAAATCCTGGCAGAAGAGGGTTTGAGCGACCGCCTGTATCTTCCAAGCACGCGATTTCACCGTCACGTCGGCGAATACGCTGGTCACTTCTTAAGTCTGCAGGGCGAACTGATCCTTCCCGAGGAATTCGAAAAGCAGAGGGATCAATGGTTGCCGACTCTTGCGGATCGCGAGTATGTGCGCAGCTTGATGCATCTAGTGAGGGAACTCGGAAAGACAGCTAATTGGATCGCTCCACCGGCAACAGGCATCAAGGGTAAGCCTTTCGAGTTTGAATACGTTCGGCTTTAAGACTACGCGCACGAAAAAGGCTATGGCAGCAATCGAGAAACAAGACTCAGTAGCCCGGAGGGGTACAAGTGGCACTAAGGTCTCGCCACGTAGCGCGCAGATCTCAGTTCGATACGATCAGAAGCTCGAGTTCATCCTCCGACATGCAGCCCGTATCTTTGCGGAGAAGAGCTATCACTCGACCTCAATGCGCGACATCTCGCGAGCCACGGGAGTTAGTCTCGCGGGCCTTTACCACTATTGCAAATCGAAGGAGGAACTACTCTTTTTAATTCAGGACAACTGCTTCGGACGGGTTTTGGAGCGACTTGAAGAAAGACTCACAGCTGAGACGGATCCAACTGAGCTGGTGCGCATCTTCATCGACAATCACCTGCGCTTCTTTGCTGCGAACATGGCGGAGATGAAAGTGCTGTCGCACGAGGCGGATTCGCTCCGCGGCGACCTTCAGGCGCATGTCTTTGACAAGAAGCAGAGATATACACGGTTAGCGCGGTCGTTGCTGGCTAATCTGCAGAAAGAGAGGGCGGCGGACGTTCAAGCGGATCTCACAATTGCGACGTACGGCCTATTTGGAATGATGAACTGGATTTACAACTGGTATGACCCACAGGCAAAACTCAAGGTTGCGGCGCTGGTCGAGAACATCTTCCAACTTTTCCTTTATGGTTTTTTGGGGGGTAGTCAGGCAACAAACAGAACGTTCGCGTCAAACCGCACGGAAGAATCGCTGAGTATCTGGCGCCAGCCGCTGAATGATTTGAAAGCGTAGATTGGCCTTCGGGAAGAGATCGCCGCTGCTAATTGTTTTTTGCTTGGCGGTTTATTAGTCAGTGGTCATTGCTCAGTGGAACCCGCGTGGAGAGTTTGGTTGAGTGCGGTTAAACTTCCGCATAACACGTGCCTCCTCTGGTTTGATCCGGGAAGTCAGCCGGTGGTGACCTAATTAGTCGTTGTCTCTGGGCTAACTCCGTGGCCTCTGTGGCTAGGTGGTTGATTTGTCCCACGAATACATGACCACAGAGTTCACGGAGGAACAGATGCCCCGCAGAGAAATCAATTTAGGACACCAGTCAGCCCACAACTTGGAGAATTCAGATTGGTTAATAGATAATCCAAGAAGTGCAGAAAATTCTCCCAAAACAGCTCCTGATCAGAATATGTCTCAGCGTGTCGACGTACCGGTAATTCTGCTGCTCCTTTCATTGACATCTGCTTGCGGCGAGCAGCCTCCACCAGTCAACACGGCATCACCTGCGCCTTCACTAAGCACAGCTGGTCCACAGATGCCTGTTGATTCTGCAGTGCTCATTCCAGCTTCCGCTGCCGGAGACATTGCCAAGGTTAGGGAACTTATCGCGGCTGGCGCAGACGTCAACGTACGAGCGGTTGGCGGTCGCACACCGCTAATTGAAGCTGCCTATGCAGGAAATTCAGAGATTGCCAAATTGCTGCTCGATGCCGGAGCCAACATCGGTTTGAAGAAGGACGATGGCGAGTCCGCACTGTCATTTGCTCAGAGCGGCAATCACGCTCAGATCGTTCAGATGATTCTTGGCGTTGAACAACTGATGGTAGCAAGCGGTAGAGGAGATCAGGCTCGCGTAAAACAACTCTTGGACCAGGGGGTTAGCGTCAACGCGTGCGGATTTGACGGTCGCACCGCGCTAATGGAGGCAGCTTATGGTGGACATACCGATATCGTGAAAGCCCTGCTCGCTGCCGCTGCAAACGTCACCCCACGAAAGGGCGACGGTGCCACCGCACTTTCCCTCGCTGAGGGTGGCGGATACACTGAAATAGTGGCGTTGTTAAGAAGCGCAGGCGCTCAATAGACTCGAGCAGAAATGGGGAACAAGCACGTGCAAAACGAAACAGCCAAACTGATCGAGTATCGAACAGCGGAAGGGGTTGCCGTAGTAACTCTCAATGATCCACCCGCCAACACCTATACGTACGAGATGATGCAGCAGCTCGACCAGGCCATCCTAACTGCGCGGATGGATGAGACAGTGCAAGTGATCGTCATCACCGGCAACGGTGAAAAATTCTTCTCGGCGGGCGCGAACATTAACATGCTCGCAACTGTCACACCGACATTCAAGTACTATTTCTGTTTACATGCTAACGAAACTCTGCTTCGGCTCGAGCACACGCCCAAGCTTGTAATAGCCGCAATTCAGGGCCATTGCGTGGGGGGCGGGTTTGAAGTAGCACTCGCGGCTGATATTCGGATCGCACGCAGAGGCAGCGGTAAAATGGGCCTGCCTGAAGTATCCCTGGGCGTGCTTCCAGGAACAGGAGGAACGCAGCGCCTGGCGCGCTTGCTCGACAAATCCAGGGCTATAGAATTGATGGCGAGTGGGGAGTTGTTTAACTTTGAGAGAGGGCTTGAGTTGGGTCTGCTAAACGCCATCTATGATGCAGACTCGAATGCGGCTTTTATGGAGCAAATTCTCACGTACGCACGACAATTCACCGTTCCGGGACGAGCCTCCCTTGCGGTGGGCAGGATTAAGCGAAGCGTACAGACGGGTGTAGAGATCCCTCTGGAGTCGGCCCTTGCTTTAGAACGAGAACTACAACAACAACTTTTTGGTTCGGAGGACGCGCACGAAGGGCTTGAGGCTTACACCGGCAAGCGAAAGCCCGAGTTCAAGAACCGCTAAAGGGATGTTGCTTTTCGCTGTTGCTACCATGCCTGAACATATCACCGTTACCTCCGACTCTGGCGTCACGACCATCACTTTGAATCGGCCTGAGAAGCTCAATGCTCTCGTTGGTCACATGCGCCGCGATCTCGCGGGAGCCCTTGAGCACGCCGGTAGCGACCGAAACGTACGCGTCGTCGTGATAACCGGAGCCGGGCGTGGTTTTTGCGCAGGTGGTGATGTTCCCTTCATGGCAGAACTAATCGAGCGACGGGACGCTGAGGAGTTTTCTCGGCTACTGGGTGCTGCCCGACGCGTTGTGCTGGCGATTCGTCAGATCACAAAGCCAGTCGTTGCGGCCGTCAATGGTCCAGCATCAGGCGCCGGCTGCAATCTGGCACTCGCCTGTGATCTACGCGTCGCTTCAACGACCGCCACGTTCAATCAGTCGTTTGTAAAGGTCGGACTGCATCCGGATTGGGGTGGAACATATTTCCTGCCAAGATTGGTTACGCCAAACAAAGCATGCGAAATGTTCTTTCTCGGCGAGTCGATTGATGCACAGGAAGCGCTGAGACTCGGCATTGTGAATCAGGTAGTCGAACCCGCCGAACTTGAGGCGACGGTGCAGAGGTTGGCTGAACGACTAAGGGACGCACCACCTTTGGCGTTAGCATCAGCAAAACAGGCCGTCAATATGAGCCAGGCTGCAGAACTTGAAGAGATGCTCCGCTTTGAAACCGAAGCCCAGATGCGCTGCTTCGAGTCACTAGACGGCTGCGAAGGTGTGCGAGCATTCCTCGAAAAGCGCGACCCGCACTTCACCGGTCACTGATCTTAATATGGACCAACTCAAGAACAAGGTGGCATTGATCACTGGCGGGGGACGCGGTATCGGTCGTGCGATTGCGCTGGAATTCGCTCGTGAGGGTGCGAGAGTAGTTGTCGCAGCGCGAACCTTGGAACAGGTAAGACTAGTGGCCGAGGAGATCAGCCGCTCGCAGGACGCTGAGGCTTTATCGATCGTTTGCGACGTAGCGAATCTTCAAAGCGTGCAGCGTATGTTCGCAACAGTAACTGAGACAATGGGGCAGGCTCCCGACATTCTGGTTAACAATGCCGGCATCGCTGAAAGTTCGCCGATTCACAAAACGCAGGACGAACTGTGGAATCGACACCTTGCAATCAATCTTACTGGCAGCTTCTATTGCATCCGCGCAACTCTGCCCAACATGCTCGAGCGCGGTTGGGGACGGATTATCAACATTGCGTCCATTGCGGGTAAGACCGGTGCGCCCTATATCGCAGCTTATTCAGCTTCGAAGCACGGCCTACTTGGACTGACTCGATCGGTAGCACTCGAAGTGGCCAACAAAGGAATAACGGTCAACGCCATCTGTCCCGGCTATGTCGATACCGACATGACGACCAGGGCCATCGAAAATATAGAAAGGAAGACTGGAAGGCCCGCTGCGGAAACCGAAGAGACATTGAAGCGGATGAATCCTCAGAATCGCTTCGTCACGTCGGAAGAGGTGGCGGCTTTGGCCTTACTCTTGGCTTCAGAAAAAGGCTGCTCGATCAACGGCCAGGCCATCAACGTCGATGGCGGGACGCTCGTTTGTTAATCGCTTCTCAACTTTCCAACTTTTCGGTGTTAAAAGCATGAAGATTACTTTATTGACAGTATTGGCCTTTGGTCTCATCGGTTTGCATAACCCGAGCGCTTTTGCTCAAGGAACTTTAATTGTTCTAAACAAGTCGGATAACACTGTCTCCCTGATCGACTTGAAATCAAAGAAGAGTGTTGCAACCGTGCCGACGGGAGTCGGGCCGCATGAAGCTGCGGTCTCGCCAGACGGGAAAATAGCGGTGATTGCTAATTACGGGGCTCAACGCCAACCAGGAAATTCCCTGACTGTGATTGATATTTCCAAGAAGGAGGTCGTGCGAACCATAGATCTCGGCGAGTATCGCCGCCCACATGGGATCAATTGGCTGCAGGGCAACAGAATTGCGGTGACTGCTGAAGTAAACAAGGCACTTCTGATCGTTGATGTCACCAGCGGAAAGGTCTTGGATGCCATCAACACAGAACAAAACGTCTCGCACATGGTGGCTGTCAGTGCTAAGACCAATCGGGCCTTCGTTGCAAATATTGGCTCAGGCACCGTAACAGTGATCGACCTCGCGACAAAGCAGAAGATTGCTGACATCCCTACAGGCGCCGGGGCAGAAGGGATTGATATCTCTCCTGATGAACGTGAGGTCTGGGTAACTAACAGAGAGTCAAACACTATCTCTGTGGTCGACCAAGGCACACTCAAAGTGATCGCCACACTTGATTCAAAGAGCTTCCCGATTCGAATTAAATTTGTTGGTGACGGAAAACACGTCCTGGTTTCAAATGCTCAGTCCGGTGATGTCGCGGTGTTCGATGCGGTAGCGCGTAAAGAACTCAAGCGAATTCCAATGGAACTCAAAGCTGCGGCTGGACAAACAGAGCAGCGGCTCTTTGGTACCCAGTTTGGGCAAAGTCCCGTGCCAGTCGGAATCCTGGTGATACCCAGCGTTAACCGGGCTTTTGTAGCTAACACCAATGCCGACATCGTTACTGTTATCGACCTGAAAGAATGGAAGATTGTCGACCGCTTACAGGCAGGCAAAGAGCCGGATGGTTTAGCTTACTCCCGCGTTGAATTGAAGTAATCGAAGGCTAAACCTTCTGAGATAGCTCGTATAGTAGTCTGACTGGTAATCCGACCACATTAAAGTACTCACCCTGAATCTCTTTTATAAAGACTGCTGCCAAGCCCTGGATTGCATACGCGCCGGCTTTGTCGAGAGGTTCGTCCGTTTGGACATACCAGTCTATCTCTGCCTCTGTCATTTCACTGAAGCGCACGCGGGTAGTGACGTGGTTTGCAATACTCTGGTCAGTTCCAGCTCGCACTAGTGCAATTCCGGTGATCACTTCGTGCCACTTCCCGTTAAGCTTCTGGAGCATCGTCCTGGCCTTTTCACGATCACCCGGTTGTCCCAGGATCTCGCCGTCGATCACGACCACAGTGTCCGCCCCGAGCACCAGCCCCCGGCCAAGGCGTTCAGCTACGGCATTCGCTTTAGCACGAGCCAATCGCAAAACGTAAGCAGTGGCCTCTTCAGCTGAATTGCGCGTTTCGTCGATTCCCGCGGTGACGGCCTCAAATGGCCATCCAGAGGCCGTAAGTATTTCGGCGCGACGTGGACTCTTAGAAGCTAGGATCAGCTTTTCTCTTTGCAAAACACTTTGGTCCAGGTCTACCTCCTTGGCGGCTTCGGAAGTTCTCCGTTACACTGCCGCGTCGCTGACTTTAAAACGGAACTCGAGAGTTTGCGGCTTTGTAGGCAAAACTGCAATAGAGGTTTAGATGGAACAGTTCAACAACCTGTTACCAGATGTACTGCGCGCGGCGGCCAATTCGAATGAGGTCGTGCAGGTCGCTGTCAGGGTTGCGTGGAATCGCACCGTCGGCGAAAGCCTCAGCCGGTATGCGATTCCGACAGTGTTTTCTGAGCAGATTCTGAAAGTCGCTGTTCCAGACATGATCTGGAAGAGACAGTTACAATCGATGTTGGGACAGTTGATCTCAAAAACGAACGCCGCGCTGGGCCAGCCACTGATTCGCAGCGTTCAATTCATCATTGATGTTGATTTGCTGGCGAAGGCCGAACAGGAGCGTACCCCAATAGCCATCCACCCGAACGAGGCCGAGCAGTTGCCTCCCGACCTGGGAGATGCAGCGGAGGCAATTACAGACCCCCATTTGCGTCGCCTCTTTACTGGAGCCGCCAAGAGTTATTTGCAGCGATTAAAGGAGTCCGGAAGATAAGAATGCCGATCAACGAAGCAGACATCGAGAAGATAGCAAAGCTCGCCCACATCGACATAACGGCCGATGAGCTGCAAACCTTCGTGCCTCAGATCGCCGGCATCGTTACTTACGTTGAGCAACTGAATGCAGTCGACACGACAAGTATTGAGCCTGCGCTTGGAGGTCTGACCCCAGCAGGTGAAGCAACAGAAGCGTCTCGGGCAGACGAGGTTCAACCGTCACTCGGACAGAAAATTGCGCTGTCGGAGGCGCCCGACGCTGCGGCGGGTCACTTCCGCGTGCCAAAAATACTGTAACCGTCATGACCTTCCTCGGAAAATCCGCGAATGATCTGGTCGACCTCGTGACGCAAGGCCAAGTTGACGCAAAGGCGATCGCACAACAGTCGCTCGATGCTGCAGAAAGCCTCAATCCGCAACTAAACGCCTTTTTGCAGATAGATCGTGAAGGGGCACTAGCCCGGGCCGCGAGCGTCAGTACAGGTGCACTCGCCGGTGTTCCAATGGCCATCAAGGACAACATCTGTGTCCGAGGGATGCAGGCCTCTTGCGGTTCCAAGATCCTAGGCGACTACCAACCACCGTACAACGCAACTGTGATCGAACGACTGCTGCAGGCGGGTGCAGTGATCACCGGAAAGACGAATTGCGACGAGTTTGCGATGGGCTCGTCGAACGAGAACTCAGCTTTTGGCGTTGTAAGAAATCCCTGGGACGCTCGGCGAGTCCCCGGAGGTTCATCGGGCGGGTCGGCGGCTGCGGTAGCCTCGGGTATTGTCCCCGTGGCGCTTGGATCCGACACCGGCGGTTCAGTACGGCAACCAGCGTCGCTATGTGGCGTCATCGGATTGAAGCCCACTTACGGTCGTAATTCCCGCTACGGCTTAATCGCGTTCGCCTCGTCACTAGATCAAGTTGGAGTCTTCGGTCGTTCAGCCTCTGACGTGGCCACCGTGCTTGGTGTTATTGCTGGCCGTGACCCTCACGATGCGACGACTGCAGATGTTCCTGTCCCCAACTATGCTTCTGAGCTTAAGGGGTCTGTGGCGGGCGCACGTCTTGGTTTTCCCCGTGCGCTGTTCGGTGAGGGTTTAGAGGTTGAGGTTCGCAAGAGTGTACTCGATGTCGTGGATGTGTATCGACAACTTGGTGCTGAGGTGGTAGACGTGGAGCTACCACACGCAAGTTACGCGATTGCGGTCTATTACATCATTGCTACGGCCGAGGCATCCTCGAATCTGGCCCGGTTTGATGGCGTACGTTACGGTTTTCGGGCCGAAGAGGCGGACGAGCTTAGACAAATGTACCGCAAGACTCGCGATGAAGGGTTTGGAGCAGAAGTAAAGCGACGGATCATGCTCGGAACCTATGTGTTATCTGCCGGTTATTACGATGCTTATTATCGTAAAGCTCAGCAAGTAAGAGCGTTGATCAAAAATGACTTTAAGAGTGCATTTGAACGGTGCGATGCCATAATCACACCGACTTCGCCGTCAACGGCTTTTATGATCGGTGAGAAGGTTGACGATCCGTTGTCCATGTACCTGAGTGACATCTATACGGTAACGGCAAACTTGGCGGGCGTGCCTGGGATCAACATACCTTGCGGCTTGTCGGCTGAGAATCTTCCAATCGGATTTCAGCTGCTTGGTCCGTATTGGTCTGAGTCGACTCTGTTGCGCCTGGCCTACGCGTATGAACAGTTGCAACCATTCAAGAAACACCCTCCGGTGTTTGCTGCCGTGCCGAACTCCATTTGACTCTTAAATTCGCATATACATTTTGAAGACCAATTCCAGAGCGCCGTTGGGACGTAATCGGTCGGCCTGCGCGAATTTCCAGCGCCGGGAAAACGATCTACGCGGCGTTGCACAAAGAGTACGAAATAAGCTTTTTCTCTGTGCGTCCGCTGTGTCCTCTGTGTCTTCGTGATAAAGGAACTCGCCGAAAGCACAACCACAGAGTCACAAAGAACACTGAGGTCGCACAGAGAAGACGTTTGAGCAGATACTTTTTGTGCAAAGCTGATCTACGCAGTCATTCCAGAAATCATTGGCAAAGGCCCAGAAGGGGTTCCCGGAGGGTTCGATTCGGGTCGGCTTCGTGGGCGTTTTGGCGGTCCTTGAGAGCGCTGAATAAACCTTTACAGAGCGGGAGTCGAAAGTGAAATGCGCGGCTTACTTACTGGGTCACAGGAGGAGTCTGTGGTGACGAGTCAGGCGGGTCGCTAACATTCCCCGTTACTTGAACAGGTGTCGAGGGAGTTGCTGAGGTCAGCTTATAGGTCTTCGTGGGCTTGTCGGGAATCCAGTCTCCAGTAAAGATTTCGACGACATTCTTAGCCGTACCAACCACGGGAGTCACATCGAGTCCAACATGGACCGCACCCGGGATAAGGCCCTTCTTGCGGATCTCATACGCGGCCAGGCCAACGGCAAACAGCGACCCGATAATTGGAATCGGTTTGATCAGGCGCTTAGCAATTCCCCAACCACCCGCCTTGAAGAGTTTTCTTTTTACCGTCGTAGCCATTTGGTTTCCATCCGCTCCTCATACTCTAATCGCTGAGCGGCTATTTGCAACCATAAAGATGAGATATTGCCCCAATAAGTTGTGTGCTAGCATTGACTGCTCGCAAATCGTGAAAAACTGCACCGCCATCCGTTTCCTCCTGGTAATCACCTGCGTTGCGGCCCTCTTTATAAGCTGCAATCGTGACAGTGGTCCAACCGCGAGTCGGCTCCTCATCTATACGCCCCACGGGCAGGATCTGCTGCGGGATTTCATAGCCCGATATAGAGAACAGCATCCAGATGTTGAGATCCAGTTTCTCGACATGGGGTCTAGAGAAATCCTTGAACGGCTCCGTGCAGAACGGAATCGCCCTCAGGCTGATCTTTGGTGGGGTGCTGCTCACACGACCTTTCACGTCGCAGCCGAGGAAAACCTGCTTGCCCAGTTTAGACCTTCGTGGGCGGATAAAGTGCCGGATTCCAGCAGGGACCCGCAGGACCGCTGGCATGGAACCTACGAAACACCAGAAGTCATCGTCTATAACCGCGAAGCCGTGTCTGCTTCTGAAGCCCCGCGCGACTGGGACGATGTGCTGGATCCAAAGTGGCGGGACAAGGTACTTATTCGCAACCCGAACCCTTCGGATACGATGCGGGTTATCTTCGGCAGTATTATCTGGCGGTACTACAAAAGCACTGGCTCGCCCGACCAAGGATATGAATGGTTGCGCAGGCTAGATCGCAACGTTCATGAATACACAGCCGACGGGACTCTGTTGATGCAGAAACTGGCGCGCCAGGAGGGACTGGTAAGCTTCTGGGATTTGCCCGACGTACATTTGTACAAAGAACAAAAGGGTTTCCCGCTGGATTACGTACTTCCGGCGAGCGGGACACCCGTCGTCACAGACGGAATTGCCGTTGTGCGGGGCACGCAGAACGAATCAGAGGCTCAAAGATTTTACGAGTTCGTGACAACACCCGAAAGTCTGATACATGCTGCCCACAAGTACAATCGAATTCCAGTGCGCTCCGATATTGATCGTTCTCAATTGCCTGAATGGATGAACGAGCCATTCACTCGTCTGGAGTTGGATTGGGACCTGCTGCGCAAAAACGGAAACGAATGGATCCGCTACTGGGACACCGAAATCCGTGGAAGGAACCGATAGGCTGTGCCGAGACTGTGATGCCCCCGCTCTTGTCGCTCAATAATCTTTCAAAACGGTTCGGCCAAACCAGCGCCGTGGTTGATGTATCCCTCGACGTCGAACGTGGCGAGTTCTTTGGTCTGCTTGGGCCATCCGGATGCGGCAAGACAACAACCCTGCGAATGATTGCTGGGCTGGAGGAGCCAGATACCGGTACGATCAGCTACGAGGGCAGAAACTTCACCGGAGTTGCGCCCGAACGGCGTGGCTTTGGCATGGTCTTCCAAAACTACGCACTGTTCCCCCACCTGAATGTCTTTGAGAACGTTGCCTTTGGTTTGAAGGCTCGGCACAAGACGAGAACAGAAACCGCAGAACGAGTAGCTGCTGCACTTGACCTGGTACAGTTGCCGGGTTACGCCGGAAGGCGCATTGACGAACTTTCTGGCGGCCAACAACAGCGAGTAGCAATCGCGCGAGCAATTGCTATCGAGCCCGCGTTGTTGCTCTTCGATGAACCCCTTTCAAATCTGGACGTTGGCCTGCGCGAAGAGACCCGCGGTGAACTGCGTGAACTAGTGACCCGGTTAGGCCTGACTGCCGTATACGTAACTCACGATCAGGAAGAGGCGTTTGCACTGTGCGATCGGATCGCGGTCATGGTTGGTGGCCACTTAAGACAAACGGGCAAACCGCGAGAACTCTATGAGCAGCCATCGCAACTGTCAGTCGCGCGCTTTCTCGGTCGTAACAATCTGATAAAGGCGGTGCGTCTAAGCTCCCGGAACGCAACCGTGGCCGAGTTCAAAACGTTGGAAGGTGAACACACGCTCCGGTTGCGCGCTCCAGAGCACCTGGCGCCATTAAACCAGCCTTGTTATTTAGCAATCCGCCCGGAACACGTCGAAATAAGGAAGGGACCTGTCAGCGGTGAGAATTGTTTTCCGGCAGAATTGCGCGAGATCAATTTCGCAGGCGCCACGTCCACCGTGCGCGTTGATGCAAAAGGACTAGCGCTTGAAGCGCTGGTTTTGCGACCAAATGGATTGGATGTGGGAGATTCTTGTCTCGTTCAACTGCCGATTGAGCATTTGTCATTGCTGCAGAACGAGTAGTCTTCGGCTCTCCATAAGTACAAGCAAAAACCCCTTTTCGAAAGCCTATGCCGCGGCTTCCTTCGTCAAGACTACCACTACTCCTCATCAGCATCGTCGTCCTGACATATGGCGTCGTCTATCCGACAGTTGAATTGGTCCTTTCATCGCTGCAGCAGGATGGACGTTGGACCCTCTCTCACTACACCTCAGTTCTGTCTCAATCTATTGTGCTGGAGTCTATCTTCGCCAGCGTTGGTATATCTCTATTAAGCGTAGTGGGCTCGGCTCTGATCGGGATCCCGTTGGCATTTCTCTTTGAACGATTTTCCTTTCCCGGTCAGCGTGTGTTTGCAGCGCTGGCGGCGATGCCACTGGTCCTGCCGCCGCTAGTCGGGACAGTTGCGTTCATATTGCTCTGCGGTGAGTCAGGCATTCTGGCCCGTCTGATGCAATCTGCATTTAACCTACAGACTGCGCCGTGGTCACTACAAGGTTGGACAGCACTGCTCCTCTTTCATACCTACACCATGTATCCGTTCTTCTACATTTTGACCGGAGCAGGCTTGAGAAGAATTGATGCAGGACTAGCCGAAGCGGCAAGAGTACTAGGCGCCAACAGGGCGCAGGTTATGTATCGCGTAGTGCTGCCGCAGTTGACCCCCTCCTTGCTCGCCGCTGGCCTGCTGACGTTCATGACCTCGATGGCATCGTTTAGTGCGCCCCTCCTTTTTGGTGGCAGTGTTCGCGTTCTGACGCTGGAAATCTTTACGGCAAGGCAACGAGGCGATACCACCCTCGCCGTGACAGAAACAGTAATTCTCGGCGTAATCTCACTCGGGGCCTTGTTGCTATTTCAACGTTACGAAGGAACCAGAAAGTTTGCCGCCGCAGCAATGAAGGGCGCCCCCAGAACTCAACGGCGCATCACACGGGGCCGGGCGCGAACCGTGGCAGTAATTCTAAGCGTGGCCTTCTCCATCATCCTTTTTCTTCCCATCGCTACTCTGCTTCTGGTTAGCTTTGCTCGCGACGGTCAGTGGACCACCCAGACATTCCCGCCCACCTATACTCTCGCGAACTTCACAAAGGTTTTGACCGATCCATACGCGAGCGAAGCCTTTACCAATAGCCTTCTGATGTCCTCCGTTGCCGCCGTAGCGGCCTTTGTGTGGAGTTTCTGCGTCGCGACTCTCGTAACTGGGAAAGGCTCGCGCGCCTGGAAGCGGCTGCTCTCTTTACTGGTGCTAGTTCCCTGGGCGCTTCCCGGAACGGTTGTAGCTATTTCGATCGCAGAGGCTTATGGCAAGCCAAGCCTCTTTTTGGGTTCGTTTGTGTTAGTAGGGACCTTCTGGATACTGCCTGTGATCTACTTTCTCCGCTTCATGCCCCTAGTAGTTCGAGCGGTGCAGTCAAACATGGAGCAACTCGATCCAGTTCTCGAACAAGCGGCCGCAAGTTTGGGGGCGCGATGGTGGCGACGCCTGACCCGTATCACCTTGCCACTTGTCTGGCCCGGGGCTGTAGCTGGGACTCTGCTGGCGTTCGTAATCGCAATGGGCGAGTATGTCGCTTCGGTGCTTGTGTTCGTCCCTGCGAACCGTCCCGTGTCCATTGCAATTGCGTCTGAGTTGAGGAACTTCAATCTGGGTGCGGCCGCAGCATACGGAGTGGTTCTAATAGCGATCATTGGCATTAGTATGCTCGTTGCCGACAAACTCGAGCGTTGGCATTCCTGAGGTGAGTTCAAGTTGGAGAGATTCAGAGTGACAGATTCAAGAGCCAAACGAAGGTGCATTGGAAGCGGTCTGATTGCGGTTCTGGTTATTGCAACCATTTGCCAACCGGCGATATTTACGGTCAGGTACCAGGAGCCTGCATTGGCTGAGACCGCCTCGAAGCCAACGGTCAACGAAGCCAACCTGCGACAAGCAGTGCTTGATCTTCTTAGTCCCTGGACGATCATGTGCGTAGCCGCACACCCGGACGATGAAGACGGCACCACTTTGACCGTGCTCAGAAGAAGGTATGGAGTGCACACGGTGACCTTGTTCTCTACTTATGGTGAGGGTGGACAAAACGCCATCGGACCGGAACTATATGAAGAACTCGGGGTTATTCGTGAAGCTGAAACTCGAAGAGCATCAGCAATCCAGGGGTCGCAACCGCATTTCCTTGGATTGAGGGACTTTGGGTTCTCAAAATCCGCGGACGAAACGTTCCGCTTTTGGAACCGCGAAGAAGCTTTACGTCGAATGGTTCTGAAGATCAGGGAGTTGCGTCCGCACGCCATCATAACCAACCACGATATGACGAGTGGTCACGGTCATCATCAGGCTACGGGGAGGCTTGTGTTGGAAGCATTTGATGCAGCGGCAGATCCCCAAAAGTTTCCCGAACAGCTCAGCGCCGTAGGCGTTTGGCAGGTGAAGCGACTGTTCGTCCGCGCCCGTCGTGGTTCGAGCGGATCCCCAACAGCACCCGAAGAAGCTGTAGTCATAGATCCAAACGAGACTGATCCGGTACGCGGCACAACTTTTGGCGAGCAGGCCCTGTTGGCCTTGCAACAACACGCCAGCCAGGGCCCCTGGCCAAAGTCAGTGCGCGACTGGTTGCGCATGCAGAACAATCAGACGGGGAAACTGAACCTTATCCGCTACCGATTTGTGAAGCAGGCTCGTGAGCAGGAGACAGCCACAGGAGTGTATGTTCCATTCGTCTACGGCCTCGCACCGCCCCTGAAGATCACCCCACCGTCTGAGCTAAATGAACTCCCGCTGGAGCCCGACGAGACACTGAGCGCGCTGATTCGTTGGTCAAGAGATCTTCCCAAATCGAATTCAACCGATATTGATAAATCGGCGTCGCTGAGAAAGAAGCTAGATCGTGCGTTAGCGGCGGCGTCTGGCGTATCGCTGTCGATCTCCTCTGGCGCACTGCTGGTACCGGGCCGCAAGACAAGTGTCACCGTAACTTTGACAAACACCGGTGCAAGCGTTTTTCGTGTCCACAGCCTCTCGCTCAGCGCGTGGGAACCCTATCAGAGGGTAGAGGCCGCCGAACACTTACTGGCCGACACGGAGACGACTGCCAATGTGGAGGTGCCAACACCAGTAGACGTGCTTTTAAGCGTTCCCAAGGCTAAACATCTTTACGATGGACTGCTTTCGGGTAAGACCGTCCGGGCCCAGGCAGATCTCGAACTTGATCCTGGCATCCGATTTCAATTGAACGCTCGACTGAATCTTGATGTGGCTCCGGCAGTTGAAATCGTCAACGTATCACCGCAGCCCATAGTTAAAACCCCAGCTACGAACAACCGACCCATCGCGCTGAAGATCAACCTCAAGAACCATACTGAGGAGACCTTTGTAGGAGCCTTGAAGCTAACGAGTCCGGCGTTCCGAATATTCGAGTTCGGTAAGCAAGTCTCGCTGGCCGCGGGCGAATCGCAAACTGTTGCATTAGAGGCCAATGCAACCATCGCGAATAGAACCCCAAGACAAGGCAAGGGCTCTGGATCAACCGTTGTTTCAGTGGAAAAGCTCGATTCCAATGTGCAGATAGTCAATGAAGAAATTCCGGTAGTTCGAAGTAATGCGCTTGTAAGGTCTAACCTCCGCGTGGGCTACATTCCGAGCTTTGATGACACACTTGAAACCGCGTTGACGGCACTAGGCGTGGAAGCGAAGTCGCTAACCATGGACGAAGTTCGGGAATCCAATCTGAGCATCTATGACACGATTATTGTCGACAACCGCGGGTACGAGGCCCACCCTGAATTGGTGAGCAATAATAGTCGCCTGCTACAGTTTATCTCTGATGGCGGGACGCTCTTGGTTTTCTATCACAAGGACAGCGAGTGGAATCCAAGCGAGCGAAGGTCGCGCCCACAATTAGCCCCGCTTCCTATACTGCTCGGCGGAGAACGCGTGACAGAAGAAGATGCTTCAATTCGACTTCGGATGCCTTCCCATCGAATGCTGAATCATCCAAACCGGATCACGCAGAGAGACTTTGGCAATTGGGTCCAGGAACGTGGGCTTTACTATCCCAGAGAATGGGATGCCGCGTATCAGATGTTGTTTTCGACAAACGACACAGGGGAAAAGCCACTCTCCGGCGGTTTACTGGTCGCAAACTACGGTAAAGGGAACTACATCTACACGAGCATGGTTTGGTACCGCCAACTCAGGGAAGGACACCCTGGGGCCTATCGAATGTTTGCGAATATGATCAGTTATGTGAACAGGTAGCTTGATTTCTGGCAATTCGACTTTGTCGTCAAAGAAGAAAGGACGGGTGCTCCCCGTCCTTTCGCTAAATCGCTCAAGGTTGACTCGTACTTTTACGTCGCCTCTTGCTCAACGGCCGTTTCGCCTTCCAGCTTGGCCTGCGCGCGCTCTAGGAACACCCGGATCATCTCTTTCACCCGCTTCTGCATTTCAGCGCTTATGGCTCCTTCTCCGACCAATGCAGCAAAGCGATGCAGGTCCTTTGCTTGCGCGCGCCGTAATTCGACGTGTTGAGCGATGCGAATGAGCACTTTGTGTCCGCGCTCTTCAAAAGCAGCGGCGTATCGCAGATAGTTCTTCATTTCCGTGCGCGCGGGAGACCACTCTAAGCGCTCGGGCCGATCATCAGTCTTCTCAACGGTAAAGCTGGCGTGCACGGGCCCGATCACTGGTACTTCCGCCCGCACTACCCACCGCATAATGCCACCCGCCTCCTTGCGAATGCCTTCGATACCGGGCATAAGTTCTACGAAGTTACGCAGCTCGCCAAAAAACTCTCTGGCCCGTTCGATCGTGGTCTTCAATTCCATCTGCTCTGTGTACGAGGCTTTTATCCGAAACATCCATTCCCCCTAAATTACCGAAGCGCATGCTTACCGTGTTAGCGTTATGTGCGCTCCGCGCGCTATCGATAAATTACACGATGAGTCGACGGTAGTAAACTGACATTTTTTGTAACGGTAGCCAAAGCAAGCTGACTGAGCCTTCCGCTCTGGCTCAAGGTGCAGTAATGTTCGTTTTTCTGAGCGATCAAAAGACTGAACGGATCGAGTTGTAATGATGACTAATGAACACACGTGTCCGAACTGCGGTACATCGACCATGAAAGGATGGAAAGATTTAAATGACGAGGAGAAGGAGGTGGTAAAGCGCCTACCCGCAGCCTCCCAAGAGGATGATGAAGAGCGCCAACAAATGAACCGCTGGTGCACTCGCTGTTGGTACGAATCCCGCGCCCGCGAGAACCAGGCGTGAGGGATTGAAGCTTGCGTAGTTCTCATGTGAAATCTGCAATCGTCAATCTCCACCACTTCCCGTAATCCGCTCGTACGCACCCCGTATCTCCTCCATGTGGCCGATGATCGTTCTCGAAAGCTCACCAGCCGACCCGAACCCAAGTTTCGCTGCGATGTCTCTGGTCACCACATGGTCGGTGCCGGGCAATCTGGCCGATCTTCCCACAATCAGCCGCAGTTGATGGTCCACCGCCCGCAGTAGCCCGTAACCACCAGCCAGCGCTTCGTAGTCTCCCGGAGTAAGGGAACCTGCCGCTTCGAGACGCTCTAATGTCGAGCGAGTAGACCGATCCTCTCCTTCATCCGGAATGTCATCAGCCAGCTGTAGGAATCTGGCTGCAAAGTAGACGTCGAGCATGCCGCCAGCCGCATATTTGATATCCAATTCCCCTGGTCGGATACGCCTTCCCTTTTCAGCCTCTAAACGGTCGCGTACACGCCGCGTTTCTTGCTTCAACTCAGCAGCCGGCTTCTGACGCGCATTTTCATGAATAGCGTGTCGCCCGTGTGTCTCAATCATTCGCCCCAGTTCCAGGTCCCCAGCTACGGCGCGTAACTTAACGTATGCCAGCCATTCCCACACATCCGCGCGCGACTTTGCATAGTCTAAAAAGCCTTCGGAACTTACCACCAATGGACCACTCTGACCGTTAGGGCGCAAGCGCAAATCGACGCGATAAAGATAGCCTTCGCGTGTCACGTTCGAGAGCGCTGCAATCATCAATTCAGCGAGTCGGGCGTACGCCTCCTCTTTTGTGAGTAACGCTATGGGCGAGTTAACCAGAGAGTCGTAGACGATGATTACGTCCAGGTCAGACCCATAATCAACACCGGCAGTACCTAGTCTGCCCAATCCAAGGACCGCAATGCGTGGGCCAACGAACCGCTCAAACCGCCGGGCCAACTCTCGTCTCGCAATTAGATAAGCAACGTTAATGCTGGCGATTGCCAACTCGGTCTGAAAACGGTTGGATTCGAGAACACTGATTTTACCTTTAGCGTCCGCTTGACCGATCTCCAACAGCAACTTCAACCATTGAAGACGGAACGCGGAGAGCTCATTCGAGTAGTGCTTCTCACGATCCACCGCACTTCGAAGCAGAGCTCGATAATCACGACCCCCTCTTGTATGCAATGAATTCAGCAGGGCTGGATTGTTCGCCATAATCTCGCCAAAAAATTCAGACGCCCCGCACAATTGCACCAGATCGCGCAGGAGTTCCTCTGATAACTCAATATCTTCGGTGCTCTTCTCCATTGATGCAGCAACTCGCGTAACGAGTCTGATTGCTCGTTGGGAATTCAGTGACTTAGCTGCCTCATGCTTGACGACGTGCGAAATCTGCTCAAAGCGGTGATTTTCTGGCCCGCTGAGGCTGGCCATGTGCCTTGACAAACTCCGCACGGTGGATTTCAGGACGCTTTCTTCGGGATCGCCACCTTCTACGCGTTGGCCTCGTACCGTTGATGAATAATCACGCTGATCGACATCGGCTCCCACCTCTTGAAAGACTCGATCAAAGGCATTGCGGACATTCGCTGTGTGTACGGCAAGGGTGGAATCGAATTCAGCGAGTACATTTCGACCAGCGAAGTCCATTCGCATTGCGACCAGGCGACGAGCATCATCTCCCACCGGCACGTTATGTGTTTGCAGTCCATGCTCCATCTGCAAACGATGCTCCAGCTTTCGGAGGAAAGCGTAAGCCTCCGAAAGCTTCGAGCGTTCGTCCTCTGTAATTAGATCGCGGTCTGCAAGTCTTCCCAGGCTGATCAAGGTGTGTGGGGCGCACAGCCATTCGTCATGACCTCCGTAAGCCAACTGCAGCGCTTGCGCAATGAACTCGATCTCTCGAATACCACCGCGGTGCAACTTCACGTTGAAGCCCACATCTGACGCCCTATAGCGATCGATCTTCTGCTTCGCTAGACGAACACTGGCGAGAGCCTCCCCGACTGGGACATCGAGCCGGAAGACGGCTTTCTGTACGGCCCCGAAAAAACGTGCGTACAAACTCGACGACCCCGCGGCCGCCCGTGAGCGAATCAGCGTCTGCCGCTCCCAAGCCTGCGCCTTGTCGCGGTAATAACGGACTGCTTCTTCGTAGGAACACGCAAGAGCACCGTCACGCCCGTGCGGGCGGAGTCGCAGATCCACGCGATAGGCTGCACCTTCACCCGACGGTTGGCCTACAAACTTCACGATGGTTTCGGCTAGTTTGACGAAGTACTCTCGATTTGTTACCTCCCCTCGTTCCCCTGATCCTGATGTGTTTCCTTCATCTGAATACAGAAACATTAGATCAATATCTGAAGCGTAATTGAGTTCGCTAGAACCAAGCTTTCCCAGTGCCACGATCGAAAGGTCCGCCGTGGCTACCCTTCCCCGTTCGTCAGTTCTTCGCGGTGAACCGAACAAGTTATCCAAATCTTGCCGAGCCAGATTGAGTACATGATCCAGCACGGCATCTGCTACGTTCGACAACTCTTCAGTTGTTTCCACGATTGTGTGAATCCCGCGAATGTCGTGAAGGTAGGTTCGAAGTAGCTCGCGCCGGCGAAAGCGCGCCAGAACGGCGGGGATAGCCAGCGAAGAGTGTGTCAAAGCAAATCGAGCAAGAGATTCTTTGAGCTCTTCACGAGTCCTCACACGCGCATTCAGTCGCTCTCGATGTAACCAGGATATGTATTGGGGATTCTGCTCTAAAGTGGTTGCCAGCAGTGGGCTCCATGCAGCGAGTGCCAACACGTCTGCTAGCAGTCCCCGTTCGCGCGACAATAGCTTTCGGGTGGGGGGATGATCCTGTTCAATGCGGTGCAGGAAGGCGCGCGCGCCGTTCTGATCCGGCAGGTTGCTAATCAGAAACCGTACGTCATCGTTGGGGGTTGGCACGAGATTATGATACGCGTTTTTTGCACTTCGGCAGCAAGGGCGGCGGCTCGAGCGTCCAAGTGGAAAGCGGCGGCGCGGGCTTGGCGCCCTTGCCGCCGCACTCCAAAGCCGCTCCAAATCGATCTAGATATCGAAGTAAAGACTAAACTCCAATGGATGCGGGCGCATTCGCATCGGGTTTATTTCCCGCTCGCGCTTGTATGAGATCCAGCGTTCAATGAGACGAGGACTGAACACATCCCCCTTCAAGAGAAAATCGTGATCCGCCTCTAACGCAGCCAATGACTGATCCAACGAGCCTGGCAGCGTCGGCACGTCCTTCAACTCCTCTGGCGACAGGTCATAAATGTCCTTTTCCAGTGGTTCACCGGGATCGATGCGGTTCTGAATTCCGTCTAAACCGGCCAACAACATTGCTGAAAAGGCGAGATACGGATTGCAAGATGGATCTGGTGGCCTAAACTCAAGCCGCTTAAGTTTGGGATTGGCGGAGAACATGGGAATCCGGATCGCGGCGGAACGATTTCGTGCCGAGTATGCGAGGTTGACCGGGGCCTCAAAGCCGGGGACAAGACGCTTGTAGCTGTTGGTGGTCGGGGCTGCAAAGGCAACAACGGTCGCCGCGTGCTTCAGTAAGCCGCCAATGTAAAACCGCGCCATTTCAGACAGCCCAGCATAACCATCGCCAGCGAACAAAGGCTTCTCACCCTTCCACAGAGACTGGTGACAGTGCATACCCGAGCCGTTATCACCAAAAAGTGGCTTAGGCATGAACGTCGCAGCCTTACCATATTCGAATGCAGTATTACGGACTACGTATTTGAAGATCTGCAAATTGTCCGCAGTGCCTAAGAGGGTAGAAAAGCGGAAATCAATCTCACATTGCCCGGCAGTCGCAACCTCATGATGGTGACACTCAACAGTGATGCCGCAATTCGCTAACGTCAAAGAGATCTCTGAACGCAGGTCGTTTAGCGTATCGATTGGTGGAACCGGAACATATCCTTCCTTTGGGCGGATACGATAGCCAAGGTTAGTTCCCTGGAACTCATTAGCGTCACGCCCACTATTCCAATGCCCTTCATCTGAGTCGATCGCGTACCCGGCGGAATGCTGCTCGTTGTAGAACTTCACTGAATCGAACACGAAGAATTCGGCTTCCGGCCCAAAGTAGGCAGTATCGGCAAGCGCGGTAAACTTTAGATAGTTCTCGGCGCGGACTGCTACCGACCTTGGGTCAAACGCGTAACCTTCTTTAGTAATCGGGTCGACGGCATTTCCTATCAGACAGAGCGTGGGCTGCTCCGAGAAGGGATCCATCCAGAAACGAGTGGGATCTGGCACCAGGAGCATGTCAGACTCGTGGATAGCCGCCCACCCGCGAATGGACGAGGCATCGAAACCGAAGCCACCGTCAAAAGTGTCTTCACCCAGTTCGCCAATGGGGAAGGTTAGGTGTTGCCACGAGCCAGGGAGGTCTGTGAAGCGAACAGACACGAATTTTGCGCCCTGGTCAGAGGCATATTTCAAGACAGTCTTAGGGTTCATTTTTTCTCCTGAAGGGGTTTTGGGAGTGTTAGGGGTGCTCTTCGCCCCGAGGTGCTATTTGGTGCGAAGCAATGGAAAACCTGGTGCGGGCAAGAACCGAACGTCATACCGCGACGCGCGAAAAAACATGCATTATAGTTGTGGAGACAGGCATGTCAAGCACTTTGATCATACGGCAAACTGCCAGCCCTGAGATACCTTGCGTTAGCTGTCTTCTTTACCTTAGGTCAGTTACAAGCTGTCGCGATTCCACTTTTTCATAAGCGCACTAACTAAACCTTTAACCCTTCATCACTTAGCCGCAGCCGGTAGGTTCTCAGGCACAAAAAAGTTATAGACCGCCTGACCTGTTTTCTGTTACATTGCGCGACTAAAGCGTTCCACCCAACGAATCTCCGCTAATCGAATTCGGATGATGTACAGCTACGCTTTAGCTGAATAGACCTACTTTGTTTTTTGCAGATAAGGCAGGAGATTGTTAATTGACGACGGCAATTGAGCAGACGCTCGAAACTTATGGCATTGAGAATTGGGGGGCTGGTTACTTTGACGTAAATCGCAAGGGAAATCTGATAGTCCGTCCCACCGAAGGTGATCCCCGGTCCGCCGACCTAAAGGAGATCGTCGATGATCTCGCCAAACGAGGCATAGGGGCCCCAATCCTCCTTAGATTTCCCCAGCTGGTTGCTTCGCAAGTCAGAAAACTTCAGCGCGCGTTCAGCAGGTCAATCCGCGAGTTTGAGTATCAGGGTTCGCACATGTGCGTTTACCCGATGAAGGTGAACCAACAGCGTTCCGTCGTCGAGGAGTACTTGCGGGAGGGGTCGCGATATGACTTCGGCCTGGAAGCCGGTTCTAAGGCCGAACTCTATGCCGCCCTGGCCCTTGAGCAAACGCGTGACAGTCTGCTAGTCCTGAACGGTTTCAAGGATGAGGAGTTTATTGAACTCGCGTTCGCAGGCGCTCGCTGCGGTAAGCGCGTCGTAATCGTCATCGAGAAGCTGAATGAATTAGATCACGTCCTCAACGTCGCGGAACGTCACGAAGGGCTCATGCCGATTCTGGGAATGCGAGTAAAGCTTTATTCAAAAGGTTCAGGACGTTGGGAAAAGTCTGGGGGCGAAGCGGCAAAATTCGGACTCACGACAACGGAGATTCTCGAGGTAATCCGCCGTCTGGAACAAGTTGACCGGATCAGCATGCTCAAGCTCCTACACTTTCATATCGGCTCGCAGCTCACCGATATCAAGCGCATCAAGAACGCAATGAAAGAAGCTGCTCGCGTCTACGCAAAGATTTTCCAGATGAAAGTCCCGATCGACCTGCTGGACGTCGGCGGCGGAATGGCAGTGGATTACGACGGGTCAAAGACTGCTTTCGATTCTTCAGCTAACTACACCGCGCAGGAATTCGCTAACGACGTCATCTATACGATTAAGCAGGTGTGCGATGACGAAAATGTGCCGCACCCGACAATCATCCAGGAGTCGGGCCGGTTCTTGGCCGCGTACCATGCCATTCTTATTACGAATGTGCAGGATGAGATCGAAACCGTTGTGGAGGACATCACTCCCATCGAAATCGACCTGGATGACCCACAAGTTGTCACAGAGCTAGGCGATTTGAGGGAATCCATCACTGTGAAAAACTATCGCGAGTATTACCACGATGCGCTGGAACACCGTGAAGAGCTGTTTACTCTCTTTAATCTGGGTCTCATTAGCCTCGAAGACCGCGCCAAAGGTGAGGTGTTGTTCTGGGACGTCTGTGAACGCGCAGACAAGTTTGCACAACAAGCTAAATATGTTTCAGAAGAGTTTGACGATCTGCGCCGGCTGCTCTGCGCGAAGTATTTAGCAAATTTCTCGGTGTTCCGGTCGGTTCCTGACCATTGGGCGCTGGATCAGCTTTTTCCCATAGTTCCAATTCATCTTTTGAACAAGCCACCCACCGAATACACCACGCTCTGCGACATAACGTGCGACTCTGATGGTGTGGTCACAAAATTCGTCGACCTCCATGACGTAAAACAGGTACTCGAATTACACCCCCTGGTTCCCGGAGAGAACTACTACTTAGCGTTCATGTTGGTTGGTGCTTATCAAGAGGTTATGGGTAACAATCACAACCTGTTCGGGGCCCCTCATGAGGCGCACGTGTACATTGACGACGAAGGGTATCTCATCAAAAAGGTGATACGAGGCACCACCGTCGGCGCGGCTGCCGAACGTGCCCGTTATGAACGCAGTCTTTTGCACGATGGGTTCAGGCGTTTAATCAATCAGCGGGTGAAAGATGGAGAGCTGTCTGAAGTCGAAGGTGCCGAGTTAGCCCAGTTCTATGAATCAAAATACGACGCCTATACCTACTTGACGGTTAATGGCGCAAAGCCGCGGTCTCGCCGCCACACCGATTTTTGACAGTTTGTAACGATTCGTTTGGGTGACATTTAAAAACCCGCAATCATTCTTGACTTAAATAATTGAGAGGTTGACACCGTTCATGGTCACTCAGCGAAAACCAAAAGCCTCGAAGTACCTGACTACACCGACACGGCCAGTCCAGGTGGACCGTGATCGTTCGGTCGCCGGGTTGCTCGAGAAGATGGAAGGCGCCGGTTTTGGCGGGCGTCAGATCGCCGAAGCTCATCGCATCTGGCTCGACATGTTGGGCGACAATACAACAATCATGGTCGCAGGCGCCGGGGCATTAATACCAGCTGGCATGCGTCGGTTACTCGCCTATGTAATCAAGAACCGCTTCGTTGACGTGCTGGTGCTATCGGGTTCCCTGCTATTTCACGACCTCCACGAGACACTGGGGCGTTACCACTTTCAGGCGCACCCGAGCATGACTGACGCGGAACTGGATTCCGCCCAGATCAGCAGAATGTGGGACCTGCTCGCGAGCGAAGAGGAGTACCGCGAGGCAAACGAGTGGGTTGGCGGGTTTACCAATCAACTGGACCAGTCACGGCCGTACTCCACCAGAGAGTTTCTGCACCTGCTCGGCCGCGAGCTTGCAGAGATTGCCTCAGAAGACGGCGTTTTGACCTCTGCCTATAAAGCGAGAGTTCCGATCTTTTGTCCCGCCATCGCGGACAGCGGGATTGCTGTTGGTATCGCCGCAGCACGTTTTGAAAAGAAGAACACTTTTGTCTTCGACCTTGTTCAGGACGTCCTGGATATGGTGAACATCACCGCCCGGGCACGACTTACGGGAGTCATAAATCTCGGAGGCGGTACCCCAAAAAGCTTTATTCAGCAGACAGAGGTGTCGTCGTTTATTCTCAAGGACCATCACCAGGGTCACAAATACGCTATCCAGATTACAACCGACGCACCCCATCCCGGCGGCCGCTCAAACGCCGTTTCGTTCGACGACAGTCTTATCTACGGAAAGCTCGCTCGGGGCGCGCATACTGCGTACGTCAACTGTGACGCCACAATTGCTCTGCCGATACTCATCACGGCTCTCTCGCAAACGGCTGCGAAGTACATGAAGGGGAGGAAGCGACCAAACTTTACCTTTGGCCGCGAGCTGATCGTTGAAGTACCTTAAGCCAGTCGTTGGCTTGTCGGAACAATCACATTTGCGCTTCAACTCCTGAGAAACAAGCCTGTCGTGCGCAGGTCTATCATCCGCCCAAGGCAGAAAATGAGTAGTCTGAAATTTGCGCGGCTGTTGCTGGGATCCGAATTACGGTGAACGTGCTGCGATAGTCCTCAGTGCAACCACTGCAGAATTGCTTCTTCACCGGCTGCTGGAGAACCACCCACTACCTGAATGAAATAGTCCTCGAGCGAGATGGCCCCGCCCCGGTTGCCGTCAACCGCGATTCCCTGACGCAGTTCCGCGAGGGAGCCGGCCGCCAGGAGTTTCCCCTGCGAGATTATTGCGATGTCGCTGCACAAGCGTTCGACGATCTCCAGCACATGTGAGGTAAGGAAGACTGTCAGTCCGCGGACGGTCAAACGCGAGAGGAGATCTTTCAGCGTCCTCGAAGCGATGGCATCCACACCCTCAAAAGGCTCATCAAGAAACAGCACATCTGGTCGGTGGATCAACGCGCACGCTAACGAAAGCTTCTTCTTCATTCCATGCGAGTACTCCACGATCAGCTTGCGCGGCTCATTATGTAGATCCATAAGCTCAAGGAGTTCCGGCGATCGCTCCCCAATCTGTTGCTTTGTCAAACCATACATCCGACCAGTGAAGGCGAGCATCTCGGCGCCTGTCAGCCGTTCGAACAAGTTCAGGTCTTCAGGTACGACGCCAATAGCGCGTCTGACGGCAAGTGGCTCAGCTTCAATATCGCGCCCGAGCACTCTCACCTTGCCGCTGGTAGGAGCCAAAAGGCCAGTCAGCATTTTGATGGTTGTGGACTTCCCGGCTCCGTTTGGCCCGAGAAATCCAAAGAAGCTGCCGCGCCGAACGCTCAAATTAAGGTGATCCACGGCAACAAAATCGCCGAACCGGCGCACGAGGTCGGTTGTCTCTACGGCGAGCGTAAGTGGCTGAACTTGAACTTCCGTCATGAATGAGTTGTACGCGTTGGACAGTGGTGAGGTCAACTGGATTGGCGATTGCAGATTGAAGATTGCAGATCGGCAGGTGGGATTTGCTATCTTCAATCGTCAATCGTCAATCTTCAATGAGCGATCGTCAGTCAGCCTCAGGTTCCAGCCACTAAACCATCCAACCTAAAAGGCTTGCTCAAACCCTTCTTCGCATCGTCATGCGCATCGTAAATATCAGGACGGCTCAAGACCTGCTTATAGTGCGACAATGCCTCCTCACGTTTCCCGGCGATGTCCAGACTGCGACCAGCATTTAAGTGTGACATCGTCACAAGGGCTGGATTCGCTCCAGTAATTTTGGTTACCGCAATGAACTCGCTCGCCGCTCGGTCCGGCTTACCCGCCGTCAACAGAACCTCGCCATACTTGAAGTGGACCAGGTCCAACGCTCGTGACACAGTTTCGCGAACTGACTTGTCGCGCAGCAATTCGTCAAAAGTCAACAACGCCTCTTCCTCGGTTTTGCGCGCGAGCTCTATGTTCCCAGTCGTCCTGTGGTGAGCTGCCTCGGAAACTAGAGCGTCCGCCAATTCCAATCTTAGTAGATAGTTGCGCGGGTACTTCGAAGTCAGTTCTCGAGCTACACTCACTGCGTCCGCATAACGCCGCTCTCGTTTATATAGCAGAATCAAAAGGGACTTCGCATCATCACTGGACCAACGACCCTCCTTGGCCACACGCTCAAGGGCGGCTAAGCCTTTCTTCTTTGATCCCCGGAAACCTGTGATTCCCGCGATGAGTTTGATCGGTAGTGGCAGGGATCCGACAACGTACTCGTACAGCCCGATTGTGAGTTGGGCATCTACCCACGTCGGATCCAACTTCAGGACTTCGCTGTGACGATCAACCGCTTCATTGCCGTCGCGTAAAGCAGCAAAGTGACGTCGCTCAACGGCCTCTTCAAATGCCGCCTTTAAGCCTGCGGTGGCCGCCAGGAAATGCAGCGCTTCGACGTCTTTGGGTGTAGCTTTAAGTCGCGCCTCGGCGAGCCGGCGTGATTCGCGCGTTAGGTTGCGAAACTCTGTCACCACCTTGGGATCGACTTTGTCGTCGCCCTTTGTGTAAAACGAATCGCGGCTGTAGAGCGAGGTTTGAAGCCGGCGCGATTCGTAAAGCGTCTTGACCCAAACGCTTGCTGCAAGTAGTTGATAGCCAGCCGGGTGGTTCGGGAACAGCTGCACTATCTGGCTAAACTCCCGTCGCGCCTTTGCGTACTCAAGGTTGTATAGAGCCTCGATGCCACTGCGACGCAGGGTCTCGTACTGGGCACGTTCTTCCTCGGTCATCCAGGCATTCGATCTGATGGGTGCCGGTTGTGCCTGAATTGATCCCAACGACAACAACAAAATGCCAATCAAAGATAAAGCCTTCACGGTCCAACTCCTTACTGCGTTTTACTACACTTTAACGAAAGCTCTCGAGATACTTCACGCCAGCTCCCGTATTGAATAATACAACTCGGTCGCTCGAACGAACGTGACCTTGTTGCAGCAACCTCCGTAGCGCCGGCAGACATGCGGCGCCTTCAGGAGCGCAGAATATGCCTTCAGTAGCTCCAATCTCGCGAACGGCAGAAAGCAATTCCTCATCAGTTACTGCAACGGCAGTTCCTCCCGACTCGCGTAACGCATCGAGTATCAGGAAATCTCCAATTGCCCGGGGCACGCGCAGGCCTGACGCAACGGTGGCGGCTTTCGGAAACTCCTCCGCGAATCGACTGCCTTCCTCAAAAGCCCGGACAATTGGTGCACATCCGGCTGCCTGGACGCTCACCATGCGCGGTCGTTTGCTCCCAATCCATCCCATCTGCTCCATCTCAGCGAACGCCTTCCACATTCCAATTAATCCAGTTCCTCCGCCGGTGGGATAGACGATGATGTCCGGTAGACTCCAGTTTAGTTGCTCAGCCAACTCGTAACCGAGAGTCTTCTTTCCCTCTACACGGTAAGGCTCCTTGAGCGTTGAAACATCAAACCAACCTTCAGCGTCTTTGCGTCGAGCCACCTCTCTACCGCAGTCGGTGATTAGTCCAGCCATCAAAGTTACGTCGGCGCCAGTTTGTTCGCACTCGATTACGTTGGCTAGTGGCGTATCCGCCGGCATGAAGATATGGCACTCAAGTTCAGCCCGAGCTGCATATGCTGCAAGCGCTCCGGCGGCGTTTCCTGCCGAGGGCACCGCCAACTTCTTAACCCCAAGCTCTTTAGCCATTGAAACAGCCGTTGCCATCCCTCTTGCCTTGAAGCTCTGCGTAGGATTCTGCGATTCATCCTTGATGTAAAGCTGCTTGACTCCAACGTTTCGGCCGAGTCGTTCGGCCCGAAGGAGTGGCGTCCAACCTTCGCCAAGAGAAATGATGTTTTCATCGGACTGAACCGGCAACACCTCTCGGTATCGCCACAAATCGGGCCGCCTGCCGACGAGCGTCTGCTTGTTTAAGTTTCGGCTCGCCCGATCAAGATCGTAACGAACCAGCAGTGGTTTACCGCAATCGCGACAGAGGTTCAGCAATCGTTGTGCCTCGTGTCGCAAACCACAGGCACCACATTCGAGATGCGTTACATTCAAGTTTGGTTACCTGTTTCTATGAATTCTTCAACGCCTCGCGAGAATGATAGCCCTTGAGGGAGCGGTCTGCTATAGCCGAGGCAGGGGTTTAACGGTGTCGACCGTGAAATTGCGCGGCCTTCAGGTGGAGTCTAAATCTGGCATCCTGCGTGGACACTTCCCGGCTGAGGAATTAGCGACCTTGAACCACCAACCAACGAGCCACGCCTACGTGGAGATATCCTGACCGCCCTCTCCTGCGCCAACATGATCCAGGTCGTAGATGCGTATCGTCTCGGCCGTCGGATCGGAAAGAAAAGTGAACGAGTAACCCGCCTGGGCAAGCATGTTCCGGTTGGTTTCCGGCGTGTCGACACTGATAGCAACTGGATGATCAGAAGGATGGCGCTGAGCCCGTAGAGGAGCAGGTTGGCCCAAGGAAAGTCGCGTGTGGTCGGCCAGTTAACAAAAAGAAGGGGAAAACTCAGAAACCCAAATACGCTGAGTAGAAAGCCTGCCCAGAGCTGCCAATTGAACCTTTTCATTTCCAATTGCCGATTGCCGACTGCCGATTGTTCACGCATTCACTGGCAAATCTACAATCGGCAATTAGCACTTCGAGAGGCGTGTCACGCCTTCTTATGGCACGCCGTGCATTTTAGGGTCGTTGGTGCAGTTTTGACTTCAGGTCGTGCTTTGACTACCTGGTCGTGACAGCCCGCGCACGCTCGATGGAAAGCCTGCTGGTTTGTAACGGTGATTATTGCCGTTGAGTTCTCGCTCTTGATCTGAGGAATCTCTGGCCAAAGAGTGGGCTTTTCTTCCTTTCGAGCATGACAGTGTCGACAAGGGGTCACTTTCGTGCCGGGTTCCTTCGCCAGCAGTTCTGCCGTCAATGTCGTCGTTCGATCGGGAGGATAAGCTGTGAGGTGCGGTAACATCTTTTTTGCTTCCGCTTCAGGCTGTTCAACGTGGTGACACTCGATACACTGGCTTGGCCGCATCCCTTCGATGTTGTAGTTCTTCGTTGTGTGGTTAAGGTGGCTGAATGTCACTTTACCTAACGCGGCCTTTTCCGAGAGGACCATGGTGTCTGGCACCTTAACCGCGTCTTGACCGTTCGTACCCAGGTTGTTTGTAAGCCCGGTCAGATGTGTGCCAGATTGGGAAGCACCTTCGAAAGCAATCAGAAAAATCGCGGTGGCGATTGTGGCGAAAGACAGAATAAACTTGCCGAATGGATGTTGAACCATTTGCGCTGCCTCCTCTGCAAATATCCACAGCTAACGTTCACCGAGAGCAATGAGGTGTACGTTGGCCCAGAAAGTCGCCCGTGAGGTTAGCAACAATAGTGCACTGCAATCGTGAAGATTTATTGTTTTTGTTGTTGCCTAATGTTCGCGCGAACCAAAAAAGACTGAACTTGGAAACGCGGCTAATGTACTCGAAAAAGTCTTTCACGCCAAACAACGGTCCCAGCAGATCCGAAAAACATTTTGGAGGACGTTGCCGTATTACTTATTGATGTCTGAGCACAACCCATATGAGGAGAATCTCCAACGTGACACCAGTTTTCCGTAATCATCTCCGAGTCAGTGGACTCCTGGTTCTGCTTTTCCTTGCATTGCTTAACCCGGGATCTGTAGCGAGCCAGCGAGCGGCAACAGCCGCGAGACTCAGCCAGCCTGCTACAACGCTCTCGAGCGTCGAGCGCAAAGCCACCAATCGCGTGCGCCTACAAACCATTCGCGAAATAACCACCCGACTGACTGACAAGGAATTTGAGGGACGGGGGACTGCCCAACCAGGCGCTGACCGGGCCGCCGCTTATCTGGCGCAGCGGTTCGCAGCCTTCGGATTGAAACCCCTCGGCGACAACGGCACGTTCCTCCAGCCGCTGAAATTCAGAATCGCGGAAGTCTCCTCGGCTACGACAGTGAAAGTCGGAAACTCAGCACTGGTCCACGGTGAGGATTACGTCCTTCTCCCACCCTATCAGTCGGAGCAGTTGGACATTACCGGTAGCGTAGTTTTTGCCGGTTACGGTGTCGCTTCTCAAGAGCTGAGCCGAGACGATTTCGCTGGCTTGGACTTGAAAGGCAAGGTGGTAATTGTGCTTGGAGGACAGCCGCAGGGTGTAGATATGACGTTGTGGAGGCGTGCCACCAATGCGCAGGCGCGGGCCATGAATGTCTTTGGACGCGGGGCAGCCGCGATGATAGTAGCCAATGCCGGCACAACAGCCCAACCATTTGCGACTATAGCTAACTATCTTTCGCGACGCCGTGTGAGTCTGGCTTCGGCGCCGTCGACTACGATTAAAGTTCCGCCGGTTCTACTGTTCAGTGACGGTGCAATGGAGAAGGTTCTTGCAGGATCTGAAATGACCTATGCACAGGCGCTTGAGAAAGCCAAAACCGGCGCTGCCGTCTCAACTGAGTTAGGAAAGACGGCCTCGCTTGCGTTGCGCGTCAATCTTGGTGAAGCCACCAGCAGTAACGTTGTGGGAGTGCTTGAAGGTTCGGATCCAAAACTGAAAGACGAAGCAGTGGTTTACTCGGCTCACTATGATGCCTATGGGATCGATAGCCGAGGTCGTATTTATCCCGGCGCCGCTGACAATGCGTTGGGCACCGCAACGATTACAGCGATTGCCGAAGGGTTTGCGAAAGCGTTTGCGAAACCGCGCACGCGTCCTCGCCGGTCCATTATCTTTCTCGCCGTAACTGGAGAAGAGTACGGACTGTACGGTGCAGAGCATTGGGTGCGAAGTCCTACCTGGCCGCTAGATAAAGTTGCGGCAAACATCAACTTCGATGGCATAGGAACTGAGGTATATGGACCAGTCAAACGCGTGGTTGGGTTTGGCGCAGAGCATTCAGATCTGGGGGCGACTCTTGAGAACGTAGCACAAGCGTTAGGCACGGTTGTGACGCCGGATCCGATGCCCGCGGAGAATGCTTTTGTTCGGTCGGATCACTATGCGTTCGTTAAGAAGGGTGTTCCGGCACTGATGCTGATGGGTGGGCCGGAAGGTGACCTGTCGACCTGGTTACCGCGAATGAAGAAATGGATTGCGACCGACTATCATTCGGAGAGCGACACCATTAAGCCCGATTGGGATTGGACTGGCCCGCATACTTTGGCACAGGTGGGAATGGTGATCGGGCTACGTGTGGCAAATGCCGATGCAATGCCGAACTGGCTGCCGTCATCTCAATTCAACAAACCACGCGTCGGGAATTGAGTAACCATTTTTGTAAAAAAGTGCAGGTGGGGGAAGGAGCAAGCGGGATTCAACTGAATCTTTGTAAAATATCCGCTTGGCTCCTTCCTAACTGCAAACTTACTACAGGTCATTGATCGAGTCTCCGGTAGCACCCCTCCAACCCAATTATCCAATCAAACTGATGGGAGTGCGTCGGTTCTAACCACATAGATTTTTTTACTTACCGTGTTAGTAAATTACCCTGCTCAAGCGCCTTTACAATAGAGGCAGAATAAACATTGAAGATTGAAGATTGAAGATTGCCAGTTGGGGAAGTGTGCAATTTCCAATTTGCAATCGGTAATCGGCTAGCCGCACCAACAGCAATGGAAGAGGATCAGGCATTACCCCTGCCGCGGGCTCTTGCGTTGGAAGAAGCTAACACTCGCCGCAGCGGACAAAGCACGGAGGAAGTTGTTACTGCGCTCTACGAACAACTGCGCCCTTCGCTCTTCAGCTATGCCTATCACCTGACTGGTTCCGCCCGCGATGCGGAAGACCTGGTGCAGATCGCTTTCCTGCAGCTCTTTGACCAACTCAATCGCCGTTCCGACATCCGCAACATGCGTGGCTGGCTCTATCGCGCAGTGCACAGCCTTGCGGCAAGTAGTGCTCGGGTGGCCCGTCGCGACTCGTTAATTCGTGAATGGTTCTCGGATCTCGAGCCCCTCGATGAGAGAACCGCCGAAGAGGATCTGATGAGGGCGGAGGAGATTGAGCAGGCGCTCAACTTATTAGGAACAAGGGAAAGGCACTGCCTGATGCTGCGTGCAGAAGGATTGAGTTATCAGGAAATCGGAGACGTGTTGGAAATCAGCGCAAAGTCCGTGAGCGTCTATCTCGCAAGGGGGCTGAAAAAGTTTGAGGCTCAACATGAAGACAACAAATGACGGCCGCACTCCAGTGCCTCGTCACCTGGACGACGCCGATCTGATCTCCTACCTCGACGGAGAGCTTTCGCGCGACGAACAGGAATACGCCCGCACACATCTCGAAAGCTGTTGGAACTGCCGCAGTAAATTGCTGGCAATGCAAAACAGCATCGAGAATTTTCTACGCGTGCGGAAGCAAGTGCTGCCTCCTGAGATCCCGCCTTCCGGTGCTGCGGTGGCGCAGTTTCGCTGGCGTCTTTTCCAGCACGCATCGGTTCCAGTTACTCTGCGCTTACGTCTGACGACTTGGTTGAGTACTGCGCGCTGGCGCGAACTCCTACCGGATTTCATTCCGCTGCTTCGATATAGAAAGGCTGCTTTTGCAACGGCGCTGACCGCCGTAGTGCTAATGGTGGTACTGGTCGATCCGTTGCATTGGAATCGCGTTTCTGCGGACGAGCTCATGGCACGAGCCGATGCCTATGAGTTTCTGCACGAGTCTCCGTCGGGCAGAGTAGCGCGCGCGACGGTTGTTATCCAAAAGATCAATCTGGAGACGAACACTGAAAAGCAGCTGGGCCATATCGAGACCGATGACGACAGTTTAAGTTCAGCTGTTCATCTGGAGACTGAGCTTGCTTCGGGTGTCGTTTACAAAATGACAGTGCACGATCGCGACAAGTTGTCAGGGCTAGGGGTCTTCAGTGGCGACTTCGATCCTGCCACGGCCGGATACCTCAACGCGCAAAGTTGGTTTCCACGTGTGACTGTGTCGTCTTACCGGCGGCTCATTGCAGACCGAGGTTTCAAAGGGAACGACGGTGCGTTCATTACCCAGGAGGGCGAGACTTACCAACTGCATCATCCGTTCGTTAACAAGCATGCGTCCGGAATAACGGAAACTGTGCTCCTGCTGAATGCGCGGAACTATGCGCCGCGAGGTGTCAGCATCTTTACGAAGCATGGAGATGAGCAATTCGAGTATCGACTGACGCGAAAATCGTTTAAATTGGTTGAACGAACTCCGGAAGTGGCGCAGTTGTTTACTGCATCTGAGACCCTCGCCAGGAGTGCCGAAACGCCAGTTTCTACAGACAACAGAGCGATCACAGACGCCGCTAAAACAGAAACTGCAACCGTCACCCCTCCTGCTGTCGCCTCAGCTGAGCTAGAAGTTGAAGTACTGCGACTACTCAGCGAGGTGGGCGCGGATCTCGGTGAACAGGTTGAGGTGGCGCGAACTAATGAAGGAAGGCTGCGTGTAACCGGCCTCGTGGAAACGGAGCAACGAAAAGCGGAGATCCTGCGCGCTCTTTCATCAGTCAGCTCTAATCCGGTAGTTCGCCTGGATGTACAGACAGTCGCGGAAGCAGTTGCGCGTCAAAAACAGACCGGCAGCGAGCGTTCGACGACTATCGAAGGAATGGAAGTCGCGGCAGACACGTTCCCCGCTTACGCGGACCTGCGTCGAACGATGTCTGATGAAGAGGCGCGCGTTTTTGCTGCGCGAGTTGTGAGTCGCTCGCATGCTGCGATGCGTCACGCGTGGGCATTGAAGCGACTGATGGGCCAATTCTCGCGAGAAGTTCTCCGCACGCTACCGCCGGAGGCACATGCTAAATGGATCTCATTAATTAAGAACCACGCGCGGGCATTTGAGCGTGAGAGTGCAAGTCTCCGCCAGCAGTTGCAACCGGTGTTTGGTGTAGGTGGAGGAGCATCTGCTACAGGTGAGATTACGAACGATGCTGAATTGATCCGGGCCGTCGGGCAATTGGTAGATCTCGCTTCGAGTAATTACGAGGTGGTGCGTTCAGCATTCACGATAACAAACCAGTCAGCTTCAACTTCAGCGATACGGACACCGCAGTTTTGGCAATCACTTCGCACCGCAGAAGGAATCGCTGCAAAGATTCAGAACTAATTTGGAGTGCGGCGGCAAGGGCTTCAGCCCGCGCCGCCGCTTTGGATTGACTGTCCCGAAACTCCATTTCACCATGAGGAGACGCACATGATCCGCTCATCATATCTTCCCAAAGCAATTTTCCACTGCCTCCTCCTCCTCGCACTCTTACTCAGTACTCAGCACTCATCGCTCAGCACTGCATTTGGCCAATCCGCCACCGCCACACTCTCCGGCACCGTGGAAGATCAGAACAGTGCGGTGGTCCCCGGCGCAAAGGTCAAGATCATCAATCTCGCCACCGGCTTGGAACGCGAGGTAACAACAAACGACTCCGGCTCTTTCACTGTTCCTTTGCTTCCACCTAGTGCCTACACCGTGCGTGTCGAGCGTGAGAACTTCGCTCCCGTGGAGTTGCAGAATGTGATCTTGAATGTCGGGGACCAGAGAGCATTAGCCATTCAACTCAAGCCGGGAAGTATTAGCGAGATGGTGCAGGTTGTGGGTGATGCGCCGCTGATTAATGCGTCGCCAGCAGTTGCAACGACTATTGATCGGCAATTTGTCGGAAACTTGCCTCTAAATGGCCGCAGTTTCCAGTCGCTCATTTTGCTCACCCCGGGTGTCGTAGCAACTACCGCAGGGGGTGGTGGAGATCCGGGACAGTTTAGCGTAAACGGGCAAAGAGCAAATTCCAATTATTTTACCGTTGACGGCGTGGGCGGTAACATCGGAGCGGGTACCAGCGCGGGTTCTGGCACCGCTATTTCTCAAGGCGGAGCGCTACCTGGATTGACGGTTTTCGGCGGTACTAACAACCTTGCCTCGATCGACGCTTTGGAGGAGTTTACGATTCAAACGTCCAGTTATTCTGCTGAGTTCGGAAGGCAACCTGGGGGGCAGATCACGCTCATTACTCGCGCTGGAACTAACAAATTCCACGGAACGGTTTTTGAGTATTTCCGCAACGACGCTATGGATGCGAGGAATTATTTCAACCGCAAGCCGGCTCCTAAGGCTCCTCTTCGACAGAATCAATTTGGTGGAACATTCAGTGGTCCGGTGTTATTTCCACGCTTGGGTGAAGGCGGTGATCAACCTGCGTATCATGGACGAAATCGCACGTTCTTCTTCTTTTCCTACGAAGGGTTACGGCTGCGGTTGCCGACGAGTGGAATTACCAATGTCCCGTCCATACGGTTGAGGCAGGTTGCCTCGCCGACGTTACACACGATATTGAACTCATTTCCGGTACCGACGGGGGAAGAACTGCGGGGCACTTCAGGGCAACCCCTCGGTTTCGCACCCTACAACTTCGCAATATCCGACCCCATCACTATGGATGCAACCAGTATTCGGGTTGATCACACGATCGGTGGGAAGTTTCAATTGTTTGGTAGGTATAACGAGTCGCCTTCAAGCAGTACTACTCATTCGGTGCTAATTACGCCGACTCAAACTACCGCGGTTACCCGAACTTTCACGCTCGGTCTTACGTCAGCGTTAACCCCAGAACTGAATAACGAGTTTAGATTCAACCACAGTCGCCAGATTGGCGCGCAATCAAATATCTTTGACCCGCTGGGCGGCGCCATTCCTGTTGATGTCTCAGCCGTTACTTCTGGGTACACTGGCGGTGGAGCTAGGTTTGGATCTGCATCGATTAATTTCGGAGGGGGCCTGAGCTCGTTTCTTCAGTTGGGTAATTTCGCCGACTCCAATCAACGACAGATCAACTTTGTGGACAATTTATCGCTAGTAAAGAAGGGGCACCGACTCAAGTTTGGATTCGACTACCGGCGGCTCGCTAATACATATGCTCCCAGAGACTATCAGCAGTCGAGTAGCTTTAGTAGTGAAACCGACATTCGCACTGGGATTGTGAGCTCGGTCATTATCGCAGCAACGCAAGGCGCACGTCCGTGGTTCCATAATTTCTCGTTTTATAATCAGGACACATGGAATGTTTCACGCAGACTAACGTTGGATCTAGGCCTCAGGTGGGAATTAAACCCGGCGCCCGAGGAGGTTAACGGGAAACGGCCGGCAATGGCTATCGGCATCGACAATTTGCCAACGGCAACTCTGGCCCCTCCCGACGCTCCTTTCTACAGGACTTCATATACCGCCTTCGCTCCACGAGTTGGGGGTTCATATTTGTTGCGCGAGGCCATGGGACGGGAAACGGTACTGCGGGGAGGGTTCGGTTTCTACTACGATCTCGGAAGTGGTCAAGCTACTACGGGGTTTCTCACTGCCGTTCCGTCTCGCGTCACTAGGTCTCTAAGCCGCATACCCTATCCTCTATCAACAGGGTTGGCCCAACCGCCAACCTTTCCGGAGATTAAGCTTCCGATCAGCGGTACTGTGATCTCTTTAGATCCACACCTCAGACTACCTTATAGCCTTCAGTGGAACGCGGCGTTAGAGCAGTCGCTCGGGACGCAACAGTCGGTATCGGTTTCCTACGTCGCCTCTGCCGGACGAAGACTATTAGTGACACAGAGGTTAAACCAGCCTGCGGGTGTTTCCTCCGGCACACGACCCAACCCTAATTTCAATGGCACCATTGTTTTTACTACGAATGGCCCGACCTCAGACTACAATTCCTTGCAGGTGCAGCTCAGGCGTCGGCTGTCGAGGCGATTGCAAGCACTTGCAAATTATACATGGTCTCATGCTATCGACGAGGTCTCTGATGAGATAAATGGGAACCTTCTGGAGCGGGGTAACGCAAGTTTTGATGTCCGACATAACTTTTCGGCAGCAGTCACTTACTTCCTTCCTGCGGCGCAGACTGGAGGGGTTATTAAGAGGCTACTCGACGATTGGTCAGTTCACGGCGTTGTGCATGCACAATCAGGCAGACCGATCGACTTGACGGCGGGGTCCTTTGTCCGCGATGACGGCACCTTGTTTACTGTCCGACCGGATGTCGTCGAAGGCGTGCAGTTTAATGTAGATGATTCGACAGTCCCTGGGGGAAGACGGTTCAATGCCTCAGCCTTCAAATCTCCACCTCGAAACCCAGCTTTCCCGTCGGTGCCCGCTCGTCAGGGAACCTTTGGACGCAACATCCTCCGGGAGTTACCAATATTTCAAGTAGACCTTGCCTTAGCGCGAACCCTCGCGCTCTCAGAGCAACTGAAGTTACAGTTCCGGGCTGAAGCATATAATGTATTCAATCACCCGATCTTCGCAAGCTATGGCACCGCTTTCACTAGCCCGAGCACATTTGGCGTACCAGCATCAACCTTGAACATTGGGTTGGGTGGATTAAGCCCACTTTACCAATTGGGAGGGCCGCGTTCTATCCAGCTTTCTTTGAGACTGTCGTTCTAATTCTGGCAAAAATTGTAGGGTGGAGTTGAATTTTAGATAAGGCTCTTAGCAAAGGGACGGCTATGGTTTGTTCACCCAAATTGATCGTGTTCTTGGCCGTGTCGATCAGCGCTGGGCTAACGCCCTACGCTGCAATTGTCGCGCAAGATTCCGTCCGAGCGGCTCATTCCGATGGCCGCCAACTGATTCAGAACAATTGGAGCCCAGCGGGTGCCAAGCGTCCCATCAGTATCGACCATCAGTTAACAATGCGTAGACCCTCACAGGTTTTGATCTCCCCAGATGGGAAATGGGTGGCGTTTGCACTCACAACGCCGGATTTGGGCAACAACCGGTACCAGCATAACACTTACGTCGTGCCGGCTGACGGGTCAACTGGACCTCGTCAGCTGACCTATGACCGACCTCAGGAAAGGTCTTCTACACTTAGTTTGCTGCTGGCGTGGACTCCTACATCAGATGGACTGATCCGGGTGATCCGCTCAATCGCTACCGGCGGAGAAGCGAAGAGTGAACTCCGAATTCTCAACATAGAAAACGGACGGGAGAAACGGTTACTGACCGATCACGATTTACAGGGTGGGCAACTAGTGAGCAACGGTGCCAGTGGATCGGCGTTTTCCTCCAGCGGAAATCAGCTTGCCTTTCTTGTGTCGAAGACTGAATCTATTGTGCCCTCCGCACCGTCGCGCCGTGGGATAGACATTCAAGACCCTGATTGGAGGGCTGATAGCCCCAGAAGTAGACGGGTCTTACAACTGTTGGTCATGGATTTGATGAGCAAACGAGTTCATCCTGTTACGGATAATAGAATAAACGTGAACTCTTTCAGCTGGTCACCTGATGGCACGAGGTTAGCTATTGAGGCCAGTCCAGTTGAAGCAGGGACTTTTGGGCGCTCCATGAAGGTCGACATATTCATCGTCGATGCTTTTGGTAAAGAACTGCGTCCGTGTGTGCAGATTCGGGGGAGAGATCGTGCGCCGGTTTGGTCACCAAATGGCAAACACATAGCATTTGCCACACAACGTGGAGAAGAAGACTGGATGTACGCTGAGTCACTTGCAGTGATTGAGGTTGATGGGAAGAACCCGCCACGCGTAATTGGACGAGAATTGGACCGCATTGCTGGAAGTCGGATATCGAGCCTGCGCTGGACTGTCGACGGAGACGCCATCGATGTCTTAACAAGCTATCACCTGGCCAAACACCTCTTCCGCGTTAGAGTTGCCGACGGGGCAACCTCGCGATTGACGAGAGAGGAATCTCGCAGCTACGGTGAGGCTGGTTTTTCCTATTCAGAGGACGGAACTTTGATGGCATTCACCAATGAGGGCGTCGGCGTGCCGCCCGAGGTTTATGTCACGCCTGTGGAGCGAATGTCGCCTATTGCTATCACTCACCTGAATCCAGAGTGGGATGCATTATCGGTACCCACCTCAGAAATCGTGAAGTGGCCGAGCAGGGATGGAAAGTGGGTGATTCATGGTCTGTTACTGAAACCTTCGAGTTTTGAGGTAGGGCGCTCATATCCCATAATAGTCTGCAATTCAGGTGGTCCCAGCATGGTTATACAAGCCACGAACCCAGTCGAGCATTTTCCAATCCTGGCATTAGCTGAAATGGGCTATTTGGTTCTCATCCCTAATACCCGCGGGCGCAACGGCTTTGGCCTCGAATTCACGCATGCCATCCGAGATGAGCGTAGCTATGTTACAAATGCCGTCGAGGATGTATTAACAGGCGTCGATGCGATGATTACTAGTCGTGTCGCAGATCCTTCTCGAATAGGCGTTTTCGGCTTTAGCTATGGCGACACGTTAACCCTGAATCTCATCATCAAAAGCGATCGGTTTAAGGCCGCGATCTCAGGTGATGGTGCGGGAAGAGATATGCTCCCGATGCTTACTTCGTGGGAGACATTTAAGTGGTCCCTCATGCGGGACATGTGGGGAATACCCAATCCTTATGATGCTGACAATATTCGCCGGGCATTTGAACAGACGCCCATTTTCCACCTGGAGCGAGTAAAGACTCCTGTGCTTATCGAATCGGGCGAGGGAGGCAGCTGGGAGGGCGGGCAAAAACTCTACAGGGGATTGTTGCATTTTGGCGTTCCGTCTGAACACGTCGTATATCCTCGCTCTACTCATGGTTGGGACGAGCCTGTGCTCAAGCAAGACTCGTATCTCCGGCATATCTCATGGTTTGACTACTGGTTGCGGGATAAGCCGTACCGCAATTCCGCTCTCCAGACTCAGTATGATCGTTGGAAGGTTAAGCGTGCGAGGGAGCTTCAAGACTTGTCGTGACCTTACACCTTGCCCGGGTAGGAGCGAAGAAAGACCCACCCGCTTGATGTCGATGGAAATCTGAGTGGTCCTCAGTGTGGTTGCTTAGGCAAAAGTTGAAGGACCACGCGGTTGAAAGTCGATGGGTTGGGGTGTCATTCCCATTGCTGGAGCTGACGTTGAACAATCCACACAAATCATGAATCGGCATCGGTACCGCCTATAACTTCACGAGCCTTTTGTGGAGGTATCGATCTCGGCGGTTGTGGTGGCTCTCCAAAAAGAGATCCATGATCTTCTCGAAGAGGAGGTTATTCGCGTCTGGATCTGAAATGTCCAAGTCCGTAGTGGTTAACTAATCTGCATCTGTTTCTGTAGCCAAACTGCCCAGCAACGCTGACAACCCTCATTCGCAATTCTTTCACCGGGCTCATTTGGAAAGGTGTATACCCGATTCCCGGACGCTTCTCGCCGCAATGAACAGACTTGATAATCTCTGCCGTGTGAATCCCTTATAAATTTTTTTCTAAGGTTTGATCCACAAGAGGGAGAGTCGAAGTTCTTTGAGACCGGAAGTTATGCGGGTATTCAACCGCGCCACGCGGGTCGATTGCGAATGTTGTTAGCTGCACTCGATACAGCGCACAGTATCGGAGACATCGACGTGCAGGGTCAGGCTGCACTCGCTCAAAGGATTAAATCGAGGTCGCTGGTCCGTGTGGATAAATGCGAATTGGCGCTTAACGTTTGAATTTCGAGAGAGACATGTATGGACCGTAGACTATGAGGACTACCATTAAAGCAATGCATAATCCGCCACATCCAGGTGAGTTCATAACTAAGATCTATCTGGAGCCCAATAACCTTAGTGGCAGGGAGTTGGCCTCGAAGCTCGGTGTCAGCCCTTCGACGTTGAGTCGAATCATTTCTGGTACAAGTCATATTAGACCTGAGATGGCTTTGCGTCTTTCGAAGGCTTTGGGTCGGTCTCCCGAAAGCTGGCTTGAAATCATCAATCGGCAATGGCTCATCAGGGCTTTGCCGCCTGGTGTGAGGCGGCAGCCTTTTTTAGAGGCTCTTGTGAAAACTCCAAGGATGCCCCTGGGGCTTTCTCTTTCATTATTACAAACGGAGCGCCGAAGGCGCGCAATATGCCAGCCAGGGGCAAGCGCGTTAGCGCGTCGCCCCTGGACTGTGCCAGAGAAGACCCTGAAGCCCTGAAAGGGCGAAATAAAGGAACATTTTTATTGCGCCCTTTCAGGGCTAGCCTCTCTTTACGTTGATTCAACCAGGGGCGACGCGCTTCGCGCTTGCCCCTGGCTGTCATAATGCGCGCCTTCGGCGCTCCATAACGCTTGAAGCGAGTGGTGTCTGGGTGGGGGATACGGAGAAAAAAGAGGGCGCTGACGCCACCGCGTGACGGTACCGACTCAGTTGCCACAGTGTTAGTCGGAACTCACCCATGCAGTGGCCTGCCTTGACTCTTTTCACCCTCAGAGGTACTCGATGTGCCCGGCCATTTCGGCAGGCGACATCACCCCGTATACAAGAATCAAACCTTCAATGATTTCTCTGAGCGATTGGTTGGCGGAATAGAAAGCGATGCCGGAATGCTCCTCGCTCCCGTGGGCAAAACGGAGAAAGTCCCGGTCGCGCGTCACAATAATTCGGCCTTCGGCACGTGCAAAGTTCAACTGGGCTTGATCATCTTTAGTGCGCACCAACCTCATTGGTGGTGGTGACATTGATCCCGCGCGCCTCAGAGCGTTGGCAACGGCAGGATCTACATGTTCGTCAAGATGAAAACGAATGAGGTCAGCCATGAGAGAGAGCCTGTAACTTCTCTCGCAGACGTGAGGGGTTGTTTCGCCGAAAGGCTTCGGCTAGAGCTTCTTCCTGGTCCAGGCTTTCGTCAATCTCATCCTTGTGATCGTAGTAGAACGCCATCGCTGCGTAGACAGCGGAAAGCGGCAAGTCGTAGGTGCCGGCAATCTCTTCCAGTGCCCGACCCAAACGGCGATGCATGAGCACAATGTCAGCAACGGTGATGCGCGTGCCGGCGATCCGAGGCTTATTTCCGCGGGTGCCTGGCGTAGATTCTATGTGATCAAATGCTTGCATAGTCTTCTGCAATTCCAACGCCCAGAGTATAACACGCGGACAGCCCTGGATTAACGATTGACGATTGCAATGACGATTGGCGAGTGCCCATTGTTGATCCGTTGAGTCAACTCAGTGACAAACGAGTCAGTACCGTAGCGCGGTAGCGTCGGGTCGGGCAAGACACCAAACGCGTTCAGAGGTTTCGGTGAAAAGCATGGGGAGCATCAATCTTCATGGACCAACAAAATCCTCCACACGGCAGTGTGGAGTTCGGTTCAGATCCTGCCTACACTAGACGAACCCCTTCCCTTTTTCTTTACAACGTTAGCGACTCACGAGCCTGGTTGGGTTCGGCAACGCTCCCGCAGCTATCCTGTCGGTCTCTCTGAATTTCATGGCGCGTCCTGGGTTGCGCAGAAAATAAAAAGGGGGAGCGTTTTCTGTAGGTCGGATCTGAACGCATCCACACACTGCCGTGTGGGGTATTTACGTTTGATCCATCAGACATTCGACGCAACTACGGCCGTTAAGCAGACTGGGCGTCAAGAGTTTTTGTAGCAGCCAATCTCTGCTCATTACGTGTGAATACAAGATAGTTAATAACCAGACATAGAATCGACGACAAAGCCAAAAGTACAAATCCAATCGCATAGCCTCCCGTATAATCCCGGATAAAACCAAGAACCAGCGGCGGGAAGAATCCTCCTAAACCTCCAAATGCACCCACTAGGCCAGTCACAGCTCCCGTTTCCTTCGGGAAGTGTTCTGGCACTAATTTGAACACCGCCCCGTTTCCCAAACCCAATGCCGCAGCCGCACCAAGTGCTCCAATCGTAAATGTTGGCATCCAGGGACATCCCATTAACACACCAAGAGCAGCTACGGTGGCAAAGACTCCGATGAGCACCCGCGATCCTCCGAAGCGGTCTGCCAACATTCCACCCACAGGTCGCGTCAACGTTGCCAGCAGAACGAATCCAGCCGTACGCGCGCCTGCATCTGCCGGACTCAACTTGAACATGTCCCGGAGCAGCGTGGGAAGGTAGATTGAAAAGGCGACGAAGCCGCCGAAAGTCAGAAAGTAAAACAACGAAAGCACCCAGGCGATTGGCGAACGACG
>DATETN010000070.1:0-52638 GCA_035283645.1 Pyrinomonadaceae bacterium
ATACGCGTGATGTCGGAGGTCAAATGACGTATTTCGCCAGGTCGAAACTCTCCCCGAGTGATCGGCTCGATGTGAATGTTCAACGCGTCGGAGATTAGTCTCGCAATTTCACGAATGGTCGCCGCTTTGCCACTGCCAACATTCACAGCCTGCCCATCGAGCCGCTCCGTCGTTGCCGCAAGCAGATTCGCACGCGCAATGTCCTCGACAAAACAAAGGTCTCTCGTTTGGAACCCATCTTCGTAGACAATGGGCGGGTGGTTATTCAGCAGGCGGGTGCAGAATATCGCGATGACGCCGGTGTAGGGATTGAACACTGACTGTCGTGGACCATACGTGCACGAATAGCGCAACGCAACAGTGGGAATGCCCATCTGTTGACCCCACGTGAGGACTAACCGCTCCTGATCGATCTTTGTAATCGCGTAGACTGATTCACCACGGATGGGAGCTTCCTCCGGGGTTGGAGCCGAAATCGTGTCCGCGCCACAGTGCGGACAGTGAACCGAAAAGTCTCCGCGGCTGAGTTGTTCAGTGGGACGCACCGATGGAAAGACAACACCATGCTGACCGCAATTTGCGGCTCCCTCGCTGTAAACGGCTTGCGACGATGCCACTATGAACTTTTTCACCGGCAGGTTTTCGTCGCGAATAATTTCGAGCATCTGCGCAGTGCCAAAGCTGTTGACATGAACAAACTTCGCGATTTCCGGCATGTACCCGCCATAGATTGCTTCATGAAAGACAATATCAATCTCGCGAAGCGCCGCCGTTACCGCCGAGCGATCGCGAATATCACCCTCGATGAAATCAGCCGACTGCGGGATCCAGGCTGGTTTGCCGTTGCGGTGTGTCTGCGGCTCGAGGTTGTCGAGTATCCGCACCCGCCAGCCTTCGCGAAGCAAAAGATCAGCGATGTGTGACCCGATAAGTCCCGCCCCACCTGTTACGAGCGCTCGCATTCCTGAGGTCTCCACACAATCTTTCTACTTTGTCATCGGATCGGTTGACATCGCTTCCGAAGGGCTGTTTAGGAAGCGGCCCGGTGGGCCAGCATTCCTCCGCCAGCCAAAAAGCTCCACCGCTCCTAGCAAAACAAACGGGACATACAAGAAACTATTCAGTCGAAACATCTGATCTGGCTGATCGCCCAACCAGCTTAAATAGAGGACAAAACTGGCGGCAGTAAGATAGAACAGCGAAGCTAGCGGAACAAAGCACAGGAATGGAACCAGCCACGCAAAGTACCAGGAATAGTGCGGCGCGAAGAGGACAGTAATAGCGGTCGCCAGCAAGGCAGCGTGCTTAACCTGGCTTTCGCGGTATCCCCTTCGCGAAAAAACCCACACGGAAATCGCCGTCATGAACAAGACAGCAAGAATTACAAATGCGGCGTTCGGCACACTCGATCCAAACAACCTACGCATCAGACTCAAAAGATAAAACTGTTCTCCACCGATCAAGCCCTGTTCTCTCGCATAGTCTGGCAAAAAGCCCTTCGCTGCGCTGGGTCCAACACTCAGATACGGTAAGTACGCGACGAAGATGGTGGCGCCAAAGGCGAGCGGCATCTTCCAATTCCAACGTTTGTAGAGTGCAGGAAACAGTACTATCGGGAAGAACTTCACCAGGGTGGCACAGGCTAGCGCAACGCCCGTTGGAACCTCCGAATCCTTCAGGCTTGTGAGCAGCGCTAGCGCGATAAACGCGATCGCTATCGCGTCAACGTGTCCGCTACCCGCGAATTCCCAGATCCCTAAAGGGTGCCAGGCGTAGAGCAATATTCGCCCACGAGGCATCCCGAACGAAGCGAGCAATTGAATGATGGCCCACATACCAACGGCCTCAAAGGCAACCATCGTTGCTTTCATCCAAGTGACCGATTCGCTCAAGCGGGTCGTCAGAAAGTAGATACCCTCCGCCACCGGCGGATAGATGGTGCGTGCGTAGTCCCGCCGATTAATCTTTGGATAAATGTTTTCGTCGCGAAGTTTAAGCAGTGCTTCATCGGCGGGAATGTAGCGGTAAGGATTGATGCCGGCTGCTTGCACCCGACCATCCCAGATGTAGCGGTAAATATCGTCGGAGAGATAGGGCGGTGAGAAGATTATGGCGAGTCGGAAGAGTGCGGCAAAGACGAGCACGATGATCAGGGTAGATTTTGATTCTCCCACACGCAGGATGAGCCAGGCCGCGACAAAGTAAAGCGCCGTCTGAACGCCAGCGAGTTTGAGAAACCAAACAATGTCCTTCGTGCCTTCGGCTTGGATACCTATTCGGTATAGAACTAGCGATGCCCCTCCCAGCACGATCAGAATGGTTGCGATCTGGATTGCGCTCGAACCCGTCCGCTTTGAGGGCCGGTTTTTGGTCACGGCTTCATTCAGTGGAGAGTCTTGGACAGACGCGCCGCGTTCCTTCTTTCTCGATGAGCGCAGCCAAAAAGGCACGCGTGTGAGGAGCGGAATAAGCGCCATTCCGTCGCTCGGTGGCGAATAGTTCTTCACAAAGGCGACTGAGTGTCCCGGCGTCGTCAACGTCGTACCAGCGGGGCAGCATCTCGACCTCAAGACTGATCTCGGTGGCGCGCTCGACGGTGTGGGCGAGCACATCAACTGTGCTCCAGGCAATACGCTCGAAGAGGTTCGGATGCGCATGCTTCAAGCCGATCAGATAATAGCCACCATCGTCTGCGGCACCGAGCACTACGCGATCACCGTCGCTCGCGAGTGCCTCGATCGCCAGGTCAAGCGTTGAGCGTGGCAGTGTCGGGCTATCGGAATTGATCAGACAAACGGAAGTGTAACCAGTTTCTAGTAGATCGTTAGTAGCGTTGCAGAGGCGAGCCCCTAACGAATTACCACGTTGGGCGAGAAGCTCGAATCCTTCGGGAACGATGCCGTCGAATGCCGCCTCCGCACCCGACGGCGTGTATACCACCAGGCCCTCTGCCGCGCGTTCGGCCGTCACGGCGGCGATATTGGTTGCCATATCGCGCAGGAAACAAATATTTAGCGCTGCGGCTTCGGCGGGAGTGAGTGGTGGCACCAGCCGCGTTTTGACTTCGCCAGCGATCGGGGCCTTTGCCATCAGACCCAAGGCACATCGGGTTTTCGGAGTTGGCGAGTGTGACATGCAGGATCGTGAAACAGAAGCGTAATTATAATGGAGATCACCCCGAAAACCCTCAGCGCTTTGGCTTGATTTTAATGAGATTGTTCAGAATGATCACCACATTGTCCGGTCGTCTGTTTTCACGGACAAGGCAGTCACGGAGCCACTGCCGATGACTTGCGTGTGCTGGTCAAACGTTGTGAAGCCTCTTCGTGTGATTTAAACCCTAGGCAGAGTATCGTTGGAACCACTGCATAGTCTGTCGTTCGCGCTATCGTACCCTTAATGTTTCTCAGTGAAAGCCATTGAAATATTCTCTGTAGACGACCTCTCAGACCGCGCAGAATGCCAACTACAACATTCCTCACCCAACTTGAGCCACGTGGTTGCGTCTGTTGCGCCACTGAACACCAGGTTCGCCGCCCTCCTGGTTAGTGTGGTTGGTTCGTAACTGCTACTGTTGTGCCGTCGAATTTCGTGATGTTGATGGTGAACGCCTCGTTGTAAGATCCTGCCCGATCCTGCAGGATGCTGAGCGCAACCTGCTCGCCAAGCAGGATCGACCAGTAAGTTGAGCTGCGGAAGTGTATGCCAGCATGAATCCCATGCCCGAACGAAACATTGTACGCAAGTTTGTTCAGCTCTCCATTGATGTCTAGATCATTCCTGTCGGTGCCGGTGTAGGCGTTAAGCGAGAGACCATCCGCGCTTGGGACGAACACATCCCGTCCTGCACCTGTCAGTAATGGCCGGATCCTTTGACTGCCGTCGAAGAAGAATTTCAACAGAGTGCAGCAGGCGCCGCCGACTGTTCCATGTCCCGTCGGGTAGCATGGATGCGTGGGTGATCCCTCTGGAAATGCCTGTGGTAGCAAGTGGCTGCCATAGGTTGAGAAAATAATAGGCAACACCGCTGAGTTAAGGACGTCTGAGTGTAGCGCCCCTGCCGCCTCGGGGAACGGGATACTGCCGGTCTTTCGCGCGTGCACCAGTGCCCCATATTCCTCCGGCCGCATGCGCAGGTCTTTGATCCACTTGTGATACCAGGAGGCTTTGAGCGCGCGCGTGGCCATTTCAGCTACCGTGCCTGCAGCGTCGGGCCCGCCAAGAGTGCCGAAGCCTTTTTCGGTTAAGGACCCAATATATGGATTACCCGGGTTCGGCGCTGCGCCTAGTTCCGCTAAGACGAGGAAGGCCACGAAGTATGCCTGATAGAGCACATCTACATGGGTATAGGCGGCGAGGTCTCGACCATTCCGCAGGTAACGAAAGGTAGAATCAAACGCAAGTTTGCGCCCCGAGTCTCCGCCATTCTGGACGAGTTGGTACTCACTTACTGAGGTCATGTATTCGCTCCCGCCGCCCCCCACGGGCAGGAACGTCTGGTGCTGCTGGCTGAGGTGCTGGCTGCCATAGAACGTCGGCTGGACCATGAACTGTGAGACGTATGGTCCCTTGACGTTTCCATCGCCTGGGACGATTTGCCCACGGAACAGGTTCTGCCGCGTGACCGGTAACGGGAATTGATTGTTCGCGGAGCTACTGAGGAATGCCAGATTGTTCATGTCCGCCACAGCCTGGCCAACCAGCGGGTCTGTCAAGTATTCCGTAAACGGCACATCGCCCAGCAGAACTGACCAGTAGTGCTCGATCTGTTCGGCGGCCATCTGAGCGCTACCGACTCCCGGCGCGGGTGGGATGACGGTGGCATGTGAGTCAAGGCCTTGCAAGTCGAGTGCAAGTGCACCCTGCGGGCAGTTCAACTTCGAGTTGGCTCCACCGCCGGGCGTCCCCATGATGATGGATTCGAAGTCTGAGTGCTCGCCGGTTGTGAGGGCATTCTTTAGACTAAGAATAGCGGCAGCGTTCGGTACGCCGAGACCGTCATGTAACAGGGCTTTGCTATAGCTGCTACTGAAGTCTGTGAATCGCGCCGCGTCGCCATTGTCGGGTTGCGCACCGATGTTGATCTTCTCGGCTTGAGCCATGCTCTTGCGGTAATTGAAGCTGGCGTTTGCCCGAAGCGAAGAGTTGTAGTCTATGACCGAAGCCTCCGCTACCGACTCTTTTTCGCCGAGAAGAGGTTGAAGCGGAACGGAAGCAGCTACCGTCGCTATAGTTGCGGCGCCTTTCACAAAGTTTCTTCTGCTGACTCTCCGCGTCCGGGCCTCAGAACGTCTCGGCTCTTCATGCTTTATAGCCATGTTTACTCTCCCGTGACTGTTGCGGCTTGCAAGTGCTGGGGATTAACTCTCATATGCGAGAACAGGTTATTCTCCCGGTTGAACTAAACTCACAGGTTAGAGGGATCAAAGCAGTCACCAGAACAATCACCGGGAAATACTACTAACTGCTCGTCAAGGCAGGGCCCGGTTGGGTTTCCCATCGCGTCGAAGCCGCAGCCACCGCCAAGGAAAGTAGTGAGTTGCTCCGGGATCATGCCGGGTATCGCTGGACCGTGGTAACGCACGACGAGTGTTATCAGCGCACCTTCCGGATTGGCTAGCCCGGGCTGCGGATCCCCAAATATGATCTCTCCAGAATAGGGACCTCCCGGGCCTAGCCACTGAGATTTGCGACCGCTCCTGACGGGACGATTTTGCCAGTCGCGTTTACAACCCAGTTTAGAACAGCGCCTTGTGCAAACGGCCTACCGTTGGTGAACCGATGCATGGATATTCATGCACGTGTTCGGTGGACACCCGCCGTTGAACATGCCGAGTTGCTGTGCCAATACCATCGGATCCATCAGGTTCGCTGGACCATGACTGCGTGTCACGAGATGGATCTCCGCGCTCAACGGCTTCACGAGACCGTTGCCGGTTCCTGTACTTGGGCGGGCACCGGTCGTGTCGCCCACAGCCCGGAAAGCACCGTAGGTCGCGGACCCGTCAGGCCCGATAACCCGTCCGCCGGTGTTGAGCAGCGTTCCATTAACCGCAGGATTGGCAAAATCTGCCGGAGTGCAGGGGCTAGTTGCGCAAAATTCCGGATTGTTAAAGACAGCCATCCAAAGCGTTACCGCATCGCCGTTTGTTAGCCCCGAAGTATAGAACGAGAAGAACACTCCGTCCTGATTTCTAAACAGGATGGACCCCGCGGATGGCGTAACGGATCCAGTTGCCATAAGAACAACTGACCGGCTACTGATCCTGGAGTGGTCGCTTTGGCCGCTCTGTCCATGTGCGTTTGTGACAATGGACAACGTGGTAATCACGGTGCAAAAGCCAAAGATCGAAAAGCATTTCATGACTGAGTTTTTCATGTGACCTCCTAGGCCAAATGTTCGATTATTTTGAAAAGGCAGAGCACAAGTCCCATTGTCTTAATCCATGGACAAGTGCGTACAGTTCCGCGGGCAGACTTACCCCTTACTTGGGAGACTGCTAAGATGTCATCCACTTTTGTGACGGGACCTGAAAAACATTTCATCAAGCCCTTTCAGGACCTCAGTTCTTGATCAAAGAAAAGCTGACGGGCCAAGCTTTGCTTTGGAAGGACCTTGCATGGTACAGCCGATATCAGTCCAAGGAATGGTGATTTGATTTGAATGTAACTACTGGAAAGTCGACTGTGAGATAGCGGTGTCTGGGCGCTAAGGAACCGTCGAATTCTCAGTTTAACGGCAGGGATTTTATGCCCAACCTAAGGATCTGTCAATCGACACGAACTCATCCCTCAGAGTACGTTCTACACGCGGCAACTTAAATTAAAGTGGCCGGAAATAGACAGATTTACGCAACTATCGCACTATCTTGGGGGAGTCTCGAAAAGAGCGACTCTTTAAATTGGCTCTGAAAGTAGTCTTCGATTTTCCATGCTGAGGAAGTTTTTGCTCCCAGCCAAGATGCTGCCGAAGGGCGGATTGGGATCAGGAATACATCTAATCGGCTGATATATTACTTTAACAATTGCGGGGTGTTGCACTTCTTTCATCACAACAACAGTGAATGAACACTTAGCGGGGCTGATGAGTTTCGAGGTCAACTTGGTAATTACGCAGGTCTCACGAAAGTACTCGGTCATATCGCAGAGTGGTTTGCGCAATTTTTCGCATGAATCCGTCAAAGGTTCCGAATATTTACTACTCAGCCTTATCGGTTCGCCATAAAAACAAGCGATTGGTCGCGGGCATGCAGGTTGCTGAAGAGATCATGACTGAGCCTGATCAATGGTTGACAACTTCTGATACGGCTCGTACATTCGGCACTGGCTTATGTTGAAGTGGTTCACATCTTTGGTCCTCGTGGCATCATTAAGCGGCAGTGTGACAGCTGGCGTCCAAATGCATGCCAGCATGGGCATGGAGATGATGGACTGCTGCAAGGCGGCACTTGCACATGATGACTCGCCTACTACGTCCGGGGCTCGGTTGTGTTGCGTTGTCAACTGTCAGGAACCTTCACCAACCAGCTCTTCGACCGCTCAAGCCTCCTCTTCCGCAGTCGTTATACAATCGGTTCTGAAACCTCCTCGGCCTTTTGCGCGGGAACTAAACTCATCACTTCGCAATTATCAGAAGTTGCATTACTCAGCGTTTTCGCCGCCCCCGTATCTATCCAATCTCGCACTCCTGATCTAACAACCCAAGGCCGTAGTGTGCCTTCGCTCTGACTGGCGACTACTGAGAACAGTGATCTGCTCGATAGTGGCGCGCCAGCGGCGTCGCACAATATGGTGCTGAACCCAATTCAATCGAACGAGCCGAGGTCCGTGCTCGCTCTGCTCGATCCAAGGCTCTAGTGTGTTCCAACTTATTTTGAGGAGATAGATCAATGAAAACCTTACTCATTTTGTCGAGTGTCGTCGCTTTAGCTGTGTTACTTGCCGCCTGTGGCTCAAAAGAGGAATCCACCGAAGGAAAAGTCATCAAGAGTGTTTCGGCCGGAAACAATTTAACAGTGTCGCTGGCAAGCGATAGTGTGCTGAAACGTGCCAATACGGAGTTCACGCTCACATTTACAGATGCAAGTGGCAAAACGGTCGATGTGGGAGCGGTAGCTTTGATCTTCCACATGCCCCAAATGGGAACCATGGCAGAGATGAACGATGCAGCATCGTTTACGACGACAGAAACGCCAGGTGTCTATCGCGGCAGGGCGAATGTCCAAATGGGAGGCGAATGGCAGGTGAGGATCACGTACGAAGGTCCGCAGGGAAGAGGTCAGGCGTCATTTCCTGTACCCGTTCAGTAAAAAGGCGCCACCAGCCACAGCGAAGTCCTTTTCTTAAGGTGACAGCCCAACCATGATTCACAAGCTCATAGAGTTTAGCTTACGTAATCGCGGCATCATTGTGGTGTTCTATCTGGGCCTGGCCGCCGCAGGTTACTGGGCGCTGCTTCGAACTCCTATCGATGCGATTCCTGATCTCTCGGACAATCAGGTGATCGTTTTCACCGATTGGACCGGCCGCTCACCGCAGGAAGTGGAGGATCAGGTCACCTATCCATTAGTTACTAATCTTCAGGGACTGCCCGGCGTCCGAGTGGTACGCGCCAGCTCCGCATTCAGCTTCTCAATGATCAATGTGATCTTCGAAGACAACGTTGATCTTTACTGGGCCAGAACACGAGTACTTGAACGGCTCAACCTCGTCACCAAACAACTGCCTGAGGGCGTGATCCCTACACTGGGCCCGGATGCGACGGGCGTGGGCCAGATCTTCTGGTACACGCTCGAGAGCGAGGATATTAACCTGCGTGACTTGCGGTCCCTCCAGGACTGGTATGTCCGTTATCAACTTAACTCCGTGCCCGGTGTCGCTGAGGTAGCCAGTGTTGGCGGTTACTTGCAGCAGTATCAGGTTGACGTTGATCCAAACAAGCTGCGCGGCTACGGCATTCCTCTTTCGGTGGTGGTCGAAGCCGTTGAACGTTCCAATAACAACGTCGGCGGCAACGTCGTCGAACAAGCGGGTCAGTGGGCAGTGGTTCGCGGAGTTGGTTTGATTGAGTCTACGGTGGATGTAGAAAACATTGTCGTGGGTGCGCAGAACGGTATACCCATCTACGTGAGCAATGTTGCAGATGTAAAGCTTGGCAATGCCTTCAGAACTGGTGCGCTTGATAAGAACGGTAAAGAAGCAGTCGGCGGAGTGGTAATCGCACGTTATGGAGTGAACACCCTGGAAGTAATCGATGCTGTTAAAGAAAAGATCTCAGCACTACAAGGTGGGCTACCGCAGGGTGTGCAGATCGTTCCTTTCTACGACCGCACGCAGCTTATCAACCGAGCTACCTCAACTCTCAAACGCGCACTGATCGAGGAGTTAATACTCGTAACCCTTGCCCACATCATATTCCTGGCTCACTTTCGCTCGATTCTCATAGTAACGATACCCCTGCCATTGGCTGTACTGGTGTCGTTTCTCTTCATGAACGTGATGGGAATTAGCTCTAACCTCATGTCACTCTCCGGTATTGCGATCGCAATCGGAGTACTCGTTGATGCTGGAATCGTTGTAACGGAGAATGCCTTTCGATTTCTCGAGAAAGGAAAAGTCGATCCAAAGGACAGAAAAAGGGTTTGGATGACTGTTCTCGAGTCGACAAAGCTTGTCGGCCGACCTGTTTTCTTCTCAATGGCCATTATCATTCTCGCATTCATTCCTGTCTTTGCGCTCATGGGACAGGAAGGAAAGCTCTTTCACCCACTCGCCTTTACCAAAACCTTCGCGATGCTTGGTGCGACGATTATCGCAGTAACCCTGGTTCCGGTGCTCTGCACATTTTTGTTAGGGGGTAAGTTTCATTCCGAACGGTCTAACCCCGTGATGCGGTTCTTGCAGGCCCTCTATCGTCCAGCCCTCACCCTTGCTCTTAACCATCGAGCTATCACGATCTCCATTGCGGCACTTCTGTTCGCCGGCGCGATCGTGCTGACGCTCGGTATCGGCAAGGAGTTCATGCCGCCTTTGAATGAGGGCGATCTGATGTACATGCCGGTGACGGATCCCGCGATCTCAATTGATGAGGCGTTGAGGATAACAAGTAAGCAGGACGAGATCCTGAAGGGCTTTCCGGAAGTTGAATTCGCAGTTGGCAAGACAGGTCGTGCCGAAACATCCACTGATCCAGCACCAGTAAATATGAATGAAACTATCGTCCATTTGAAGTCGCCCGAACAGTGGCGACCAGGAATGACGCGAGAACGTCTTATCGCTGAGATGGACGAGAAACTGCGGATGCCGGGAGTTACAAATATCTGGACGCAGCCAATCATCAATCGTATCGACATGCTGACTACCGGGATACGATCGCAGGTTGGCATCAAGATTTTTGGAAATGACCTAAACACATTGGAAGAAATGTCGAGGAAAGTGGCTGAAGTTGTGAAAGCTGTTCCGGGGGCGGTGGATGTATATCCGGAGCAGATCAGTGGCGCACCCTACGTCGATATAAAGATCGACAGAACCGCTGCTGCTCGTTACGGCATCGACGTCCGGATGATTCAAGATGCAATCGAAAAGGGAATTGGTGAGACGAACCTCACCGTCACCATTGAAGGACGAAGGCGATTTCCGGTTCGCGTGCGATATGCACCGCAGTTCAGAGCCAGTCCTCAGGCGTTGGGCCAGATACCAATCAGTGCACCTAGTGGTGCGCCGATTCCTTTAAGCCAACTGGCGGACATTCAAACTGTGCAAGGTCCGTCAATGATCTCGAGTGAGAACGGACTGTTGCGAGGGACCGTCCTCTTGAACGTCCGGGGTCGTGATGTCGGGAGTTTTGTCGATCAAGCCCGGCTCGCCCTTGCTCAGCAGGTGGAGCTACCGACCGGTTACTACATTGCCTGGAGTGGTCAGTACGAGAACCAGCAACGCGCACGCCAGCGTTTGCTGATCGTAATTCCGATTGTGCTCTTAGTGATTTTCGGACTGCTTTACATCACGTATCACTCCGCCCTTGAGGCCGCGCACGTGCTGATGGCTGTCCCGTTCGCACTAACGGGCGGAATCTATCTGTTGTGGTTATTGGGCTACAACTTCTCGGTAGCAGTTTGGGTGGGCTTCATAGCGCTTTTCGGAACTGCCGTGCAGACGGGTGTGGTGATGGTTATCTATTTGAATGAGGCAGTTGAACGGAAGCGACACGAGACAGGAAGTTTGACGCGCGAGTCATTGAAGGAAGCGGTCATGGAAGGGGCATTGCTGCGCCTGCGCCCGAAAGTAATGACCGTATCGACAGTTGTTGCGGGACTGCTACCAATCATGTGGAGCACTAGCGCGGGCTCCGAGATTATGAAGCCGCTTGCGACTCCCGTACTTGGAGGAATGGTTTCAAGTCTTCTGCACGTGCTGATTGTGACGCCCGCAATCTTCTATTCAATTCGAGCGCGTGAATTGAGGAAGCATAGCGTGCGCGAAGTGATGCATGAGCAGGTTGTGCAAACAGCTGAAGAGCCTCCCAGTGGAACGGATGAGCCGGAACCGGCGCTCAAAGAAAGTTAAGGTAATTAGCCATGGTGAGTCGATCGTTATTTCTGAATCTCATAGTTACTCTTCACGTGCTTATCTTCGGCTCAAGCGCCGTGGGCCAGGACGCTGTTCCACTAACAGATCAGCCGACGAGCCTCTCGCGCTACTTGGATCCGAAAAACGGAATGACTGCCCATGAAGCTGTGTCATATGCGTTGTCACATAACGCCGACCTGCTTGCTGCTCGCAAAGAAATCGAAGCAGCTCGCGCGCTGGTCAGGCAAGCCGGTTTTCGCGCGAACCCGATGATTGAGGTTGAGCGCAAAGAACAACTGAAAGGGACTGATAACGAAACGATGATCGGTGGTGCTTTGCCGCTGGAATTGGGTGGTCGGCGTTCAGCACGAGTCCTCGTTGCGCAGCGTGAGCTTGAAATGAAGGAGTGGCTGTTAGCGGATCGCGAACGACTTTTGGCCGCAGAAGTTAAGGCGAAATTCGGAGACGCTTTAGGAGAAATGTTAAAGCTGGCGTTCACCGAAAACCTGCTGACAACGACAGATCGAGGTTATCGCCTTGTTGTGGCTCGTGTTACTGAAGGCAGGACGGCACCCCTGGAACAAAACATGGTTCTGGTGGAGGTAAACAGAATTCGTTCGCTGCGAGAAACGGCTGATGGCCGGGTGCAGATCGCAATGCTGGAATTGCGGAATCTTTTGGGAATGACGCCTGAGGAGCCGCTGCGATTACGGGGCGGTCTGAATCCGCTCGTTGAACCTTTGCCTTCGATTGCGATCGTTACTGAAGTTGCATTGAAGGAACGTCCGGATGTCCAAGCCGCGCGCGCTGCCGAAGTATTGGCCGAGGCCCAGTTTGAGCAGGCACGTAGCGGTGGCCGATTGGATGCGAGCCTGACAGGCAAGTACGAATTGATGAACTTTGGTTTTCCGCAAAAGGGTTTTGATGATGCCGGTCGTCTGGTGCCAATCAATGGTAGGTTTCACTCGGTAGCCGTCGGCATCACGGTTGAACTGCCCGTCCGTAATCGAAATTTGGGAGCTATTGAGGCAGCCGTAGCCGAGAAAGAAGCCGCAAGGCGCCGAAGGGAGTTTGCTGAATTAACGGTCCGACGTGAAGTTGCGGCGAGCTTTGCCCGTTACCAACAATCAACAAGGGCTGCAGAAATATATCGCGTGGGTGTTCGGGACCAGGCAAATGCCAACCTTACGGTTGTAAGACAGACGTATGAGTTAGGGTCAAAGACATTACTCGATTACATAGCTGAGCAGCGACGCTTTATCGAAGTTGAAACGGGCTTCATAGATTCTCTGGTCGAAACCTACCAAGCACGCATCGATATCGAACGCGCCACTGCAGCGCACGGATTGATAAAAAAATGAGCAACGGTAAAGTCACTAACGATAAAGAGGAAGACTTGAAGGCAGAACCTCCTTCTACGCCTCAGCAGAGCCGGGTTCATCGAACGCGTACCAGTCGTACAATCATTGTGGCGATTGTCGCTGTCGTCGCTATCGCTGCGGTTGCAATTTTATCGTGGATACTTCTGCAATCACGATCGAGCACGGCAGGTCGTCCTGTGCCCGCGCCTCGCACCATGTCAACGGAACAAACCGCTTCGCCCTCGACAGGCGAATCAACGGTTACAGTCTCGCCCGATGTAATTCAACGAGCAGGAATCAAAATTGAACAGGTCGGCGAACGACTCGCTCGTGAATCATCAGCGAGCGCGATAACAACCGGCACGGTACAAGCTAACTCTTATCGAACCACTCCAGTAGTGTCCCTCGTCGGAGGCATCGTCCGAAGGGTGAACGCAGAATTGGGCCAAAGCATTGTTCGGGGACAGACTGTGGCTGTGGTATTCAGCGATGAATTGTCACAGGCTCAATCCCGTTACCTTTCAGCTCGCGCAGATCTGGAGGAACATCACAAGCATCATGCCCGTACTATCAAGCTTCAGGAGATTGGTGCGGCGAGCAGAGAAGAGTTGGAGCAGGCGACTACGAAACTCAAAACGGCTGAATCCGAAGTTGCATCCCAGCGTGAGCGGCTATTGCTACTGGGTCTTTCGTCCCAACGAATAGATTCGCTCCGCTCCTCATCACAAATCAGTTCAGAAGTGAGTCTGGCTGCACCACTTTCCGGAACGGTGATCGCTCGCACTGCAAACCCGGGTGAAGTAATTCAGGCTGACAAGGAGATCCTGCGTGTAGCCGATCTTTCCAGCGTATGGGTAATTGGGCAGGTTTACGAAAAGGACCTCGGACGGATACGAGTAGGGAGTGGCGCCAGCATCACCAGCGATGCGTACCCGGAAAGGGTCTTTCGGGGACGCGTAAGTTATGTCGATCCAACCCTCGATCAAGCAACCAGAACGGCTCAAGTCCGAGTTGAGCTCGCAAATCCGGGACAGGCGCTAAAGATTGGAATGTACGTTAACGTTGCGTTCGCCACTTTGGACGGATCAGAATCAACCCTTGCTGAAGTTCCGTCAAACGCCGTTCAGAATATCAATAACCAACAAGTCGTTTTCGTAGCGACGTCGAATTCCAATGAGTTTGTCATGCGGCCTGTCCGTCTTGGATTAGAAGTGAATGGTCGTTATCCAGTGCTGGAAGGTTTATCTGTGGGAGAGCGTGTGGTTACAGAAGGCAGCTTTCTACTTCGCGCTGAGTGGTTGAAGACTCATCCCCGCCAATGACGTGTTCGAGTAAAACTACTTTCAGAATTCACTCACGGGTCAGTTTGTATTTCGCCGCCGCCAGATGAAGTAGATGGGAATGCCGGTGAACACCAGGAGGTAACCGATGCCGGAGGTTCGAGGTGTCAGATACGCCAGATCTAAAACCAACAGTACTGCCAAACCTATATAGACCAGTGGCACAACTGGATAAGCCAAGGTCCGATACGGCCTCTCCATTTGTGGAGCTTTGTAGCGCATCACAATGACCGCTCCAACCATCAACGCATAGAAAATGAGATCGGCAGACACAATGTATTCAAGCAGCTGTGTGTATACATTGCCGTAAGTCACAGCACCGGTTCGAGCGTCAGTCGTCACAGTTCGCGGCAACGTCAGCATTGCCGCCCATATTCCCTGCAACACTAGAGCAATCGCCGGCACGTGCTTCTCATTTAACGTTCCCACGCGTTCGAAGAAGAGTTTGTCGCGAGCCATCGCGTAGTAGACTCGCGCTCCCGCGAGTATCAATCCGTTATTACAACCAAAAGTGGAAATCATGATTGCGATTGCCATTAACAACGTGCCCACTGGCCCGAGGATCAGCTGCATGGTGGCCGTGGCAACGCGGTTCTGCGGCGCGTTCTGAATGCCCTCCAACGGCAAAGTCACGACGTAAGCCAGGTTCGCAAGCAGGTAGAGTGTCACTACAATGCCGCAGCCAATCAGAAGAGCTCGCGGCAGATTGCGACTGGGATCACGAACTTCTCCGGCAGTGAACGTCACATTGTTCCACGCTGACTGCGCAAAAAGTGGCCCAACCATCGCTTGTCCCAGGAGCATCACCAGAGCAAGTGTAAGAACACCCTGGCCTACAGGTTCAAATCCGAGCCGATCCGCCGATGGTGTCCATCCGTTCTCCCAGGGCTTCCACCAGGATGAAGTGAACGCTGCACTCTGTTCGTGCCACCCGAGTGCTAATCCAAGGACTATCAGTCCTATCAAAGCTGCTGTCTTGGTGAACGTAAACGTGTTCTGAATCAGCTTTCCGGTCTTCAAACCCCAGGTATTTGTAAACGTCAGAAAGAGAATCATCGCAACCGCAAGCAACTGTTGCGTTGAGAGGCTGAGTGCGTAGCCGCCAAAGGACCTGGGTGCGATCAGATAGTTGTCTGCTGAGATGACATTGGTGAGCACGCCGGTGAAGTTGGCAAAAGCGACGGCGACCGCGGCGATCGTGCCAGTTTGAATAACCAGGAAGAGGGACCAGCCAAAAAGAAAACCCACTGAGGGTCCGTAAGCTTCCCGGAGAAACACATATTGGCCACCAGCTCGCGGCCACATCGCGGCCAACTCGGCGCAACAAAGAGCCCCGGTGATGGTTAATACACCTGCCAGAGCCCATGCGGCTAACAACCATCCGGGCGATCCGACCAACCTGGCGGATTCAGCTGAGGTAATAAAGATACCGGATCCAATCATGGAGCCCACGACGATCATCGTGGCGTCGAGTGGTCCAAGCGCGCGAACGAGTTTTGTTTCAGCGGGTTTGGTTTCTACGGTTTCTATCATGAGGTTGGGAGTGGATATAGTTTTAGGGAGTGCTTGTCAAGAAAATAGTCGAAAGGGTTGGTGTGGTCGTTGGGACTTCACCCCGGTTAAAAGGGGTGGCATCTTTATAGACTGTGACGCGATGATTACTGCGCCGTTCGGAGGGGCGGAATGAAACTAGACGAGTACCCACCAAGTTGAGTTCCGCCCTCCGAACGGCCCAGGCGAAACAGACAGTGTCGAGAGCTATAAACATGATACCCCTGCGGGGTGAACTGACCCAGGTCAAGCTGAAGATATCCCGATTGGTCCTGCGACTCTTTTGGGCAAAGCAATGCGAAGCTGTCTTTCCCACCCACAATCACGCCTAGGCTTAAGGGTTAGTCGCAATCTGTCACAATGCAACGCACCACTCCCTTGACACTCCATTAACGCTAACCTAGTCTTACTTGGCTTTAAGCAAGCCTCTTCCATGCCTACCGCTATATCGACCTTGCACATGAATTATTGAGGATCTGGAGGGACCGAAGTTTTCCATGGTGAAGGATCAGCTCATCTCGCGCATTAGGGAAAAAGAGGCCCATGTCGGCGTCATCGGCCTTGGTTACGTGGGCCTGCCATTACTCGTTGAATTCGCCCGAAACGGTTTCCAAGCTACAGGTTTTGAAGTAGACCAGGCAAAAGCAGATCACATAAACGACGGAACCTCCTACATCGGCGATGTGCCGGACGCAGTCGTTAAAGATCTTGTGGACGAAGATCGCTTGCGCGCCACAACGGATTTCAGTCACCTCAAAGAGTGTGATGCGATCATCATCTGTGTACCAACCCCGCTGCGCAAAACGAAGGAGCCAGATGTTTCGTACATCCTGGCGGCGGCTGAAGAGATTACGCAGCGCTTGCACAAGGGGCAATTGATAATCCTCGAGTCAACCACCTACCCCGGCACGACCGACGAAGTGCTTCTGCCGATGTTCGAAGAGACAGGTCTCAGTCTCGATGAAGATTTCCTGCTTGCCTTTTCACCTGAGCGAGTGGACCCCGGCAATCCACAGTTTCAGACTCACAACATCCCCAAGGTTGTCGGTGGTGTGACAGACGATTCGACGGAAGTAGCGGCACACCTTTACTCACAGATTGTGAAAGACGTGCACGCCGTCAGTTCAGCGCGCGTAGCGGAGACGGCAAAGCTGCTGGAAAATACATTTCGTGCGGTCAATATCGGCATGGCTAACGAGATGGCCCGACTATGCTACGCACTGAATATCGATACCTGGGAAGTAATTCGCGCGGCAGCTACTAAACCATTCGGATTTATGCCGTTTTACCCTGGTCCGGGCATTGGTGGCCACTGTATCCCGCTCGACCCACATTATCTATCGTGGAAAGCACGGCAGCATGGTTTTGACTCCCGTTTTATCGGATTGGCCGAAGAAGTGAATTCGCGGATGCCCGAGCACGTGGTCCAACTCGTTTCAGACGGACTGAATGACGAGCGCAAAGCCATGAAGGGTTCAAGGGTTTTACTACTGGGTGTGGCTTACAAAAAGGATATCGACGACGTCCGCGAAAGCCCGGCCCTGTCGATAATCGATCGACTGAGGGCCAAAGGGGCTGAAGTGCGGTATCACGACCCCTTTGTTCAGGAATTGCGTTTTGATGACGCACATACGGAGGGGAGCGGCGAACCACTCGAATCCATTACCCTCAGTGACGATGCCCTGCGCTCTGCTGATTGCGTGGTTATCGTCACGGACCATAGTGGCATTGATTACGCTCGGGTCTGCCAGTTGGCCCTACTCGTCGTCGATACACGTAACGCGCTGAATGGGGATCTCAGGAAGGGTAGTTGTGCCCGGATAATTCGATTGTAGATCTTCGAGAAAACGTGAGAGATGCTGTCGATGTCATTTCGAAGAAGGTAAGCGCCCAAAGACATGAAAGTCATTAACGTTGTTGGAGCGCGGCCCAATTTCATGAAAGCGGCGCCCCTTGTGGAAGCGATGAAGCGGCGTGAACACGAATTTACGCCGCTTATCGTTCATACGGGCCAACATTACGACGACCGAATGTCTGACGCGTTCTTTCGTGATCTGGAGATGCCACCACCAGACGTTCACCTCGGCGTTGGCTCGGGCTCCCAGGCAGCGCAAACCGCCGCCATTATGGAAAGGTTCGAGCCCGTGGTACTAGCGGAGCGGCCGGATTGGGTAGTGGTGGTCGGTGATGTGAATTCGACACTCGCCTGCGCGCTGGTATGCGCAAAGCTGGACGTGCGTGTGGCCCACGTTGAGGCGGGATTGAGAAGTCGCGACCGCACGATGCCGGAAGAGATCAACCGGCTGCTGACAGACCAGATCGCCGATCTATTGTTGACGCCTTCGGAAGATGCCGGGGTTAATCTTCGCGCTGAAGGAATTGCCCCCGAAAGAATCCGATTAGTCGGCAACGTCATGATCGACTCGCTCTTGAAGCACTTACCCCGAGCTTCCAGCTCAACTGTGCTCGAGGAGCTGGGACTTCAAGCTCACGAATTTGGCGTTCTTACAATGCATCGACCCTCCAATGTTGACGATGCCTCTGAGTTAGCTCGCATTCTCGAGGCAATCATGGCGATCTCGGAGCGGCTGCCGGTGGTATTCCCAGTCCACCCACGAACGCGAGTCGTGCTGGATCAACCTGAACTTCGGGACCTGGTTAATGGTTCAGAAGGGCTGCGACTTGTGGAACCGCTTGGTTATCTGGATTTCCTGAAACTTTTCAGCAATGCTCGCATTGTGCTAACCGATTCGGGTGGTATTCAGGAAGAAACGACAGTGCTTGGGATTCCTTGTCTAACGCTGCGAAAAAATACCGAGCGACCGATCACCGTAGAGATAGGGACGAACACAGTTGTCGGCACCTCGCCAGAGCGAATACTGGAGGTAGCATTGAGTAAGCTCGATATGGACACATTCCAAGAGAAGTGCGTGCCTCCACTCTGGGACGGAAAGACAGCCGATCGGATTCTGAACGAACTCCTCCGTGGATAAATGTCTATCTCCCCCCTAAGTTCGACCCAGCATTCCACTACAACAGAACCGCCGCTGTCTCGCCTGCTCGAACAGTCCACTATCATCTGTCTCTTCCTGTTTGCGATCTTCGCTCCTCATTCTATTGCCGGCACTCAAGCAGCGTGGCTGCTCGGGCTGTTCTTCTGGGTGTTAAGGTTTGCGCTATATCGTCGACCTCAATTCAAGAGGACCCCTGTTGACCTAGCTCTTCTCGTTTTTTTCGCTCTCACTCTGATATCCACTGTCTTTTCCTATGAGCCGGGGATTTCAGTGGGCAAACTTCGGGCGGCAAGTTTGTTCACCATCGTCTATCTGGTGGCACAGAATATTTCTTCGCGCCGAATAATTCGCCTTCTGGTCTTGTTGCTGATTGCGTCTTCGTTCGCCGGCTCGTTATTTACGATTGGGGAGCGAGCGGTTGGACGTGGCGTAAAGGTGCAAACGTTGAGGACAGAAAGCCCGTTGTATACAGCAGGTGTAAGACCCGGAGACACTCTACTCGAGATTAATGACGAAAAGCTAAGAGACCCCGATCACCTACTTCAAGAGCTGAAAACGCCAGATCCGCATCCGGTTCAAGTGAAGGTCTATCGTCATGAACTGGTGCTTGTCTACAGTGTGCCGCGCGGAAAGCTTTTGCATGGCAACTCGGCGGTGGCCCAGCTTGGAATCGGATCGTGGTCTAGCGGCCGTGACTGGCGTGCGTCAGGCCTCTTCAGTCACTACGTCACTTACGCTGAGTCGCTCCAGTTGGTATTAGCTTTGGCAATTGGACTTTTCGTCGCTTTACCCAAAAAGCTAAACCTCGCGGGGACCTTCTTACTTCTAGCCATTGCGGGAATGGGGTATGCGTTAATCCTCACAGTCACACGCGCACCGTGGGCAGGCGCAGTCGTTTCTACGGGACTGATTGTGTTATTTGGGACCCGTAAACGAGTATTTTTGCTTGTTTCGCTGCTCGCAATTCCCTTGGTTCTGGCGGGTGTCTTTATGCTTCAAGCACGCCGAAACATTGGTTTTATCGATCCCAAGGATCACTCCACGACATGGCGACAGACTGTTTGGCGCGAAGGCTATCAGTTACTGTTGAGTAATCCACGACATCTGCTGGTGGGGATCGGGATGGATTCAATTAAAGGGCGCTGGCGCCAGTGGGGGATGTTCGACGGCGGCAAGATCCCAATCGGTCATATGCATTCCAACCTTCTGCAACTCGCTTTAGAACGCGGTGTTCCGGCGTTGTTGGTTTGGCTGGTGTTGCTTGGCCTCTATGCACGGGTGTTGTTGCTCTTGATCAGGCGACTAAAAAAAGAAGCCGCAGATGCTGCGCCGGAGGGCGTCTGGATCGAACGAGGCCTTGTGTTGGGAGCTCTGGGCGGACTTGCCGGTTTTTTCGTCAGTGGCATTGTCCATTACAACTGGGGAGACTCAGAAGTGGTAATGATCTTCTACTTCCTGATGGGCCTGACGCTAACTCTTAACACTTTGGTGCGTAACAATCCCAACTCACCAGCGGTACGACACCGTTAAAAAATCAAGTAGAATTCGGCAACCAAGTTTGGCGTTTCGGCGATCACGGCGAATGATCTCAAGGAATGACTGTCGGTCTTAGAGACGCGGTTCGAGAAGCACTTCGGCTTGCCCGTGTGTCGTTCCAACATGGTCGGGAGCGCGAAGCCCTCGAGCGCTTACAAAGTCAGCGTCCGCGTCTGCAGGCTGAACTCGCACTTGTCTCGCCTGAGGCGCTGCTCCATCACTTCCGCAGTAGGGCCCCACGATTCTTCCTCGGCTTTGGGAACCCAGGGCTTACCGCCCAATTGCAAAAGAAATTATTTCCTGCTGAAACAGGCCATTTGCTTGAATGGGCAGCGCTAAATCTCCGGGCCAGTTCTTGGCCATGGCTTGCCTCAGTGGACGCAGGAAACTGGCGCAAGGACCCCTTTTCTGGGCGCGTGTGGCCGCTAGACTACCATGCCGATATTTCACTCCAAACAGCCGACGGGTCAGACATCAGGCGGGTTTGGGAAGTGAATAGATTGGGTTACTTCATCGCATTGAGCCGAGCTTACGCGATCACCGGAAAAGAGGACTACGCGGTCAAGATCCTAACGCAGTTTGATTCATGGTTGGAGCAGAACCCCTTGGGCCGCGGTCCAAACTGGAGCTGCGCGATGGAGGTGGCATTACGAGCGATGAACTTGCTCGGAGTATTTACGATCTGCGTGCACGCCGAGAGTTTTACACCGCAGCATTTGTCTCGTTGGCTGCAATCGTTCGAACAACATGTTACCTACATCAAACGCATCTAGAGTTCTCCTACCTCGGCACCACTAATCATTATCTGACAGATGTCGTTGGACTGTTATGGCTTGGACTGACATTGCCCGAGTTGGTACTTGCTACGACGTGGCGCGAGTGGGCTGCAAAAGAGCTCTTCAACGCGCGTGGAGGCGATCTGGTGTGGAGTGCCTGTGATTGCAACCAACATTGGCGAATCAAGAGGCATGCTGACGTACGAGTTTGGAGATGAGAAGAAGTTGGCCGAATTAATTCAGGGGTCGCTACTTCAGAATGTTGTGACCAGCGAGGCTCTAAGGAAATCCGCAGAGTTGTTCCGATCGGAAGCAGATCGGAATTTGCAAATGTTTATGAAGACAGTAAATGTTCGATAAACTTCAGTTTGTCGGGTCCGCGTTCTCGTGCTTCGGTTGAAGCTCGTGCTGTCAGCGCACTTTATCACAAAAAACTTCGTGTTCCCCGGAAGGTTACGAGCTTCCGAAACGACAAACTGATGTTCATCGGACATTCCCCCGCACCAACTTAAAGATCGACCATACTGTAACCGCCGAATACGCAAACAATGAATAATACAAGGCGAGTACGTATCGATACTCAGTATGCAATGCTGATTGCACCGAGAAGTAGTAGAGAGGAATGAGACCCAGAATCCCCAAGGCCCACCAACGTCGCGCAAGCGCAAGTATGAGTATCCCCAAAACCGAAAGCGGCAGAATTACTGCCGTGATAAAGATGCTCTGCAATCCCCTCAACACCAGAGGATAACCGGTCGACCTACTAGCATCGACAGAGATCAAGGGCACTCTCTCCATACGCAGCATTGAGGCAGCCCGTTGAATCATTACACCGGCAAACCACATTGGCTGAGAAATAATCACCTGTACCCCGCGTCTTAATCTATGTCGATCTCTTTCAATGCCGTCTGGGCCAAACAATGTGTCCGCGTAATCTGGCCGGCCGAAACTCTCAGCCTCTATCTTCGCAATACCCACATCAGTTTCCGCAAAACCGAATCTACGCTGTGTATCGTAATCGGCAATGCCTTCAAGCAACGTCTGCCCGGCACCGAGGGAGAGCGGCACAAAACGGCCGAGCACAAGTGCATTCCGAATTGTGAATGGCGCAATCACCGTCACAGCCCCAATCAGGAGCATGACGGCTGCTATCCGTGGACGCCTCATTTTTGACAAGTACCCGGAGACCAGGAGCACTACGAACAAGAATGGAGCAAAAAGCAGAGCGTTTGGCCGCAAGAGACAAGAGAGGCCAATCGACAAGCCCGCTAATAAGAGAAGCGATTCGTTGGAACTCCGTCGAGCTCGAACCAGCAAGTAAACAGCGACCAAAAGCGGTAGTACAGCAAGCGTGTCGGGTAACAGCATTATGGAATTCCACGCGAACTGTGGGGAAGCGGAAGACAGAGCTCCGGCGATGAAGGCAACTATTGTATTAAGAAGCTCAGCGACTATTAGAAAGATCACCAACGCAGCCAGAGCATCCGCAACTATCTGGACAAGCTGTACGAAGGTGTCGTGCTCACCGACCACGCTGTAGATTAATGCCAGCAGCATTGGATATCCGGGTGGATGTCCCAAAAGGTCCGGATTGCTCATCGCAGAGTCGGATCGAAAAAACCCTGTTAGGCCTTCCGCCATTAGCAATCGTGCGAAGAGTTTATAGTTGTTGGCAACACCCGACTGCACCGTAACCACCTCAGCCCGCCAGTAGTAAAGAGCAGCTGCTCTAAAGCTGATCGCCGCAACGAAGATGATCAGGACAAGGAGAAGGGTCCGGCCGCGAACAGCGCCTGCAAAGGAACTCGATTGGTCGGAAAGGATGGGCCCGAGCCACCTTGCAACCGCGTTGTTGTGTTTGGTCATCGAGTGATTCTCATTATACATTCAGCCTCAAGAGCGGTTCCGCACCAGAATGATCCAAGGAAAATCTATCATCTGTTTCGGCGGCGAAGACTCGTGTATCACCATCCGCCTTCCAAGGACCACCTTATGCGGCGCCTTCCACATACTGGAAATAAGGTTCTTTTCCTAAATTCTACCTCAATGGGTCTAACATCTGTTGCCACGAATCCTCCGAGTTGGGCAGTTACACAAAACTCGCTCGTACGACGTCGGAGGGGAAGTGAGTATCTTCGCCGGCACTCTGGCCATTTTTTGTACCAAATCAGCGAGGACTGTTAAGTGAAAAGTTGCTAACCGGGCAGATTGGTGCACTGACGAATGGATATAGGTCCGAGGACGCGCTTGTCAAGAGGACATTTTCGAGAAGATCGTTCCACGTCACCGCAGACCCTGATTGCAATTCTCATTTCGAGTAGATTTCTTATTTGAGGCAGAGATTCAATTTGGTCTAGATTTTTTATGAGGCAATTCGGTCGCTTGACAGTACATCAACCCTAACCTAGTCTTACTTCGCTTTTATCAAAGCCTCTTCCATGCCCGCCTGCTATCTCAATCTTGCACCTGAACCTAACGGATCTGGAGGAATGCTCGAATCAATTTCGCTGCGTGACGATCAACTGCGTTCGGCTGATTGCGGGGTCATAGTCACGGACCACAGCAGCATTGATTACGCGCGGATCTGCCATTTTGGGCCTCTCGTTGTAGATGCACGTAAGGCACTGAATGGTGATCCGAAAATGGGGTTGTAAAGCGGAGAACCATAAGGTCCAGCCGAACACCTAGCGGAAATGCTAAAAACGCTCATCGTCGTCGGCGCACGGCCCAATTTCATGAAGGCGGCGCCTCTCGTCGAATCGATGAAGCGGCGTAAACACGAGTTCACGCCGCTGGTTGTTTATACCGGCCAACATTACGACGAAAAGATGTCGGACACATTTTTGCGACTTAGAAAATACCCGCACCCGACGTTGATCTGGGCGTTGGCTCAGGTTCACAGGTAGTCGTGAGTTTACTGGCGATGCCTTTAGTACTCGCTAGTGTTGTCCTGCTCCAAGAACGTCGGGATGTTGGTTTCATCGATCCGAATGATCATTCGACAACATGGAGACAAACGGTGTGGCGCGAGGGCTTTCAGTTGCTACTCAGTAAGCCGCGCCATTTGATCGTGGGCGTTGGAATGGATTCGATCAAGGCATGTTGGCGAGAATGGGGTATGTTCGACGGCGGCAGGATTCCGATTGGCCACATGCACTCAAATGTCTTGCAGCTCGCGCTGGAGCGTGGGATCCCAGCTCTAATCGTTTGGTTGCTCTGACTTGGCATCTATGCACGAATATTAATTGGGATGATCCGGCGTCTTCGAAAAGATGTAATTAACTCGGCGCCGGAGGGAGCCTGGATTGACTATGGACTCGCGCTAGGTGCTCTCGGCGGAATGGCCGGCTTCCTTGTAAGTGGGATTGTCCACTACAACTGGGGCGACTCGGAAGTCGTCATGATCTTCTATCTGGTTATGGGGCTGGCGCTGGCTTTGAACCGCATGGTTGGCGAATAGCAGTCTGAAATCATTTCTGAGTATTTAAAAGAGTGTTAAAGATGCGCGACAGACTTCTGACTGCCTTCTCCTTGCCATAAAGTGATTCGGCCGCAGCACGGTTGTTTGCTCCCATAACCTCCCGAAGCCCTCGGTCATCTAGAATTTGCCGCAGACAATTCACTAACGCTTGCGTGTCTCCGGGCGGCACCAGAAACCCGTTCTCCCCCTCCTTGAGAATCTCTGGGATGGCTCCAACGCACGCACAAACTGCCGGTAGGCCACTGGCGTAAGCCTCGAGTAAGGCAAGCGGAAATACCTCCAATCTTGAAGGCAATACGAAGACAGTTGCTTCTTGCAACAGTTGTACTTTTTCCACCCCTGTTTTTACTCCGTGGAAATTGGCAACCCCCCCCAATCCACTTGAGATGGCAAATGCCTGAACAACCTGCTCCTGATCAGCAGTCTCGGCTACGCCGACCATGTCCAGCAGCAGTTTTCGCCCTTCGCCCCGTAGCAGAGCTATAGCTTCTAATAACTCGAAAATTCCTTTGTCCTTGCTCAGGCGTCCAATAAAGACAATCCTCGCTTCCTGCGCATCTGAAATGTCCGCCGTCCGAAACTCACGGACATCTACGAAGTTAGGAATTACTTCTGCTTTACCTGGGCCAAAAATCGGCAACAATGACCCTTTCAATCCCTCAGAAAGAAAGACGATCTTATTGAATGAACAAGCTGTGCACCTCATGAGGAAACGGCCGATGGCAGGTGGATCACCGAAGAGTGGCCCACTGCGCCGCCCATGAAAATGGCAGACCACTTTGGCTCCGAACAGTCTGGCCGTTAACATCAGGACTACGTCTCTTAAATAGCTCCAGTCGTAGCAGGATGCGATATAGACCACGTCTGGGCGGAAGGAGATCAGTTTGGCAAGCAGTTTTAGCCAAAGTAAGACTGCGAAATAGAAGCTTGAGGCATCCACGGTAAACGTCCGCAGCCGCTTACCACCACGCCAGGAGAGGTTAAGCACTTTAAGCTCGAACTCTTCCTTGAGCTCGGAATTAATCAGGCCCTGGGAGACATACGCAACTCCGCCAACAGGTGGAGGAATAGGCACAAGAAAGAGCACTCGCCGTTGTTCCATTAGAGAATTCATCCGGCCACTTCTGCTGCAAAGAATCGGAAGACGATTGCAGCAATGCAGAGCTTACCTTGCTGTCAAAGATCGCCGCAACATAGCGCTTAATTGAATAGACATTGCTTGTCATCGAAGGAAGCAGAGTGATGGGAACATCGCACTCACGTCTGATATCAATGGCAATAGACCCGAGCACTGTCCTTTGTCCGTGCGAGGCAACTACCTATAATTGCGAACCTTCTGCACTGTCAGCCGTCATCTGGATTGGCCGTTCGTTGTCTCCAGAGGAAGACTTCATTTCGGTTGCGGTGTTAACTTCTGGATAAGTTTGTATTTTGATGAATGTTTCACTCACGTTAGCTTGCCTGGCTGCCGTTAATGTTCTCCTGACATTAGTGATCCAATGGTGGATAGTTACGCGTTTGGGTCTAGGTATCCAGACAGACGCCCTGTTCGCCGCTATCGCCTTGCCACAACTTGTTTTGAGCGCATGTAGCAACTCGCTGACTTTGGTGTTAGTGCCGCTTTTGGCAACTGAGCATGAAACTGAATTAGGCTCGAGCCTCTGGTCCTTGTTCCTCGCAGTGTGCGGCGTTTTTGTCCTTGTTGCTCTGGCTTTCGCCGTTACGGCGGGCTACTGGGTCCGTTGGTTCGTGCCGGGATTCTCACCAGAGGCTCAGGCACTTACGATCAGTATCACGCGCATTCAAATGTTTACGATGATACTTGCGGCGGCTGCGGCAGTGCCGCTTTCAGGCCTGCAAGCGAAGCGAAAATTTGTTCGCGTGGAACTTTCGGCTCTTGCCTCGTCGCTACTATCGTTGATGCTTCTTCTTTGGCTCATGCCAATGCTGGGAGTCGTGGCCGCGGCCTGGGCTCTAGGCTTGCGAGCTGGACTACAGTTGGCATGGCTCCTCCCAGGGATAGTGCGTTGGCAGTGGCCACGCTGGCGAGCGCCAACAGTTTTAGAGGCACGACGACGCGTGTGGCCTTTGATCCTGGGCACCACGTACTACCAAGCCGATCCGCTCGTAGACCGTTTCCTCACCTCAATGGTACCTGCCGGTGGTCTGTCGACGCTTTATCTGGGTCAACAGATCTATGGAGGAATAAACCTGATCTCCGATAAGGCATTGGCGTCTCCAGCGCTGCCGACATTAAGCATTCAGGCTAAGTCAGCCCAGTGGCGCGCGTTCAGAAGCACATTCCGTAAGCGACTAGTGTTGCTGGGCCTGATGACCGGCTGCGGTTATCTTGTCTTGCTCGTGTTTGGTGAACCTGTCCTGAAATTGTTGATCGGCTACGCTGGGGTCAGCGCGGAAAACGTGTCAACGCTGTGGTGGATAATGGTGGCGCTGGGCGGTTATTTCATGGCTGGCGCGATGGGCTACATTTCTTCGAAGACATTCTACGCGATGGGCGACACGAGAACTCCGACCAAGCTGGGACTATGGACTTACACTCTTTTCCTTCCGATAAAAGTGGTAATGTTCTTTCGCTATGGATTAATAGGATTGGCGGTGATAAGCAGCGCGTTCGTGCTTGCCAATCTGCTCCTGCAAACTCTATTTTTGGAAAATCGGCTGGCAAACAAAATTGACGGCAAAAATCCTCTTGCACGATGACTTCTCAAAATGCTCGAGACTGTCCGACGCGGGTCGGTGGTTTGTTAACAACTTTGTTAAGGAAGTATCGAAAGAACTGCGCATCCTGGACGCCGGCGCCGGCGAGTGTGCTTATAAAACTTACTTCCCCCACTGCGATTACAAAGCGGTTGACTTGGCCATAGGCGATGGGACGTGGAATTACGACGAGCTTGATTACCGAGCTCCACTGGATAATCTGCCGATCGCGAATAACAGTTTCGACGCGATACTTGCACCCAGGTGCTGGAGCATCTGGAACGGCCCCGCGAGAGTGTGCGGGAGTTCTATCGCGTGCTCAAGGTGGGAGGGAAGTTGTATCTGACTGCTCCGATGGCGCCGGGGCAACACCAAGCGCCGTACGATTTCTTCCGCTACACGTCTTTCGGGTTGATGTCGATTATTTCCGAAGCTGGTTTTGATGAAATAAGAGTTGAGTCCTTCGGTGGCGTTTTCACCAGGTGGGCTTACGAACTACCTCGCGCATTGGACCTCTTTCCGAAAATACGATCACCTCTTGGAAGAGTAAGCGCCAGCGGTATCGCTTCACTACCTTTGAAGGCGCTGTGCTACGCTGCAATCCGAATAAGTCAATGCGTGTTGCTGGTGCTGGATCCTCTGGACCACAAAAAGGACGACTCTTTAGGCTGGTCGGCAGTGGCTGTAAAGAAGTAATGCGCTTCGAAGAAGTGGTTCTGGAAAAGCAGTCTTGTCCCCTCGGTTGTCCCGCTAACGACGAGCTAGTACTGGTTGGTCGCGATCGGCTGCACAATCTACCGGGAGAATTTCAAGTTGTTAAATGTCGCGCTTGCGGACTGATGCGCACTGATCCAAGGCCAACGGCCGAGACCATGGGATTTTATTATCCGGATGACTATGGACCCTATTTAACGACGCGCGTTGCGCCGGCTGAGTTGAATGCCCCCACGCCTCTGCTTTGGGAACGAGTGGCGAGGCGAGTGATCGAGTTGAATGTTGTCCGTGTACCCCGTTTACCACCGGGCCGCATGCTGGAGGTAGGGTGCGCTTCTGGCTCTTTTCTTCACCGAAAGGCGAGCCAAGGTTGGCAGGTTAAGGGAATAGAGTTCTCACAAAGCGCGGCGACTGAAGCCCGCTCACTCGGCTATCCGGTTTACTCCGGAAGCCTGGAGTCTGCAAATGACGACGCTAACAGCTATCACCTAGTGGTTGGCTGGATGGTCCTGGAACACCTGCACGATCCAATTAAAGCCTTGCGCAAACTGCGCGAGTGGTCACGTCCGGATGCATGGCTGGCCCTCTCGGTTCCGAATGCAAACTCAGTGGAATTTCCCCTCTTTGAAAGCGCCTGGTACGCTTTGCATTTGCCCAATCACTTGTATCATTTTACACCTCGAACTTTGGCAGACGTTTTACATCGTGCTGGGTGGCGAATGGAAAGGATCTTCTACCATCGCGACGTTGGTAATATTGTTGCGAGCCTGGGCTATCTGCTGGAAGACCAGAGACTCTTTCCACGTCTGGCTCAGAAACTAAGAGGCTTCCCAGCAAACAGGGGAAGAAAACATGTCCCCCTTCTCCCCCTCAGTTATTTTCTCAGCGCGATTCGGCAGACTGGGAATATGACTGTCTGGGCGAGGCCGATAAATGATTAGAGTGACAGCCCTGACCCTGGGTAAAGATGACCCTTCGAGCAGGTTCCGAGTTCGCCAATTCATTGCTCCCCTTCGTCAATTTGGCGTTCACGTCAAGGAATCTTACCTGCCTATCCTCCCCTATAAAGTAGCCCGCCTCGCGCCTCTGGGGATTGTCGCGCGATTACCAGGGGTGATGGCTTCCAGAAGAACCGATATCACGTGGCTCAGGCGAGAGTTAATCACCGGCAGGTCGACCTTGGAACGCCTCGCAGGACCGAAGCGTCTTTTTGACGTTGATGATGCAATCTGGCTCGCCTTCAAACGCCCTTACACCGAACGAATTGTTAGCTACTGCGACGGAGTAATTGCAGGTAACCAATTTTTGGCAAACCACTTTGAGAAGCTTGGCGCGCGTGTTTGGGTCGTTCCCACCTCCGTGGATACTCAGGTCTGGACACCGGCACCAAAGAAGGAGAACCGGGTTTGGACTGTGGGATGGATCGGTACGTGGTCGAATATTAAATACCTCCGCACAATTGAAGAACCGCTGGCGGACTTTTTATCACAATACCCCGACAGCCGTTTCCTGCTTGTGTGTGATCGCAAACCTGCTTTGAAGATCCCAGTTAATCGCTGGCAGTTTGTGAAATGGTCACAGGAGCGCGAAGTTGATCTGGTCCGGAAAATGGATGTTGGTTTAATGCCTCTCGATGATAGTGACTGGGCACGCGGAAAATGTGCTTTCAAGATGCTCTCCTACATGGCCGTCGGCATTCCCGTTGTCGTGAGTCCTGTAGGCGTCGGTCGAGAAATTTTGGAACAAGATCGCGTGGGACTGAGCGCAACCAGTGCGAGTGCGTGGTACGAGGCCTTACATCGAATCTTTACTGAAAATGATTTGGCTGCGGACATGGGTCAACGAGGCAGACAAGTTGTAGAAAACAACTATTCGGTCGAAAGCACCGTCGGCAAGATCGCCCGAATTTTTAAAGACGTCGCGAACTCAGCGAACAGGTGAATCACTGGTCGTCCACCCGTTCCCCGAGAAAACGCGTGCGTTTCAGTGGAAGGCCCAACGCTAAGCAATCTTGACTAAAGTCAAATGAACTATCTTTTTCAAAATCAGTGGCGCGATGTGCCCAGGTTCGCGCCATACCCCGGGTGTGAACTCGTGGCGGTGCAGTACGCAATCCCTTTGGCGGTGGCATCTCCGCTTGACCAGCGCGAAATCAAGCGCAGCTGGCGCAAAGTGCAGAATTTTTTATGGGTCGAAGGTGTTAGACCAACAGTCAGAAAGATTCAATCCAAACGACAACAGGCACACCTTTTGGGTGACTTTCATGTGGTGCTTGTAGTGGGCACGCCTATTGGAAATAAAAACTCAGGGCCGGTATTGTGCCTCGGCACGCGTCACCCGCAGTGTGCTGAGGTAATGCTCTTCCATAGCGACCTAACCGCTCGCCTTTCCTTTGTGCCTGAACCGGGGCGATGCATAGAGGCTCTGATACAGGTGGAAGGTTTTCTTGCAATCGACCATGAAGGCTGGGGCGGATTGGGCGGTTACAATTTTTATTCTGAGCTCAAGCCTCCAGAAATCTGCGTTCGAGCGGTGCGGGAACTTGCAACCGTACTCGCGAAGGGCCACTCGCAGGGCGCTGCCAACAAGACTTCTGAGTCGACCAAATACAGCGCGATCATGACTCTCCCGACTGCTGCAGAGCGTAGCGCGGCCCAGCCTGCTGCAATTGGCGGTGTGATTGCGATTGGCGCGGGTGATTATATGCGGGCACAAGTAATTCCGGCCCTGAAACGAACCGGCGTACGACTTCACACCGTAGTCGATTTCGAACCTCACGTCGCTCAGTTCGCTCGAAGCAGTTTCGGCTTCTCAAAGGCAATGACCGATTGGCGAGAGGCAATTGCTCAACGAGAGCCGGATGCTGCCATCGTCGCTACCTTTCACGGCTCTCATGCAGAAATCGCTGCCGCTGCCCTGCGCCGAGGTAAGAAGGTGCTTGTCGAAAAGCCTCCGGCAGTAAGCCGAGCGGACCTCGTGCTTTTATTGGATGCTTGCAAGACACCTGGATCATTTCTTGAAGTTGGGTTCAATCGCCGCTACGCCGCCTTCTCCCGTAAAGCAAAAGAACTGCTCTCTCAAGTGTCCGGACCAACTTCGTTTGTATGTTTAGTCAAGGAAGTTGATATACCTCCACTTCATTGGTACAGATGGCCAAAGCAAGGAACACGGATAGTCGGCAATCTCTGTCACTGGATCGATCTTGCCGTTAACCTGATAAATCCAGTTGCGCAGCTGGCCGAATTGATCCTCACTCCTTCGGCCAGTGTCCATCCTGACGAGGAGCGGGCACTTACCATAGTTTTTGGTGACAGGTCATCGGCGACTATAATCGTGACGTCACGCGGCGACAGCACACTCGGTGTACAGGAGCTAATTGAAATTCGCCGTGCCGACTTGACCATCAGAATAGATGATTTTCGCGAGATGATTGCCACTCAAAACGGCCATTCGGTCTATCATTGGCGTGGTTTTCGGGACAAGGGTCATGCAACGATGTACCGGGAATGCTTCGCGCGGATGAAGAACAATCAACCACCCTTGTACCCAATTCGCGATTTGGAATTAACGACTTCGCTTACAATTCTGGCGAGAGAAATGGCCGAGGCGAATTTGCGATCTGCCACGATCAATCTAAGCTGATATCACTCAAGTAAAAGGGAACGAATGAAGCAGGTGTTACAAAACCTCCGGACCGGGCACTTATCAGTTCAGGACGTTCCACCCCCGGTTCTGCAAAAGGGGCGGGTGCTGGTGCGCACAGGCGCGTCACTGATCAGCGCCGGAACGGAGCGGGCGTCTCTTCAGTTCGCCCGTAGAAATCTAGTTGGCAAAGCCAGAGAACGTCCAGACCTGGTGAGGCACGTAATTCAGAAGTTCAAAACCGAAGGCCTCGCCAACACCGTGAATGCGGTTCGCGCAAGACTTGATTCGACAAAGGCGCTTGGCTATAGCGCAGCGGGAACCGTTATCGGCGTGGGGGCAGCTGTTAGTAACTTTTCTCCGGGTGATCGCGTGTGCTGTGCGGGCGCCGATTTCGCATCCCACGCGGAAGTTCTTTCTGTTCCACAGAACCTGTGCGTTCGCCTTCCCAATGCGGTTGGATTCGAGGCTGGCGCATTTGGCACGTTGGGAGCGATTGCTTTGCAGGGAGTCCGTCTGGCTGAGCCAACTCTAGGTGAAGCTGTGGTAGTAATTGGACTCGGTCTGCTCGGTCAGATTACGGTGCAGCTATTGAAAGCCAATGGTTGTCGTGTGTTTGGTGTGGACGTGGATGCAGTCAAGGTACAGCTAGCTTGTGATCTCGGGGCCGAAGCCGCTGTGACCAGTCCTAATACTTCTGCTGAAATCCTCGACTGGAGCCGCGGGCGCGGTGCGGACGCTGTTCTCATCACTGCTGCTACCTCCTCGAATGAACCTCTGGAGCTTGCTGGCGAAGTGTCACGTCGTAAGGGCCGCGTGATCGCGGTCGGGCTCGTGGGATTGGACGTGCCCCGGCAACCATTCTATGAAAGAGAATTGACGCTGAAGATCTCAATGTCCTATGGCCCAGGGCGCTACGATCCAGAGTACGAGGAACGCGGCCACGACTATCCGTTCGCCTACGTTCGTTGGACGCTGCAGCGGAATATGGAAGCATTCCTCGATCTTCTCGTAGGAGGGCAAATCAACGTCGATCGCTTGATTACGCACCGGTTTTCAATTGACGAAGCCGCACGCGCTTATGAATTGCTCAACGACGATGCGAACTCTTCTTATCTCGGTGTGATGTTGCAGTATTCACCCGAACGAGAACTCACGCGCGATATTCAGCTAACTCAGCCCCGATCAACAGCCAAAGAACCGGTAAAGTCAATCGAGTTGGGATTGATTGGCGCTGGGAAGTACACCCGGTCAGTTCTGCTTCCACACTTCAAATCCGAAGGGGTCAGCTTTCGTTCTATAAACACCGCTTCCGGCGTCTCAGCTCAGGATGTTGGAACGAAGTTCGGTTTTTACGGCGCCACCTGCAGCGCTGATGAAATCCTCGACGATCCGAAGATCAATTTGATTGTCATTGGCACCCGTCATGACACGCACGCGCAACTAACAATCGGGGCTCTCAAAAATAATAAAGATGTGTTCGTCGAAAAACCACTCGCTCTTAATGACGACGAACTGGATCGCGTGCTTGTTGCTGCAACCCATTCCCGAAGCCGTCTAATGGTGGGCTTTAACCGCAGATTTGCACCCCTTAGTCGCAAAGCTAAAGAAATTTTCTCCGATCGGCGCTGTCCACTATCGATCCTTTATCGCGTGAATGCCGGACGGGTCTCGAAAAAGCATTGGACTCAGGATCAGGACGAGGGCGGCGGCAGGATTATCGGCGAGGTTTGTCATTTTGTAGATCTGACTCAGTTCTGGGTAGGCTCACCTCCTATCTCTGTCTATACGCAAGCAGTATCGGGACAGAGTGAAGAAATCGTAAACTCTGATTCAGTCTTTATCACTCTAAAATTTGCTGACGGATCAAATGCATGCATCGCTTACTTGGCTGAAGGCGATAAAGGACTGCCAAAGGAGCGTGTCGAAATCTTTGGTGGGGGAAAGGCGTTTGTGATTGATAATTTTCGCACAGCAATCCTATTCAGAAACGGCCGCGAGGAAAAAACTGGAGTGCGGACCCAGGACAAAGGACAAAGAGAGCAAGTACGAGCCGTGTGCCGCGTTGTGCTGGAGAACAGTACGCCTCCGGTTTCGCTGGAGGAATTGGCGGCAACAACTCGCGCAACATTTCGAATAAATGATTCATTGAGATTCGGTCAGCCGATGCTAGTTGATAGTGTCCGAGTGCCTTAATGCGTTTATACTCTCGCCGGCAACGGATAAGGAGCGTCAGTATTGACAACTTCCTCCCGTGAGCCGTACTCTGCATGTGCCTGACATTATCAGGCACCCGCTCTTTTGACCTCACGACCCTCAGGTCTCTCCCAGCATTGAAATGATTTCTCAGAAAAAAGAGTTCCTAACTGTCGGAAAAGCTCCGCCTCCATCAGGCGAGGCTGTGAGGGATTTGTCGGTACTGTTGGCAGAGGATGATCCAGCGTTAAGAAGGTATCTCGAAGTCGTGCTGGAGCGAGCTGGCTATCGAGTCGTTTCCGCCGGTGATGGGCTTGAGGCGATGAAAGCCGCGCTCACTTCATCGATAGATATCGTCATCACTGATGCCGTGATGCCGAACCTCGACGGGAACGAGCTTTGTCGATTCTTTAGAAGCACTCCACGGTTTTCACATATCCCAATAGTGCTCTTGAGTGCACTGGAAAAGAAAGAAGCTCAACCCGGCTTTGAACCTGATGCTTTCCTCGGGAAACCTGTATCGCCCGAAAAACTTCTGGAATGCCTGGAAGAAATGTTGGTGGCCCACAAATAGACGTGGATTTAAAAAAATCGGCGCCGACGGAGAAGGTACTCCGCGAGCGCCTTTTCTCTGTCCAGATTTTCAAACGCTTGCTTGGATCAGGTCATCCAGTGGCGTGTACGTGAGTCCCTGGGCAGAAGCAACTGCCTCATAAGTACAGCGACCAAGGTACGTATTTACCCCGTTTTTCAATCCGGCGTCGCTGGTTATAGCTGCCATGAAACCCTTATTGGCCAGCTTTACTGCATAAGGCAGTGTGGCATTTGTCAAAGCAAAGGTTGAGGTCCGCGGAACTGCACCCGGCATGTTCGCCACGCAGTAGTGCAACACACCTTCAACGTAATAAGTCGGATCAGAATGCGTCGTCGGATGCGTGGTCTCTATACAGCCACCCTGATCAACAGCGACATCTACGATTACTGCACCATTCGGGACGTCCTTCAACATGCTGCGCGTCACCAACCGGGGCGCTGCGGCGCCTGGAACAAGGACCGCTCCCACGATGAGATCCGCCTCACAAATCGCGTCATGAATCATGTAAGCGCTAGACGCCAATGTGGAGATCTTTGAAAGAAAGATGTCGTCAAGTTCACGCAACCGATCGAGGTTGTTGTCGATGATGGTAACGTGAGCCCCCATACCAACAGCAATCTTCGCGGCATTAGTGCCAACGACGCCTCCTCCAATAATCACCACCCGCGCCGCGGGAACGCCGGGAACACCTCCTAACAAGATGCCGCGACCACCGCTCATTTTTTCCAAATAGTGTGCGCCCACCTGAATAGCCATACGGCCGGCAACTTCCGACATTGGTGTCAGTAGCGGCAATCCGCCACGTCGATCAGTGATCGTTTCGTAAGCGATGCCAGTGACCTTTCGCTTTAGAAGTTCCTCTGTGAGAGTTTTGTCCGGCGCGAGATGAAGGTAGGTGAACAGCAACTGGCCCTCACGCATTCGATGGTATTCCGCCTCAATCGGCTCCTTTACTTTGACAATCATCTCAGCCTGCGCCCAGATCTCGCCCGCAGACTCGATGATCCGAGCGCCCGCGCGCTCATAGAGGTTGTCTTCGAATCCCGAGCCACTGCCCGCGTTCCTCTCCACAACAACTGTATGCCCGGCGTCGGTCAGCGCTCGCACTCCCGCAGGGGTTAGTCCAACGCGGTATTCGTTGTCCTTTATCTCTTTGGGTAGCCCGACTATCACGTCGATGGTCCTCCAAATTCAGTTTGCATAGCTAATGATGGGTTTACAGAGCGGTGGTGCACGTTCTGCAGAACGATGGCTGGTTGGCTGTTCTTTCTGGGATCCTGGAACTTGACAAACGAGCTAGAGATTAACTTCGTCAATCTGGGCGCGCTGTAGCTTGCCGCTGTAGTCGACGTAAATGGACTTCCACTCGGAAAAGATATCGAGTACCTGTGTGCCCGCTTCCCGATGTCCATTGCCGGTCGCCTTGGTGCCTCCGAATGGCAGGTGGACTTCGGCGCCAATGGTGGAGGCGTTTACGTAAAAGATTCCCGTGTACATCTCATTCATGGCACGGAACGCACGATTCACATCTCGCGTATAAATTGATGACGATAGACCGTAACGCACGCCATTCGCAATCTCAATCGCCTCATCGAGAGAGTTTGTTGGGATCACTGCCGTGACAGGTCCGAAGATCTCCTCCTGCGCAATTCGCATGTCAGGCGTAACATCCGTGAAGACGGTCGGCTGAATGAAGTAACCGTTCGCATATTCGCCTTTTGTCAGTTGCTTCCCACCGGTCGCGAGCGTCGCGCCATCCTCATTCTTGCCTATATCGATATACCCCATGATCTTCCCAACCGCATCCGCGTTGATCACCGGTCCCACTTCCGTTCTCGGATCGGAACCGTTGCCGACTCGGAGGGCACGGGCCCGCTCAACCAATTTCTGAGAAAACTGTTTGTAGACCTTTTTGTGAACAACCAGGCGCGACGATGCCGTACACCGCTGTCCTGAAGTCCCGAAGGCCCCCCAGATTGAACCTTCGATTGCGAGATCAACATCAGCATCGTCCATGACGATAATGACGTTCTTACCACCCATCTCTAGTGAGCAGATTGCATTACGCTCGGCACATGCGGAAGCTACGATGCGGCCTGTTTCGGTTGAGCCAGTAAAGGCGATCAATCTGAGTGCGGGATGGTTCGTCATAGAAGCCCCGACTGTCTCGCCATACCCGGTGACGAGGTTTACAACCCCGGCGGGAACGCCAGCCTCCTCACAAACTTTGACAAGATTGTAGGTCGACAACGGTGTGTCTTCGGCGGGCTTTAGAACTACTGCATTACCGCAAACGAGTGCTGGAATGAGTTTCCAGGAAGGAATGGCCATTGGGAAATTCCACGGAGTGATCAACCCACACAGTCCCACGGGCTGACGCACGCACATCGCAAACTTGTCCGGCATCTCAGCCGGTGTGGTAAAGCCGTGTAGTCGACGACCTTCTCCGGCGGTGTAATATGTGCAGTCAATCGCCTCCTGTACATCGCCTCCCGCCTCCTTCAGAACTTTGCCCATTTCACGCGTCATGTCGGCGGTGAACTGCTCTTTTTTCCGGATCAGGATCTCACCCAAACGGAACAGAATTTCAGCCCGTCTGGGCGCCGGCATCTGTTTCCAACGTGGCAACGCCTGTTGAGCAGCGTTGACCGCGGCATTCACATCTTCGCTGGTTGATAGAGGAAATCTGCCGATGACGTCACGAGTGTCTGCGGGGTTTCGGTTCTCAAAGACTTCACCCGACCCGCTCGGGATCCACTCGCCGCCGATGTAATTCTGGTAAGTTTGTACCGAAGGCCTGCTGGGTTGTTTCGAAGGTTGTTTCCGTTTGTTCTTAGAGAGTGCCTTTTTTGCTTGAGCCATAATACTTGATGCGTGGCCGACCTCGCTCGGCTGCTACGGAGCGATTCGGCCGGCCACAGCTAGTTCCATTCTTACTGAAGAGTAAACTGTACGATTCGCGGAGCGATGCGTTGAGTTTCTCTGGAATAGCGGGAGACGTTCAACACGATCGGGTCCCCTGGTTTCAGCGTGCTCAACACACGCTCGAACTCAGCCAGAGTGGTGACCGGGGTGCGATTAATGCGAGTGATGACGTCGCCTTCACCTAGTGCCGGCTGGCCGTTTGGCGCCCTCACTTCCGCGGCCAAACCATTTGGATCCAAGTCTTTCACGTAGAGACCACGCAGCCCAACTAAGTGTTTCTCAGCAATCAATTGCTGAGTTAACTCGGCCAGCTTAATGCCGAGCCTTACTCCCGTCGGTCGGGCTCCAGAGTTGTCAGTGCGGTCAGAAGGCGGCGGCTCGACTGTTGGTGCCGTCGAAGTCGACGGAATTGGGCGCTCCGCGAGTACAACATTCGCCGTGTGATTTTCCAGTTTACTGTCAACGTCACGAACGAAAGTCAGCGTTACTGACTGACCAACAGGAGTGCCGGCTACCTTCTGGATCAGATCCTGAGCGTTCATCACGGGCTGCCCGTTGAACTCTGTGATGATGTCATTCGACACAATTCCCGCCTTGGCAGCTGGTGTTTGCTGTCCATTCGTCACTTGTGCGACGTCCATAATTATCGCACCCCTGGCTTCTGGTAAACCGTAGACCTTGGCGAATTCCTTCTTCACAGACTCCAACGTCACGCCAAGATAGCCTCGACGAACCTTACCTTCTGCTACCAACTGTTTATAGACGAAGCTAGCTTCGGTTGCGGGAAGTGCGAAGCCAATACCATTATAGTCACCGGTTGAAGTTGCGATCTGGGAATTGATGCCGATGACTTCACCTTTCATATTCACTAATGGACCACCGCTATTGCCCCGATTGATCGCAGCATCAGTCTGTAAGAACCGTTGGAAGCTCGTAAAATATGGTGTCTCCCGTTCCTTCTTTGAAATGATTCCGGCAGTAACCGTCTGGTCTAACCCAAATGGAGAGCCAATCGCCAACACCCAATCCCCGACCTGAACGGCGTTCGAATCGCCGAGCGCGACCGTTGGCAGGCTCTGTTTCGGATCAATCTTGAGAACCGCTAGATCCGTCTCACCATCAATACCAATCACCTTTGCGCGGTACTCTTCCCCAGATTGCAAGACGACTCTGATCACATTTGCGCCCTCAATCACGTGCTCGTTGGTTAGGATGTACCCCTTTGAGTCCACGATGAATCCGCTGCCAACTCCCCGGCTTGGTCGCCGGTCCCGAGGTCGAAACATATCGAGGAGTGGGTTGCTGGGTTCGTCATCCTTATCCTGGCCGTCCTTCTCAGCGACTGGCGGCGCAGCCGTCATGGTTTCAATGTTGACGACGGCGGGTTCAACCTTGCGGGCGATCTCTGCGAACGATGCCGACAATGCCTCGGGAGCGTGGGCCACCTGCAGGTCATGTTGCGCCACGGTAGGACGCCCAGACAGCATTGCCCCAACACCAATCCCCGTTACTAAACAAGCCGTACCGAGAGTAATAACCCAGAGGCGTAGTTTTCTGAGAATGACCCTCTCATCAAATGTAAGCTGCTTATTGGTTTCGAACATAAGACACCACTTTCCAGGAACACGAGCCAGGTGCCCCATCCTCCTACCACCGCCTGATGGTGATTTGGGGCACAACGGAAGGCGTCAAGTATAGGGGAAACTGACAAAAAGAGGAAAACCTTTGGCGGGCTGCAGCCGCGTTAGGCCGCGCCGCTGCCTTTTGCAAGCCTTACTTGCGGGGAAGGCGAGCTTCCTGGGTTACCGCACTTGCCGCCGCACTCCCATTTACGGACGCAACAGCACTTTCAGTACCCCTTTTTGCGCAGCCCGCTTCATTGCTTTTACACCGTCCGTCAGTGCGTACTCTTCACTGATTAGGCTGTCCACCTCGATTGCTCCTTTTCGCAGCAGATCCAGTGCCGGCTCGAAGCGTCCACACCGTGAACCAATAACCGTGATCTCATCAACGACTATTTGTGCTGCGGGCATCTCTGTTGCTCCGTGAAAAGTTGACTTCAGAACAAGAGTTCCCTGCGGACGAAGCATACCAAGCGCCAGGGAAAAACCTGCGGCAGAACCCGAAGCTTCCACAGCAATATCGAACTGCCCGTTCCGTTTTGAAGCCTGCTGCATCGTGTTGGTCTCAATCCCACGGCGTTCGGCAATCCGCATCTTTTCTGGATGTTTACCCACCAGTATTGTTTTAGCTCCACTGAGAGCCAGGACCTGTGAGCATAGTAGGCCCAGTTTGCCATCACCAATTACCACGACCCGATCATTGGCGTGAACTTCCACCCGCTCAAGTATCCCGCACGCCGCGGCTAGCGGCTCAGTAAATACCGCGTGCTCATCCGCAAGCGAATCCATTACGGGGTGTAAATTGGCGGTGGGCAGTCGTAAATACTCTGCATGTGAGCCGTCGCGTCCGACGATCCCCAGAACAGCTCTGGTTGGACAATGGCGCGGATCACCATTGCGGCAACGCTCACATTCTCCACAACCGGCGTTGATTTCGCCGACCACTCTGCGTCCTATGAGTTCTTCTCTGGTGGATTCCTCAACTACCCCAACAAACTCGTGACCGATGGTTCCATGGAAGTTTGCATAGCCGCGTGCGATCTCAAGATCGGTGTTGCAGATCCCCGACAGCAAGACTCGTACAAGCGCCTCGCCTAGCGGTTCAGGTTTGGCTATGTCCTTTAGAGCAATGCCACGCTTTTCAACACGCAAAGCTTGCATGACTGTTGGTGGTAGTTAGGTGGATGATAATCAAAAGCTCTTCGTCCGGGTGTAGGCATTTTGCGGCGTTAGTGACACCGTCTGCTTATCACCTGTAACAGTTATTGGTAGCCGCCATTCCAAGTCTTCCGAACCAGGAAGTAGTGCGTGAACCCACCAGTTACCAGGAGCGATGGCCACTGTGGTTTCTCCTTGGACGTCAAGCCTGGTACTCACTGGCGTCCGTCCCCGCATGCGTTCTCTTAAGAACTCTTCAAATCGTTTACCCTCGCGACGTTCAGCAAAATACTCGTGACGCGCGGCCACCAAATCTACCGGATACAATTCGATACGTATGTCCAGCGCGGAAGGCACCTCTGGCTGTAAGACTATCTGCAGATTCGTCAGTGTCGACGCCTTCTGAACGTTGAGCTCTGAGTGAGGAACTTTGAGGTACACAAACCAGCCAGCAGTAAATAAGGCTGCGACCAATCCAAGCCGCAGCAGGAAGGTTAATGATCGATATAAAAACGTATCAGCTCTCAAGCGAAATCACTTTAATAGGAACTAGTTACGAAAAGCACGCACATACTTTACTAATGCATCTACGTCGTTCTGACTGAGTTTCTTTCCAAAAGCCGGCATTTTTCCTCTGCCGTTAAATACCGAGTTGAAAATGCGCTCATCGGTAACGCTGCTCTGCCAGACACTGTCAGTTAGATCCCTTGCGTGATAACGAACTCGTGACTTCCAAGTTTTTGCCCTTCCATCTTTGCCATGGCACGAACTGCAATGCTTGTTGAACACCTGCGCTGTAGTACCTTCGGGTTTGCCCTGCGAAGCAACATCTATTCCTGGCAACCGCCAGGCTGAAAAGACTGTTAAAAGCCCAAGAACTACAAGCATTTTCACTTCCGCCAGCCCTCCCACTTGTTAACCGAAGTTGCTAGTTCCTGCATAATACAGAAGCACCACTGATTTGTGTATTGCGAACGGCGGCTCAGTCATTCTTACTCACGAGGTTTCTTGAGTTGTGGGACGCGCCCGAGACAAAACTCTCGAACTTAGATCTGCTTTTTCAAACTCGATACGACGGGGCAGAACTTCTCAGGTTGAACGTTCTGTAGATGCGCAGTAAGCTCAAGCAGTCGGCAAAATATTTATTACTTACGAGAGGGTAATGGATCAGGAAAAGTTTCATGACGAGTGTGGCGTCTTTGGAATCTATGGACACGCCGAAGCAAGCCGTCTGACTTACCTCGGTTTATATGCGCTGCAACATCGAGGTCAGGAGTCTTGTGGCATTGTCGCGTCCGATTCAACTGAGCTTCGCTTGGAACGTGCGATGGGTCACGTTGCCGATGCCTTCGATCAGAATAGATTGGACAGGCTGCCTGGCATCAGTGCAATCGGACACGTGCGTTATTCCACGGCGGGTGAGGTCTCCATCCGGGAAGCACAACCTTTTCTGGTCACTTGCCAGCACGGACAGGTGGCCGTCTGTCACAATGGCAATCTTCCTTTCGCGCGTGAGGAGCGACGACGCCTCGAATCGCAGGGCGCTATATTCTCTGCAACGTCAGACACTGAGGTTGTGCTTCATTGCATTGCCAGGTCAAATGCCTCCTCTGTGCGCGAAGCTATTCCTCAGGTTCTGCGTGAAACAGAAGGCGCGTTCTCAATGTTGTTCCTAACACCTTTGGAGTTGATTGCGATTCGCGATCCGCGCGGATTTCGACCTCTGGCGCTCGCCAAACTGGGAGAGGCCTGGGTTATCGCATCAGAGACGTGTGCCTTTGATCTAATCGATGCGCAGTATGTACGTGACGTGGAACCGGGAGAGATGATCGTGATTGACGATTCTGGTCTGCATTCCAGCCACCCGCTGCCTGCACAACAACACGCGATGTGCATCTTTGAACACGTGTATTTCGCGCGACCCGACTCACTGATCTTTGGCCGGTCGGTGAACGAGTCGCGACACAGGATGGGCAGGCGGTTGGCTGTAGAACAGCCTGCGGATGCGGACATAGTTGTTCCGGTGCCGGATTCAGGTGTCGCGGCAGCCATCGGATATTCAGCCCAGAGCGGGATCAGCTACCGGCAGGGCCTGGTGCGCAATCACTACGTCGGTAGGACGTTCATCGAGCCAAAGCAATCAATCCGCTCGTTTGGCGTGCGCATTAAGTTGAATCCGGTCCGAGACCTAATTGCTGGTCGCAAGGTAGTTCTCATCGACGACTCAATCGTGCGCGGAACAACTTCGAAGAAGATTGTGCAAATGGTCCGCGAAGCTGGAGCCACCGAGATTCACGTGCGCATAAGCTGCCCGCCAACTATTAGTCCCTGCTATTACGGAGTCGACACACCTAACAAGGCAGATTTGATTGCCGCGCAGATGTCTGTTGAGGAAATCCGGCGATTCATCGGCGCTGATTCGCTCGGATATCTCTCGTTGGCCGGCATGATGGAGGCAACAGGTATAAGTCCCAAAGCGTCTTGTGTTGCCTGCTGGAACGAGCAATACCCAACGCGCATAACGCAGAATGCGGAAACGATGTGGGAACGCGATCACGAGGCGTTGGCAATAGCTGAAGGTTAACCTCCTCTAAATCCAAACATACGGAGACAGCACAGGTGGGGCGGGCGACAAGAGGATGCGGATGTGCCATAGCCGTTCTACTGGTCTTCCTCGGCGCAATGGCGTACGTCGGTTATCGGTATGCGCTTCCCTGGTGGAGAACAAAGCCACCGCCTCCATCCGGCCGTGAGTTGCAGGTCCACATCCTCGATGTCGGACCAATCAACGGAGATTCAATCCTCATCATTTCGCCTGCGGGAAAGACCGTCCTTATCGACGCTGGGGACACGGGCAAAGGTAAAGTTGTGTTAGAAGCGCTCAAACGCCAGAACATAGAACAGTTAGACTATTTTATTGCCACACACCCGCACCCGGACCACATTGGGGCCGCGGATGAAGTATTCAAAGCCGTAAGGGTCTTAAACGTCATAGACAACGGAATAGCGCCAGTCGTGCCAGGCAGTTTGCTGCCTCAACCTACGCCCACGCCCCGCAGGCAAACTTCCCGAAGACCAGCTCGCTCGGCAAGCGTCACCAAGTTTTTTGATGACTATAAGTCCGCGGTTGCCGAAAGCGGAGCCCAGTACGAAACAGCGGAACCAGGAAAGCAGTACGACTTGGGGGGTGGAGCCCGCCTCACTATTTTCGCGCCCTCACAACCGCACTTCACCCGAGACCACATGCGAAGCGGCGGGAACGAGACCAATGCCAATTCCGTGGTTGCGCGACTGGACTACGGCGATTTCTCGATGCTGTTGCCAGCTGATGCCGAAGAGCAGACAGAACATCGCTTGTTAACCAAGGATGTGAATCTGAAAGCCACCATCTTGAAAATAGCGCATCACGGTTCCAAGTACGCGACGTCCGGGGAGTTTCTAAAACGCGTACAGCCTCAAGTCGCCATCGTTTCGTGCGGCGAATGGAACCGTTATGGTCACCCCGCGCCAGCGGTGCTCGAGCGATTACGTTCACAAAATGCAAAATTGTATCGGACCGATCTACATGGGGAGATCTCCATCTCGACTAAGGGACGCGCCAACGATTACGTGATAAAAACTGCGAAGGAACCTTCAATTGACATTTGGGAAGGTCGCATCGCCCAGAAAGATGATTCCTCACGAGCGGGGTTCATCGCTTACGGAGACTTTGGCCCACCACCGAAGCCACGAGCTAACAACCGGAACACGAACCGCTGATGATTCTCTGACACTCGCATGACGAAGCCAATCACTTACAGCGACGCTGGTGTCGATATCGATGCTGCAAACCAAGCTACCGCGCGTATTCGGCAACTAGCACAGCAAACATTCAACGAGCGAACGCTCTCCGACATCGGCAGTTTTGGTGGCATGTTTGATGCTGCCTTCCCAGGACTCGAGGAGCCCGTGTTGGTCGCCTCCGCAGATGGCGTGGGAACGAAACTGAAGATCGCTTTTCTGACCGGCATTCATGACACCGTTGGTCGGGATTTAGTCAACCACTGTGTTAACGACATTCTGGTCCAGGGCGCCCGACCGCTGTTCTTTCTGGACTACATCGCTACAGGCAAACTCTCGCCCGCTATAGTTGCCAGCATCATTGAAGGCGTAACCCGCGGCTGTCGCGAGAACGGTTGCGTACTTCTCGGGGGAGAGACCGCCGAGATGCCTGGCTTTTACGCCGAGGGCGAATACGACATTGCTGGTTTCATTGTCGGCGTGGTCGAGAAAAGGAGGATCATCAATGGTCGCGACATAACCCCCGACGATGTTGTGCTGGCATTACCCTCAGTTGGGTTACACACGAATGGTTATTCACTAGCTCGAAAACTGCTGCTCGAAACGGCCGGTCACAATGTCAACACGAGGATCAACGAAGTGGGCATGACCGTCGGGGAAGCCTTACTGCAACCGCACGTCAGCTATCTCAGCGTGCTGACGGGTCTACTGGATACAGGCAAAATCAAAGGACTGGCTCACATCACCGGTGGCGGACTAACCGATAACATCCCACGGATTCTGCCACATGGAACGTCTGTGGAAATCCGGCGAGGTAGTTGGCCGGTACTTCCTATCTTCAAGCTAATGCAGAACATCGGCTCAGTTCCCGAAACAGAAATGTTTCGCAGCTTTAATATGGGCCTTGGCATGGTAATCATCTGTGGCCACGAAGACTCAGACATGATTCAAGCGCACTTCGCAAAATTGGACCAGCGGTCCTACGTGGTCGGCCGCGTCGCCTCTGGCAATCGGAGCGTTGTGTACATTTAGGACCTTCATCCCGGCGTATTTCGATTCCTCCTTCAAGGACGGCGCGCTTTTAGGATCTCGATGCCTGATCAATCAAACGAAAAACGTCTTGGGATTCTGATTTCGGGTCGCGGCTCGAACATGCTCGCTCTGACCGGCGCTGTGAGTGAGGGCCGCATTCCGAACGCTGTGATTGGGGTGGTTATCAGTGATCAGTCAAATGCGGCAGGCTTAGTGGCGGCCCAGACTCGTGGTCTCCACACGATCGTGGTCGAACGGCAACGGCGCACGCGCGAGGAACATGACCAGGAGGTCGTAGCTAAGTTAAGAGAATGTGCTATAGACCTTGTGTGCCTCGCGGGATACATGCGAGTGCTGTCCAGCTCCTTTATTCAATCGTTTCCTGAACGCATTGTTAATATTCACCCGAGCCTACTGCCTGCATTTCCAGGACTTGCTGCTCAACGACAAGCACTGGACCATGGAGTAAAGTGGAGTGGATGTACTGTGCATTTTGTGGACGAGACACTCGACGGGGGGCCTATTATCAGGCAAACAGTCGTTCCGGTTAGAGATGACGATTCGGAAGAAAGCTTGTCCGCACGCATTCTTGAACAGGAGCATGTAATTTACGCAGAAGCTATTGCGCTAGTTGTCAGCGGCAACTACAAGATTGTTGGTCGCAGAGTGCTGAGCACGGTTTGAACTCTTCTAACTTTACGATGACCGCTAATATGACGATTGAAGAGCAAATCGACTATTTGAGAAAGGGTGCGAGTGAAATCATCAGCGAGATCGAGTTGCGGGCGAAGCTCAAGAAATCTGCAGCAACTGGAAAACCTTTGCGGGTAAAGCTCGGCGCCGATCCCACTGCGCCGGACATTCACTTGGGACATACGGTTGTAATTCGGAAGCTTCGAGCATTTCAGGAATTAGGCCACACTGTGATCTTCCTGATTGGAGACTTCACCGGCCTGATCGGCGACCCCTCGGGGAAATCGGCAACTCGTCCGCAGTTGTCGCGAGAAGAGATCGCAGAGAATGCCGAAACGTACAAATCTCAAATTTTCAAACTCCTTGATCCCGACCAGACGGAAATTCGCTTCAACTCGGAATGGATGGACCGTCTGGGTGCCGACGGTTTTGTGAAGCTTGCCTCCCACGTCACGGTGCGGCAAATTCTTGAGCGCGACGATTTTGCCAAGCGCCTGCAACAGGAAAAACCAATCGCGCTGCACGAACTGCTCTACCCCTTGACCCAGGCCTACGATTCGGTTGCGCTGGAAGCCGATGTGGAGCTCGGTGGCACTGATCAGAAATTCAACTTACTGATGGGACGCAATCTGCAGCGCGAATACCAGCAGGAAGCGCAAATTTGTGTGGTAATGCCGCTTCTGGAGGGCACGGACGGGGTGCAGAAAATGTCGAAGAGTCTGGGGAACTACATTGGCATTAGCGAACCACCTCAGGAAATCTTTGGAAAGGTGATGTCAATATCGGATGACTTGATGTGGCGTTATTACGAGTTATTGACCGATCATACGACGCCTGAAATAGCACGACTGCGTACGGCAGCAGAAAAGGGAGAATTGAACCCACGAGACGTCAAGGCCGATTTAGCGAAGGAGATTATTCAAGACTTCTATTCTGCGGCTGAGGCGCGTTCGGCGGAAGAAGAATTTGTCCGCCGCTTCAGAAACAAAGAGATCCCCGCTGAAGTGGAAGAGTGCACCGTGGCGGCATCTGCCGAAGGATGGGATCTGGCATCTCTGCTGGTTGAAGTGAAGCTCGCGACTTCGAAAGCTGAGGCAAGAAGACTCGTGTCTCAAGGTGGTGTCTACATAGATGGTCAGCGTCAGGAAGTCGCTAACCAGGAAATTCGGACCAACCGCGGCGAGTCAGCCCTATTAAAGGTCGGTAAGCGTCGCTTTATTCGCGTGCATTTTTCATGAGTCCCTTTCAATGTCTGCCACGGTTGCCAGCGAAGACACCCTGATCATCGAGACACCTGAACGAGTGCCTCTTCACTTCGCGCTCGCATCGATCGGCAATCGCTTTATCGCCTGCGCCATCGATCACGCTCTTCAGTTTCTCACGCTTGCCTTGATGATCATCGCGTTTTCGCTGTTGGCGAACCTATCTGTGATCAGTGATGGGCTCTCTACAGCGCCAAAGTGGGTTTACGCTGTTCTAATCGTCATAATCTTTTTGATTCTTTCTGGTTACTTCGCATTTTTCGAATGGATCTGGAGCGGGCAAACACCAGGCAAACGCTGGCTAAAACTGCGCGTCATCCGCGAGGACGGTCGACCAGTAACTTTTTGGGAGGCTGCCGTTCGAAACCTCTTGCGATCGTTTGACATGATGCCATTCCCTTTCTATTCGATCGGACTCATATCAGTCTTCATAAGCACATCGGATCAACGTGTGGGTGACATGGTTGCGGGCACGGTAGTGGTTCGGGAACGTGAAGCTGAAGCACCGGCATTTGCTCAGGTGTTTGCTGCACCCGTAAGCGACCCGGCAATGCGTAGGTCACATAAACCGGTGGCGTTTACAGGGAGCATCGATGAAATTACAGAGGCAGAGATCGAGGTGGTTGAGGCGTTCCTGCGCCGGCGTTGGGATTTGGCCGATGTTCCGCGTCAATGGATGGCCTGGCGCGTTGCTTTGCCAATCATGTACAAGATTCGCCCCGGCTATGAACTCGAGTCATTTACTTATGAAGGCTTCCTCGAAGAACTACTGCATCGCTATCGTGCACAGCACCGATTTGTAAGTTAATGCTTGCGTTAATTGACCGTCATGGTGCCGTTTGTTAGGCTGATGAGTTTCCAGTAGCGTCCAGATTCTCAACAGAGGGAGGTTGGTTTCATTTATGTCTCGTGATGTTTTTATTCTCGGTGGAAAACGAACGCCGATGGGTGAGTATGTCGGTGCGTTGAAAGACACTTCAGCAATCGAGCTAGGAGCAATCGCAGCAAAGGGAGCGCTTGCTAGTACGGGCGTACCCGGCGATGAGATCGATCACACAGTATTTGGGAATGCGCTGCAAACGTCAGGCGACGCAATTTACGGGGCCAGGCACGTGGCCCTCAGAGCAGGGATACCATTCGATCGGCCCGCCCTGACAGTTAACCGGCTATGCGGCAGTGGTATTCAGTCGATCATCTCTGCCGCCCACATGATTCAGCTTGGCGAGGCAAATACAGCATTGGTAGGGGGCATGGAATCCATGTCTCAGGCGCCTCACGTGATTCGCGGTGCGCGCTCGGGGTTTGCGTTGGGCGAAGGGAAATTGGAAGACAGCTTGATGGTCGCGCTGCTCGATACATACTGCAATACCCCGATGGCTGGTACGGCCGAAAATCTCGCGCGCAAGTTTGAAGTATCTCGTCAGGAGCAGGATGAATACGCATTGCGGTCTCAGCAGGAAGCGAAGCGCGCGAAAGATGCGGGTTACTTCTCAGAAGAGATCACTCCAGTTGAGGTAAAGACCCGAAAAGGAAGCTTTATTTTCGACGTAGACGATCATATACGTCCGGAAACGACGCTTGAGGGACTCGCAAAGCTGCGTCCTGCATTCGCAAAAGATGGTTTCGTAACGGCCGGGAATGCGTCCGGCATTGTCGACGGTGCTGCCGCGCTGATCATCGCCGGTGAAGAACACGTGAAGTCTCGCGACATGAAACCGGTAGGGCGAATAGTCAGCTGGGCTTATGCCGGTGTCGAACCGGAGATCATGGGAATTGGTCCCGTGCCTGCAACACGCACGGCGTTGCAGAAAGCGGGATTGAAGTTGGCCGACATCGACTTGGTTGAAGTGAACGAAGCTTTTGCGGCCCAGTATCTCGCGGTTGAAAAAGAGTTAGGGCTCGATCGGTCAAGGACAAACGTCAACGGCGGTGCGATTGCGTTGGGGCACCCACTGGGTGCTTCCGGTACTCGGTTGGTGCTTACTGTACTTCACGAGTTACACCGACGAGGCGGACGATATGGACTCGCTACCGCTTGCATTGGTGGTGGACAAGGGATCGCTATGATCGTCGAGCGAGTTTAGAACTATGGCTCAGGGTGCGTTCGGATTTTCCGAGTTTTATCCAAATTCTTGTGTGACAAATCGCATCGACCTTACACACCGTTGTATGTAAGTATTGAAAACTAGGACCTTACTAACAGTCCTTGGTTTTAGCGTGACTCGGCACGAGCTTTGCGAAAAGCAAAGTGCACATTTCATTGAGCTTACAGGAGTGCCTGACGATTCACGTCTTAGCAAAGATTTCATCTGAATTTAATTACCTATTTTCTTGCGCCCATCCCATAAGGCGTGGTAGAAATTCCCTTCCACAATCGAGTTGCAAGTCTCCTTCTCTTTTATTATTAAGTTCAAACGCGACACCTGGTCACAACGTAGCTCGGACAACTGAGAGCGTCCTGACCTATGACAACAAACCTTCTGCCTAAGGAGTGCCCCGGTATGTTTAAACTTGCGAAGTTTACTGTTGTTGCTTTTCTGATGCTCACGATGAGCGTCATAGCGTTAGGTCAGTCGACCGTCACGGGTGGTCTTAGCGGGGTCGTGACTAATCCTAACAAGGAGGTCATTCCCGGGGCTACTGTGGTGGCTAAGAACTCGGAGACAAATAAAGAAGATACGACGACGTCAGATGGTGAGGGTCGATTCCGAATAGTTAATCTCCAGCCCGGAAACTACCAAATATCGGTCAGCGCCACCGGTTTCGGAACCTCCACAAATGAAAGGGTCGTTGTCGAAGTCGGGCGACTGACGAATCTTGAAGTTCAACTTGCCATTGGCGCCATCGAAAGCGCGGTGCAGGTGGTCGCGGACGCTCCTGTGATTAATACGGACCAGCAGGACTTCTCAACCAATTTCAACCAGGTCTCGATAAACGAGCTGCCAAACAATGGTCGTCGCTGGTCAAACTTCGCACTCGCCAGTCCCGGTGCCGTTGCAGACGGACCGTTCGGACTTATCAGCTTCCGCGGAATCTCTGGACTTCTTAATAACAATACGATTGACGGCGCTGATGATAATCAGGCGTTCTTTTCGGAAGCTCGCGGCCGTACGCGCATTAACTACGCTGTTAGTCAAGCCGCAATTCAAGAGTTTCAGGTCAACACGTCAAATTATTCTGCAGAGTACGGAAGAGCCGCCGGAGGAGTAGTTAACGCTATCACTAAGAGTGGCTCAAACGAATTTCACGGGTCTGCCTTTATTTATTTTCGTGATGAGCGATTTAACGCGCGGAACCCTTCAACCTTTGTCAATGGATTGCCGGTGAAGCCAGAAGACAATCGGAAACAATTTGGCGGGACCATTGGCGGGCCAATAATGAGAGACAAGCTTTTCTTTTTCTTCAGCTACGATCAGCAGAAGAGAAATTTTCCGGGAGTGGCAGCACCCACCAATACTAATTTCTTTAACACTTATAACGAAGCACTGTTGACTTCCAGAGGCCTTACAGCCGCACAAGCTCAGGGTGCGCTGGCCTTTGCCAGAAGCTTAAGCGGTGAAGTTCCGCGTCGCGGAGATCAAAAGATCTACTTACCCAAGATCGATTGGCGAATTAACACAAATCACACCTTGACGTTTACGTACAATCGCATGGAGTGGGAATCACCGGCGGGCGTTCAGACGGGAATTACCGTGACGCGTGGAATTGCCAGCTTTGGCGATGACCTGGTTGATGTCAACTGGGGCGTGCTGAGACTGACCTCCAGCCTATCACCTACTGTGATTAACGAGGCCAGAGTACAAATTGGGCGCGATCATGAGCGTCAAGTGGCGCCGGCGCCGGCACCTGGGGAGCCCACAACGGCCATAGGTGGAAGCTCTCCATCATACAGCCTCGGCACAAGTAGTCTCACCGCAGGCAAACCGACCTTCTTAAATCGAACCGCTTTCCCCGACGAGAGACGTCAGCAATTCGCCGATACCGTCACAACAACAGTCGGAAATCACACCGTCAAGTATGGAATTGACATCAATCGTGTGACGGACCTGAATTGGAACCTCTTTACGGAGTCAGGATCATACGCTTATAGCGGAGCCATCAACGACTTTCTGTTCGACTATGTAAACTTTACGTCAAGCGGCGCCATTCGCGCGTTAGTGCCTGGTGCAGCCGGCTCTCCAACCGCAAATTTCGGCGTTTGCCCGACTTCAACTCGCCGCGCTGGCCAATGTTACAGCGGCAGCTTTGTTCAGGGCTTTGGCACTCCGGCGTTCAAATTTCGAACGATGGACTACAGTTTCTTTGTCCAGGACGACTGGCGGGTTGCTCCCCGCGTTACCCTGAACCTCGGTATCAGGTATGAATATCAAAAGATGCCTGACCCACAACTTCCGAATGCCGTCTTTGACTCTGACTCAAGATTTGCAGCAAAAACCAGCGTGTTTCCTAATGATAAAAACAACGTGGGCCCGCGCGTAGGCTTTGCCTGGGACATTACGGGTGATGCAAACAATTCGTTGCGGGGAGGATGGGGCGTTTACTATGGGCGAATAACGAATTCAGCAATCAGCAATGCCATCTCCAATACCGGAGCCACGGGAAGTCAGTTCACCCTCAGCCTTAGCCCGGCTTCAAGCAACGCGGATGAACGCGCGGTCGCTCCTATCTTCCCAAATGTCTTTGCAGCTCCGCCGTCGGTCGGCACCAGACCAATACCTAACATCGTGGTGTTTGCCCCAGATATGCAAAACCCACTCATTCACCAAACAGATCTCAGTTACGAGCGGTTGATTGCAAGGAACACCGTGGCTTCAGTGGCCTTCCTCGGAAGTTGGGGTCGTCATCTGCCGCAGTTTGTAAACATCAACCTGGCTCGCGCTACGCAGGTTACGAACTTCAGTGTGGTTGGTGGACCGTTTAATGGGCAAACGATCACAGTGCCCAGGTTTACAACTGCAAGTCGAATAAATACAAACTTCGGCGCAATTACTGAGGTTCAACCGGTAATCTATACTAAATATGTTGCCATGGTGGCGCAGTTGAATCGCCGGTTTACCAATAATTTGCAGTACCAGATTAACTACACGCTGTCAGAATCGCGCGACAATGGGCAAAACTCGCAGACGTTCACCAGTACTAACAGCGTCTTTGACCCATATGATCTTAATTGGGAGAAGGGAGTGTCCGACTTCGATGTTCGTCATAAGTTCGTCGCCAGCGCGGTGTGGCATCCGGATTACGTAAGCAGAGACAATCGACTCGCCCACGCAATCGCCAGTGGGTTCAACATTGCACCAATTCTTACCATAACGTCTGGTACTCCCTATTCGGCGAATGTCTCCGGCAACATCTCGGGCGCTCCGACTGGTGGCGGTGGACTAACCGGTTCGGCTGGTGGTAATCGCTTCCCCCTTAACGCGCGAAACAACTTCCGTCATCCAAAGATTTGGAACTTGGATTTGCGGATTTCGCGACGTTTCGCATTTACGGAATCAATGAATCTTGAGCTCCTGGCAGAAGGTTTCAATGTTTTCAATCGCTCGCAGATCGTGAATGTTGACACTACTGCCTACAATCTCTCCGGGTCGACGCTGACATTCAGACCGCAGTTCCAAAGTACTTCTTTCACCAGTAACTTCTTTATACGCGAGCGGCAGCTACAATTCGCCGCCCG
>DATETN010000071.1:0-3758 GCA_035283645.1 Pyrinomonadaceae bacterium
CGTCTCCCTCAAATCGTTGGCACCTCTTGTCTCTTTTGCAATAGATGAAAGAGACCTTACTCTCCGGCTCACCGCTCAACCATCTTTATTAGGATCCGCGGTGTTTGAATTTCAATCGGAGAGACCGTCAGATCTCCGCTACGACCAAAGTGCGAGCGGGTTTTTCAATTATTCCTTAAATTGGCGAGACTTCAAAAGTTATGACGCCTTTGGCGAGGCCGGCTTCAGTATAAAAGATAATCTTTTCTACAGCGGTATCTCAAAAAATGAGGATGGTGCTATTGTCCGCGGACTTTCCAATCTAACGATCAGCAAACGTGAGAATTTAAATCGATTCGTGCTCGGGGATGGCTTCGCAAATGGCGGCGTACTAGGCGGCAGCTTGACGATTGGGGGAATGAGTTACTTTCGGGAGTTTAATTTGGATCCCTATTTTGTTCGTAATCCTTCGTTGCACTATTCCGGAGCCGCTGCTACTCCTTCAACTGTCGACGTGTACGTGAACGGTCAGCTCTTGCGTCGTGTACAGGTGCCTGCCGGGCAATTCGAATTAAAAAACTTGGGTGTTCCCGCTGGCAGCAGTGTAACGCGTGTTGTCGTTCGAGATGCCTTTGGCCGTGAACAGGAAACCTTTTCTCCGTTCTATTTTACTTCTGGGCTGCTAAGAGAGGGGTTACAAGAATTTAGCTACAATTTTGGTTCGCGTAGAAACAACCTCGGGACGGAAAGTTGGGATTACAGCCGGGTGGTTTTCCTTGGACGACATCGCTTTGGCCTAACTGATTTCCTCACCACCGGATTGCGTTTTGAAGCTTCCTCCAGACTTGCCAGCGGCGGACCTACGTTCTCATTGCGTCTGCCGGTGGGAGAAATGGAAATTTCCACTGCAGCTAGCGGCAATCGAGGGCTGGCAGGCGCCGCCGCATCTCTTGGCTATAGCTATTCAGGAACACCTCTCAACTGGGCTGGCTCCATACGGCTACTGAGCCCCCATTACGCGACGACAAGCCTCAAGGGTTCTGAGGAACGGTCGTGGATAGAACTCAATGCAATCACCGGCTTCCCAGTGAGTTCGCGAACTCATCTTTCCCTGCAATACACGTTTGAAAACTCCCAGATCAAAGGTCAGAAACACGCGATTTCTTTATCTACAAGTACTCGTCTTACCGACCGAATCAATTTGTTTGTAAACGGCGGTCATTCGCGGCAGGGACGAGAAAATTCAAATGAGATCTTCTCAGGCCTGACCTATTTTTTCGGCCAGACAACTGGGAGCCTGTCCTATCAACAACGGGACGGCGTCAGTACGGGTAACGTAGCGCTCCAGAAGTCGTTGCCTCTGGGAACCGGTTTCGGCTATCGATTCCAGGCTAGTACTACCCGAAATGAGAATCGGTTGGATACACTGTTGCAATACCAAGGTCCCTACGGTCGTTACGAAGCGGGTTATAATCGATCGAAGGGTGCGGATTCCACAATGCTCAGCGCCGCGGGAGGATTGGCGGTGATCGGCGGTAGCATTTTTCCTACGCGAGCGGTGCAAGACAGTTTTGCGCTCATTCAAGTGCCAGGTGTGGCTGGGGTTCGTGGCTATTCAAGCAACCAAGAGGTGGGCCTTTCCAACTCTGACGGCGACTTACTCGTGCCAAGTCTCTTGCCCTACTATGGAAATAGGCTAAGCATAGACGGACAGGACGTTCCGCTAAATTATGCCATCCACAGCACTGAAAAAACCATTGCTCCCCCGTTTCGCGGTGGGGCGATCGTGACGTTCCCCATTCAGCGTATTCAGAGCACTATGGGAATTGTCCTGCTCGAAAGCTCAGGACAGACCAAGATCCCGGCTTACGGCCAGTTGACCATCGCCTCGGATGGAAAACGGTTCGAATCGCCGATCGGCGAGCAAGGGGAGTTTTATTTAGAGAATGTGCCTGCGGGTCGCTATGGGGCGTTCATCGAGTACAAGGAAAAATTATGTGAGTTTGTGCTCGAAGTGCCGGATTCCGAGGAGCCGATGGTTCGGCTTGGAAGTCTGCGCTGTTTGAATCAATGATCGGACAGGATTGACTGACTGTGAAGAAATTTTTGTGCTCACTGTCTCTGGGGTTGGCCGTTGCACTGGCATGGTCTCGCACGGCAATGGCGGCATGTACTATCAGCACAACTCCAGTGAGCTTTGGGACCTACAACGTTTTTTCCTCCACGCCTCTCGATTCTACCGGGAGCGTGACCTTTAACTGCGATAACAGGGCAAATATCACGATCACGCTGAACAAAGGGGGCGCTACAACCTTCAACCCCAGACGGATGCTTAAGGGCAGCGAGGCGCTGAACTACAATCTCTACCGCGATGCCGCGGGAACCTCGATTTGGGGAGACGGCACAGGAGGGACCCAGGTCTACTCCGACCCGAGGACACCCAGAAATCAGAACGTGACCCTAACAATCTACGGACGCATCCCAGCCGGGCAAGATGTCAGCGTCGGCACCTATAGGAACACCGTCACGGCCACGATAAATTTCTGACCTAAATCGCTATCTCAAGTCTCTTACTTCTTCTCTTTCCCTGAAGCGCCCGGTGTTTCTTCGCCTGGCTGCTTTCCCGGTTCGAAGCCGCCCACTTCATGGTAAACGACTTGCTTGTCCTCTTCGAACGCTCTCACGGTTGGGACTTGTCCGGGTAAGCCGAGTTTTTTCCAGTCGCCGGCCACTTTGTCGTAGATTTCGCGTCGCAATGCGGTCCGTTTAGAGAAGACCGGCAGGTAGCGATGCTCTTTGCAGGCGTTAATCAACGCCTTCGATCCGTAGGGCCGTTTTTCCGGCGGGTTTTGCGTCGGGTCAAGCCAGGTGCTCCAGGTATTGCGCAGCATGTCGATATCGTCGATGGGGTTGCAGCGGCTGCTCATGGCCCAGATGACTTGGTCCGTGTCGGTTGGGTCGATATCTTCGTCGACGGCGACGATCCATTTAGTGTAGTAAGCGCCGCCGGGCACTTGAGCCGCAAGCGCCAACGCCTGCGCCGCGTGGCCGGCATAGCGTTGCTCGAGCGCGAGGACGGTCATGCCAAAGCCGCCCGCGGCGGCGGGATGGGCGTAGACTCCTTGGATGCCGGGGATGCCGAGCTTGTCCAAGTCATCCCAGATGCGCGCGGAGCGGATAATGGCAAAGAAACCGCTTTGCTCATTGGACGGATAATCCGCCATAAGGGCGTTGGTCAGGATCGGGTTATTGCGATGATGGATCGCAGTGATTTCGACCAGCGGACAACCGGCCTCGGGCCGCCCGTAGTAGCCGGGAAATTCGCCGAAGGGACCTTCGTTCTTCACGGAGTTTGGTTTGATGATGCCTTCAACGACAAGTTCGGCGTTCGCGGGTAACAGGAGGTTAGTCGTCTTGCCTTTGACGACCGGAATGGGCTCGCCCTTGATACCGCCCAGGAACTCATACTCGGAAACGTTCTTGGGAAAAGTTTGCGAACCGACCACCATGAACAACGGATCGATGCCCCAGGCGGCGGCCACTTCCACCGATTTACCCATCTGCCAGGAACGGGTTATGTGCAGGCGCGCGTCTTTTCCCGGCGAAAGATAGAGACCGGCCTCTTTTTTTCCTTGCACCATCATCCGATAGGTGCCGACGTTCAGATAACCGCTGTCCGGATCCCGGGTAATGACGCAGTCCGCCGTTCCGGCGTAGCGGCCGCCGTCCAGCGGCCAGTGCTTCGGGATCGGCAATTGGTTCAAGTCGATCTGGTCTCC
>DATETN010000072.1:0-15054 GCA_035283645.1 Pyrinomonadaceae bacterium
CAAGGCGATGCGACATGCCGCGGCACTCAAACAGTTGCTCAATCAGTTTTCCGTGGAAGACTTGCGCACGCTCAGCCCTGAGGCACGGACAAAGCTGTTTTCTCTGATTCGTATTCACGCCCGCGCCTTTGAACAAGAAACCGCGAACTTGGATGAGGACTTGCGGCCGATCTTTTCCGCCGCTTCCGGAAACGCGGGCGGTCCGGGCGGAGACGTTGAGTTCAGCGATGACACTGGACTGAGACGTGCCATCGAACGGCTGTTCGCCCTCGGCGCAGAGAATGATCGGGCAATTTCTTCGGCTTTCGCCATCTCAGCGGGGAATGCCTCAACGTCAACGTTGCAGACGCCGCAGTTTTGGCAATCGTTGAGAAGCGCAGAAAAATTAGCTACCCGGATTCAGAGCGCGCATTGAGATAGACAGGATTAACAAGATTCACCTGATTCATTTTCTGTCCTGTCAATTCTGTAAATCCTGTCGAACGTGAAACTTCTTTTTTCGGAGGAATACATGAACACCAGACGCCCCTTGTCGACATTACAAATTCGCAATCCACCGGGGTCCCCGGCCGAGCATCTCGGCTGGGGTGGCCCGTTATTCGCAATCCGGAATTTCGTCTTGCTCCTTACCCTTTGCGCTTTGCCCTTCACTATTGCGCGCGCCCAAAGCTCAACTGCAACCCTGACTGGTACTGTAGAGGATCAGAATGGCGCCGTTGTTCCCGGAGCAAATATCACGGTGCTGGACGTCAACACGCGCCGGCAACGAGAGACTACGACAAACGATCAGGGATACTTTGTAGTTCCTCTGTTGCCCCCCACGACCTACAAGGTGAGCATTGCCAGAAACGGTTTTGCTACCGTGGAGGTTGAGAACGTGGTGCTCAATGTTGGCGATCAGAAGGCGCTTCAGATTCAGTTGAAGGCGGGCGATATTACCGAGATGGTTAGGATAACCGGAGAAGCGCCGTTGATTAATGAGTCGCCGGCGGTCGCGACGACGATTGACCGGACGTTTGTTCAGAATCTGCCGCTCAACGGGCGCAGTTTTTCATCTCTAGTGTTGCTGACGCCTGGAGTCACCGTAACGGCGGCCAATGACACAACCGATTCGGGACAGTTTAGTGTCAACGGACAGCGAGCCAGCACGAATTACTTTACCATAGATGGCGCAGGTGCAAATTTCGGTATGGGTGTTTCGCAAAGTGGTGCCACGAGTACCGCTCTAGCGGGAGCATATCCTGGAACCAGTGTAACTGGAGGAACTAGCAACCTTGTTTCAATAGAAGCCCTAGAAGAATTCAAGATACAAACCTCTACTTATACGGCAGAAAGTGGCCGCCAGCCCGGAGGTCAGGTTCAGGTTATTACGCGATCAGGGAAGAACCCGTTTCACGGGTCGCTATTTGAGTACTTCCGGAATGAAGCTCTCGACGCACGCGCCTATTTCAATAAGAAACCGGAAGCACAAAATGCGCTGCGACAAAACATCTATGGCGGTACGTTCAGCGGCCCAGTTCTTCTCCCGGCAATCGGCGATAGCGGCGCGCAAATATATAACGGAAGGGATCGTACTTTTTTCTTCTTCTCATATGAAGCTCAACGACTGCTCATACCACGCAGGCAATCTGTAAATGTTCCGTCGGAGCGGCTTCGGGCTCTTGCATTCGCACCATTGCGCCCGTTGTTAGAGGCTTTCCCAATTCCAACCGGACCCGAAACGACCAATGCTCTTCAGGTCTGTACTCCCTCACCGAATGATCCGTCCTGCGCTCCGAACGGTCGCCGGTTTACGGGCCTCGCTCCAGCATCATATGGATCGGGAGATCCGTCAAACGTCGATTCATTAGGTATTCGTATTGACCATTTGATCGCGAAGAACCATACATTATTTGGCCGCGCAAATGAATCGCCTTCGAACGTAAATTCTGGAACGGTTTCCCGATTCAAAACTGTAGCGAATACCAGGACGTTCACCTTAGGTCTTACCTCGGTCTTAAGCGGGTCACTATTAAATGAGCTACGGTTCAATTGGAGCCGCTATCAAGCACAGTCCCTCGTTCTACAATCCGATTTGGGAGGCGCGATGCCTCTGCCAGATTCGGCGATCTATACAAACGGTTTACCGGGATCGGGAACCGTTAGCATACGAGGTATTTCGCTTGCTGGGGGAACACGGGCCGACTCTTATCAACGCCAGATGAACATCGTGAACAATCTTACATTCACGACAGGCAAACATATTGTGAAAGTCGGGATAGACTTTCGTCATTTATCTCCTTTATACGGAACGCAAGATTCGCAGGCCTTGTTCTTCTCTACCGAGGCTGGTGTTGTAAATGGCACAGCAAATATCATGAGCATTTCGACGTCGCAGCCGTCGGAGCCACGATTTAATAACTATTCACTTTTTGCGCAGGACACGTGGAAGCCAATGAAGCGTATGTCGATTGACGTTGGCTTTCGATGGGAACTTAATCCCCCTCCATCAGAAAAAAATGGTCGCATGCCCCCCATCGTATTCGGCGATGTAAGGGAAGATGTGCTAAATGCCACCCTCGCGCCCTTGGGTACAGAGTTTTACAAAACCTTTTGGACGGCGCTTGCGCCAAGGCTCGGCGCGGCCCTCATTCTGCGGGGACCTAGCGGGTGGGAAACAGTCGCAAGGGGCGGATTCGGAGTATATTACGATCTAGGAAGCGGTACCGCGGCGGCCGGTTGGCCAATCGTTGCAAGTCGATCGCAGTTGCCGCCTACTTCTGGATGTCCAATGATTTTTCCTATCTCCGCTGCATGCGCGGCCCGCCCGGGCATTGTCCAGGTTACGCCTGCAAATACGTCATTGTTCAGCTTCCAATCGCCAAACGAAGATCTGAAACTTCCATACAGTTTGCACTGGAACTTAACAGGGGAACAGTCGTTGGGAAACATGCAAAAACTCACTGTCGCCTACGTGGGTTCCACAGGTCAAAGATTGCTAACTACACTGCACCTAAATAGGCAACCACGGGATCTGGTTAGTGGGGCCCTCTTGCCCCGCCCCAATCCAAGTTTTGGAAATATCGCTTTTTCATTTAATGGTCCGCCATCAAGCTACAATGCGATGCAGGTCCAGTACACACTGAGGCTTAAAGACCGTGCAAACGCGCTCGTAAACTATACGTGGTCACACGCAATCGACGAGGTCTCGACTGATCATGTGACAAGCGTTGGAGGCATGTTGGACAGGGGAGACGCGAATTTCGACGTTCGTCACAACGCTTCGGCCGCGGTTTACTATAACTTTTCGCCGTTAAATCTTGGGCAATTCGTTAAATGGCTAACTGGCGACTGGTCATTGAGTGCGATCATTTTCGGACAAACTGGAAAGCCCTTGAACGTCTCAATGTCGGCTGGAAATGGCACTTTTGTCGACCTGGAGGGAGAAACGTTTGCGTTACGTCCAGATCGAGTCGCCAACGTGCCGATATACTTGAGTGATCCAAGTGTGCCCGGCGGAAGGAGATTCAATCCAGCTGCCTTCGCCTCACCGCTCGAGTGCCTCCCTGTTGGCTCCCCTACATGTGTTGCGCGAATTGTCCGCCAAGGCACCCTTGGTCGTAATGCCTTGCGCGAGTTGCCCCTCATCCAAGTTGATCTTGCACTGTCTAGAATGTTTCGTATCTCGGAACAAGCTCGTTTTCAATTGAAAGCTGAGGCATTTAATGTCTTTAACCGTCCGATGTTCGGGGGCTATAGCACTGCGTTCGGACAGAGTGGTGTCACACCTTTTGGTGTGCCGACGTCCACTCTTAGCCAAAGGCTCGGAGGGCTCAATTCGTTGTATCAGCTTGGCGGACCGCGTTCGATCCAACTTTCTGCGAGACTAAGCTTTTAGCTATTGGGTACCAAATATGAGAACAAAACTTTTTTCCTTGTTAATTGCCTTGTTAATTGCGTTAACGGGGCTGTCCTATGGTCAGACGAGTGGGCAACTCGTTCCTTGGACGCCCGAGGTTTCCGCCTCGCGCCGGCATATCTCGCTTTACCAGTCTTCGCCGGATGAGTCAGTCGCGGCTAGCTCCACGGAAGCGCACGAACCTTTTGTTGTATCGCCTGATGGTGACTATTTTTTCTTCGTCACGCGGACAGGTGATTTACGATCAGACACGAATATCTATGAGCTTCATGTGTACCGAGCCACTGACGTCTTGAAGTGGCTCGCTTCGAACCAACTCAGGTCTCCACCACGGCCGTTTCGTTTGGTCGTACGAAGATCCTCATCGTCGAGTCCAGCTATCTCCGACGCAAGGTGGGGAGGCAACAATCGTTCGATTGCGTTTTGGGGTCTTGATCCGGGGAACGTATCTCAAGTTTTTAAGTTCGATTTGCAAACGGGTCAAGTGGTTCAGATGACACGGTTTGGCAAAACGGCACACGCTTCGTATCGATGGTTTGAATACTCCAATGGAACCCTCATTCACAACGGCTACCAAGAAAAGACAGCAAAAGCAAGATATCCAATGGAAACAGTTCCATTGTCCTTAAATGGAGCTGTTCGAAAACCTGAGGAGACGATGCGGACCGAAGCTATAGAAACCACTTTAAAGGAAGTCTACGTAAAACATGGCAATAACCAATCACGTCGACTAAACCTGAAAATTCCCGACCTATTAGGGGCGTCAGCTTTTTTATGGCTGTCGCCCGATGGCCGAAAGTTAGTCATTAGGGATGCGTCTAATCCCGATGCGAATAGGTTCGTCGTATTGGATACCAGGACGACGCGGTCGGACGCACTTCTTTCTACGGATGTAGGAACGCAGTTCGCCGGAACCGATCCGGTAGCCTTCCCGAAGGCTCTTTGGGCGCCGGACAGTCGGAGTGTCGTACTTGTCAATACGCACATATCGGAGAAGTCTGATATTTCGAGCCGAGTACAGACCGGCCACATCGTAGAGTACGACACTGAATCAAAGAAGTGGCGAAGCATTACGCCGATGGTGGTACACAAGGGAGGTAAACAGTTTGCTGTTCGATCAGTAGAGTGGATGGTACCTGGTAAAGAACTGCTAGCAAAATTTGCAGCTGATCGAAAACCATCGTTTGCTGTAGTTTTCAGAATTGAGGCCAATTCCATTTCTCAAAAAGAATTACCGTACGGAACGAACGTACCCAAGAGCTCAAGTGGAGCGCTCAAGATCCAGATGCAGCAGAGCGCCAATGAGCCGGCAACTATTACTGTATCGGATGGCAAGCGCGAAGGTGTTCTATTAGACCACGATCCGATACTTGCTAGCGTTCGTATTGCAAAACAAAAAACGTTTACTTGGAGTGAGCGGGGGCAAGAATTTGTTGGTGGACTAACTTTACCGACTGATTGGTCTCCGGATGTTCGGTTGCCTCTTGTCATACAGACCTACGATTATCAACCTAATGTTTTCCTTCCAGACGGGGCAAATTCCACTTCCGATGCAGCTCAGGCACTCGCAGCTCGCGGGATTGCCGTTGCTCAGGTTCCCACTCGCATGGCTGGGTTAAGCGCGTCTGCAGAGGAGCGTAAAACGGAATACTACCTTTTCGCCGAGCGAATCGGGTTAGTCGTTCAAAGCTTGGTCGCAGATGGAATAATTGATTCAAATCGTGTTGGACTGACAGGCTTCTCGCGAATGGGCTACCTAACCTATTGGACCATCACTCACCCGGGCCGGACTCAGCTTGCAGCTTGCATAATCGCTGATTCCTACGACGGCAGCTATTCTTCGTACGTTCGGGATATAGCCGCTGGCGGGCAGAATGGATCGTCCGTGAGAGGTCTCGAAAGTGTTAGTGACAGGGGAGCATTTTGGCAAAATAAGGACAAATGGCTGGAAAGTGAAACATCTTTCAACATAGATCGTGTTAGAACGCCGGCCCTCTTTACAGCAAATCGTAGCAGAGCCGGGAATGATGACATCTTTTTAACGCGGTCGTATCTATTTTTGAATTACGGCGGGTTTCTGCGCAACGGCAAGCCGATGGAAATGCTACTGTTTCCCGAGGGGGACCATCAGCTAAGACGGCCGCAGGAGCGACTCGAGATGATGACCGCTGTAGTCGATTGGTATTGCTTTTGGCTGAAAGGGGAAATCCCGCCCGACCCAGAACGCGCGAAACGTTGGGATCGCCTGCGGAACATGCAGCGAGCGGTTCTTGCACACCTTTTTTCAAAAGGGGAAAAGATTGCTGACCTGCCCCCACTCATATCCGCCCCCTCGTGGGTCAAAGCGCTTCCTTCAGACAGCATAACGGCGTCAAAACCGTGAAAATGGAGGAAGCAAGTTGAGCATTGGTTCCTGCCATTAAGCCCGAATGGTTATGGCTTCCTCTATATACCCCCGTTGAGCAATGCTCGGCGGGCGACGCCGACTTGTATGAGATCGAGACCAGATCTTGGAGGCATGCGGGAGATATTCGAATCCTCGATATAAAGAATAACTATGAAAAAACAGTCCTATTTGCTTTTATTACTCGTAATCCTTCTGGGCACCTCATCGGGTGCTCCTGCACAGGTCAAAGAGAGGCTTCTTGTAGGCCCCAATATCCGTGTAAGTCGCGATCATGACACTACGTTCACGGAGATGTCGGCCGCAGTGCACCCGGCCGAACCTAAAAAGGTCGTTGTAACTGCTATGTTTAATCAGCCTTCCAAGAATCGCCCTGGATCGCAAAAGTTTTATAGTGACGATGGTGGTTATACGTGGAGACAGATTTTGTTTCCCGAAGCCGACGGAGATCCGATTTCCGACTATGGCGTCACTGGCACGGCTTATTTTCTTGTAATTGGAAATACTAGGGACGGGAAAGACGCACTGTTATTTTACCGCTCGAAAGATGGAGGGAACACGTGGGACGCCCCGATCCCACTTCAGGCGGCAGATCGCCCTGTTCTCGTCGTCGATCGCAAAAGTAACCGCAAAGGTAATCTATACATTAAAGGAATATTTTCGGAATCAGACGGTGCAGAGCCCGATTCATATCTTGGTCTGCTTCGCTCGACAGATGATGGACAGAGCTGGTCGAAGCCGGTTGAAGTGGCTACAACACGCGGCCGCGGCGTCGGCGTGAACAATACGTTCGTGGGTGTATTCTCGAGCGGCGAGGTGTTTGTGCCTTTTTTTGAGTTCTTATTAGATCCGGAAGCTATAAGGGCTGCGGAGCAGTCGGGTAGGCAGATAAAACAACATTATTTTTCTATCTCTCGTGATGGCGGAGCGACCTTTTCCGATCGCCAAAAGCTTCAGGCGAAAGACGGCTCTGACATAAAGATCGGCCTTAGCACGCCGTTCTACACGATTGACGAGTCCGAGGGTCGATTCAAGGACCGGATCTATGTCGTGTGGGACGACCCCAGGTTTGATGTTCGAAATCCGGACCTGCACACGCGATCGCGCCTCTTGATTTCGTATTCATCTGACCTTGGTAAGAGCTGGTCAAAACCGAACGTTGTCGATATGAAGGCTCCGGGCAAGAGCAATCAGTTCAGGCCGTCGATTGCTGTCAACAAGGACGGAACCGTCGCCGTTTCCTGGTACGATACGCGCGATACGCCCGATGGCGAGGCCAAAACTTCGATCAACCGATACATGAGCGTTTCGTTCGACGGTGGTGAAAGCTTTCTGACGGCCGTTAGGGTCTCCACCGAACCTTCTAGTGCTGTGCGCAAGGTTTTCAACACTCTGGTCCAGAGAAGCACGTTTGTTTTGCTGAGAGACGGAGCCCGAGATATCGGGGGCGACTATCTTCCTATTACATCGGACGCGAACGGAGACTTTCATGTTTTCTGGGCGGACGATCGGACAGGGAGTTACCAGGTATGGACGGCGCGCGTCAAAGTTGACCGTCAGGGGAAATCTGGGACGACAACCAAGGATCTCATTGAGACAGATATCAGCAGCCAGGTCGAAGTGATGCTCGACGCAATGCTTCGGCTGACACCTGCTGATGTAACCGAACTGCCCATACGGTTGAGGAACAAGTCCGGCCGGTCAATCTACGGCCCCATCAAGATTGAGGTGGAGTCGTATACATCACCATATGACACGCCTTCGGATATTCTGAATTCCAATAATGGCAAAACGGGAGTCGGAGCCGCCTTCGATTACACAAAAGCAATCAGCGGTTTTGGGTCGCTGGCCCCCGGCGCTGTAAGTGAGGCCGTCACGTGGCGCTTCAAGACAAAGCCGAATCAATCGCCGTATACCGTTGTCAAGCTGAAGGTGACCGCGAGGGTGGAGAAAACTAACTAATCATGAAGACAGTTTTAATCCTTGCCTGTTTAGGATTGGCGGCCGGTCTTGCTGACGGCCAAGCGGAAAAACGGATAATCAAATCGGGCCAGAACCAGGTTGACCTTGAGGTCGATGGAAGATCCATTCGCCGACGTATAGGGGAGGCCGGCAAACTAAATGTTTTTGAACTCGATGTGCCGGATGGTAAGTCGCGAACAGTGAAGTACACCTCCGATCTCGAATCGTTCGGTTTCTCCCTAAAGCCGGGCGAAGCGTACGATTTTACGATCGAGAAGGACGGCATCGCGTTTCGCCAACAAGTGATCGGTATCAGACTTGATCCGGACCTTCTCAAAATAAAACGGTTCCTGCTGGGCGAAAATGACGACGTGGTCACAAAACTTCATGGCCCGGTATTAGATCTGGATGGCGGATCGAAGAATTTCGACGGGATCCAGCCGATGATAAACAAGGTTCGGGGGTGCGCCAACTGCCCACCAAGAATCGACATTGTGGTCATATCGGCAACCACCTTCGACGTTACCAACCCGTTCAGCAGTTCATCAGCCCTGAATCGCAATCGCAAGCGGACTGCGGAGTTCTACACTACGCCCATCTCTAAGATGGAAGGGGCTGATTCCGTGGAGCTGCTCTACTTTACCGACCCGGCTGACGCGAACGGAGAGGAGGCTGCGCGCACGATCGAATCGGCGGAGATTGTTTTCATCGCAGGTGGGAGCCAGTGCGACTATTTGAAAGCATTCCGCGGCACTCGTGTCGAAAAAGCGATCGAGGCCGTTTACAAACGAGGTGGGGGGATAGGCGGCAGCAGTGCTGGACAAGCGGTTCTGGGGGACTTCATCTTTGACGGCTGCAACGTGACTACGATGGCCCTTACCTCCGAGATCGCTCTTGCTGATCCATACGACTCGAACATCTCCTTCTCAAGAGATCTTTTTAATTGGAAGTTTCTGAAGAACACGATCACTGATCAGCACGTAGTCGAGCGCGACCGGATAGGCCGCACATTCGCGTTCGTCGCCCGCCAACTTCAAGATGGGAAGGCAAAGATGGTGCACGCGATAGCTGTCGACCAAGGAACGTCAGTTGTTGTCGACAGGGGTGGAATTGCAACGGTCGTCGGCACCGGTAATTCGTATTTCATAACCGGAGACCACAAGCCGGAAGTCTGCGAGAAGGGAAAACCCTTAACCTATTCCAACTTCAAAGTCTGGCGCGTCAAATCTGGCGAGGCGTTCAACCTAAAAAAGCGCCCAAAAACTGGCTATTACGCCGTAAGCGTTACTGAAGGAAAGCTCAGCCGTGATCCATATTGATGAATTCGGCTGAAATGGTCAATAAAAGCTGGGTGAGGACCTTCGAGGCGGGCGTTCTGAAATGAATTTCTCAGGTGCTGAAAACGTTTTCTCACCCGCTGAAAAACCTTTCATACTCACTAAGAGGCTTTGCGCATGCGCTGAAAAGGATTTAGCACACGCTGAAAAGTTTTCCGCACACGCCAAAATGCTTTCTTAACTCGCTGAAAACACTTCAGCACACGCCGGGAACATTCCGGCGAACGCCGGAAAGCTGTCCACACTCGCCGGAAAACTTTCCACGGGCCAAATCTACAAGGGGTCGTCGTTTTAGTTCTTGTTCCGACTCGTAATTATTTTTTTCAATTGCGGCCGCAACGACCGCCGCGTCCATCTTCTGTACGTGTGCGTGAGAGGCGGCGACCAAGCAGTAGAGAATATTTCATATGGCAGGTGGTATTACAAATCTGTCCGATGCGGACGAGTTAGCACTATTGAACGTGATGATCGCGATCATCTCGGGCGATCTGCCCGGCTACCCGGGCGTCACCACTGCGATGGTGACGGAGTCGGCACGGTAAAGGAGAATTACGCCGACAAGCTGGTCCCACAACCAGGGACAGGACGCGGTTCGCGTACGACGGTGGACGAACAGGGCATGAGGTGGGTGCAGGCGGAGAATCGACCGAACCCCATAACCTAGTGGCTCAAACGGGCTACATGCAAAGTGCCGCAGGCATCGGAACATGGCTGCTACACCTCGACGGCCAGCAACAACGCCGCCCTCCATTAGTGATGCTGCCGGATTCGCCGTTCAGGAAATTGTGAGTACAGTAGCTGATCTGTAGCCCTCCATTTATCAAACGGTAAATCAAATTAAATTGACCTTCTTAGAGTCTCCATGAGACGTTCCATCTTTTGTTTGAGGGCTCAGTTTTGATCTGAGATCAACTAGACCTAATGATTCCGTAAATAAAAGTATGAACATTCTTGTTTTAGGCGCGGGCCGCATGGGCTTCGGGGCCGTGTTCGATCTCACGCGTAGTGCGCAAGTGGATGCCGTCACTTTGGCGGACTTTGATGTGGCTCGCGCACGCACTATCGCCGGATTGATTCAAAGACAATGTCGACGCGGTGGGAGTTGATGTTTGCAATCATCAAGACGTGATTGCCTTGATGCGCAGCCATGACGCGGTGATTAGTTGTGTGCCGTATTATTACAACCTGCAACTCGCCCGCGCGGCGATAGAAGCTCGAGTTAACTTTTGTGATCTTGGCGGCAACAATTCCGTCGTTGATGCCGAACTGGCTCTCAATGATGAGGCACGCGAAGCGGGCATCAACATCATCCCTGATTGCGGATTAGCTCCTGGAATGGTTTCTATTTTGGTTGCGCAGGGCGTAAAGAAGTTTGATGAAGTTGATGATGTCCATATTTGTGTCGGTGGTTTGCCTCAGAGTCCGAAGCCCCCGCTCGAATATTTCCGTTGAAGGTTCGATCAATGAGTACTTGGGCAAAGGCCGCGTCTTTCGCAACGGCGAAGTGGCTGAAGTTGACACAATGACGGAGGTCGAAGAGTTAGAGGTTCCATTGCCTTTCGGAAAGTTGGAAGCATTCCATATCTCGGGAGGCTCATCCACTCTACCGCAAACGTATAAAGGCCCCTGTCGCGTCATGACCCAACTGGCCTCAAAAGTTCTAATGATCAGGAGCACGGTACTCTTGGCGGAGTTCAACCGCGGGAAGGCACTACAGAAACTATTCCTCAAATATGCCTATGCCCAGCAATCCGAGATGATTCAATCCGCAGTCTGCCATTCATTGCATACAATACGCCAGAGGTTTTGTCGTTGCTTGTTAGTCATTAGCGACTGTGTCCAATCAGACAGCTTTGATGTCACCCAGGAACACGTTGCAAATATGCTCGGCCATCACCGCAATCGGATCACACTTGCCGCTCGTGAGTTGCTGCAGCAAGGACTCATTGACTACGGCGGTGGGAACATGAAGATTCTCAATCGCGCTGGATTGGGAGCCGCCGCACGCCAGTGTTATCGCGTCGTCAAGGATTCTGTCGAACAGGTCTTCGTTGCCTGAGCGGCTCAGAAGCGAATCCGCATCCCGTCCTACCTCTCGGGAGATTTCTCGCCCGACCGCAGCAATGACAGCCGCAGCTTGTCTTAACTTGGCCGCTTCAAAGCCGGCACTGCGGATCTGCCCGTCCGCATCCACCTCAGTAATGTAAATCTGTTTGTTGGCTCCGAGCTCAGCTTGATAGCTTTGCTCGACACCACTCCGCGCCCTAGACAGTCCCTCGCTGATATCCGCCGATCGCATGTCCGGCGCCGAGAGCATGTTGGAGCGCTTCGCCTCCGTCGCCAAGCCTCTTGCCCCGCCGCTGCACACCGGAAGGAAGCATAGACTGCCTGCCCGTCCCAGAATATCCTAGTCCCAAGTACACTTTTCTTCTGTTTCCAGTCCAGATAACGCGTTTAGATTTACTCTTACTAAGTAGAAGCGTCAGTTAAGACTGTGGTAACAGGCTTCGTAGCTCAGGGAGTTGGCATCCAGACCCCTATCGTAGCGATGTTGAATCCGCTTCCAGTTCAAGTCGAGCGTGAAGACCTATTCGTCGAGCGCTACAACCATCTGCTTGATTGGTCCATGCAGATGACCGAGCACGACCGCGAACTAGCGGAAGATCTGCTACACGATCTCTTTATTCAATTCATGCTCAACGCGCCCGATCTTCACCAGATCAAGAATCTCGATGGTTACCTCTATACGATGCTGCGAAACCTCTACTTGACCCAGCGCCGGCGCGACACCCGGAATACGCTGCAACAGCTTTCGATCGTTGAGTATGACTCGGCTGAAGTCGGTCTGCGCACAGTCGATTTGCGCGACCAGATTCGAGCCCAGGATGACTTGCGGCGCATCTGCCAATACGCCTGCGCGCGCAAAGAGACAGCGAAAATTGGCAGCGTGCTGATTCTGAGATTCTTTCACGGCTACTATCTGGAGGAGATCGTCCGAGTGCTGCGTACTTCGCGCACATTAGTTGATACCTGGCTAAAGCTGGCGCGCCGGGAAATCAGGACACAGCTCCTGGAAGAAACGGAGAAGACCAATCGTCTGGCGTTCATCCATCGTAACCGGGTGACGGAAGTCTTACCGACCGGATATGCGCGCAATGTTGATCTCTTCGTGGAAGAATTGCGCGAAGCGATCTTTCAGCATCGACACGGCGCTTGCCTCACGAACGAATCGCTCAAGCAGCTCTATTCCGCGGAAAATGTAACGGCCGTTGAGTGCTCGCAGTTGGCGCACATCGTCAGCTGCCGGCAATGTCTCGACCTGGCCAATCGTTTGCTTGGCTTGCCGCTACTTGCTGCGCGCAGCGCAACTGAGACCCTGGGGAGGGACACGCGTAAGCCTGGCGGTGGCGACGATGGTGGGGGCGGGACAGGTGGCGGCGGGCTATCCAGGCTCGCGCTTAACAAGCTGAGACGCAGAGTAAAAGACGCATTTGAACATAAGCCGCTGGAACTCTGCGTGTCTGTTAACGGATACACATTAGGCTCGCAGCGGGTCAGTTCTGAACGAAGTGAGCTAAACCTTGTTGTTGACCAGGACGTTCGCGTCAGCTTTGTTGAAGTATTCAGCGAGCAGAAGATTCGCTTGCTGGTTATGGGTGTCGAAGAATTGCCGCCGGACGGACCAGGAGAGCAATCGACCCAGGTTGAGTTGAGTGATCAAAGATTGCTTGACTTGACGTTACGTTTAGCCAGTCCGTCGCCAACTATACAGGTCGTATATTCTGATCCGCATTTCAACGAAGCCCCGGATACTTCAGCGGCGCTTGATGGCATCTCAATCGGTCCAGATCATGAGCATTCCCCCAGCCCCACCATCTCATCACTTGTAGAGGGCGCATCGGCCCAGAAATCCATTAATCCAATACCCGCGTCAGGAAGTGATGGCCAGTCCACGCGTGCCTGGCGACAATTGTTAGATCTGAGAAAAGTCTATCGGGCTCTCGGGAGTTGGAGTCTCTGGCTGCGACCGGCCACGGTGACCACGCTGTTTGCTTTCGTCCTGATTGCCGCGCTCTTGTGGATGAATCGGCCGGTCCCCACGCCAGGCGTTTCGGCTGTTAACTTGCTGCAACAGTCGGTTAAGGCAGAGCAGGCACTGGCTGCGCAAAATGATCTCGTGATTCATCGGACAGTCGATCTCGAAGAAAGAGGGTCTGACGGCCAAGCGATAGCCCGTCGCAAGGTAGTGGTTTGGGAGAGCGGCGAACGTGGTTTGGCAGCGCGACGGCTCTACGACGACCAGGGCAAATTAATCGCTGGCATCTGGACGAGACGAGATGGAGTGCAGACTTTTTATCAGCATGGAACACAGCCCAAGGTTCAGGCGGTACCGCACCGGCGTGAGCTGAATGCACTTGGTGTTGATTACTTGTGGCAAGTATCGCTTGCCGCGGAAGAGTTCTCTGCTTTGGTCGGCGATATGGCGCGGGCCCAGGTCGAGCAAAAGCCAGATACGTATGTGATTCACTACGAGCCTCCCGCGAACTCAACCGGTCTGGTGCGTGCCAGTTTGGTCCTCAGTCGCGCGGACCTTCACGCTGTCGAGCAAACGCTGACGATTCAGGTTGGCGGTGAAACCCGCGAATACAGATATGTCGAAGTTGGGTTTGAGCGCCGCACGCCGGCTTCCGTTGCGCCGCAGGTTTTCGATCCTGATCCGGCACTGATTGCAAACGACAAAACAGGAATTAAGCTCGGAGAGTCCAGTACCGTCGCTTCTCCGCTTTTTCCATCTCCTGTAGTAGCGACGGCCGCGTTGGAAGTAGAAGTCCTTCAATTACTCAACAACGCAGGTTCCGATTCGAGCGATCAAGTAAACGTCACTAGAACTCCGGAAGGCCGCTTGCGGGTGGACGGCATCGTCGAAACGGCGGCGCGCAAAAGTGAAATCCTGCGCGCGCTGGAGCCCGTCAGCAAGCATCCGGCTGTGCAGATAACAGTTGAGACAATCGACGAGGCTTCGCGGAGAGAAGCCCGAAACCCTTTCGGACCAGTTCAACTCAGCCGGGTCGAAGTACTCAAAACTGCACTGCCGGTCGAGCCGGATCTTCGGCGGTACTTTTCCCGGCAAGGCTCATCAGAAGAACAGATCCAGGAAGTGATGCGCCAGTTTGCCAACCGCGTGACCAATCATGCGCTGCAGGCGAGGTTTTACGCTCGCACGCTCAAGCAAACCCTCAGCAGATTTTCACAGGATGACCTTCGCACGCTCGATCCGCAAGCCCGGGGAAAACTAATGTCGTTACTACGCGCCCAGGCTGTAAACGTCGAGCGCGCGACGCAAGCTCTCCGCCGTGACTTAGAGGCGGTGTTCCCGGTCGCGGCCGCGAGTACCGGCGCAGAGAAAGAAATCGCAACTGAGAGTGACTTGGTCGCGGCGGTAAATCGTCTAA
>DATETN010000073.1:0-42471 GCA_035283645.1 Pyrinomonadaceae bacterium
GGGAGTAAAGCCCAGGACTTCGACAGGAGTCGGGATCTGTTGTGCAGGCGGACGGTTTTGGGCAACCGACAAGACGGAACAGGAGAGGAAAAGAACAGAACTCGACAGGATGTATTTGACAGCGTTTCGCATTTGATTTTAGAAGGCAGCGGCGTTCTGAAAACGCTGAGTCTAATGTAAAAGTGTCGAACAATCGACTCCTCTCGGAACGCGGGCGTCCCCGCCCGCCCCGTATTGTTCCTTTCGGATCAGAAACGGCAGACTCCTGAATCGATGGTTGAGAGTTCCTTGGGTGCATTTCGAACGGCGGGAGAGTGCGGGCGGGGACGCCCGCGTTCCGGCCATTGCGAGAGTTCTGCTGCTAGGTTAAAGTAGCGCGGTTTATCCCGCGCTTTCTCCCGAAAACTCAGTCCGTTATTGGAGGCTGGATGTCTATCGAAAGCATCCCTGCAAACGAATACCCTGACCGTATAGGATTCAAACCGGACAACCCATTTCTTGCCGCATTCAAACCTTACATTCCAGCAGGGGTCAGGCTGCGCGAGTTGACCGTGGTTCCTATAGTAGTAGGAACAATTCTGGGGATTATCTTCGGGGCTTCCTCCTTATATTTGGTCTTAAAGGTCGGGCTAACCGTAAGCGCCTCCATACCCGTCGCCGTTATATCAATTACGTTGTTCCGCCTGCTCTCGCGAATAGGCTTACGGGACGCGACGATCCTTGAGAACAACATCGTCCAAACCGCCGGATCAGCTGGTGAATCGATCGCTTTCGGTCTCGGCGTCACAATGCCGGCGATTCTGATTTTAGGGTTCGATCTTGAATTAACACGAGTCATGTTGGTTGCGGTGCTTGGAGGATTGCTCGGAATTCTCATGATGATTCCACTTCGTCGAGCACTCATAGTGGCCCAACATGGCTACCTGAAATACCCTGAGGGTACTGCATGTGCCGAGGTGCTCAAAGCAGGCGCATCTGACGAGTCTCGCGCGGCTGCACACGTCGATCCAGCCTCCGCGGCAGTAGCTGATCAAGCGACTATAGGTGGGAAGACGATTTTTGCTGGCTTTGGATTTGGATTCATATATTACGGCCTGCAACAGATTCTTAAGACGTGGAAAGAGGTTCCTACTAAGGTTTTTGGAGCACCTTATGAGGCAGGATCCATTGCCATTGAAAACAACCCAGCATTGCTCGGGGTTGGTTACATTATTGGTCCTCGCATCGCTTCCATTATGACTGCGGGCGGTGTCCTGTCCTATCTGGTGCTGATTCCTGCGATCAAGTACTTCGGATCAGGATTAGCTGCGCCAATTGCACCTGAAACTTCACGCTTAATCCGCGACATGAGCGTAAGTCAGATTCAATCAGCTTACGTACTGTACATTGGTGCCGGCGCGGTAGCCGCGGGCGGGATCATCAGTCTCGTCCGATCACTGCCAACAATTTGGAGTGGTATCAAAGGAGGATTGGCTGACATCCGGGGAACTGGCGTAGGTGGCGAACAAGCTACGCGAACAGATAGCGATCTATCTATGAAATTTGTTTTCGGTGGCATCATTGCTTTACTTGCCGCCATTATGATTGCCCCACAACTAAATCTCCGGTTCAACCTACTGGGCGCGCTCTTAATAGTGGCGTTCGGATTTCTTTTCGTGACCGTCTCCTCCCGATTAACTGGTGAGATTGGTTCTTCTTCAAATCCGATCTCCGGGATGACGGTAGCAACGCTACTGTTAACGTGTCTTGTCTTCCTGTTGATCGGTTGGACCTCGCCTACCTATTACGTTACGGCGCTTTCCATTGGCGGGATCGTTTGTATAGCAGCGTCGAATGGGGGAACGACGTCGCAGGACTTAAAGACTGGTTTTCTGGTCGGTGCTACTCCAAAGAATCAACAAATTGCAATTCTCGTCGGTGCACTCGCCTCTGCATTGGTACTCGGCTACATACTTTTGTGGCTCAACCAATCCTCAACTGTCTATGTGCCAGTTGCAAATAACCCAGCTATTAGTTTGCCAGCTGGCTATGTTTTTGATGTGACGAAGTGCGAGCAGGGTGGTGCCAAGCGAGAACGCCTCCGCGGTCAGCAAGCGGTAGCCGACAGTAACAGCTATATCGTTTGCCACCAGACGGACACGAAGGTCGGTATGGTTGGTCGTTACCTGGTTAATGATCAGGGAGTTCCGATTTATCTATCTGACCCGGGCATCAACGGTGTTTTTAATCAACGACCAGATGGTGGCACCGTTACGAAATATAGCGCGCCCAAGGCCACATTGATGTCCTACATAATCCAGGGAATTTTGAGCAGGGAGTTGCCTTGGGGGTTGGTTCTGTTGGGCGTGTTCATCGCTATAGTATTGGAGATGTCGGGCATCCCGTCTTTGGCATTCGCGGTTGGTGTGTACCTTCCGTTGTCAACCTCAGCGCCTATCTTCGTCGGAGGAATGGTAAGGCTCGGCGTGGATAAGTACCTTCGGCAAAAACATGCATCGAAAAGACTCTCTGAAGAGCAGTTTATGGCTGAGACTGACAAAAGCTCCGGAGTTTTGTTGGCATCAGGTTATATAGCCGGTGGGGCTCTCGCTGGTGTCGTCTATGCATTTCTGAACCTCAGCGAAGCTGTCGCAACGCGTTTGACAAGATTCGAAGAATGGTCGAAAGAGAACAACCCATTTTTTGTGACCATCGGTGGTTGGCCGAGCTCCGATCTATTGGGACTATTGCCACTGGCGATTTTGACCGCGGTGCTTTATTTGGTAGGACGGGAGTTACTCCTTAAGCCAAAGCCATACGTAGCTAGGAGTGACTAAGCGCCGGCAGTTGTCCATATGAATAGTCTCAGGTACTTTATTTGAGGCGCGCCGCTAACAGAGAGCGCGCCTCGAATTACATCTAGCAAAGGAATTGTAGATGGCTGCAAGAACGATTTTTCGACACACTTGGTCAGTGGTCCTGATCTTGCTCGTCGTGGCCTGCGAAGTGACAACTGTTACGGCGCAATCAAAACGTTCACCCTCCGATACGGTGAAAGAATTCTACAAAGCCATGCGCGCGAAGCGGTTCCGCGAGGCGTTTAGCATATCGATCTATAAACCTGCGATTGAAGGGCTAACTGACGCAGAGTTTGAAGATCTTCGCAACGACTTCGAACGTTTAGCGCTGGCAATCGCAGAGAAGATTCCTGGCGATGTCAGCGTAGCAGGAGAACAGATCAGCGGCGACAGGGCCACTGTGTTTGTAAAGGTAAAAGACCCGGACGGCGCCGATCAAACAGAACCTGTAATGCTAATGCTCCTGGATGGCAGCTGGATTTTAGGAGACAAGGATAATCAGGCAATTGTTGCTAAAGCTGGTAAGGAGTTCTTCTTCACAGCACGGATTGACACCCACCACAATGAAGTTCAGGACATCTTCAAACGCATCGCGTTGGCACAGCTGGCCTACAGTCAACAGCGCAATGGGCAGTTTGGGGACCTGGCCGCCCTAATTACCGCCGGGCTCCTGCCCAAGGATTTGGAGGGAACCGAGACCACTGGTTATCGATTTCGGGTAAATGTAAGCGCCGATAAGAAGAGTTGGCATGCCACAGCCGAACCAGCTCAGTACGGCCGAACTGGAAAACTCTCCTTCTATATGGACGCCGCAGGTGTAAGGAATGGCGATGTTGCCGGTAAACCCTTGCCGATCCAGCCTGCGCCTTGATGTCTTGCATATTGTCCTGTGGACCATTAGCGTGAGATCTTTGCTATTGCGCTAGCGACGTAAAGGTATCTAGAATGCAAGTCGAGACTGTTTACCCGACGTGCTTCGATCTGCGCCCCTCCTCAACACTCTGAAAACGCACTTCAACCACGGAAGTGCCGAGCGTTTATGTGATGCCAGAGCTCGCGCGCACCATAGTTTCCCGTCTGAGGGCCTTCGTCGGTAATCGGCGCAGGGCCCGCAGATGTCTGGCGCGATTGCCATTTAATGTCACCCCCAGCGATCGCTACGTCACCCTGAACGGTTCTCGCCAACGAAAGTGGATGGACGGGCACACACTTGATGTGAGTACCAGTGGTCTAGCCCTGGTTGTGCCGGCAATTCGAATCGGCGAGCATTACCTGGTAGGCGACGACCGTCAGCTATTGCTGCGCCTTGAGCTACCCACCGGTCCGATCGAGATGCAGGTTGTACCAGTTCGCTATGAAAGTCTGGAAGAACATCCGACCGAGCAGGGATACGTCATCGGGGTCAGGATCACAGAGGTCGACCTCAATATCAAATCCCTGTATGAAGACTTTGTCCGGCGGCTATTGCGCTCGGCGCCTCTCGATTGATCATTAAGTAAATACGATCGTGCCAAAAGCGGTGGGTACGTGAAAATTTGGTTCGGCCGTGTGAGTTGGCCGCCACGCCAGATATCCTCGATCCGGGTCCTCACCGACGCACCGACAGAGATTCAGTCTCCACTCATCTCCCTTACAAGGTCTTGGTATCTGGTCGAACCAGGGAATTCGCATCGCGATCTTGAGGATACCTGGCTCAAGTGCCGCCTGTGTGGTCATATTGGAGCGGAACTCCCATTCTGTTTCACGTCGATTGCCAACATTTCTTATTGCCAGATCCACCCACTCGCCGGTGGGCGCAGCCTCAAATTCAAAGTAACGGTTAAGTTCATTCTTGTCTGGGGCGAGGAAGATCTCGCACACGTCACGGTTCCACAGGCCTAATGTCTTGACGCCGGTTTGTGGATTATCGCTTACGATTATTGGCTCTGCCTGCCGGCACTCGAAGCGAACACAAAGCGCGAGTTCGGTCCAAAGAAGTCGGGCCTCGGCGTGTCGTCCGGATGGAGCTGGAGCGCCTGACCAATAGTGGTCGATGGCAGCTGGGGCACAAGAAAGCCAAACTTCGTGATCAAGGTCCTCAGCCTTAACATCGAATTCCTGGTGCGGCGCTTGAATGGCTGCTGCCTGCTGCATCGGTCCGTTCCTGAGGAAAAGAGTACTACTCTCGAAGACGAAAAGCTTCAACACATTGATGAACGAGAGTCGCCGGATTGTTTTCTTGAACAACCTCCGGCCGCTTCCCGAACGAAAAGTGGTCCAACAAGTAACTAGTCTGAACGGCGACACCACCCGTTCCAAGAAGACAACCAATAACTTTTCCTTCATCGTGGGCGATTGTGAACTCATTAAGTGAGCCCATCCCACCGTTGATGAAAAGAACAATGTCGCAGGATCTGACCAGCACCACGTTTCTGCCTTTTAACCCGAAGCCCGTATAGATGATCACATCGCACGCATCAACCGGAAGGGCGAATCTTTCAACGTGCTCAAGCTCATTCGATGCCGGGGACACTCCGATGTGCAAACCCTTGTTTTCCCGGGCGGCCTTGCCTACTTCGTATACCAATCCCGTAGTCGCGCCCGTCAGCAATACAGACTCGGCATTCGCTATTGCACTGCCAAGAGCCTGAGCCTGCTGCTTGAGAAGCTCACTTCCTGGGAGGCTCGAAAGTTCCGCAGCTGATCCCATTAATCCGATCTTTAGTCGCATACCTTCCTTTCAACTCGGAGCTTTTACAGCATTACGCTCTGCGGTATCAGGAATCGGAACGTGCTCAATCGCTTCCTCTTTCCCACGGTCCCACCAATGCTGAGTTGCAAACCAGACGATACCCGGCGCGAGAAAAACTATTCCAATCGCGATCGTAACTAATCTTGGCGAAAGCTGGAAACGGTCGAGAAGTTCACCCGTGACATAGTTTGAGGCGGCCATGGTTAGCGTCAACAACGCCAGTTCTGCGGCGAAAACGCGACCGCGAAAACTGTCGACCACCCCTCTTTGTAATAGCACCGTCGAAAAGACCCAAAGAATGCTGCCACCTGTATGCGCGAGGCCGAGAACAATAAGAGCGAAGAAGAAGTTTGTTGCTGCGCCAAAGGCCATGTAGAAGACTCCACCGATCAAAAAAGAGATCCCAATAGAGACCTGCATGGCGTGTTTCCCTTCACCTGTCACGCGCCGAGCAACAATAGGCCCGACGGCGGTACCAATTCCTCTGGCCGCGAAAAGCACGCCTATTCCCGTTGCGGCACTCTCTCCGACGGGGAAAATGCGTTCGCCAAACACCCCCAACAACGTGAGTATTCCTCCACCAAGTCCCCAGGCCGGCTTCACTAATAGCAACGCCAAGACGCGCGGCCGGTTGCGGACGTACTGCACACCTTCCAATGTCTGAGTTAGACCGATTACATTCTTCACCGTGAGCTGCTGCTTTTCTCGCGGTCCACCCTTAGGAATGCGAACGCGCGCAATCAACAAGGCGGACAACCCGAAGGTCAGCGCATCGAGCACAAAGGCTACATCGGTTCCAAAGAGTCCGGTCAGAACTCCTCCAATGGCCGCCCCCAGGGTGAGCATTATCGACCAGGTTACCGACGCGATCGCATTTGCAGACACCAGCTCGCGATCAGAAACAATCGATGGAATCACTGCCGTTTTAGCCGGTTCAAAAAATGTTGAGAGCCCTAGTTGAGCGACTGTTAAGACATAGATGATCCACAACTGTTCTGGTCTTCTCACGAACAGGAAGCCGAGAACGACAAGGGCCCTCAGCAAGTCTGAGATGATCATGATGGAGCGCCGGCTGAAGCGGTCGGCAGCGACTCCGGACAGTGGGCCAAAAATAAAACTAGGTAGAAAGCGCGCCACCAGCAGGAGGCCTATGTCGCGTCCGGAGCCGGTCAGCTGAAGAATGATTGTGTAAAGGGCGATCGTGTTGAACCAGTCACCCAGTTGGCTGACTACCTGCCCAAGCCACAGGTTGCGAAAGTTCCCATTGCGTCGGAGCAGTTCGATGTAACCCACCGCCGCACGCTCTTCAAGTCTCTTGCTCATTGGACTGGTTTAACCGTTAAGCGTTGGAACCGCTCCCTGTTTGGTTCCAGAAATGATGATCATGCGAGGGTGACGGGAACACGAAAGCCTTGTCAACCCGTTCGGTGATTTCAGCCATTCGCCGTAAATTTCGTGCAACTTGAACGACCCTTCACACTGACCTGTCAGGCTGAACAGTTGCTCCAGTCCGTTGAACTTGTGTCCCGAACCGGATGGCAGAAATCACGGTATTTTGACAATTCACCTCATAAACTCGCCCGTTTTTACGCGGCACATAAGTTGTCGTAGTGGTTCGTGCGGCTAGAAGCCTACGGGCTTCACGGACTCTCCGCACGGGGTCCGAGCCGCAAATTTTGAAACACATAGAAACTCACCCAGCAATGGCGGGCAAGTGAAGCAAGCCTGCCGCTTGCCCCATGAAAGGTCGGAAGCGACGCTGATTTGCTCCCAACGTTGCTTCCGACTACGCATAGGGAGCGGAAATCCGCCGGGGTATTGAAGAAAAAATCGTAGAACCAGAAGCGCGTCCCGACCATGCCCGACACAGCCCGCCGAGTTCAACTGTTCCTAACGATCGTAACTGCTTTCTTCGTAATTTCCTTCGCCGTCTATAAGGAACTTCATTTTCTTGCAACTGCCTTTGCTTGTCTCAGCATAAGCATCGTGTTTCTGAGTGCGTTGTCGTGGCTACGTCACAAGACACGCGAGGCGGAACACCTTCGGGATCTGCATTTGGCCACCGCTGAAGCGCTCGCCACCGCCATAGACGCTAAAGACCAGACAACACATTGCCACGTACGCCGCGTTCAGATTTACGCAGCGGCCGTAGGAGAGAAACTTGGGCTACCGGTTGAGGAGATAAATGCCCTGCGGGCGGGGGCCCTCTTACATGATGTTGGAAAACTTGCCGTACCTGCTCACATCATGAACAAACCGGGACCGCTCACACCAGCCGAATTCGAGAAGATGAAGATTCATACGACGGTTGGTGCGGAGCTGTTAAGTAGAGTGAATTTTCCGTTTCCAGTGACGCCAATAATTCGCCACCACCATGAACGATGGGACGGGAAAGGTTATCCCGACGGGTTGAAAGGAGAGCAGATTCCGATTACTGCGCGCATTCTTTCTGTGGTCGATTCATTCGACTCCGTTCGTGAGAACCGACCTTTCCGTAGAGGGATGACTCGCGACGAAGCAGTGATCTTCCTTCGCCGAGGAGCGGGAACACATTTCGATCCGAAAATTGTGTCGCTGTTCATAGATAATCTACCCGCGTTTGATACCAAAGTTGCAGCCGCACACCTTGCGGTGGAATCCTCTGCCACTGAGCCGCTTGAAGAACTTGCACTAAATGATTTGGACATCACGCAGACGCGCGAGCGCGGCTGCTACATGGCATATCACCAGATCAAAAGTGCCGACCAAGAGGTGTATGCCCTCTACGAAATCGCAAGGACGTTTGGTTCCTCACTCGATATTGACGAGACACTGACAGTGCTGGTTGACAAGGTTGGTCACGTGGTTCCCTTTGACACTTGTGTTGTATATCTCTTTGACGAGTCTAAAGGCCATGCAGTAGCTGCACACGTGGCCGGCAAACACGCTAAGGCCTTAGGCGGAAGATGCGTGGCGCTGGGCGAGGGTGTTACCGGATTTGCATTAGCGAACCGCAGCCCGATGAATCAGCTTCACCCGTCGTTGGATCTCATGGGCACGGGCGTCGAACTCGGATACAGGTCAATGGCCTCACTTCCACTTCACAGAGATCAGCGACTGCTCGGGGCCTTGTCGGTGTACTCAACAGAGTTGGACCAGTATTCCGACGATCATATGCGATTACTTGAGACGGTGACCAAGCTTGCCTCTGACGCTCTGTCGAATGCAATGCATCATGCGGAAGCCGAGTCGAATGCGCTTACCGACCCCTTAACTGGATTACCTAACGCGCGATATCTGGCGCTGCGTTTTGAAGAGGAGGCTGCGCGGGCACGCCGTACCGGCCGGCCCTTTCAAGTTGTCATGTTGGATCTGGATGAATTTAAACTGGTCAACGATACTTACGGTCATAAAGTTGGAGATAAGTTACTTCGCGAGATCGCCGGAATCATTCAGGGGCAGCTTCGTGAGTACGATTTCCTGGCGCGCTACGGGGGTGACGAATTTGTGGCCATTGTTCAGGAGCTGATAGCCACTCAGGTCGAAGAGTTATGTGCCCGCGTTGAGAAAGCAGTCTCAGACTTCTCATTACATGTACGAGGAAACGGGCGAGCGCGAGTGGGTATCAGCATTGGCACTGCTAACTTTGGTTCAGAAGGTGAGTCGCTCGACCAACTACTGGTGTCGGCTGACCAGGCGATGTACCGTACGAAGTCGGCTCATAAACTCTTTAAGCTCACGCGCGAGAAAGAAGCGGCGGATGTAAGCGATATGGATGAAGCACTTGCATCTTTATCGGTGAATTAGATCAGATTTGGATAAGTCGTTCGGTGTTCAGTTGATGCTTAGTCCTAGTCGTTAGTCCATCCAGGGTCTTCTCTTTCGTCACATCTTTAAGAACCCACACGCTTTGGGAGGTTGTGTAAAACTAAGGGGTCATCCGTCTTGGTGAACCAAGGAAAATCCTACACACGGCAGAGACTGTGTCCCAAAAAATAGATCTTACACACGGCAGTTAGAAAGGGATCCTACACACGGCAGAAGCTGTGAAGAAATCATCCACAGATTACTCCGATTTCGCAGATTTAAGGTGCAGATGATGGCTTGGTCTCGAATTTGCGCCTTTTATTGTCCTGCTGGTCCTGCTTACATTCCTTTTGTCTGTGAAATCTACGTCTGTGGATGATTTTCGAAGTTTTCACAGCTTCGGCAGTGTGTAGTGTTTTTAGATCCAACCTACAAAGACGCACCACCCCTCTCTTTTTCAACAACACCAGCTCAGAAGACGGGTGACACTCAGAACCCTCAACTTTACCCCCTGCAATTTCGACTGAGCTCCTGAGTCAGGAATGTTGAGGAAAAAATGGGAGGGGGCGTCGTCCGTTCTAGTAGGTAGGATCTGAACAACACTACACACTGCCGTGTGTAGGATCTGAACCAGCCGTGTGTAGGATTCTTTTCTTTCACTTGGACCACTCTCGACTGAAACACACTCAACAAAATCCTACACACGGCAGTGTGTAGTTCGTTCAGATCCAGCCTACCAAGACGCACCACCCCTCTCTTTTTCAACAACACCAACTCAGAAGACGGGTGACGTTCAGAACCCTCAACTTCACCCACTGCAATTTCGACGGAGCTTCTGAGTCAGGAATGTTGAAGAAAAAAGCTTTATGTACCTTCCATGACGCCATAGCATCGTGAGAAGTCACATTGGCAAATGACCATCATTTTATCGTCTCCTTTGATCATTTCTCATGGCACTCCTCAGACGGCTCAACCGTATGGTGTTCTGAGTGTTAAACGAGACCTCGCGCGGGTAAGTCCACCAACTTCTTGACATCCGGGCCCTCATCGCTTTCAATTCGGAAGCGGGATTCATTCCCGACTCCTGTCATCAAGTACAACAAGCAGGAGTATCGTCACTGAACGCATGTTGGTGCCTGCCATTAATTCCCATCAAAATACAACCATTCTTCTCGTTGGGCACGATAGCGCTGACCAGAACCGATTGCGCGAGAGTTTCGAGGAGTCGTCCTATCGAGTTGTTTCCGCCCCAGACGCACCGTCAGCTCTGCGGGCCGCCGCTCAAGACCACCTTGAGGTGGTTGTAGTTAATGTCAACAGCCTTGAAGCGGATGCCGCGGCGCTTTGTCGGCTGTTGCGCGCTCAGCCACGTACTTCAGGGATAGTAGTGATTGCTTTCGCAGCTTCGGAGACGAGCCGAGAGGAGATACTTGCCTCAGGTGTCGATGATGTTTTAACGACACCCTTCAATGCGAAGGACGTGATCTCCCGCACCGTATCACACCTGCGTGCGGCGCAACGCGAATCGCTGCTCACCGGAAGCAATCGTGAGTTGCGGTTCCTGGCTGATTTAGGAAAGGGTTTGCTACGCGCGGTTGAGCCGCAACAACTTGTAAAAAGGCTGGCTGGAGCAACATACGAAGGAACTGGCGCTGATCTCTGTGCTGCCTATCTGATGCTGGACAACGGTAGTAATGCTGCATGCGTTTTCGATCGTGAGGGAAGCGCTGAAGGCATTTCCCTTCTGCAGGCGGAACGTGTGAGTGACTGGCTGCGGTCATCAGTGGCGAAACATTTACTAGAGAGGGACAAATTTCTGCTTCAGGATTCGCAACATACGGTCGAGTATGCGGCGCCACTGCGATTCAAGGGGCAAACCAAGGGAGCACTGATTGTTGCCTTCGACGATCGTGCGAAATGTGGCGACACTGAAATGCGGCTCACTGACGCAGCTGCACAAGAAGCATCACTGGCGGCTCATGTTTCATCACTCTACCAATCAGCCCGCGATAGTTCGGTTGAGTTGGCACAGGAAGTCGAACGCCGCACCCTGGAAGCCGAGGCACAGCGTCGTTTTACAGAAGCGATCATTGATAGCCTCCCAGTATCTTTGTATGCGGTAGATCGCAACTACAGAGTCGTCGCCTGGAATCGTAATCGGGAGCTCGGAGAGTTGGGCATCCCGCGGGGGTCCGTCTTAGGCCGCAACGTTTTTCATGTGCTGACCCGTCAAAAGCGTGAAGTACTGGAGTCAGAATTTTCCCGCGTCTTTGAAAGCGGCGAAATTGAGCGCATTGAACAGGAGACGCTAACGGCTCATGGTCAGACTAAGCATTGGCTGATAAGCAAGATCCCGATGTGGTTAGACCAGAGTGGAAAAGTCTCTCATGTGATCACAGTGGGCGAAGAAATTACCTCACGAGTCGAAGCGAATCGGGCCGTTGCAAGGGCCGAGAAATTGGCCGCCGTTGGCCGGTTGGCGTCAGGTGTCGTACACGAGATTAACAATCCACTTGCGACAATTTCAGCCTGTGCCGAAGCTCTCGAGTCGCGTGTAGATGATGGTGATTTCAAAGGATCGCCCGGCCTCAGCGATCTTAAAGAATACCTGGCCCTGATTCGCAGCGAGGCCTTTCGCTGCAAAACTATCACTAATGGGTTGCTCGACTTTAGCCGGACCCGCGGCACTCAGCATGTTCCTTTGAGCATAAATGATGTTATCTCTGCGGCAGCACGGCTGGTCAGCCACCAGCGCCGAGGTGAGAAGGTAGATATACAGATAGATTCGGCTGATGATCTTCCTGTTGTGATGGGTGATGAGGGTCAGCTACAGCAGGCGGTGATCGCGTTGGCCACGAATGCGCTGGATGCCATGCCGTTCGGGGGTGTGCTAAAGATTAGCGCTCGTAACGACGCCGATAAAGTACTGATTGAAGTGAGTGACACGGGCATTGGAATACCAGCAGAGAACCTGCACCAGATTTTTGAACCCTTCTTTACTACTAAAGAGGTGGGCCGAGGAACGGGACTTGGGCTCGCCGTCTGTTATGGTATCTTAACCGAGCACGGCGGGAGCCTTGATGTTCAATCTAACGTAGGAGTTGGCACTACATTCACGATTTCTCTCCCCGCAACGAGTCAGGACGGAGACGCGAGTAGGTGAGTGAGCAACAAACGCCAAGGATTCTAATCGCCGAAGACGAAGCCAACCTGCGACTGGTCTTGCAGAAGGAGTTGGAGCGACTCGGCTATCGCGTGCAGGTTGCGCCGGATGGCGAGGCTGCATTACGAAAGCTCGAGGAGAGCAATGTTGACGTTTTGCTTTGCGACATCAACATGCCTCGCATCGACGGGATGGAGGTTTTGCGCCGCCTCTATGAGCGTCCGAACCCTCCTGAAGTGATCATGCTCACCGGCCAGGCAACGGTGGAAACCGCCGTTGAGGCGATGAAATTAGGCGCCTACGACTACCTCACGAAGCCGTACAGAATCAATGAACTTGACGTTCGGGTCAAACAAGCAGCCGAAAAACGCAGGCTGCGTGTCGACAACACGCGTTTGCGTGAGCAACTCGCGCGACAGTCAGGCATGCCGGAGATCGTCTCCGTTTCGCAAGAAATGGCTGAGGCGCTGCGATTGGTTGAGCGGGTGGCCCCTTCTGATGCTTCCGTCTTAGTAACTGGTGAATCGGGAACCGGAAAGGAACTAATTGCACATGCAATTCACCGGCTGTCGCACCGCTCAGAAGCATCGTTTATCGATCTGAATTGTGCGGCTTTTCAGGAGTCGCTACTTGAGTCAGAACTGTTTGGTTACGAGGCGGGTGCATTCTCTGGCGCCAAAAGTCGAAAGCTCGGATTGATAGAGTTGGCCGATAGTGGGACGCTGTTTCTGGACGAAGTGACTGAACTGCCCCCGCAGCTTCAGGCGAAGTTGTTGCGCGCGATTGAGACCAGGACGTTTTTCCGTGTCGGTGGCGTTAGGAAAGTCGAGGTCAACGTTCGGATCGTTGCGGCGACGAATCGGAACCTCGATTCGGTGGTAGAGGATGGGACGTTTCGTTCGGACCTTCTCTACCGGATCAACGGATTTCAGATCTCATTGGTACCGCTGCGTGAGCGTCGCGAAGACATCGAACCTCTAGCAAGGCACCTGTTGAATCAGATTGCCGGCGCTAATTCGCCGGAGCTCGAGGACGTCGCGCTTGATGCGTTGCGCAATTACACATGGCCCGGCAACGTTCGACAGCTCAAAAACTGTCTGGAGCGTGCAGTGTTGTTGTCAAACAATGGCCGCATCTCCATTGCCGATTTGCCGCCGGAGGTAGCGCGTCCCGCGGCGCCATCTGCAATAACCGCGGTTCCTGCTACTGGGCCAATAGTTTCGGAAGCAATTTCGGGTGGGAGCTCCTCGCCTTCTTCATTGCGTGAGATGGAGCGACAGCAAATTCTCGCTGCGCTGGAGCAGACCGGATGGCATCGCGGCAAGACGGCTGAAATGCTCGGAATCTCAGCTTCAACACTCTACCGGCGCCTCAGAGATTACAACCTTGAAAAGCGTCGCTAGCCTTCACTCCCCTCAGCTAGTTCTTCATAAAAAACCTTCCGCAAAGATTCAGGAATTGCCAGAGGACGGCGACTGTCCAAATTGATGGTAACGTGGGTCTGCCGGGAATGGGCACAAACAGCCCCGTCTAGCTCTCGAAGCACCCGGTACTCCAATGTCACCGATGAGTTTCCAACTGCTGCTACCGTAACTTCAATTTCGATCTCGTCTCCGTAAACGAGCGGATGGTTGAACTCAGTTATAACATTGACTGTGGGGAAGCCGATACGCTGCGAGGCGATCAGCTCGTGATATGGCAATCCGCATCGCTGCCTAAAAAACTCCTCCATAGCAATGTGGAAGTAGTGAAAGAGATTTGGATAATAAACGAGACCAGCTGGGTCTGTATCGCCGAACCTGACCAACATCCGGTGCGTGTACATTTACCGATTCTTAAGTTGCTTGCGGTCAATTTTCCCGCGGTCGTTTTTAGGCAGCGTCTCGACAAACTCGACCCAGCGCGGGTATTTGTAAAGCGCTAATTTCGCTTTTACAAAGTCTTTTATCGATTCCGCCAATACATCACTCGCTTTAGCTTCCTCGCGCAGTACGACGAAGGCTTTGGGTTTGACGAGACCTTGCCCATCATCGTGGCCCACCACGGCACACTCAAGCACATCTTCGTGTCGCAGGAGACAGTTCTCAATCTCAGCCGGAGCAACAAAGACGCCACCGACTTTCAACATGTCATCGGTTCGCCCGTGGTACCAGTAATACCCGGCCTCATCTACATGGAACTGATCACCAGTGGTACACCAATCACCAGCGAAAGTCTCTTTTGATTTCTCATGCGCGTTCCAGTAACAGAGTGCTGCTGAGTCGCCCTTGATCTTTAGCGTACCCATCTCACCCGTCGAAACCTCCTGACCTTTGGCGTCTACAATTCGCGCTTCATAGCCGGTGACGATCCTGCCAAGGCTCCCAGGCTTCACATCTCCAGGACGATTGGTGATGTAGATATGAAACATCTCTGCCGACCCAATGCCGTCGTAGATGTCGGCCCCAAAAGTTGCCATCCAACGCTCGTAAAGCTCCTGCGGCAGGGCCTCGCCGGCTGAGTAGCAGAAACGCAAGCTCGACAAGTCGCATGCTGCCGCATCTGGAGCATTCAGCATCGCGTTGATCATCGTCGGCACCGTGGTCAGGATCGTTGGGTGGTACTTCTCAATCATTGAGAAGATCTGTTCGGGTGTTGAACGCTCCCTGAAGAGCGCGGTCGCTGCGCCCACGGCAAACGGGAACAACAAGTTCGTTCCAGTAGCGTAGCCAAAAAACAGCTTGGGAACGGAGACGGTGAGGTCCGTGCTTCGAACATCAATTGTTCGCTTCGCAAAGACTTCGGTGTTGTACGGCAAATCATGTTGCAGATGTACCGCCCCTTTCGGGTGACCAGTTGAGCCCGAAGTAAAAAGCCAGATAGCCACATCGTCCCAGTGCGTATCCGCAGGGGTGCATTCATCGGAACTGGCAGCGACGGCCTCCTCAAAGGAAACAACAGCAAAATGAGCGCCGTGATGGACTTCTACATCAGTCTCTCCGCATAGAAGGACGGTTCGCAGATACTTGGATCCCCGGGCAGCCTCAGAGAAAGTTTCCAGCATCGATTGATCGATAATTGCGACGCGTGCGCGAGTGTAGTCGAGGTAATACGCATAGTCCGCGGCGGGCAGAAGTGGGTTCACCATTGTGATCACTCCGCCAATTCGAGCCGCACCAAACCAGGTCCAAACAAACTCGGGACAGTCTGGCAAAACGATTAGAATGCGATCTTCAATGTCGGCGCCGACCTGCCGCAAGGTGTTGCCGGCTCGATTTGCGGCCCGCGCGGCATCTGCATAAGTGAATGTCTGATCTTCAAAGTACAGACAGGTTTTGTTCTCCCGATCCTCCTCCAAGTTGTGGTAGAGGAAGTAATCGGCCATGTTGAAGCGTTCGGGGAAGTTAACATCCATATGTGAGACCCTTGGCGACCGTCTGGACAGAAGGCTCAGAAATATTAAACTAATGTGGATTTAGGAACGACCGCTGGATCACACGGGATTGTCAACGACCAGCAAACGGGCATTTGCCATCGTGCTTTGTGTCAAGATAGGTTCTTGCCTCCCAAAGCTCTGGGAAGAACTTCTTTTCGAGAGTTGTGCGCAAGTAACCAACGCCTTCTGACCCACCCGTCCCGCGCTTTGCTCCGACCATTCGCTCCACCATCTTGATATGGTGGGAGCGCCACAATGAAAATAGCTCGTCATGAGAAATCAGCGCCTCTGCCAGGGCGAACTCTTCATGACGTATTTCGAAGTGCGTAAGAATCTCCAGCACCGCCCTGGTGCGATGCCCGTAGTTGCGCTTTCGGCTTTCCTCGTCGGTTTCCTCCGTCTCAATCGGAGAGTCAAATCCTCTGCGGTTGAGCGCTGCAAAGAAGCTGTGATGGAGCGATGGTTCTGACAACCGTTTGCTCAATCTGGGGAATGCAAACTCATCATTCTGAAACTCCCTCAAAATTCCAGCATCCTTCAAGCCAGAACTGAATTCAATCTCGCGAAACTGCATTGATTGAAAACCGCTCGCCGGATTGAGTTCATCGCGAAACGCAAGGAAGCTGATCGGAGTCATGGTCTCAAGAATGTGAATCTGGGTCACCAGCAGCTTTTCGATTTCACACACTCGCGACACAGCGCGGGTTGCGGCTGGCAGACGATCATCACCCATGAAACTTATTGCCGCATCAATTTCATGAAGTACCTGCTTGAACCAAAGCTCGTAAGCCTGGTGCACGGTGATAAATAAAAGTTCGTCGTGGTGTGCCGGATCCGAAAGGCATTCCTGCAACCCGATTAAATCCGGAACACGGAGATATTTGTTATACGACAGCGGTGAGCTGTCACCATACTTCATCATAGGTGCCTTTGGTTACGGGAACGCCGAGTGTTGAAGAACCCTGCGCGCCTGTGCCAGGTGGCGTTGACCGTGCACGACGTTTACAACGAATGAGTCGGCAAGGCTATAGCGCAGCAGCGGTGTAACAGGCGACCGAACACGGGTCTTGTTGTAGTCCAGCCCTTTCGCCTCACTGACAAAACCGAGGAATACCTCCTGGGCCGCGAGGAAACGCTCGAGAGGCTGATCTATAGCTGAGCTCGCGGGTCTAAAGACTTTGGGGGCTGGTAGTTTTCTGGTCGATTCGGGCAAAAGTTGCTTGATGAGCCAACCGCCAATAATTGTCGGACGGTACGGAACTACACCGGCTACCGGCCACCGTTTACGACCCAGCGAAATGGCTGTGGTGAGTATCGGCTTCCAACTTTGAATGGTAACCGCGAGATGATCCAGGCATTGCGCAACGCTCCAGCTTTGTGGCTCAGGCTTCCAGTTAAGTTGCTCGCGGTTGAGGGGACTGGCCAACTCAGCAGCCTCTGCATTGAGCTTATTGCTCTCGGTCCGAACGGTATCTAGTAGATCACCGGAATCCAGGAAAAGCTTCATATTTCTACTGCACTTGCCTCAGAATGCGGCGCCAACTTTCTCTTCTGTGTACTCACGTGCGTCACGTATCTCCTGCATCGTTCCAATCACGACTTCCAGTTCCTCATCTTTCGTGTAGAAGTGCGGAGAGATACGAACACCTGCACCGGGGCGAAAATCCACCACGATATTGCGGCGCACGAGTTCGCGAGTGATGGCCGCTGCATCCTCGTGCCAAACGGTGATCGTGCCGCCGCGAACTGCGGGATCTTTTGGACTGGTCACCCGGAAGCCGGCCTCTTCAGCCAATGCTATCAGCCTGGTCGTTTGGCGAATGCTTTTGGTTCTAATCTGCTCTACGCCAATTTCGCGAATGATTTGATACCCGGACTGCGCTGCGTAAAGAGCCGGAATTGCGGGAGAGCCGTGTAAAAAGCGCGCCACCGTAGGGGCATAGCGCAGATCACTGTCAAATGAGAAAGGCGCCTCGTGGGCCATCCAGCCGGTTGTTTTGGGTTCCAGCTTCTGGTGAAGATCAGGTCGAACATAGAGATAGCCGGCACCCGGCCCCCCGCAGAGCCACTTTACAGAACCGCCGGTAGCGAAGTCCACGTTCAGTTCCTTCACATTAAACGGAACCGTGCCCGCCGATTGATAGGTGTCCAGTACCACCATCGCCCCGACTTCGTGTGCGCGTTCGGTAATCGCCTTTGCGTCCTGTAGAAACGCGCTCTTAAAGAGCACGTGCGAAAAGGGAACGAGCAGCGTCTCTTCGTCAATAGCGGCAAGCATTCTTTCGAGCGGGACCGTTATACCATCTTCAGACTTGACTACTTCAATTCGTAGAGACCCGGTACGTGCGTGCGCCTGATACACGTACATGACTGAAGGAAAGTTCAAGTCGCAATAGACAATCTTGTTTCTTTTGGGTGTTGGCTCAAAGCATGAAAGGATCAGTGACTGACAGATGGAGACGTTCTGATGCATCACCACAGTTCCGGGATCGGCGCCGATAATTTGCCCTACTTCGTCGCCGACGGTGAGTGGCATTTCCCACCAACCCTCCGCCCAGGCTCTGACACCGCGCGTGGCCCAGCTTTCAGCATAATCTTGAAGCCGACCGTAGGTGGCTTTGGGCATTGCACCAAGGCTATGGGAGATCAAATACACAGCCTTATCGAGGATCGGAAATTCAGATCGCCACTTGAGCAGTTCGTCAGTCAACGTTCTTAAGACTCCGGATGCTTGATTTCGAGCAGTGCCAACAATTTAGCACGGAAAGTGGTTGGTTGTAGATTGGAGATTGACGATCAGAGATTGGAAATTGAGGCTCGGTATTTGACGTTTGTCGAATAATGAATGTCGATTGGCATTGCAAGTTGCCGAGGCTGTACGAGGGAAACAAATCAATCGGCCTGGGTTGTCCCATCAGTCGTGACGACATTCAAGCCTCTTGGGGTAAGATGGACGCAAAGTTTCAATCGTCATTTTCTAATTCTCAATTTCATGTGGAAATTTGCGAATCCCATTCGGCACCTGCTGCAGCCAACTCGTTGGCCAACGCAAGAAGAGGCAGCTGCTTCGCTTCTATTTCAGCCGTTAAAAGTCGGACAGGTACATTTAACTGCTCGTACCTGGGTTCCCGCTATGGTTCCCTGGCGTGCCACGGAGGACGGCTTCGTCACTGAGGCAAACATCGCCTGGTACCGGAGATTTGCCGAGGGAAGACCAGCGGCAATAGTCGTCGAGGCAACGGGCGTTCGTGACATTCCCAGCGGGCCACTATTGCGCATTGGCCATGACCGCTTTCTGCCGGGGCTTCGAAAACTCGTCCAAACCGTACGCGAAGCCAGTAACGAAGAAACAAGACTCTTCATTCAGATCATCGACTTTCTCGCAGTAAAGCGCCGACCTGAGAAAGCAAAGTACGTTCAGAGATTTTTAGACGTCACCCGGCAACATAGACAAGCGTTGGCTGAACTCAACCAGGACAAACAGTGGTTGGATCTCGACGAGACCGCGATAAGAGAGTTCCTGGCACAAGCCTCAGATGAACTCCTGCGTCAGATCCTCGCTGAGCGTGAATGGGAAGCTCTTCAGTTTGGCTATCGAGAACGCGTTACCGACACTGAATTAGCGCACATAAGTGAACTCCCGGAAGTCCTGCCGGCCATCTTCGCGGCGGCGGCCCAGCGCGCGCGAGAAGCTGGTTTCGATGGTGTCGAGCTGCATTACGCTCACGCTTACACCATGGCCGGCTTTTTAAGCGCCCTCAACACCCGCACAGATGGGTATGGTGGACCACGCGAAAATCGCGTCCGTTTGCCGCTCGAAGTGTTTCGAGCAGTCAGAAACGCGGTAGGAAGTGATTACACTGTTGGCGTTAGATTTCTCGCCGACGAGGTAATTGAAGGAGGCAATCGGGTTGACGATGCGGCCTATTTCGCCACGGAATTTGCCAGAGCGGGTTTCGATTTTCTATCAATCTCCAAGGGTGGCAAGTTTGAGGATGCAGAACAGCCCAAGGTGGGAAAGGCAGTTTACCCCTACACCGGTCGCAGTGGATACGAATGTATGCCGACAACTTTATCGGACGAAGTAGGACCATTCGGGCGCAGCGTTCCCTTGGTTGCTAAGATCAAGCACGCCGTCAATGCTACCGGCTATTCCACACCAGTCGTCGCAACCGGAGGCATCTCAACTTTCGAACAGGCTGAACAGATTCTTAAAAGGGGTGATGCTGACATTATCGGATTTGCGCGGCAAGCCCTCGCCGATCCGGATTGGTTCCGGAAAGTAAAACTGGGCTTCGGTGAAGAAGTACGGCGTTGCACTTACACGAATTATTGCGAGGCGCTCGATCAGGCGCACAGGCAAGTTACGTGCAAGCTGTGGGATCGTGTTGAGGTTGATGAGCCTGGGATTTCACTGGCAGAAGACGGCCGCCGTCGTTTGCTACCACCAGAGTGGAGACCGGCTATTGATTCCGTTGCTGGTAGTACTCGGCGATAAAAGCCGGATCCCGACGGTTTAGGTCGTCCTCAGAAACCCTGCCACTCCGCATCATCAAAGAAAAAGCGAGCTCGATTGGGCTGAGATGCATATAGCTCCGTGCATTTTCGAACCAGAGCATGCTTTCGTACGCAGCTGCTTGATACTCATCAATCACTGGTCTACGGGTTCGCTCGAATCCAGTGAGCGCGTTGAATACCTCGCTGTTTGATTGAAAACAATCAGCCAGGGTGATTGCATCTTCCATCGCCAGCTTGGTTCCTGAACCGATCGAGAAGTGTGCGGTATGCAGTGCGTCGCCAATCAGAACTACCTTGTCGAAGAACCAGCGCTGATTTTTTATGAGGACAAAGTTAATCCATTTCGAATTGTTTGAAAGCAACGTTGCCCCGCCGAGATCAACCCGAAAGACATTTTCGAGATATGCTCGCGTCTCTGCGTCGCCGAGATTCTCAAACCCGGCTGAATTCCATGTCAGGGGATCACATTCGACGATAAAAGTACTGGTGGATTTGTTGAACTTATATGAATGAGCGGCAAATACACCCCCACCAGTCTCCCGAAAAGTAAGCGTCAAACCGTGGAAGAGTTGAGTAGTCCCGTACCAGATATAACGGTTTGTCCGAACGCTGAGCGATGGGTTGAACCGTCCTGCATATGCCTGTCTAACCGTGCTGTTGATTCCGTCAGAAGCGACGAGTAGGTCGCACTCGAGCAGGGGCGACAAATCGGCAATCTCGGACTTGAAATGCAACTTGATGCCGAGCTGTTCACAGCGCCGCTGGAGGATGTTCAGCAGTTGCAGTCGCGCAATTCCCGAAAAACTGTTTCTGCGAATGGAGATTTTACGGTCGCGGTGGACGACGTCGACATTGTCCCAAGCCTCAAAACTACGCGTAATTTCAGCGTGTGATTCCGCGTCCGCCTGCCTCAGATTTGCGAGGGTCCTTCCTGAGAAAACTACACCCCACCCAAAAGTGTCGTTTGGACCGTTCCGCTCGTAGAGTGCGACCTCGTGGCTCGCACTCGACTGCTTGATGAGGATTGCAAAGTAAAGTCCCGCTGGGCCGCCACCAATAATGTTGATTTTCATCTAAACGCGTGCCGCGTCTACTCCTGAAGGAGCTGGCTGGCAATAACTAGCTTCTGAATCTCTGAAGTGCCTTCGTAGATTCTGAGGGCGCGTACGTCACGATACAGTCTTTCTACAACACTGCCGCGCACCAGCCCCGCTCCGCCATGAATCTGCACGGCTTGATCGACGATTCTTGAAGCTGCTTCCGTCGCAAACAGCTTCGCCTCACTTGCTTCGCGTGTGACTCTCGTCGCGCCGCTGTCCTTTATGAAGGCGGCGCGATAAACGAGCAGCCGGGCGGCGTCGAGTTCGGTAATCATGTCTGCCAGCTTCTCTTGGATCAGCTGGTGTTCGGCTAGTAGTTTCCCGAACTGCTTTCGCGCTAGAGCGTACTGCACTGCTTCGTCCAGCGCGCGTCTGGCCATACCGCAAGCTGCGGCCCCCACGCTTGCGCGGAATACGTCTAGTGTTCTCATGGCTAAGAGAAAACCGTCTCCTTCAGCGCCAACCATGTCTTCTGCGGGAACTCGGCAGCCGTTGAAGACAATCTCGCCGATCGGATGCGCGGACAACATTGACGTGTTTTCGGCAACCGAAAACCCCGGCATTTTTGCTCCAACGACGAAAGCTGAAAGCTCAGCTCGACCGTCGTCGCGTGTTCCGGTCCTGGCGAACACGGTGTAGAAATCGGCAATACCGGCGTTCGAAATGAATCGCTTGGTTCCGTTTATAACGTAGGTGTCGCCATCGCGTTTGGCGACAGTACTGATCGCGGCGACATCCGATCCGGCATCCGGCTCGGTCAGCGCAAAGGCAGCAATAGCCTTTCCTTCCAACGCACGACCTATCCAAAAATCACGTACGTGGTCCGGCGCGGCCTGGCTAATCGCATATGTGCCGAGGCCCTGCATCACGAATGCAACGTCGGCAAGGGCGGATGAGTATGCAAGCGTCTCTCGAATTAAACAGAGTGATCGCACGTCCAATTTGTTGTCTGGTGATAAAACGGCATAGCGGAGTATTCCGGCGGCAGCAAGGACTGTCAGAAACTCTCGGACGCGAGTGTTCGGGTCCGCTTCGGCGAGGGCACGAGGTTCAACCTCTCGTGCCGCAAAATTACTTACGCTCGCCGCCAGTGTGCGATGCTCAGGGGTAAAGAAGGGAAGTTGATCGATCAGTCCATCCATCTAACGATTCCAGTTATTTAAAGGACGGGGGACGTTTTGCAATAAACGCCTCGTAAGCTTCCCGATAATCAGTGTGTTGCATGCAGATCGCCTGAGCTTGTGCTTCGGCTTCGAGTGCGGCTTCCAAACTCATGTCGCACTCGCGATTCAGCATCTCTTTTGTCTTAGCAATCGCGAAGGCCGGGCCGCGGGCTAGCTTCTCAGCAAACTCCTTGGTCGTCGAGTGCAGCTCACTACCAGAAACTACGCGATTGTATAACCCGATTCGTTCTGCTTCAGCGGCGGAAATGAAATCACCGGTGTACAGCAGTTCTGTAGCCTTTGCCAGACCTACAACTCGCGGAAGTAAATAGGCTGCGCCCATGTCCGCTCCGGACAGCCCTACCTTAACGAACAGAAAAGCAATCTTGGCTTCGTCAGCAGCGATCCGGATATCGGCAGCCAGGGCTATGCAAGCTCCCGCGCCGGCGGTCGTGCCATTGAGACTTGCAATAACAGGCTTTGGTAGCGCCCGAATGTTTCGGATGAGTTCGCAAGTCATCCTCGTGAAATCAAGCAGCCCCGAAATGTCGCGTGAGAACAGCTCGCCAATGATGTCGTGCACATCGCCGCCTGAGCAAAATCCTCGGCCTGCGCCAGTGATTACCACAGCCCGGACATCGGGTTCGTTGCGTAATGCCGCGAAGGTGTCGGTGAGCTCTCGATAAACGTCGAACGTGAGTGCGTTCAAGCGTTCCGGCCGGCTTAATGTGATGGTGCCGACGCCATTATCCAGGTTGTATTGAAAAGTCTTTGGTTGGACCATTCTTTGAAAAGGCTACAGTACGGCTGTGGCGTCGATTTCGATTTTCGCCCCGGGTTCCAGCAGCTTACTAACTTCAACCAGCACCATGGCAGGAAAGTGTTTGCCCATGCGGCTGCGATATCGCTCACCAATCTCGGAAGTAGCCGCGCGGTATTCTTCAACGTTAGTCACGTAGATTGTCATCCGAACAATACGATCAGGGGAACCGCCGGCCTCCGTGACCACTGCGATCACGTTGCCAAGCGCGCGGTCAAACTGGATGACAAGATCCTTGCTAACGATCTGTTGGGTGGCGTCCCATGCCACTTGCCCGGCGATGAAGAGCAGTCGACCGGGTGAATCAACGATCACCCCATTGGAGTAACCGCGCGGAAACCCCAGTACCTCTGGATTGATTACCTTGATGGACATACTAGTCAGGAAAGCGCACTGGGAAGTTAGTAGATTCTGGTAAGTTGAGCAAGGTGTGAGAACAAAAAGGCGATCCACGAAACAACACTAAACAGCACGAAAAAAAGCCGCGGATTTACGCGGATGAATAGGATCGGAAAAGAAAAAGATAAGGAGGAGAGAAGAGAACCCGGATTTTCTTTCTTTTCAGATCCTGTTCATCAGCGTAAATCCGCGGCCTTTCTCTCCCTTTAGGTCCTTATCTGAATCTACAGGATCTGGTCGAGCTTCGAAGCCAGCTGGCCGGCCAGATTACCGTTTGGATCCAGCCCGGCAATTGGTTCGCCCACGCGGTTGCCTTGCTTATCCATTATCACAATCGCAGGCAACTGATTGACTCCGATGCGTTTGGAGATTACAGCGTCAGGATCACGTAGCACAGTTACCTTCAACCCATATTTTTCAGCGAAAGATTTCAGCTGCTGATCTGACGCATAGTTCTTCGAGTTCTCATTTTCGGATTCCGTGCTGACCCAGTACACGACCACTCCACGATTGCTGTACTCGTCCGCCAGTTTCCGGACACCTTGCAACTGTGCCCTGGAGAGAGGCAGCCAGGAGGCGCCAAACGCGAGTACTACCACTTCACCGCGCAGACTTTCAGAGGTTACTACTGGCCCATCTATAGAGCGCATAGAAAACTCAATTGACCCCTGGCTGAGGGCCGCTGGCGCTACGGCCAGGACCAACAGAAGCGAGACTGCCAGAGCTTTTAGATTAAACATGTGTTCTCCTTTGCCAAAGTCCGCGGGCAAAACTATGACATGCGTTAGATGAACTGTTGGTCCGATTAGTTGGGTGTGGTTCAGGATCGATGCAAATCCTACTGATCCCGTTTTGATGGAGGTATGCCGAAGATCTCTTCATGTAGCTGGCGGTAATCATCCCACGTATCCAGATCGCGCGCAATATATGGGCACTCCACATTAATTCGTAACACCAGGTTGCGTTGCGACTCTAGAAAACCTCGTAGTCCAGATGCTCGATCCAGAGTCAGCAGTTCGTCACGAAATCGAGCATCAATCAGTACAGGGTGGCCTCCGCGCCCGGCATATATTGGCATGACGAGTTGTGCTCCTCGTCGCCACTCTTTAATGATCGATGTGACAACTTGGGGTGTGACGGCAGGGATGTCAGCAGGCAAGATGAGTATTGCTGCTGTATCAGCTGAAACCTTCTCCACTCCTCGAGCGATGGACACTGCCATTTCGCTTTGATGATCTTCATTTACCGCAAAGAATACGGTTTCATTCTTCAGATGCTGGATTATTTCTGTTCCTCGGTGGCCAACTACGACGATGATCTTGGTTATACCACCTTCGCGGACATTGTTTATGCAGGCGCCGATTACTGAGGTGGTGCCAAACGGGAGCAGCGGCTTGAAGGCGTTCATCCGACGGCACTGACCGGCTGCGAGGACGACGGCCGCGATTTTTTTATTTTGTTTTTGGCTAGTCACGGGACCTCTGCCGCGGATTACATACCTCACAACAAATCCCATACACGGCAGTGTATGGTGCGTTCAGATCCTGCCTATAGAGACCGTACTCCCCCCCTTTATTACTTTCAACTTTACCTAGCCAGCCCGGAAGTGAAACTCAGAATGATCACGCGGGTTCCTACTCACCACGAATAAAGAAAGAGGGGGCGGGCTTTGCTTTAGTAGGCCCGATCTGAGCGTTCTGAGTGTCACCCGTCTTCTGAGTTGGTATTGTTGAAAAAGAGAAGGGGGGTGGCGCGTCTTTGTAGGTTGGATCTAAAAAGCACTACACACTGCCGAAGCTGTGAAAAATTCGAAAATCATCCACAGATTTCGTAGATTTCACAGACAAAAGGAATGTAAGCAGGACCAGCAGGACACTAAAAGGCGCAAATTCGAGAGCAAGCCATCGTCTGCTCCTTAAACCTGCGAAATCGGAGTAATCTGTGGATGATTTCTTCACAGCTTCTGCCGTGTGTAGGATCTATTTTTTCACACAAACTGCCGTGTATGGGATTCGGTTCGGAATGTCACTCCACGTTGTTAGTTGGTCCACTCGAAAACAAGTAGTGGGGGCGCCTTTGCAGAAGAAGGCAACCGCCGGCCCAGATTTACGAACTCAAAGATTCCAGGGCGCGAATCGTATACTCTCTCGCCATCTGTTTGCGCCAGTTCATCACGAAATCGGTGTTGTCCAGTGGCCGCGCTTTAATGTAAGCAGCCTCCGCCGCGGCAAGGATCTGATCCCGATCCAGCCGCTCACCCACAAGTGCGAGTTCAGCTTCTGTCACTTGGACCGGCGCCGGCGCAATTCCACCAAGTACAACCTTGGCATCTATAACAGTTCCGCCGGGGCGATCGGTCTTTACGTAGGCGGCAACACCAAGCACCGGAAAATCAAACGCACCCCGACGCCGGAGTTTCTGATACGAAGCACGCCACCCGTTTGTGGGCGGAAGATGAATGTCTACCAACAACTCGTCAGCGCGTTTGTGTAGGTAGTCAATTCCGTCGTCGTTGTAAACGCCTGCGGCTTCCACAACTCGCTCACCAAGCGTTGATAGGAACCGCAACTTGGCTCCGATAGCGACCATTACCGGGACGAGGTCAGATGATTGGACGGCCCAACACTTGGAACTGCCCGGCGCCACCCAACAAACATCGCCGTCCTTCTTCAGACAGAAATTTATGCCTTTACGCCACTCGTAGTTTTGGTCGTAGTAATTGCAACGAGTGTCCAGCAGCAGATTGCCGCCAATCGTTCCCATATTCCGCAGGATCGGCGTGGAGATTGTACGGGCGGCGTGCGCTACTACCGGGTAATCGCGCTTAATCATGGGGTGCTCGCAGACATCGGTGAGCGTGACCGAGGCGCCGATTTTCACACCTGAGCTTCCATCACCTGTAATCTGGTTCAGCTCTGACAGCCGCGTTACCGAAATAACTGTACGGGGCGTTTGTTGCCGACGCTTCATGTTGGGATAAAGATCAGTGCCGCCGGCAACAAACTGGCCCGCAGGTCCCGCATCGGCAATCATCCTTACCGCGTCACGAATTTCTCGTGCTACCCGGTACTCAAATTTGGGTAAACGCATCATAACGGTTGCTTACGAATGCACTGCCACTCGCGGCATCTCTTTTCCGTCGCCACCTTCGGCAGGAGTTAACACCTTCAAAGGCTCTGGCCAGGAGACAGTAGGCACTGACAAGGGCCCATAGCGCGGATCTCTGCCACGGGCCTTCTCGCGTAGCGCCTTCAAAACCTTTTCAGGAGTGATCGGAACCTCATCGATTCTTACGCCAACTGCGTCATAGACCGCATTCGCGACGGCGGGAGGGACGGGCAGCAGCGGTCCCTGTCCAACCTCCTTAGCTCCGAACGGACCGTTCGGATCCGCATCTTCGATCAGGTAAGTTTTGACGTCGCACATCTCCATCGTGGTTGGGCTCTTGTACTCGAGCATGGAGGGAAACTTGTGTACGACATTTCGGTTCGTCCGATATGTCATCTCTTCCATCAGGATCTCTCCGAGACCCATGTAGACGCTACCCTCGACCTGGCCCATCACGAGCATTGGATTGATTGACTTGCCAATGTCATGCGCTATCCAGATTCGCTCGACGGTGACAATTCCGGTAGCTGAGTCGACGTCCACCTCTGCCACTGAAGCCGAGTAGCTGTACGCGGGTGAAGGCCCGACACCTGCACCTTTATACTTACCTGGCGAAGGTGGCGGCGAGTAAGAGCCGACTGTCCCAATGGTTCCGAACTTAGATTCAGCCAGCACGACGGCTTCTGCGAATGAGACGCCAGTTTCCGGGTTTTCAACATCGAAGACGCGTCGTTCCGCGAGCGAGAGGTTCTCGATGGGCACGCCCAGTTTCTCTGCGACAGCGATTACCAGCAGTTCGCGTGCGCGTTCCGCCGCTTGAATTGCGGCATTCCCTGTCATCAAGGTGACACGGCTGGAATAGCTGCCGAGATCCACGGGAGTCAGGTCTGTATCAGCAGTGACCACGCGAATATCGAAAGGATCGATTCCCAGCACTTCCGCAACGATGTAAGCGAGAATGGAATCAGAACCTTGTCCGATATCTATTGAACCGCACATGACACAGACGCCACCTTGGCGATCGAGTCGTAGCTGGACGCCTGATTGGGGCATGCTGTTCCAGTAGATCGGCAGACCTGCGCCACAGATATATGAGCTGCATGCGATGCCAATACCTTTTCCTTCAGGCAGTTTGCGGTTCGGGCGGTCCCAACCAGAAAACTTGTTCTTCCAATCTGAGCCTTTTACAACTTTGTCGATGCAGGTGCCGAGGCCCATGCTGCCAATTCTCAAGTAGTTGGCGGTTAGCGAATTTGGCTTAACAAGGTGTTGGCGGCGGATCTCGACTGGATCCAGCTTTAACTGTTCCGCGATCTTGTCGAGATGCACCTCAAGCGCGTAACGGGGCTGCGGCGTGCCGTGACCACGCTTTGGTCCACACGGGGGTTTGTTCGTGAAGCAACGAACTCCTTCAAACTTGTAACGAGGTACGTCGTAAGTGACGGTCTGTAGCGCTCCTGTGTAGAACGTACTGGCGACGCCATAACTTCCGTAAGCACCCCCGTCCAGAAACGACTGGAAATGCATACCGGTAATCGCGCCATTCTTTTTGACTCCTGTCTTGACCTTCATCAGCACCGGATGGCGACCTCGATGGCAGTAGAAGACCTCTTCACGCGTCAGCGTAACTTTCACCGGACGACCGGTCATGATCGCCAGCTTTGCAACCACGATTTCGTGATTGAAAGGATCGCTTTTACCACCGAATCCGCCGCCATTGGGAGTGGCAATTACGCGAATGTGGCTCGCGGGCATTTCGAGAACCTTTGCGAGCGCGCGGTGAACGTAATGAGGGGTTTGTGTAGAACTCCAGAGAGTCAGCTTTCCGTCAGCGTCAAAGTGGGCGACCGCTGCATGCTGCTCCATTGGCAGGTGCGTGTTGCCTTCGTAAAAGAAGGTGTCTTCACGAATCAGGTCGGCATCCCTAAAGCCTTGCTGCACGTCCCCGAATTCCAAAGAGACCTTCTTGTGTACGTTTCCACCGTCACCGTACTCATGGATCCGAGGTTCCTCAATCAGGAGCGCCTCTTCGATCGTTGAGATTGTGTTAAGCCGTACATACTCGACCACGATCAAGTTCATCGCGTCGAATGCGACATCCTCGTCCACCGCGGCAACGGCCGCAACGGGATCGCCGATAAACCGAACCTTGTCGATGCAAAGCGCGTGTTCATCCTGACTCACAGGAAGAATGCCATACGGTATCGGCAATTCCTTACCGGTTAATATCGCGATTACACCGGGTAGTTTCTCGGCTTTTGAGGTGTCAATCTTCTTGATTAGCGCGTGGGGCTCATGGCTGCGCAGCATCTTGCAGTAGAGCATCCGCGGCAGAAAAATGTCGTCGGCGAATTTCGTCTGACCGACACATTTCGCACGTGCATCAACCTTGCGAAAAGGCTTGCCAACTACGTTCAGATCGCCGTTTTTGCTCGTTTTCTTACTCATCAATTAATCGCAGCCTACTTCAAGCCGTACACCGCCTCTTCGGGGAGCTGCATCTCCTCACCGCGCATTCGCGCTGCGGCAAGCTCAACTGCTTCGTAAATCTTTATGTATCCGGTGCAGCGACAAAGATTGCCCGAGAGCGCCTCCTTGATCTCGTCTCGGGTTGGACGCGGGTTTTTCTTCAGGAGCTCCTCCGCGACTAGCAGGAATCCGGGTGAGCAATAGCCGCATTGCGCAGCGCCCAGGTTGGCAAAAGTGTCCTGGAGTGGATGAAGCTCAGCTCCGTCGGCCATGCCTTCGACTGTTTTGACATCATGTCCTTCGGCGTCAAGTCCCAGCATCAGACATGACAGAACCGCGCGGCCATCGACAAGTATCGTGCAGGTCCCACATTCTCCCAGTTCACACCCGTGTTTGGTGCCAGTTAGTCCCAGATCCTCTCGCAGCACTTCCAGGAGGGTCTTGTGCGGCGCGAACGCCACTTCGGCAGGTTCGCCGTTCAGGTTGAACTTGATCCGGGCTTTATCTGTCATCTTTCGCAACTTGCGCCTTTGCGTGAAACAATTCTCGCGCAAAGGCGCCAACTGACCAAGTCGGGAGACGTGCAGAAGCTTCAGGCCTTTGCCGTCACGACATCTTTCTTTTTCGCACTGTTCAAAACCGTATTGTCGATGAGCCGGGTGTTGCCGATAAATGCCGCGACGGCAATCAGTATAGGCCGGTCATCCAGCCGCTCCAATCGTTCTAAAGTTTCTGCGTCTACGACGCTGACGTAATCCACGCGAGCACGAGGCTCAGCTTCAATATTGGTCTTGACGATTTCGATCAGTTTAACTGCCGTGCGTTCGCCGTCTTTGTAAGCCTCTTTAGCTTTTGCCAATGCCTGATGAATCACGGGTGCAGCCTGCTTCTCTTCAGCGTTTAAGTAAAGATTGCGAGAAGAGATTGCGACTCCGTTGTCTTCGCGCACCGTCGGCAGGACGATTATCTCTGTGTCGAAAGCCAGATCCCGAACCAACCTTCTGATGATCAACGCCTGCTGTGCATCCTTCTGACCGAAAAATGCAAAGTCGGGTCGGACGACATTGAACAAGACGGTAACTACAGTGGCCACTCCGCGAAAATGACCGGGCCGAGAAGCGCCTTCCAGTTCGTCCGAAAGCCCTTCAACCGTAACGTAGGTCGAGAATCCCTTCGGATATATCTCCTCGACCGGAGGCGCGAAGATGTAGTCGACGTTGTAGTCGGTTAACAGAGCAGTGTCTTTGGTTAGGTCGCGCGGATAGTGTTCGAAATCCTCGTTTGGCCCGAACTGCGCCGGGTTGACAAACACTGAAACCACCACAATGTCACACATGCGGCGCGCCTCACGAACGAGACTCAGGTGACCTTCATGGAGTGCACCCATCGTGGGTACCAAGCCGATAGTTCGATCCAGTTCGCGGCGGATTTTGCGCGCGACGGAACTCATGCGCTGACGGCGATTGATGATCTCCATAGTTTTGTGTGAAGGGGTTCAGGACTTCTCTGGTTGAGACTCCTTGAGAGCAGGTTCTATCTTCAATTCCTCCGCGGCTTCAGCCGGCAGTGAATAAGACTCTGCCTCCGAGGGGTAGGTGCCGTTTCTCACGTCTTCGGCATACCTGGTGACGGCGTCTGTGATGGTCTGGTGGAGATTCGCATACGGACGCACGAAACGCGCCAGCTTACCAAAAGAGAGACCCAGCATGTCGTGCAAGACAAGCACCTGAATGTCGCAATGGGCACCTGCGCCTATGCCTATAGTTGGGATGCTGAGAGTCTCTGTGATAATCCGCGCGATCTCTCGCGGCACTACTTCGAGTACAACTGCGAAGGCACCAGCATCCTCGAGAGCCTGTGCATCATCAATCAACTCTCTTGCGGTTGCGGCAGTCTTGCCCTGAACGCGATAAGCTCCGAGCTTGTTGATTGACTGCGGCGTCAAACCAATATGGCCCATAACCGCAATCTCTTCATCAACCAGACGTTTCACCAGGTCGATCCGCTTTCTACCCCCCTCAAGCTTAACTGCTTCCGCACCAGCCTCTTTAATAAGACGCAAAGCATTCCTTACCGCATCGTCGGCGCCGGTATGAAATGACCCATACGGCATGTCGGCAACCAGGAGAGCTCGCTGCACCGCGCGGCGCACGGCTTTCGTGTGCATGATGATCTCGTCGAGCGAGACAGGGACGGTGTTGCCGTAGCCCAGCACGACATTGCCAAGGCTGTCCCCGACGAGGACGATATCGACGCCGGCCTCGTCTACTATGCGCGCAGTGGGATAGTCATATGCTGTTAGACAGACCAGTCTTTCACCACGCGCCTTACTCGCCTTAAGTGAAGGCGCAGAAACCTTTTCCGGACGTTCAGGCTTGAGATATGGCATGTTTCAGCTCTTTCTATACAAGAGGCTACACAGGAGGCCACACAGGGGGCTACACGGGCGGCAGTGTGCGCGAAGAGTATTCGAATGTAGCGGGTGGTTGACCAAGGAGCACATTATAGCGACAAAAGAAGGAAAAGGGGAAAAGCCAGGGATTGACCGTCATGCTAGTTAGAAAATATTCGTGACACGTTTCCTGCTACTCCGATAAGGTGCGGCTGCTCAATATGTTCGCACTGTACTATAAGCTTCAGCTTGTCGCTCCGGATTACTCGTGACTGCGGTTGAAACTTGAGATGTCGCGAATCGTTCTGTCACCCACCGAGTTTCTGGTGACGCACGAGCACGCAAAAGCGACAAACTGAAGTTTATCGAACATAGCCCGACTCACCTGTTAACCGTACCGGGAAAAGAAGCTTTGTTTCCTCAAGCCCAAGCAATTCACTCACTTCCGCGCTAAAGGCAGAAACCACTTCTTGCCAAAGTGGAAAACGTCCCTCTCACAACTGCCAGAAATGAGCTCCTCCGTGACACCAGAAAGAGAACACCCCCACACCACTCCCGCTCTCTCTCCATTCACCCGAAGAATTCTGGTGAGCTTATGTTTGATCAACTCGCACTTTTTACTCTTGGCTTACCAACATGACTGTACACCAATCAAACAGTAAGTTTACTAAGGCAGTGCGTGGTTATTTAGCTTGCGAATTCAAGGTCGTTTTGACGGTTGCGGCGATTCTCTTCCTCGCAAATCTGGCGTACTCGGCATACTCTGTGGGCTTTACGCATGGTCAAGCACTCGAAATTAGTCGCAACTACACAGTGAGCGGCGATCATAGCTTCATGATCCGGTTACGCCTGGCCACATCGCTTAGCCTGTTTATCTTTGCCGCCGGTTTGGCTCTTAATCTGAAAACTACGGTATGGTCCAGATATGTCGATAGTTCGGTTCAATAGTTCGATTCAATATTCGCTAGTTCTACTGTCGGGCACTACGGGCGGGAGTCCAACGATGCACTGCGGAGCGGTCGCTTGTTTCTTCCAAAAGTTCCGCTACCGTTTTATGCAATACTGGATGCAGAAGCTGCGGTGACAATTCGGCGAGGGGTACCAGCACGAAACGCCGAAACGGTAAACGCGGATGCGGTAGTTTCAATAATTCGGTATCGCGCTTCTCGTTCTGATAAAGAAGAAGATCCAAATCTATTGTGCGTGGCCCCTTTGGGATGTCACGGGTACGTCCTAATGAATACTCTACGCGTAATAATCGGGCCATTAGGCTCTCAGGTGAGGGCAAGGTGCTGCCGCGTAATTCTGCAACCATGTTCAAAAAGTTCGGCTGTGATACGGTCTCGATCGGAACCGTTTCATAAATGTGGGAAAGCTGTACGATCTCCAGGCTGCTGTCCATAATTCCCCGAACCGCCAGCAGGAGATTGCCCGCCCGGTCGCCGAGATTGGAACCGAGACTGATGTAGGCATTAGCGATTTTAGTTTTCATTAGCTGCCGCCCGCGTCTGGTTGTGTGCAGGTTCAGTTTACTCTCAAATGCCACCGACTTGCCCGGTGGTACTTGACGTTGGCAGCTACTGACTGATGTATTACCGGCTGATGCTGGAGACAGAGTAGGTATTGGTTGAGTAGCAGCTAGAATCGGGGGAGGGTTTTTTAGGGTTGGCAATGAGCGTCGGCAGTGAGAAAGGAATCCTACACACGGCAGTGCGTAGTGTTTTTTAGATCCAACCTACAAAGACGCGCCGCCCCCCTCTCTTATCTCAACCTTACCGACTCAGAAGCTTCATCGAAATTGCGGCAGTTGTTGAACTAAATCCTACACACGGCAGTGTGTAGTTCCTTCAGATCCAACCTACAAAGACGTGCCACCCCCCTTCTGTTTTCAACAATACCAACTCGGAAGACGGGTGACATTCAAAACCCTCAACTTCACCCGTCCTCGATTTCGATGATGCTTCTGAGTCGGTAACGTTGAGATAAGGAAGGGGGTGGCGTCCGTCTCGTAGGTTGGATCTAAAAAGCACTACACACTGCCGTGTATAGGATCCTCTTTTTGGAAGGCTAGATCTAAAAAACACTACACACTGCGGTGTGTAGGATCCTCTTTTTGGAAGGCTAGATCTAAAAACACTACACACTGCCGTGTGTAAGGATCCTCTTTTTGGAAGGCTAGATCTAAAAACAACACACTGCCGTGTGTAAGGATCCTTTTCCAACTGGATCTTCTTACTCGGACCACTTTCAATGTGGACCACCCCTCACCTGGTCCATGCTCACTCAAATCCTACACACGGCTGTGTAAGATTCTTTTTCTATCTGCCGGGTGTAGTATTTGGTAGGTAGGGACCACCGGGCAAGCCGGTGGCATAGTGCGGCATTGGTCAGTATAGAATAGGAAAACCAATCTCAGAGGGAGACAGACCTAAGTAGCGTGTCACAACTTCGCACCCTTCTCTGGCTCAAATGGACGCTCTTCAAGAACTCCTTTCGATCTTCCAAGGGGGCCATCAACCGCGTTGCCACCATACTCGGATTGCTCGTCGCACTCTTCTTTTCATTGGTGTTCGCCATCGGGTTTGGTGCTTCTGCCTACGTAATCACCCGTCCCGGAGGACTTGCAGAAGCCATCGAGCGCGGCGTTCAGGCGGATCTCACTCCAGGCATATCAGCAGAATTTATCTTCTTTGCCGCGTTTGGTTTCTGTTACCTCATCTGGGCAACCGTCCCTCTCAGTACCGGCAGTGGACGCCAATTTGATCCCGGAAGTCTGCTGATGTACCCGATCAGCTTGAAAAAGCTCTTTGCTCTGGATCTGATAACCGAACTCACCACCCTCCCATCTATCATCGGCGTCCCTGCAGCACTGGCAATCGGCATCGGGGCCGGTCTGGGAACCGGAAACTTGTGGCGTGGCATCCTGGCGAGTGTGCTTGCCGCCGCTTTCGGTTTGGCGTTGACGAAGTGGCTGTCTACCGCTGTCGGCTCTTTGACGCGCAAGCGGCGGTCTCGCGGCGAAACACTGATCGCCCTGACTGGGGCGGTTCTTGGTCTTGGGGCAGCAGTGGCTGGTCAGGTGGCGCCGGTAGTCTTGAAGCATGCTGATTCCATTAAGGCGCTTCGTTGGACGCCTCCTGGTGCAGCGGCATTCGCGCTGAGTACTGGTCTTGACGCTAGCCCCGGCGGGTATTGGCTGGCTGTATCGGCGATGACTCTCTATATAGCCGCGCTTGTGTTCAGTAGTTATTGGATTGCTCGGCGTGCAGTTCTTGGCATCGGGGGCAGAAGGCGAAAAGTCATCAGGGCTGAGGAACGTGTACCTGAAATTCACACCGGGTGGGAGCTTCCCTTTGTCTCATCAGCTCTGTCCGCAGTGATCGAGAAAGAACTGCGCTATGTGTCGCGGAATGCACAGGTTCGAATGATGGCAGTGATGCCGCTGATCTTAATTGTGATCCGCGTAATGAACTCTAGCCGAATGACTTCAGCGGACATAGCGGGGGCCAACGAATTTCTCCACTATGGCCAAGGGTTAATGGCGGCTGGAGGAGTACTCTATGTGTTTCTGATTCTGTCGGGCCTCTCGTGCAATCTATTTGCCTTTGAAGAAGCAGGAATGCGGGCTTTGATCTTGGCACCGGTAGAGCGAAAACATGTGTTACTTGGTAAGAACATCGCTGTCACAGTTGTGGCGTTGATACTGTCGGGCGCGCTGCTCCTCATCAATCATCTAATCTTTCGGGACCTGACTCTGGGCTCAATCTTTTTTGTTGTTCTCACGTTTGTGATCTTTGCCGCCATGATGTCTCTTTTTGGGAATTGGCTTTCGATTAGATTCCCCAAACGGATGAAGTTCGGCAAACGAATGAACGTTTCAGGCGTGGTCGGACTGTTGCTGATTCCAATGATCACGGTGTTCTCCTTGCCGCCGCTTGCAGCAACAGCCGCCGGGTACATCACACGGAGTTTAGCGGTTGAGTATGTTACACTTTCGCTACTCGCGGTGCTTGCAGTCGGTTTCTACGCGTTGATCATCTCCTCGCAGGGAGAGTTATTACAACGCCGAGAAATCGAGGTTTTAGAGGCTGTGCAGGAACCGACCGACGAGTGAGATCACTCGTCGCGGGAGACTGACCGCAACATTCCAGTGGTGCTTTGAAAGGCATCCGGGCGGGTTTTGAGCCCCGTCAATACAAAAATGGCTCGCAGAAGATTTCGCAGTAACCAGCGCCACGAACCCACCACTGAACGCTCGTTTCAGGAGTACATCCTCTCCACCTCGGCACCACAGACTTCACGCGTTGAACTGTTGCGACTGGTGCGCGGCGGCGAGGACACCTTTCTTGAACTAAAGGTAAAGTTATCGAATTCCGAGCGCATTGCGCAGGAAATTGTAGCCCTCGCAAACACTGGTGGTGGCGTTATCGTCTTCGGTGTCAGCGATCAACTGCGCGTCGAAGGTGTCGAAGATGCCGAAACCGTCCAGGAAGAGTTGGTGAGGATCTGCCGGGAAGAGATCCAGCCGCCGCTCGTTCCCTTCATCGATCGAATCGCATTCGACAATGGGCGGCGCGTCGTTGCACTTGACGTAGATGGAAAACGCCGGCCGTATCGAACTCGCGATGGACGTTTTTACCTGCGTATTGGTTCCGAAAAACGTGAAGCGAGTCGCGAAGAGCTTTCAGTCCTGCTAAATGAAGCGCGGCCATTACACTACGAGAACGTACCGGCACTCGGTGCAACGATTGCCGACATTGACGAAGCACATCTCTGGAGCTTCTTAAGAGAGTTCGCTGGTGATGCTTTCAACGAAGCGAACCTTCGGAACTATCCCACCCAGGAGGTGCTTGAGCGAGATCTGCTATTAGCAACGCAAAGTGGGGTGGACGTGGTACCCACCATTGCCGGACTCCTGCTATTCGGCCGAGACGAGCGCGTTCGCGAGGTGCTTCCACGGTCGTCAGTTATTGCTAAGCGATATGGAGGAGACACCATCCAATCGCCGATTGTGGAGCGTCAAGAGTTGAGTGGGAACCTGTTGACAATCTACGAGAGCGCGACGCGCTTTATCGAAAGGTACTGTGATCTTTGGGATGTTAAGCCTAAATTGAAAGCACCGGTTGACGACGAGAGTCCTATTCCCGCTCGAGCTAACTATCATCGTGGCGTAGTGAGTGAGGCGTTAGCTAATATGCTGGTGCACCGCGACCTGGTGCTGCGTGATCAGCCCACTCGGCTGAACATTTTCGACCGGACGCTGGAATTTCTGAACCCAAGACGCTCGTTGGGTTTTGCCGGCGTCGCACAGAAAGCAATTCGATATGGAATTCCCCAGCGTTTGAACCCGCAGCTGGCGGCACTATTCGCAAGCCCGGGATATGGCTTGAAGCTCCCCACTGGAGGACTGCCGATGCTGCAGCGTGAGGCGCGGCGCTTTTCAAATCGAGCAGTTGATATTGTGGCCTTTAATGACGAGTTCCGCCTCCGCGTGCACGCCTAATAGCGTCGCGCGTTTCGGAACGCGGGCGTCCCCGCCCGCATCCCTTACTTCCCATCAGGCTTCGGCGCATTAAACACCTGACGAGCCTGAATCACGTAATCCTTGTCGTCAAACGTCCCGTCGCCATCCACGTCTACGCTCACTTTGATCTTGTGCTGCTTGCCATCTCGTACGTCGCCAGGGTTGAAAGCAAGGCTGTATTGACTCCGCAGCATTGCGTTTACAGATTCCAGCACTTGCGGCAGCTCGCCGGGAAACGTCACCGGATAGAAAGCTCCTCCGGTTTCCTTTGCGAAGGTCTTCAGCGTATTGTCGGCTTGCAGAAATGTCATGCGGCCCGGGCTGCCATCCAAACCATCCGTTGCGCCAAGAAAATCTCCATACTTTTTCTTGAAGAGGTTGGCCGTCCCGATGATGTAGATCGGGATACCAGCATTTTGCAGAACCTTGCGAGCATCGCCGTAGTTGATCTTACTGAACGTATCAATCCCCGAAGCGACCAGGATTACTGCTCGTCGACGACCCTGAACACTCACCAACCCGTTGTAATCAGCTCTCTCTGCTTCCGAGTTCTCCAGCACGACTGCATCACCCCGTCCCCCGACTAAAGTGAATTTCAGCGCGTCGAATAAATTCGTCTCCCGAAATGCCGGATAGTTCCTCAGCAAGAGATTGATGACCTGATTGATCCGACCCGGATCGTTGGTGAAGTCTGTCAGAGGCGTCGGGCGCATGTCGAACGCCACAACGGAGACATAGTCATCGGGCGGTTTAATGAACTGCGATAAAAACATCGCCATGGGGCGAATCACTTCATAAGTTCCAGGCTCGAACCCGCTGCTGCCATAGAGCCCAAAGACCTCAGTCCACTTGCTGTATTCGACCACCATAACGACGGTGATCGGCGCTTCCGGCGTAGAAAAGTTGGTGATGGGTTGTTTGACGCCATCGACGAACAGAGCAAAATTGTCCCTCTTCAGCCCAGTGATGATCCGCCCGCCCTTCTTGGCGTAAACCACCGTGTCCACATTCACGAGCTGCGTGGTCACCGTAAGTTTTTCCGCATCCTGAGGTTTGCCGACGATGTCTCTCGGAAGCGGCTCCTCTTTTTGCTCTTCCTGACCGGTTTCCGCTGGACGTTTGTTCTTTTTCTGGTTTGTGGATGGCGGTTGACGCCGCGACTGCGCGAACGATAAGTGCCCGAACGTCCCCAGTAGTAACGCAGAAGCAGCGAGGAGGGCGATGACTAGTCGATAAAGCATGGAGAGTTTCATAGGTTCTTCCTAACTTTCAGGAGGTCCTGAAACGCAAATACCCAACAGAGGTTCAAAGCAGCGCTTTTTGGAGTCAGATGCCGGAAAACGCGAGGCAGTTTGCTGTCACCTTGGCGTTCCGCTGCCGGCTTCAGCTTCAACAACAACGTCGAAGGTTCCGGTATTGTCGTTGAGATTGCCCTCGTTAACGCCTAAAAAGAGTACGCCATCTCGTTGGGCAACAAAATCTCGCCGACCCCCAATGAGGATGAAATCGTCATTGTCGTCCCCGATGACGGCAATCAGCGCCCCAGTTGCTTCAGTACGCATCAGCTTCTCGCTATCCGGAATTGTGTTAATACCTGCAGGCGTGGCGAAACGACCGCTGCCGAGTGAAACGCGACCCGAAGCCGTAATTCGGAGTCGTTGGCCTCGACGAACCACAAGCCCACTGTTGGTCCAGCCGTTATTGGTACTGTCGGCCCGTACAGAGACCTTAATTGTGAAGAAAGTCGGAGCACTCGCGCCGACTGTCGGTGGGTCGGTGCGAGGCAGGGAAGTATTGTCGGCAGCCGGACGAACGGGCGTTTGATTCATGGCTCCGTCCGCTTCGTCAGAAGCAGCAGAATTCATCCCTCCAGGCGAGTCGAATTCAATGGACTCGATATCTTCAACGTAGATCAGCGTGCGGCTGCGTCTACCTTTAGAGCCGGATCCGATCAAAACTGTAAATTGCTGGTCCTTGAAGCCAACAACATCACCGCGAATTACTGTACCGTCTTTCAACCGAATTGTGTCGGCAAAGGTAGGTACGACAAACGCGGTAATAAGCAGGAGCGCAGTGAACAAGTAGATAATTCGTCTCATAATAATTCTCCGGAGGGCAATTCAAGGACGAGGTTTAGCAAGAGTCGAATGCTTTTGCAAGCGGGAGAGGTGCGCTGAACAGCTGTTGCGATGCTCAGGCTGAGGAAAAGGTTGTTAGTTTCAGACGGACCGCGGGCGTCCTCGCCTGTATAATGCGCTAATCTGATTCTCTCTTGAGTGATGCCAACAGACGCCTTCGTGCTTCGTCTGACAGCCGCACGGTGGTGGCCTCGACTATCTGCGTCGAGCTATCTGTTTGGGCTACTTGCTGTAATAAACCAACCTGTTCGAGATATCGTCTGCACCAGTCACACACAATCATGTGAATTCGTAGACGCACCCGTTCTACTATCGAGAGTCGCCTCTCAAGTGACTCCGACATTAATGGGACTATCTGGCGGCAGGGCTGCGAAGAGAGAAGCAGCCGTTGCCTGAAGCGCCGTCTGATCTTTAGATAAAGTTTCAATGAGGACCTTCCTCGCCGTGGCGCCGATTGCGCGACAACTCCACTCTCATTCGATCACCAGTAGCGAGTTCAGCCCACCGAAGTTGTCCGGGACCTTCATCCCGTTACTCGGATCCTCAGTCCAGCGATGGCCATTCACTACAAACTTGTATTGGTATCTCCCCGCTCCCGGGGATTGGGCTTCAACATGCCACAGCCCATTTTCGTCTTTTCTCAGCGGCAGGCCCTGGTGGTCCCAGCCATTAAATTCTCCGGCAACCGCGACATGGTCTGCATAATCATCGTGGTAAACAAACACCAGGCGTCCATCTTCCATTCGTGGTGGACTGCATCCCCGAACGTTCAGCGGATGTGTCTCGTGGCGCGCGAGTTCCACAGCGCGTGCGGCATTCACCACTCCGTAGCCCTGTCTGATTGCGGCAACGTTTCCGATCCGAGTTGCCGTTGAGACCAGAATGTCCTTAATGGCTCCTGGGGTAAGTCGCGGATTGGCTTCAATCATTTGTGCGATTACGGAAGCGACGATTGGCGCGGCAAAGGAAGTTCCGTCCACATGTTGATAGTGAGCAGCCACGATCTTCAGGAGTTTTAGAGTTTCATCAACGTGCTGCCGAATCATGCTGGCGCCAGCACCAGTCAACCCTTTTGTTAGTTTTGCGGCATCGCTGAGCTCACGTGCCAATGTTGGAAGCAGGAAATCTGGTGCAGCAGCGAGCTCTGACAACGCCTCCGCGCGATCGAAAGCACCAGTGTTCGGCAGTATGGGCGCGGCCACCCACATGGCGGGCGCAATGATCTCTGGTTTCAAAGTGCCGTCGGCCGTGGCTCCAAAATTCGAGTGATATAGATCCCTTGATTCGGAATCAAGGCGATTGTTGTCGTTGTAGCCTCCGACAGTAATGACCGAAGGTGAATTTGCTGGTGGCAGAGAGTGGCGACCTTCGTGCCCGGAATTGCCTGCAGCCGCAACAACGGTAATGCCGGTTTCAATTGCACGTTCGGCAGCTTGATCAATGATGCTTCGGGTACACGAAACGTCCTGATCGCCACCCAGTGAGATGCTTAGTATCCGGATGTTGTGTTGTTCACGGTGCGCAATGACCCACTCGATACCACGGGCGATATCTTCTTCAGAGATACTCCCTTGATGGCTCACTTTCACCAGAACCAGGTTCGCTTTCTTGGCCAACCCACAATACGTGCCCTGAGACAGTTGACCATCTCCCGCAGCTACAACTGAAGTTTGAGTTCCATGCCATTGCCACGAAGAGACCGGAGCGTTTGGATCCAAGGAACTCTGTTCATCGTTAAGATCGTGGTACGCAAGGATGCGATCAGCTATGTCGGGATGTGGATAGAATCCGGAATCAAGGAAGGCGATAGTGACGGCGTTCCCGGCGTAGAAAGGATCTGCATTTAGTCTCACAGCCGTTGGAATAACAGCGAACCGGTTTAATGAATGCGAGTGGTTGTGAGTTGCAGTTGTCATTGTGACGAGATTCCTTTTGGTTCGATCAACTTGCCCCGGCCTGCCGTAAAGAGCCCCACAAGCACGGCAGGCCAAGACAAAGCGCCGCCCTAAGGAGTAGTCGGCTGGTGGGTGTGAACCTTACAACTCGATTGGGTACGATTTTCCATTGGTCATTTTTCATTTCTCATTTTCATTTAGCTCTTTTGAGGTCCCAGTCTTGAGCATGAGTGAGCATTGCAAACGATAGAGACCAATTGAGCGAATGACTAATGACCAATACTTATGGTGATTGTTGGAACGCGAGCGTATCGCAGTGGAAAGTTATTGAGGTTCGCGGAGGTTGCTCTTGATTCGTTCGCGAGCTTGATCAGAAAGGGTTGCTGCCGGTTGCAGCTTTGCGTCAGGAGTCTCAATTCCCTGGGCGCGTAAGCTCGCGCGCATAAGCTCCAGGTGCTCCATATACCATTGGCACCACATGCAGACCCAGAGATGTAGCTTCAGGAGGATTCGCTCAGAAATTGACAGCTCGCGTTCCATGGACTGAGAAATCACCTTGATGGTCTGTTTACAAGGCGGGAGCCGGCGCAGTAGCCAGAAGCGAATTCCATGTTTTGTGCGTTCGTACAGGTTCATTAGTGCCCTAGTGCATCTCAGATGTTCGTTTGAACCAGTTCTTTTCCAGGCAGTTGCGGAGATGCAGCCGTGCTCTATGTAACATCACCCAAAGGTTGTTCACTGTAACATTGAGGAGGTCACAGATCTCTTCGCTCGTTAACCCGTCAACCTCCCTTAACGTAAACGCTGTGGCGGTTCGCTGAGGGAGAGGCCCTAAACATTCGCTAAAGACGCGCCAGAAATCTCCCTGTTCTACTAATTGAGCGGGAGTCGCATTCCATTCTGTTGGAGCGTAGTCGTTGTTCCAGTGATTGTCCCAACCATCCGTGCGGGTAAAGAACTCGGGATGATCCGAACCCTCATCTTCCGACTCGCCTACCGGGGCTTCCCTGGCA
>DATETN010000074.1:0-4041 GCA_035283645.1 Pyrinomonadaceae bacterium
TGCGGATTCGGAGTTGGTCCCGTCAGCGCGTCCTTCATAGCGGTCTTCTTGAGAATTTCCTTGATTTGGACCGCATCAAGCGAAGGGTTTTTCTGCAGCATTAGAGCGATCACACCAGCGGTGTATGGGGCTGACGCACTCGTTCCCCTCCACGCCAGATGAAAACCGTCATCTGTGATGTTGGCTTTGTCAGGAGTACCATCCGCGTTCCTGCCCATACCCACCGAGTCATTCGAAAGCGGCGAGATTGTGTAGGTTGCTGGGGCCGCAATCTCAGGCTTGACGAAATTGTCGCGGCGAAAGCCAGGACTTGAGTAGGTCGAGATAGTGCCGACCTTCATGTTGTAGAGGGTTTGCATTCCGTCGAGATTCATCCAGCTGCTACGAAAGTCATAAGCCCCGACGGTTATTACATTGGTTGCATTACCTGGAGTTCCCACCATGAACCTTGTTTCATTGCCTTTCCCAAAGCTCCCTGCATGAGATTGAGGGATATAAATGTCAAAGCGACCACTTGTTACTTTTGGCGAGGCGCCAAACCCATAAACTTGGTACGAGCCTCGTGGTAACCAGATTGTTGCTTCATGCGTCTTTGGGGTTACTTCTTCAACGCTTACGTTTTGTTTGAAGTAGTCGGCGAAGTTTTGCGGCGCCTTAGCGGCCTTTGACAGTTTTCCATCGATCTTAGTTCCGACTCGTGACAGGTAGAACACCACCGGGTTCCCGGTCGCATCGACGAAGAAATTATCCTTCCCGACAATCGCGATCCCGTAATCGTCAGCGGCGTTGAAGTAGGAGGTCAACAACGCACCCTTGGCACCAGTGACGAAGAGTTCTATTCCCTCACTGAAGTTGTCAGCCTGCCCGGGGCGATCGGGTCCAAACGTGCCACCAGCGTGAAAGCTATCACTACCTTCATTCCCCGCAGAAACAGTAATCACAGCACCAGGTTTTCCGGGACCAACCAACGTGTCCAGCATGATCTCTTGAGGCGCGTCACCTTCGTGTGACGAAAAGTGACTACCAAAGCTCATGTTAATAACCGCTGGTTTGCCCAGGGACTTCGCAGTGTTCAGTATCCAGTCGACGGTGTAATAACCGAGGTTGCTAATCCCGCCATTGCCATTCTCAGCCTTGACGATTATTAGGTCGGCATCTGGCGCAACACCTTTGTAAGTTCCCTCCGGGACATTGTTAGCGGTAGCGCGACCGTTGCCGGCGGCTGTTCCTGCGCAGGCTGTTCCATGTCCAACCGTGTCCTTCGAGTTTACGCGGCCTTTTCCGGCGAGGGCGGCGTTGATTTGAGCTTTCGTGTAAAGTGTGCCAATGGGCTTATTGGTCTTATCAACCAAGGGAGGGCTGGTTCCTACGGTGCCATTGGATGTTGTCCACGAAGTATCGAATAGGTCATAGAGATACAGAATCCGCGAAGTGCCATCCGGGTTGACAAAGTCCTTATGACTCCAGTCGATGCCAGTGTCTATTACAGCAACAATCACGCCCTTGCCGGTCATGCCCTGACGATCAAAAACTCCAGCAGTCCTCTCATCAGCTCCACCGCGGGTGGCTCGGCCTATCCGTGGATCAAAGTCTTGGCGTGGTGGTCGAGGTATGCTGGCTCCCATCATCGGTTTGATGGAGGCAACGGCAGACTGTTGGGCAACGCGTTGCAGCGCAAGCACGGGCACCGTGGCGTAGATCACGTCCCCAGCTTTCAAACGGATCATCGCTCCAGCGCGTTCTAGTGCGGTGGTATCTGCCGCACCATCAATCCTTAGCGCTACTTCGATGGCGGGATTCCTTTCGGCGTCGCTAATCCCAAATAGATTCGAGAGTTCCTGTTCGGAAAACTCTGGCTGGTCGTCTCTGGAACCTCGGGTATCCGCGAACTGGCGGTAGAGAACCTGCAGCGGCATTGAAAGCTTGTCAGCTGCCGTGGAGCCCCGGGTTGATTTGCTGGCTCCCGGTCCGTTCGCGGCCCCGAAATGAGGTGGTTTTGCCTCGTCCTGGGCCAAGACCAAACTGGCCAATAACATTGCCGCAACTGCAATAGGAAGTATCAACATCAAAAGTCGTTGTTTCATCGCTGTCTCCTGATTCAGATTCGATGTATCGGCGCACAAAGAACGCCGCCCCCATTTGTCAAACGCTGCTTTGACTGCTCTTAGAATACTCGCCGAGAACCGCTCGGAATTCATTGATGACGGTTCCAGCAAAACGGGAGAGATTGAAAATAGACTTGGGCAGATTAGCGCCAAGTTGGCCGATAGCCCGGGAAGAGTTGCTCCAACGCAACCATGAACGGTCCAACTGAGGGATTCTTGCACACACTGAGATTCGTAGTTCGATCACCCGGCGTGGATTACAACTTTAAGGCCCTTTGAAAAGGTCACGTGCACAAACGCGACCAAGTCACCGTCTTGAGTCGTGAAGAGACTCCGGTCGATCAGGTAGCCGGACGGACTTATGCTGCGACTTACTGCCTTCTCAGTGCGACAAACAGTAGCGCGACCTAAGGTAACTAGTCAATAAAACGAGTTGCGCGTTAACGTGTTGGTCGGAACTGTTTAGAGGTACGTTCTTGAACGCCTTAATGTCGGATTTCAAACTAACCGAAGATGTTGACTCACAAGGGCATTAAGACCTTGAACTGGAAGGATTCTTAGTTCTGAAGACATTTGTTTGCGCGGAGGCCTGTAGGTCTGAGGCGGGCGCAATGAGTGGACTCAGTTCGCGAGATTGCTAATCGTGCTGATCACGAGTTCTGCTCGCGTACGCGCAAAACCGACTTTAGTTGTGAGAAATTTCAGTTGTGGTCGGAGCCGGGTAAAACGCCTTTATCCTTGCAGTCACTGGTTTTGTCGCAGAACAGTAGCCTCAGGCGAGGTCCGCAGTCAATCCGCTCTAACTAACGCAAAAAGGTGGTCTCGACTGCGCCGTGAAAAGTTTTGAATTGGAAGTCTTAGTCCATGCCGACACCCTACTCTTCACGAAGGCTAATACGAGATTCAAACTTCAGGTCGGGGTCAATAGTTTGAAACCAGTCTGACTTGTGGTTTCATCAGGCGACGTTTTGAATCGCATGAGAATTCCGCACCCAATGTCATAGGCGTTCGCATGCTCCTGACCAAGACACAAATTTCGGAATTCGCGAGCCAGGGGTTTCTGGTGTTGAAGGATTTCGTGAGTGCTGAGGCTTGCGACCGTCTCCGAAAGCGGGGCGAAGCGTTAGTTCAAGACTTCGATCCGAAAGGGGTAGTGTCGATCTTCTCCACCCGGGAGCAGCAGAATCGGTTAGCAGATGAGTACTTCCTAGGCTCCGGGGACAAGATTAGATTCTTTTTCGAAGCGGATGCCTTTTTACCTGACGGCTCCCTGAAACAATCCAAAGAACGGTCCATTAATAAGATCGGCCATGCGCTCCACGATCTCGATCCCATCTTCAACTCATTCTCACGGACTGAAAAGCTCAGGATCCTCTCGTCCGAATTGGAAATGAGCTCTCCTCTACTCTTGCAGTCAATGTACGTCTTCAAGCAACCGTACATTGGGGGCGAGGTTACTTGTCATCAGGACAGCACATTTTTGTATACCGAACCAATTGACATATTAGGACTCTGGTTCGCACTCGAAGATGCAACAATACAGAATGGTTGTTTGTGGGTCATTCCAGGAGGACATCGGCTCGGGCTGAAGTCTCGTTGGGTCCGAGCAGATGAAGGTGGAATGCGTTTTGAGATATTTGACGAGACGCCGTTCCCCGAGGCTCAGTTGGTCCCGTTAGAAGTATCCAAGGGAACTCTGCTAATCCTTCATGGCCTATTACCTCACAAGAGTCTTCCAAACCGATCATCAAAATCACGACACGCCTACACCCTGCACCTGATAGGGAGTGACTGCCATTACCCCGACTCCAATTGGCTTAGAAGATCGCGCGAGATGCCTTTAAGCGGGTTTTAACCCGAACCAGGCGTTAGAACGGGAGGATAGTTTTTCAGTTGGAAGGCCTTAAAAGCCCTCGAAATATGCCTTGGACAGTTA
>DATETN010000075.1:0-4608 GCA_035283645.1 Pyrinomonadaceae bacterium
ACGCTTCCTCCTCCCCGTCGAAGAACTCAATCGCCTCATTGAACGCGAACTCGCCATCGCCCGTGACGAATCCGAACCCACAGACGAGAACCCCGAGAGCGTCAACTGACCAACCCTCGATAATGCCCCCCCCCAACTCTCTCGATGATGCCCTTGGGGCATTATCGGTAAAAAGACCCTCTCTCGATGATGCCCTTCCACTCGCAGTTACCTAGTGTCGCAGTTACTCGCAGTTACCTAGTGTGACCCTCGCACGCGCGCACGAGAAATGTAGCGGAAACTGTAGCGACTACACGCGGCGATAGGTGGATATAGGCGTTCGCCGGTCGGAGGAAAACCCAATATTTTGCCCGGCTGTAGCCGCTTGTAGACGGCTGTAGAGGTTAACTCAAACGGTCTGCAAAACCTTTATTCATCGGTTCGATTCCGATCGCCGCCTCCAAATCCTTCAACAACTTACAGGCACTCACCAACGTCAAGTAAGTTCTTACTGTGGGGACTTTTGTGTGGAGTCTTTGACGGTTTGAGGTTTATATCAGAGCTCTTTGCCGGGTCAGGGGCGTCGCCCGCGTTTGGCCACTGTTTCATTGATGAAACACGGAACCCGTGCTACAGTTCGGGCTGTAAATCTAATATGGCAAGAAACTCTCACATCGAATGGACAAATCACACTTTTAATCCTTGGTGGGGATGTCACAAGGTCTCTCCCGCCTGTGATAACTGTTACGCTGAATTGTGGGCTAAGCGAGTTGGACAAACACTTTGGGGCCAACGGGCTCCTCGGCGGTTTTTTGGAGATATCCATTGGCGAGAGCCTCTCAAATGGAACGGGGAAGCTCGCGCTGAGGGAGTTCGGTCACGTGTATTTTGCGCCAGTATGGCGGACGTGTTTGAGCGTCGAGCAGACCTTAAACAGGAACGTGTACGGCTTTGGAATCTTATCCATCAAACGCCAAATCTGGATTGGCTGCTTCTGACGAAGAGGCCGCAACACGTGTTGTCGATGACACCATGGGGCGAGGATTGGCCGCGAAATGTTTGGATTGGTACAAGCATAGAAAATCAAAAACTCGCCGAACTGCGCCTCCCATACCTTTTATCGGTTCCCGCAGCCGTTCGGTTTTTATCTTGCGAGCCGCTGCTAGGTCCGTTGGACTTACGATCATGGTTTAATCGATCTTCCTATAACCCTATAGATTGGGTAATTGCTGGCGGTGAGAGCGGCCCGCATTCAAGACCTATGCACCCGGATTGGGCGGTTGGACTATTGCATCAATGTCAGCACGCAAACGTACCTTTTCACTTCAAACAGTGGGGCCATTGGGCTCCTGATGATAGTACAAGAGCTTCAGCCCAGAAGACTCTGTTGGCCGTGGAAGCTGAACGTCCGGTTCGAATGATGGCAGTTGGGAAGAAGCTCGCCGGTCGAGTGCTCAAAGGGACAACCTGGGATAATTTCCCGCGGGCCGCCAGTGTCTAGTGGCAAGGCACGACTTCACAAGTCTCCGGGATAACCAAAGTTGAAATGGCTAAAGGGAACGACGAAAACACTTTGAGGATTACCGCGAGCAGACTCAAATAAAGCACAGCATTCTCGCCGCTTACCTTCCTGCCTATTACCACATTCTAAAACGATGGAGTAACAATCTCGTTTATATCGACGGCTTCGCTGGCCCGGGTTCCTACCTTCAAGCCGCGACTGGTAAAACGTTCGATGGTTCGCCGCTTCTTGCATTACAGCTTATAGCTAGCAACGAGGACTTCTCTAAACAGGTGAGCACAATTTTCATCGAATCTGATGACGTTTTGTTCAATCAGCTCAAAGACAAAGTCGACAATTTCTATAGAGAACATCCCAACATTCGAAAGCCCCTTTCCCGATGCGGCACTTTTCCCGACACCCTCAACGAAATTCTTGGTAGGTTAGAAGGCAAACTAGCACCGACATTTCTATTCGTCGATCCCTGCGGCGTCAGCGGTGCTAGCTTCGAGACTATTCGCGCGGTGATGGCGAATGAAAAATGTGAGGCGTTCATTTTCTTTAACATTGATGGAGTGCGAAGGATAGCAGGCCTTTCAGCGCTCAGTCCTGTACTCGTGGAGTTGATGGGTTCAGAAGAACGCGCAATAACTCTGCATGACAAGCTAAGAACAATTAATAACGTCCGCGAGCGTGAGGAAATTATTCTGTTCGAATACCGCAGAGCTGTGGCGGAGGATATGGGAGCTAACTACATAATCCCGTTCCGCGTCGAACATGAAGAGCAAAGGAAGGCAAGTCACTATTTGATCCACGCTACTAAACACTCGTTAGGGTTCAGCATCATGAAGGATGTGATGTGGCGACGCGGGCATGGGGAGGATTTACCTGGAGGTCTTGAGCTTAAACAGAAGAGTCGTACAAACTTTATTCCTATGTTTGATACGCATGCTGAAATCAAAGAGGAGATCTTGGACGCTTTGAAAGTTGGGCAAGTTCGAGTGTCAGTCTTTTACCAAGAATGGACTATGCGACCCACCGATATGCGCTGTGAGGCAGCTTATCGCCAAGCCCTTTTGGAACTAGAAGCCGACGACAAGATTGAGGTTTTGAGTAAGGATGGAAAGAACGTGATATGCGTTGATGCACGACCTAAGAGGAAGGACAAGCCGACTCTGGCTAAGGATTATTACGTTCGACTGAAGAACTGAATCTCTGATTCTGGGAATCGAGAACCGCGCAGCCTAGCGTCAAGTAAGATCGCAGACTCGCCAGCCTGACCCGGATTTCCAAATTTTCGACTCACCACAAACGAGTCGCGACTTCGAAAGGTGCCTAATTGGTGGGCGAAGATCGGAGAGGTGGAGCGCGAAATCGCGCGATCTTATTTCAGCTCTATACGCTTGATTCAATTAAACAAGATATCGATCGATGTCTAAAACACCATGAAAGACGCCGAGAATATCTATGTTGCCATCGGGCTTGATGAGATACGTAATTCGGTAGTGCTCGTAGAGGAGAATGCGGACCTCGCGCGACTCTACCATTTCGTATTTATGACCGAGCTGGGATGCGTTCTGAGTAGCAGTTGTGGTTCGCCCCGTACCAACCCAGACCCTCTTAGCGCCGAAACGCTTAAACAGACTTCAACCACATACGATCAACTCAGTCCGAAAACTGATGACCACAATCCACGCCCGCACGACCCTCGAATAGGCCTGGTGCTCGATTCCAAATATCAACTTCTTGATCGTCTAGGCGAGGGAGGTATGGGTAGTGTCTATCGTGCCCGACGCCTTCATATCGGTGATGAGGTGGCAGTCAAACTTCTGAGTCACAATCTCGTCCGCGACCATAATGCTATCGAGCGCTTTCGTCGTGAAGCGCGTTCAGCTGCGATGATTCGACACCCTAATGTCGTGAGTATCCACGACTTCAATGATGCGAGTTACATGAACGAAGCGTACATTGTAATGGAGCTGGTGAGGGGCGAGTCGCTGCGTAAGGTACTGGAACGTGAAGGTCGGCTGCCCGCCCGAACGCGCTGTCTCATTGATGTGTGGTGTATGTGCCGGTGTCGGCGTCGCGCATCGGCAGGGACTACTTCATCGCGACCTGAAACCCGACAATGTAATTGTAGCGCCAGCGTCGCATGACGGTGAACGGGAAACTGCTAAGGTGGTAGATTTCGGTCTGGCAAAGGTGCGCGACGCTGCAAACCTCTCAGCGCTTACGCAGACGGGAACTCTCTTAGGAACGTTGTACTACATGTCGCCGGAACAGTGTCGTGGCGAGGAGTTGGATGCGCGTGCCGTTGTTTACAGTCTCGGTGCGATGCTCTACGAGATGTTGACGGGTAGCCCACCTTTTGTTGCTAACAATCCAACCGGCTTGATCGCCAAACATCTGAGTGAAGCGCCCCCTGCCTTTCCTCAATACCTCCAACCAACGGCCCTGGCCCAATCGTGTTTCCGCGCGCTGGCGAAAAATCGTGAGGAGAGACAGGCCGACGCAATTAGTTTCGGCGAGGAACTGCGAGCGGCTATGCTTGCTCCTGATCAATCTGCGATGTCTACTGCGAAAGCGGCAGTACCCAACTCAGTTATTCCGCATGTCGGCCCAAGTCGCAGGCCATTAGAGTGGATCCTGGCTATTGTTGCAGGGGTGGTGCTCGCGGTTGGCGTGCTCGGTATCGCGATAAAGGTTGGATTGGACCGATTCGCATCCAACGATAAGGCCGATCAGAATATTGAGAACCAGTCGACTACGTTGCCAACGCCCAGTCAGGCGACCGGGTCGGAATCACTTATCGCCCCCAGTTCCGCGACGTCAAGCGACCTCCGAGGCACATGGACCGGCACCTATGGACCACTTAGCCAACCGGCAACCCTCGTCATCAAGAGTCATAAAGGAGAAGTAATAGAAGGAGTCTTGGAACAGGGTCCAGTACGCGTCGTTTTCAGTGGCACGGCTGCGTCCGGCTCGGTACACCTGAAGCAAACAAGGGTATTGAGTGGAGAAGGCTGGAGCCTGGGCGAAGATCAGGGAACAATTTCGAGTGATGGAAAGAAAATGTCTGGCACGGGGAAGGATGCCCTCGGCGAATCACTGGGAATGTCCTACCAATG
>DATETN010000076.1:0-5927 GCA_035283645.1 Pyrinomonadaceae bacterium
CGATCCACGAAATCACACTAAACAGCACGAAGAAATATTGGCTTTAACGCGGCTGTTAACCTGAGTTGTGCGTGTGATTCCCGGAAAGGGGGACCACGGTTTATGGGAATCCCAACAATATTTGTCACACTGATAAACTGCTTCGAGAAAAGAATCTTTTTGACAGCGCTGGCTTCACAGGAGTAGAAATTTAAAGTGCGCCCCGCGAGAGCACCTCAAAAATGAGGATTCCCCCAATGAGATTCACAGTTCTGTTTGTCGCGCTGGCCTTCGTTCTCTTTTCCACTGCTTCCGAAACCAAGGCACAGAAACCTGGCGCAGATTCGCGCGTGAGGTCGGCGCTGGATGAGATTGGTTACAAGTATGAGTTGACCGACGATAATGATTACAAGCTGGTCCCGATTCAGACTGAACAGAGTGCAAGCCAATCCAACGGCCAGCCAATCCAACGCAGCCAACTCGTCTACATCAATTCGAACACTGAAAAGTATGGTTCGTTGGAAATCCGAGAAGTACTGGCGCCCGCATTTCTAGCCGAACCACCAATCTCCAACGAGGTTGCGAATAAGCTGCTGCGCGAAAACAACTCTACCAAACTGGGAGCGTGGAGGTTGGTTCCGATCAATAGTGGTCTGAATCGAGGCAAGTATCTCGCAATGTACGCGGCGCAGATAAACGCCGACAGCGATGCTGAGACTTTACGCCTTACAATCAAGAGCGTAATTCTGATTGCCGACCGGATGGAAAAGGATATAACCGGCAAAGACGATTATTAGCGCTTAAGCAGAACGATCCACGAACTCACACTAAACAAGTAACAAGGAAATGCGGAGGGCTGATCTCCGTTTTTCGTGTTGGTTCGTGGATCGTGTTCCCGCTAGATCAGTACTGCGGGGCTACAAACCGGACCTCCTTTAGCTCAATCAACTTCTGCAGCGCGGCCAATGGAATTCGGCCCACAAGCAGCTTTGATGTTTTCGGATCGAGCACTAGCTCAAACCCTAGTTCCTTGAGCTTTGCGACCACACTGTCGCTCTTGTCGCTCAGCCAAACCTTAATCTCGACCTTACCGTCGTGGACGAACTTCGCTTCCTCCGCATTCGGTAAATACTTTGGTTGCTTTAGTCGCTCGAGTAGGGCCGCGATGACAGGGTGGTGACGTTGATCGTCGCGTGAGTCAGCGCCATCGATGTCCGTATTCGAACCTCGCCCATGACCCGGTCCGGATGCTACACCGCCGCCTCCACCTCCGCTCGCTTTTCTGTCTCCACCTCCTGTTTTGCCACCGCGTCCCCCGCCAATTCCACTGCCATCAACCTTCTGGCGCTTGGCCTTTGCCCGTTCGTTCCGCGTAAGCGAACCTGGATCTATAACACCTTGCCCAAGCTTTACGGTGCCACCTGGCTGTGTGGTATCAATCGCTTCAGACGAAGACGTCACAGTTACAGTGTTGGTTACGCTAAAGTTATGCGTGTTTAAGGCCGCGCTTGGTGAGCTTAGCTGCGCAAGAATGCGGAGTTCAGGATTACCTGCAACAGCTGCTCGATTAACGCCGTCGGGCACCTCCACTGGAATGTCTATCCGCCGCGGCCGACCACGATCCGTCACAATCATCTCTTCAACCGCTACGAATGACGTGAACTGTGTCATCAGCCGAAACTCAAGACCCAGATTTGTGATCGCTTCACTCAAATCCTTTTTCATCGCGCCGGTCTGAGCACCTGCGTAGTCCTCACTCATCAGATGATCGATCCGTCGTCGCGCCCATAATGACGAGAGGACGTCGTGCTGGTTTTCAGTCTCAGGCAGTTCAACTGTGACCTCGCGCAGGAACTCTTCGCCAGCCACAGCCACCTTACCTTTCAAACGAATCGCACCCTTTTTTGCTCCTGTATAGCGCCCCGAGATAATCAACGGTTTCGCGCCAAATAGATCTGGCAAACTCCGCGGATAGACATCGGTGACGGGCATGCCATTCCAGTCGATCGAGATGTCAGTCAGCAGCGGACTGCGCACGCGCTCATGAAAGCGTCTGGCCGCGGCAGAGCCATCGTCATTCAGCGCGACGTATTCCACTTCGCCTCGCCCATGCTCCGCCATCTTGTCAAGCAGAAAGCGGTTCACACCGTTGCCAATTCCAAATGCAAAGACACGTGCGTTCGGATGCTTCTGTACTTCAAAGATGATCTCCATGTCATTGCCGACATACCCGTCCGTCATAAAGCACACAATCCGCACGTGTTTTTGAGAATCGGTTGGCTCAAGAGCAGCTTTGATCGCTTTCATCATCTCCGTGCCGCCCGCGCCTGACGTACCACTAAGAAAGGCTTGCGCCCTTGAAAGATTTTCGCTTGTGGCGGGTACCGGCTCAGGAAATAGGATCCGGGTATCGCCGGCGAACGTGATCAGATTAAAGGTATCGGCAGGATAAAGATTATTGAGGGCGAGGCTAATCGTCTCTTTCGCCTTCTCAATAGGAAAGCCACTCATCGAACCCGAAGTGTCGAGTACGAAAACCAACTCCTTTGGCGTGACATCTTCTGCCGCGACGCGCTCAGGTGGTTGTAAAATCAATGTGAAAAAACCGCCTTTGGCAGAGCGGTGAACCAGAAAGGCATCCTGGATCTTTTGGCCCGCGACTTCATAACGCAACACGAAATCCTTATTGGGTATTACGGAATCGTTCTTCAATCGAACCTGCGCGTATCGAGGCTCATTTTGCTCGACGTTAAGCGCGTGGCTCTTTGAGCCAATAGTATCGATGGGTATCCCGGCGTCGATCGTAATGTCGAGCGAGACATCGTGTCCGGCACGCATGCCTTCGGGGATCAGCGCGGGTGAAATACGAGAGGCATCAGGAACCTGATCGGTGTCCGGTGCGGTTCCGTTTCCCTGGGAAGTAGCTGCCGGGACACCGGGCATGTAGCGCGGGCCAACAACCATAGGAAACACAAACTCGTAGGAGCCAGCCTCGTACTTTAGAGTCTCGACGTAGCTTATCGTGATTCGAACCTTCTCACCCGGCATAATGTTCGCAACCGATTGGGTAAAGATGTTTGGACGCTCCTGGTCCAATAAGCTCGCCACCTGACCGCCGGTTTTTGCTGCGTCATAGACTGCCTTTGCCTCTTCACGCCGCAAGATCTTTCCGCGCACCGTGCGTTCACCGACCACCATGAGCATGTCGTCGACAGCAGCGTTCTGTGGAAGGGGAAACGTATAGACCGCCTCGATCTTTTCATTAAAAGTATTCTCAAACTCCTGGGTGACATTTACGCGCGAAAGAAATCCGCTAATCGCGGCTGTGACAGTGGTTTGTTTGAGCGGACACTGGGTCTTCTTTTTCCCAGCCGGGTCGAGCACCGTCAGTGAACCGGAAGTTTCCGCCACCGTCTGCGCGGCGGCTGATCTCTGGAGCTTGCTAACAACGATCGGGGCGAGAAAAAGGCCCAGGGAGATAGCGAAGGGGAGCCAAAATCGAGTATTCATCTTTGGTTGCATGACGTCTCCTAAACACACTTCTGAGAGCACAACGCTGCATGTGGACAGCGATGCGAAGGTAAACGGTTTCTGAGATCGGGAGACCTCAGCCTCTGTTCTCAGTGCCTCTGGGGATAGAACGAGGAAAGAGGGAGAGCTTGCGTGTACGAAACAATGGATGCTGAAGGACCATCACGTGGTGGTCTATCAACAAAAACTTTTTTTCCTTCCTAGTAGAGATTAAAGTTGTACTCCAACTGCATATGAACGGATACGGGTCGTCCGTTGCGCATGGCCGGGATGAAGCGAATCTTGCGCGCGGCAGCGATGGTTTTTTCTGTCGAAAGCTGGATGAAGCGATTGAGACGATCTGGAGAGACATACTTGTTATTGCCAGCAGAGTATGAAAGGTTGCGCTGGTCGGCCATTTTTTTGCCGCACTTTGGGGCGTGATTGGTTGGTGGTCCCATTCGAGCTGTTTTGTGGATTTTGTGGATGGGCTTCCGGCAGAGAAGAACCGATCCACGAAATCACACTAAATGAGGCGAAACCGGTTCTGAGCGTTTCGTGCTGTTTCGTGTCCTTTCGTGGATCGCTCTTTTGCCGCTTTCGTGGATCGCCTTCTGGCAGAGAAGAACCGATCCACGAAATCACACTAAACGAGGCGAAACCGGTTCTAAGCGTTTCGTGCTGTTTCGTGTCCTTTCGGTGGATCGCTCTTTTGCCGCTTTCGTGAATCGCCTTCCGGCAGAGAAGAACCGATCCACGAAATCACACTAAATGAGGCGAAACCGGTTCTGAGCGTTTCGTGTTGTTTCGTGTTTTTTCCTGGATCGCATGAGGCCGTTTCTTGGATCGTTACTCTCGTTATCATGAATTCTGCTTTAAAAATCGCAACTTCGAACATTCACCGAACAAGCTGCTGTGTCGTAGGCGCTGGCCCAGCCGGTGCGGTGCTGTCGCTCTTGTTGGCGCGAGCCGGAATCGAAGTAACCCTGTTAGAGGCCCATCAGAACTTCGACCGCGACTTTCGAGGTGACACTATTCATCCTTCAGTGCTGCACATCATGGATGAAATTGGCCTCGCTGATCGCCTGCTTCAATTACGACACAGCCGGATTCACACGGCCAGTTTTGCCACTCCCAGCGGCACAATCGCCATTGCAGACTTCCGGCGCGTCGAATCGAAGTTTCCGTTCATTATGATGGTTCCTCAAGAGCTCTTCCTGGAGTTCATCACGCAAGAGGCGAAGCAATATCCCACTTTTAGGTTGATCATGGGCGCAAATGTCCAGGAGATGATCGAAGAGAACGGAACCATTCAGGGAGTTAGATATCGCTCAGGTGATGAATGGGATGAAGTGAGAGCGACGCTAACAGTTGCTGCGGACGGTCGATCATCCAGAATCCGAAAGCTCTCAGGTCTAGAGTCCGTGAAGACGTCTCCGCCGATGGACGTGCTTTGGTTTCGCATCCCTCGCGAGCAAGACGATCCTGCCGGTATCCTTGCACAATTTGGCCGTGGTCATGCGTTGATCCTCCTCGACCGTCTCACCCAATGGCAGGTTGCATTTTTGATCTTAAAGGACACTTGGTCGCAGGTCCGCGCTGCTGGAATAGAGAAGTTTCGTGCATCGGTGTCTGAGTTGATGACAGAATTTCCTGAGCGGATAGAGCACTTAAGAGAGTGGAAGCAGGTTTCGGTGTTATCAGTCGAATCCAGCCGCCTGTTGCAATGGTACCAGCCCGGTCTTCTCTTGATTGGCGATGCAGCGCATGTGATGTCACCGGTCGGAGGGGTGGGGATTAACTACGCGATTCAGGATGCAGTTGTGGCTGCGAATGTGCTTGCTCCAAGCTTGAGACGTGGTGTTGTGACGGTCGAGGATTTACGAAACGTTCAGAAGGAGCGAGAGTTTCCTACGCGAGTGATTCAATGGATTCAAACCCAGGTGCAGAAGCGGATAGTCGCCGCAGCATTACGGTCTCCAGATACGTTGCAGGTCCCTTGGCTACTTCGACTGCTGCTACGGCTACCGATCATTATGAATATACCCGCGCGTATCATTGCTCACGGTGTCAGAAGAGTTCATGTAAATGTCCGATAAGCTTCAGCTTGTCGCTTCGGATTACCCGTGACTCGTGAAGAAACGGGCATTTAGTGTCGTGGATGGTTTTCATTGCCAGGAAACGATCCACGAAAACGCACTAAACAGCACGAATGTCAGCATCGACTAATTACTTTAAATAGCGGTGCAGAAGGTAATCCACAAGACACCTGAGTCAGAACAGAGAATTTAAGCTCTGACGCATCGAGAACTCCGACTTATTCCGAGCGAGCCTTGCTGTGAGCGAGCCTGGTTTGACAGTCTGCGAACCTGTGCGTTACTTTGGCGCTTTGCCAACTGCCTGTCCGGCCTTCTCTTATGCGTCCCGTTCGTCTAGTG